>PHFX01000032.1 GCA_007618135.1 Candidatus Brocadia sp. WS118 | reverse complement strand
AAGGGAAGCAAGTGCGCCGGAAACGGTAACGGTAACCTGCGGTGACGGTGCGCCGTCTGCAAACCGGTTAGTGACGGTCGAGGTAAAAACCGGCAAAAAACGCGTGGTTGTTTCACCGCCAAACGCCTTAACTGACGAAAATGGTCAGGCAACATTTACCATTACCGCTACCAAGAAGACGGGAAATGCGAAGGTGCAATTCAAGCATCAAAACCTGAAGGACACGGTGACCGTAAAGGTAAGAAAAAAGTAAAAAGTCTTCCTGAAGGTATTACTCAGGAATAAGGACCGTTGTTAGAGAAGTTTCAAGAAGAGGGGTGTCATGTCGGAAGATGTGATGCCCCTCTTTTTTAATCTTATTAGAAACACATACTATGGCGTTGATACAAAAACACCCCTCGTTTGTTGCAATGGTATTTTTGAAGTAGTCATGCGTCTTGAATCTTGTATCTTCTGGGGTCTGTGGCGGTAATAATGGCCGATACGGAATGCTGGTTAAACCCTTTAAATCCCTGTGTCCTCTGGATATTTTCCACGTGACTCCCTATTGCTCCACCTTTGAGAAACGTCTCATGCTGCGCCTCAGTTATGAATAGCTTTTCCTGAAGTCTGTCCAGCCGTTTTTTATCCACACGCCACGTTTCCCCTTCAGTGAATGCCTGCTTTAAAAAAGCGAAATCGGAAAATGGGGCCATCGTAAGAATATTTCGCTGCTTCAGGTCGTTGCGCAATTTTTCAAAGTCAAACCGTGCTGCAAGGTGGTGAAGGCCGGCCTGCAGGATGCTTTCTCCGTGTAGTTCTACCCACAACCCGACAGTTCCCCTGTGTGTGGTTTGTTTCAGCCCCTGTCTGGTAAAATTTACGCCCCTTTCTTCTTTCAAAAGGTCAATATCAGCAAAGAGTACCATGTTGCATTCAGGATGTTCTAAGACCTGTGCACCCCACCCTGCCTCTTCTCCCGCAAAAAACTGCTCACGGCAGACAAATCCGAGTGTTTCAAAGATTTTTATGAGCCGGGTAAAATTCCCCCGCGATGAACGATACGTGTGATGGTCGTGGTTTCCCCAGCCCAGTCCCAACCTGTCCTGGCGGGCCTTTTGTATCTGGCTAGCCCAGTTCCTTCTTTCCCAGTAGACTCGTTCCGCCCTGAAAAAGGCATCTGTCACCCTTGCGGATGACAGCCTTCTGCACATATCTTCCATAAGTTTCAGTGTGAACTCCATCGCTTCTTCAAGAGTTTCAAAATACCGTTGCCTGCAGAAAAATGTCTCCAGCGCCTGCCGGTATTCTTGCGTATCATTCACCTTCCTAGATACGAGAAAGCCACGAAACCCTCTTCTCTCAACAGCCGAGAGGACATGATCACCATGAGCAGAAATAACTGTTTTCCTGTAAGGTCCGCAGATATCACCTTCTATAGTAGAAGTAGGTTTGCCAATTACCTGAATAAAGTGGTTCAACCGTTCTGGTTTTAGTACTACTTCGGTAAATCTTTTTTTACCGGACAAGACAGGAAAGAAAATGGCTCCGGGATGTATAAATACCCGCATACCGTTTGGGGCTTCGATATGGCCAGACTCCTCAAACCCGGCGTCTTTCATCGTCTTCACACTGATGACATCCTCTGACAGCACCATATGGTCAATCCAATCGAGAAATCGTGTTGAGGTATCTTGTTCTATCCTGGAAGAAAGTTCATGGGCAAAACCGTTATTCTTCAGGAATGTGTTGATGTGCTGAACTAAGAGGGTCTCGGCCTGGGGATAGAGTCCCCAGTCGAACTCAGAGGTAAACCCATAGTCTTTTGATTTCATCAGCGCCTCTAAAGAAGGAAAAAGATTGCAATCTCGCGTGCTTTTTATTCTAATATTCCTTCGAATAAAATGCAATTGCTTACCTTTCAACATTCCAACGGCGGCTTTTGAATGGGGAAACGCCGCGCAGATGTTCCGCAATGCAGCCGGACTAAACGACGGTAAACCATTCACGCATGCTATTTTGTCCGGATTAAATTCAAATGCATGGATTTTTCAAAAGCTAATTTGTTATCTTTTTCTACCTGAGATGGTATGGAAATTTGGCAGTTCTTTGTCGTCTTTGCCGTTGGCGCAATAGCAGGGTTTGTAAACGTCCTTGCGGGTGGCGGCTCAATTCTTACCTTGCCGATGCTTATCTTTCTTGGCTTGCCTCCGGGCGTGGCCAACGGCACCAATCGTCTGGCAGTGGCGGTTCAGAGCATGTTTGCCGTTGCCGGTTTCCGGAGAAAGGGCATTTCAGACTTTAAGTTAAGCCTGATATTGTCATGTCCTGCACTTATCGGGGGTATAATCGGGGCACAACTTGCTCTGGCGGCATCCGATCTTGTGTTCAAACGAGTGCTAGCCGTAATTATGATATTGATTCTCGGATTCATCCTGTGGGGGCCTATTCAAAAAAAGCATGGCACGTTTCACCAAAAGGAAGATATATCGCATCTCAGCTTAAGCCGGCGTATAGCAATCATGTTTTTCTTGTTCTTTGCCGGGATTTACGGCGGCTTTGTTCAGGCAGGCGTTGGTTTCCTGATTATTCTGGCGCTGAACATAATCGGTGGCCTAAATCTCGTAAAAACGAATAGTCACAAGGTGTTCATCGCAGGCATCAATGCATTATTCTCATTACTCATATTCGTATTTCATAACAAGATATACTGGATCATAGGCCTGGTTTTGGCTGCAGGTAACGGTCTTGGGGGTTGGATGGGCAGCCATTATGCCGTAACGAAAGGCGAACGTTTTATCAGGGTCGTGCTTACGATGTGTGTCATTGCCATGGTAGTAAAGCTTCTGATTTAAATTGCATAGGACACTTCCTTTTATTTATACAATTTGTGGGAAGGTAGAAGCATAGAAATCCTTCTGAGAAACCAAGGGGCTTATCTGGTGCCGTTTTCTTCGCTCATGAGATTCTTTCTTAAACCCTTAGATTTCGGAAGACGACCGGGAAGTGCCTGGAGTTTTCTCAGCAGCCTTAAATTATATTCACTCCTTGTATCCCGTTCCGGAATTTCTAAAATTTTTGGAATGCCCACGAACCGTGGATCTCTCATCAGGGCATGGAACGTTTCCAATCCCAATTGTCCCTCACCAATACCTGCATGGCGGTCGCTACGGGAATCAAAACCCGTTCTGGAATCGTTAACATGGATCACTTTTATGTTCCTGATCCCAATGATACTGTCAAATTCATTGATGACGTTTTTATAGCCCTCATAGCCTCTGATGTCGTATCCAGCCGCGAATACATGCGCTGTATCGAAACACACACCAACAAATTCCGGATTGTTAATTTCTTCAAGGAGGCAGGCAATTTCTTCAAAGGCAGAACCTATCGACGTCCCCTGGCCAGCCATCGTTTCCAGGAGTATTTGGGTTTTTTGGTTGCCACGCGTGTTTGACAGGGCACGTATCGCTTCAATGGTTCTCTTCATGCCATCTACTTTATCCGAATTTCCGCAACTGCCCGGATGAAGGATCAGAAAATTTACACCGAATTGTCTCGCCCTCGATAACTCCGTCCTCAGTCGTACCTGAGATTTTCGCCGGAGATTTCCATCGGAAGACGCGAGATTTACCAGATAGGGGACATGGGCAACGACCTTTTTGACCGGACTGTCTTGCCAGGCAGCCTTGAATTTGAGCACCTCTTCAGGCAACAATGCAGAAACATCCCACCGGCGGGACAGGGTTACATAGATTTGAATACATTCACAGCCCCATTTCCTGGCCCAGAGAAATCCCTTCGTCAATCCGCCTACCGTAGAAACCGTGCATCCAAGCATAACTGCTATTATAGGTAACGTATAATAGCTTTCCAATGAAAATTATTTTTGCCTGAATCCATGTGTTTCCGTATTTTCTTTTTTCAGTCCGGAGAGCACACTTCGTCCTTCCCTCCGTTGACATAGACCCTGGGTACGCGTTTGCTCACATTGCAGGTAACCTCATAGGGGATGGTATTGAGTTGTTTTGCAACTGATTCTATGGAAATGGATTCCCGTTCCTGACTGCCATATACGACAACCTCGTCTCCAACGGATGCCCCTTGCACGTGGCTTATATCCACAAAACACTGGTCCATACAAACCCGTCCGATAACAGGTGCCTTTGTGCCTCGTATAATAACCTGTCCCCGACCCGAAAGCAGGCGATTATACCCGTCATCATATCCGAAGGGGAGGGTTGCGACACGGGTAGGTTTCGTGACCGTATGTGCCCTGCCATATCCAGCAACATCACCCGGTTCCATATCCTTGATATGAATAATGCGCGTCTTCAGACACATGACCGGCCTGATACCAATATCCCTTGACACCTCATCTGAAGGATAGAGCCCATAGAGCGAAAGACCAGGCCTGACCATGGTAAAATAGGCATCAGGATACCCGATAATTGCCCCACTATTTGCCATATGCCTTAACGGAATGAATATCTTGGCCGCATTCAGGCCTGTCAGTACCTCTCTGAACCTGCTAATTTGTAAACCGGTATATGCCGATTCCTTCTCGTCTGAACAAGAGCAATGAGTATAGATTCCGCCAACAGAAAGATTTTCCATGTCATGTAATGACTTTACAAACTCTACGGCCTTATTATACCTTACGCCAATGCTACCCATGCCGGTATCCACATACACATGTACGTTTACGATCTCATGAAAATACTGCGCCTTTTTTGATAAAACTCCGGCGAGCTTCAGATCATAGACGGATGGTATCAAGTTGTATTGGATAACAGTATCGATTTGTTCCTCAAAGATACCCCCTAAAAGTAATAACGGCGCTTGTATGCCTTTGTCTCTTAATTGCATGCCCTCTTCAAGAATGGCTATCCCCAGCATCGCAACCCCGTGTTTTAACAAAACCCTGCTCACCTCGTAGTCGCCATGACCATAGCCATCAGCCTTGACAATACCCATAATTTTTACCTGTGGACCAATCTTCCTTTGTATGGCAAGCAAATTATGCCGCAGGGCATTCAGGTCAATTTCAACCCACGTTGGTCTGTGCATAACGATCCGTAATATTTTAAAAAATGGTTACAAAAATTATAATATAAAAACCGTATAAGAAGAAAAGACACAAGGCGCAGCACAGCCGCAACCAAATCCCTCCTTATCGGTAGGACAAGCGTCCCCGCTTGTCATTTATAATGTCAACCGGGACGGTTGACCTACCTCAGGGGTTTTGGAGGGTTGTGAAAAAACCTACAAAAACATGTCCTCATGGAAATGGGGAAAAGAAGTTTTTGGACAGCCCCAAACGTAGTAAATAAGTATACATGCAATACCCTTGCACAATCTATTCTTGTATGGTTGAATAGTATCGGCAATTTGTATCTTTCTCTCATACTTTGAATCGGCACTTATCATTGCCCTGAACTTGTACCATATCCGGAGGACTCATGCAAGAGAAACTCGATGATTTAAAGAAACGACTGGCTGAAATAAGCGACATCAATAATGCCGCGGCGGTACTCGGATGGGATCAACAGACCTATATGCCGCCGGGTGGCGCAGCAGCGCGTGCCCAGCAACTCGCAACCTTAAGTCACCTTGCACACGAAAAGTTTACTGACGATACCATTGGATGTCTCCTGGATGAACTGCACGCATATGCCAGGAGTTTACCTTACGATTCAGACGATGCAAGTCTCATCCGGGTGACAAAACGTGATTACGACAAGGCAAGTAAGGTACCACCTTCACTTGTTTCTGAAATCGCCCATGCTACCGCACGGGCCTTTGAAGCCTGGCGAAAGGCCAAGGCTGAATCCAGGTTTTCTGACTTTGCACCCTATCTTCAGCGGAATCTTGATTTGAAAAGGCGCTATGCAGAATGCCTTGGATACACTGATCGTATCTATGATCCACTCCTCGATGATTATGAACCCGGCATGAAAACAACTCAGATTGAAGCCATCTTTACAAACGTTAAACAGGAGATCGTGCCGCTCGTTCATGCTATTTCTTCACGATTGAATGTGGTGGACAATGGCTTTTTATACCAGACGTTTGATGAGCAGATACAGTGGGATCTTGGCATGGACGTGGCCCGATTGATCGGTTACGATTTCGAGCGCGGCCGTCAGGACCGTTCACCGCATCCTTTCACGACCTCTTTTTCCATACATGATGTGCGGATCACCACACGCTTCATGAACAATTATTTCCCGGCTGGTTTCTTTGCAACCATCCATGAAACTGGCCACGCGGTTTATAACCAGGGTTTACGTTATGAACTCGAACGTACCCCCCTTGCAGACGGCGCTTCGCTTGGAGCCCACGAGTCACAATCACGGATGTGGGAAAATCTCGTTGGCCGCAGCCGCCCTTTTTGGAAATTCTTCATGCCGCGCATGAAAGCCGTTTTTCCCGAGCAGTTCAAAAATGCAGATGCCGAAAAAATGTACCGTGCAGTAAACCGCGTAAAACCCTCGCTTATTCGCGTGGAGGCGGACGAGGTCACCTACAACCTGCACATCATGCTCCGTTTCGAATTGGAGAATGCATTGCTCGAAGGACGCATAACGGTGGACGACCTGCCCGAAATATGGAATTGCAAGATGCAGGAATACCTTGGCATAACGCCACCGGATGATGCGCATGGTGTGCTTCAGGACGTCCACTGGTCACACGGCAGCTTTGGCTACTTTCCCACGTATTCCCTCGGCAATTTTTTCGCGGCGCAATTATTCGATCAAATCAGAAAAGATATTTTTGGTCTCGACAGACATTTTGAGAAAGGTGAGTTTCATATCCTGCTTGACTGGCTGCGCGCACATCTGCACACTCACGGCCGCAAGTTTACCCTGGACGAATTAGCAAAGAAAATTACCGGAGAATCTTTGCAAACACGTTCCTTCGTTGCATATCTTAAAAATAAATATGGTGAAATGTATAGCTTGTGAACGTACAAAAACAATTCCTATCATCCCTCAAAGTAAAAGAAGCTTGACATTGTAAAACGTTAAATGATACTCTCTAATTGTCTTCGCCAAAGACGTCAGCATGACGACTTGCATCCATGTCTTGAACAAAGGAGGTCGCGGTGTCCGAAGCCCGGTCGGATGGGTTGTAGTCCGGAATATACAGACGGTATAATCATTGTTATGCTGTAAAGGTTAGAAAATAAATATGCCAATAATATCAATGTTTTTTGGTATAATCGTATTGTTTTGTTCCAGCGGACTGGCACAAAAAGCCGCACCAGCCACGGAGCTTTTATGTAGGACATCTCGAACGAGGGCTGGGGAATGAAAAGATCGTAAGGAGGAATGGCATATGGACGTAATGCTGCGGCCAGGCAGGCAAGAAGATGCCAGCGCGTGCGGCGCGATCTGCTATGAGGCGTTCAAGGCGATTGCTATACAACACAACTTTCCACCAGACTTCCCTTCGCGAGAGGCGGCAGTCGATCTCCTGAACATGTGGCTATCGCATCCAGGCTTTTACGCGGTGGTCGCCGAAGCGGATGGGCGCATCGTGGGGAGCAACTTCCTGGACGAGCGCTCCACGATCGCCGGGATCGGACCCATTACCGTGGAACCCTCTGCGCAGAACAGTGGGATTGGCCGACACTTAATGGAGGCACTCTTGGAGCGAGCGTCGCAGCGCCGCTTTCCCGGTGTGCGACTGGTGCAAGCGGCATACCACAATCGCTCACTGTCGTTGTATGCGAAACTTGGCTTTACGATCCGCGAGCCGCTGGCAGGTATGCAGGGGACGCCGCTCCGGATGTCTATCCCTGGCTACACCGTCCGTCAGGCCACAGAGGGAGATCTGGCGGCGTGCAATCGGGTATGTACCCGTGTCCACGGCCATGACCGCAGCGGCGAGTTGCGCGATGCGATCCAGCAGGGCACGGCTACTGTCGTTGAGCGCGATGGCCGCATCACGGGATATGCTACGGCAGTTGGGTGGCTTGCGCATGCGGTGGGCAAGAGCAACGAAGAGCTGAAGGCTCTGATAGGCGCTGCGTCAGCCTACGCGGGACCTGGCTTTTTGCTCCCGACTCGCAACACAGAACTGTTCCACTGGTGCTTAGAGCAAGGTCTGCGCGTTGTGGTAGTCATGACGCTGATGAGTGTTGGTCTGTATAATGAGCCCTCAAGCGCGTATCTCCCTTCGGTGCTCTACTAACGTGAGCATGCAAGATGTTTGCGATACAATATGTCAGCCGACAGTCAGATGCGAATATTTATAAAAAATTGGGAATGCACCCATCCGCGCCCAACAGCGCACTGCACCCGATTCCGTGGACGTTACGCGCCCCTCCGCAGGGGGGCGCAAGCGTTAGACCGTTAACACTGCGATGGAGGAAATAGTATGAGGAGTAGAGGTATAAGGTTATTGCTATTGGGAGTCAGCGTGCTCCTTGCCACGATAACGATAGCTGGGGCAGGTGAGCTTCCGCCACCGGGGGGCAAATCGTTCTCGACGATTCTCAAATCGGTGGAGGGACAGAAATTGGGAGTCATCTCGAGCGCAGAGTTCGACGACGGGTGGTGGGAGGTCAAGGTTTGCAAAGGCCTCGATTGTCTCGGCCTTTACATCGACCCCAGGTCCGGTGAGGAGAAACGCCGGGAGCCAGCTTATGCCGATGATGAATTGCCACCGGCAAACGCCAAGCCGCTCTCATCGATCATCCAATCGCTTGAAGAGCGCAACCTGGGCGTCATCACGGATGTCGAATTTGATGATGGGTTCTGGGAAGTCAAACTTCACAAAGACGGCAGGGTGGTCAAGCTGGATATCGATCCCAGGACTGGAGAGACAAGACGTTGAGGAGAGAAGGAACACAGCTGCCTAATCTGGCAAATAAGGTATATTATCACGCAACAATGCGTGAATCTTATGGTATGCCCAAATAGCTGTGAATTTGGCCTTCGGAAACTTTCCCACCCTGTTTTCCCCAGTAAACGTGGGGATTATGGGGGATAATTGAAATTCCTTACATTAAAATAAGACGGCTATTAGTACGGATATTTTATATTCGGCGAGTGCTCAACGGTTTCGTGTGATGAGTGAAAAAGAGTTGACGGTTTGGACGGTTGGCCACTCTGCTCGAACCCTTGTCGAGTTCCTCGAACTGCTTACCGCTAACGAGATCGAAGCGGTTGCAGACGTGAGACGCTACGCGGCTTCCCGCAAATATCCACACTTCAATCAAGACGCACTGCGCAACGCACTCTCAGGGAGCAGAGTGGAGTATGTGCCGCTGCCGGAACTCGGCGGCCGGAGGCGTCCGCGTCCGGATTCGCAAAACACCGTCTGGCGCAGCGAGTCGTTCCGCGGCTATGCGGACTACATGGAAACGGAAGAGTTTCGCGCCGGAATTGCACGACTGCTGGATCTGGCCCGTCGGCAGCGGACGGCCATCCTGTGTGCAGAAGCAGTATGGTGGAGGTGTCATCGGTCTCTGATCGCCGATTGCCTGAAGGCGGGCGGCGTTTGTGTGCGGCATATCATCAGCGGGAAAAGGAGCGAGATTCACCCTTACACGTCCGCAGCACGGTTAAAGAATGGCAGACTGTCCTATTCACCGGACGAAGGAACCGTCGTAGCGCCGTACCCCGGGATCGCTACGCAACAGCCTGAGTTGTCAGGGGTAATCGAAAGCGGGAGGCGAACCATCATGTCACGAAGATTCGAAGTCGGCGACCACGTCACCTGGAATTCGGAGGCCGGGTACGTCAGCGGCAAGATCATCAAGGTGCATACGAAAGACTTCGACTACAAGGGGTATACACACCACGCCAGCAAGGATGAGCCGCAATATGAGATCAAGAGCGACAAGACTGACCATGTCGCAGTGCATAAGGGCTCAGCATTGAGAAAGACGAGCCGCTAAAAGCCGAACCAAGCATTCAAGATATGTACTGGTTTTATTAGCCATCGCTATCGTGTCGGAAGTTGTTGCTACTTCCGCCCTCAAGGCTGCCAATGGGTTCACCCGGTGGGGACCATCATTGCTGATAGTTGCTGGCTATGCCACTGCGTTCTACTTTCTCTCACTTACCCTGCGCTTCATTCCGCTCGGCATCGCCTATGCTATCTGGTCTGGTGTTGGGGTGGCGCTGGTTTCAATTGTGGGTTGGGTCATTTATCATCAGCCGCTGGATACCGCAGCGCTTGTCGGCATCGCGATCATCATTGCAGGGGTGGTGGTTCTGAACCTCTTTTCAAAGGCGGTGCCCCATTGAGCACCATGTCTAACATTGCGTTCGAAAGGGACGCCTGGCAATTTATTCAATCCGCGGCGCAAACATCGCCGCTATGATAATGTCACAGCTAACCCTTGTAACGCGCAAACATGTCGTGAAGTTTCTGGCAGATTTCCTTAACGACGATGTTGTTACGAAGGTAAAGACCCCACGAAAAGTCTTCTCCTTCAAAAGATTCTGTAAACCCAGGAATTGCTTCATCTGCAAAATGATTCACCTGGTTATGCCGTATTACCATGGTTTGGATACGTTCTTCCGTGCCAGGGAGCATTTCAACAGGTATGATGCCGTTCCACTCCTTTGAAAAACCTTCAACAATAAAGGGTCTGCCGCGCTTATCAAACAATTGGTACCAGACATGGGCAAAGGCAATAGAAGCGTCCTTGTTTACCACCCAACCCCATACGATGTCTCCGTCGATATCTAATTCAGACAGCTCAGAAAAGAACAGAAAGACTGAATCTTCACAATCGCCCTTTTTCCTTTGTTTTGTTTCTATTGGTGTCTGCCAGTAATCTGTCTTTGGTAGTTCGGCCCGGTAATCAATATCAAAAGCTATTTTCTTATATGCCTCGTAGATTTGTTCACCGTTATGGAAGGTTTCAATACACCATTCTTTATACCTCGGATTATCAGGTGCGCTGCACCCATCAGGAGTACAAGGTGGGAACGGCTTTATTGTCCAATCGTCCTCGCATGGTTTGTAACCCTTTCCCGTCAGAAACAGGTCGGCATACGAAACATCAGCAAATACACCAACACAATACCGATTTGATAAAACAAGGCAGATTATGACCGCAAAGAAATATTTCATATGAAAAATTAAATCGAAACGACTTAAGAAAAAAGGCACTACTCGAAGTTTAACAAAGGAATGCTCGAAAATGAACCAAATTCCATCTGTCAATAGAATCTATTTTCCAGCACGAACAGGCCATACATAGCAAGTTTCATTCTTATTGGCAGTATCCATAATGCCGTGGTCGCTCATGTTCACGATCCACGCATAGGCTATTCCTCCCTTGAGGGTATCACTTGACCAGTAGCTGTCCGACTGCACGCCGCTAAAGAAGCCGGAATAGCCCGATGGAAGGGCAGGATTGTTGTTCTTTGAGTCAGTCAGGCTTGATAACTCATTTCTATTTGGGAGACGCCAGTCCTTTTGGTGGCTGCCGCCGTCGCTCTTATCACCGGCAAAAGTCCCGTTCATCGTTCCGTCTCTATTCAGGTTCTCCACATCAGCCAGGGCATCTGTCCATGTCCTCGCTCCAGCAACATTGGCATTCTGCAACCATGTCAATCCAGTAAGGGTGTCTGTTACTGTGCCGTTACTATTATCCGTAAAGCGGGGGCTGGACGAGACTACCCCTTTATTAGAATCAAACATATCGGCAGCCCTAGCGGTGGGCACACCCGGATGGTTGAGAGTTCCGGAGCAGGTTATAAAAAAAGTGAGCATGATCAAACCAATAATCACCGTACAAAAACGCAAAAAAACCATTTAAAATACTCCTTAGGAGCCCAATTTTGCAAACAAAGAATCCAGTAAACTAACTCTTATAGCGTGCAAACCTGTCATGAAGTTTTCAATACCATAAGATCGCGCTTTACCATTGTGTTTCCACGTTCTTCAATGGTTTTTATCCGTTTTTTCTGAGTCGTCCATCCCCGGTAAAAACTGACCTTTTTTAGCAAAATGGCCTTAAATCGACTGAATGACCCGCCCATATGGGCGGGTCATTCAATGAAAAATATTACAGCGCCTTCATGAACTCCACCAAATCCTGCAACTCTTGCTGACTCAAATGTGACGTCCTTCCATGCATGTCCTTGTCATTTACCGTGTTGTTGATCGTGTCTATCAACAGCCTGGCGCTCCCGTCATGGAAATACGTACCCGATGCATAGATGTCCCTCAACGTCGGCGTGTCAAACTCCTTCACCAGGTCCAGCCCGATGATCGGCGTATTGCTCTCCTCACCGTATGGATCCTCACCGGCCTCCAATGCCTGCAGGTTATATACCTTACCCGGCGTTGACCTGAACCCCTTCACCCCTACACGACCCGTCCCCACATCATGGGTCTGCGCATCACTAAACAGCGCCTTCGGATCACTCGCATCACCAGGATGGCACTCCGCACATCCTACATTCGGATCATTAAATATCTTCTCGCCCCTCTTCTGCGCATCCGTCAACGAGCCATCCGCATTCCTGAACGGACTTCCCGTAAACTCCAATGCCCTGATGTAGCAAATCAACGCCTCTAACCTCAACGGCGAAAAGTTCTCACTCCGGAACACAAACCCAGGGTCCCTTCCGCACACCCGGTCCAAAGAACTCGTTGCACCCACAATTTCATCAGGATGCCCCGTGAATCCCTCATGACGGAACGGCGGCAAATACCTTCCTCCACGAATATACTTCGTGTTCTTCCAGCTTCCCCATCCCTCGTCTCCAAGGTCCCAGATCAATCCCGTCGTCTGGCCCCTCTCGTAATGACAGCTGGCGCATGCATACTCACCCTGCAATCCCCACGATGCATCATTAAACTGGAACTGCCCGTACCTCACCAATTCACTCTTATACGGTGAGTGCTTTACCCGGTAATGCACCTCCGGCACCGTCAGTGGCTCTGCCCGGGGAAGCGGCTCCCACTCCGGACCCGTCTGGATCGTTGCCACGACCTGCGGCGTCCCCGCCATCAACTGACCAGTCGTCGCTACCCCTAGGATCCCCAGGGCGGCTATCAAACCAATCTTTAAAGTTTTATAATACATGTTAAACCTCCTTAATATTTAAAATCTCCCCAACTATCACTACAGTCATGAATCAAAAATTTGGCGTCTCCTCTTCTTTACCTTCTTTATTTCTGGAGACTTATTTTTTCAAACCACCCCCTTTCATCATTAAGGTTATTGTTTTTGGATTGTTAATTCTCTCCATGATATTAAGCAATGATAATGCCAAAATATACGTGCATAAAAATGCTATTTATAACTATTTGTGAATAAAGGTCTTAAATATATTTAGAAGGTGCCTGTTTGCGATTTTTAAGAAACAGTGACAATTTAAATTTGGCAGTGGTAAGTCTGGAATGTTTCATGGAATGAATTAATTTTATGTTACCAGTTGGAAATACGAGGCTTAGAACTGTGCCTAAATATGGGCACTGTCTTGCCCATACACAGGCAGGGATTTTGTTCTTAATAATCAACCACAAGGTGCGGAGAACATGAAGAAAATTACAAGGACTCCTATAACGACTTCTGCAAAAGCAGAGAAACATCATGATACATAGAAATTGAGCGGTCTGTAGTGTAAATGGGGCGACCGTAAATGAAATGCTAAAGCTAGAAACCAGGATAAAAAGAATTATTTTGATAATAATCCTTTAATAATATGATGATGAATTTCCGAAAGAATATCCCTGATATTTGGCATTTCGGATTCTTTTATTTCTACCGTAGTGTGTTTATGATGGGGAAACGATTGAACTTTTGGATGATGAGGAGCGTTATCATAACGAAAAATCATTGTATTTTTGGAGTCCATGTAATGATCTCTATAATCAAAACTGAACCGACCATTTTCATCATGAACGTGGTGGAAAATGCTCAAGAAAGAACTGTCAATAAACCTGATTTTTGCCTTGATATATGCTGTATTCTGGCTTGTACAAATTCTTTGAAAATCGGAGAAGATTACCAGACGATCGTCTTTTATTATTTTTTCTATTTCATCAAGATGTTCATCTATCACTTAATTAATCCTTTTAGGTTTTCCTTGGTGCATGCCCATTCTTTAATTCCTTCAATCAGTGCTTTCCACTCAAAAAAATCTTCTTCATCGCCCATCTTTCCTTCTTGAAAAAGTTTATAAAATTCATCTGAAGAAAGATTGTATTTATTTTCAAATATTCTACACCTGTTTTTCAACTCCTGTTGCGCTAAATCACATATCTTCTCTTCTCTTTCGATTGTTGAAACTAGACTCCACTGTGTTGTCATACGAATCTCCTGTTTTTCTTAAATCATTATTATATATATTTCCGTAGTTCCCGGCAAACCATTACAGTATTTTCCATTCTCATTGGTAAAATTACAGGGTAAAATTAACAGAAATGAAATGGAAAGTCAACAGACTGTCAGAAAACACAAACCTGTTTCAGTTACGTAGTTTGGGTTCAAGTATCCGAACTTAATATAATAAATACCTCATTATAACGATGATAATATCCTCGTGTATTCACAGTCATTCTATAGAGTTTTGCTTGACATCCGCTATGTCATGCGATAGGATGCCGACAATTATAGAACAACGATAAAAATGACTGTTGGACAGAACAACGAATGGAATGAAAGACAAGCCTGTCACCTTAAAAAACGCACCGATGGAATATGCACCAGCCAATGAACTCGGTGTTGTCTTCCTCTTCGCACACGTCGCGCGTCGGCTCCAATTCCGAATTGAGGAAGGAGATCCGCCCTCAGCTCCCGGACTGCATCGCCTACCGGAAAATGGGCGATTTAGAAAGGAAGTGCAGGATCGAGTTCGAGTTCAGATCAAGCAGTTTCAAGGCTCACCAACATGATAGTGGCAAATGCGATGTGATTGTCTGCTGGCATCATGACTGGCCGGATGCCCCCAAAGGAGTTGAAGTCATAGAGTTGAAACGATACTTCGGAGTCTCTCGATCGGAAAGATGCTGAACCAACTAAGACCCGATAAACTATAGTAAGGATGCCCAACCAAATCATTCGAGCGGACAGCCCCAAAAGGGCTGCCACATTATCGGATGAAGATAGAAAATTTTAAATTTCAGTTAAATGAACGATACTTTTAAAGCCTTTAATGCGCCCAGTGAATTTGTAATCTGCTGTAACAAATGGTTTCCTTTCAAATTGAGACAACGCAAGAAAATATGCATCGTAGACGGTAACGTTACATTTAAAGGCTATATCTATTGCGGCAGCTATTACGGAACTATCAACCTTTCTTATGTCAAATTCCATATCAAAAACAGAATCCAATGCTGACTGAACATCCTCAGTGCTAAAGTTTGGATTGTGCCTCAGTGCATTCGCAAGCTCATAGAACAACAAATCAGGTATTATTATGTCGTACAAACCTTCCAGTATCTGACGTCTTAATTTATTGGCATATTCAGCATCGTTCTCGTCCTCGCTAAACCATTTAACAATAACAGACGTATCAAGGACAAGTTTTTTCATTTGTGTAGGTCTCTCCACTTTCTGATCTCTGAAGCACCATTCCACTTACCTGCTTTTTTCTTTAACGTATCCTGTATTTCCATGGCTCGTTTTCTCCGTTCTCTTTTTATTTCCTCTGCTTTTTGCCGTTGATATTCGTCTATCAGCCTCTCGGCAGCTTCCCGCAAGAAACCACTCCTGCTTTTCTTTTTTTCTTTTGCGATGGCATCTATTTTGATCAATGTATCTTCTGGTAAAATAGCATTTATCCTTATCATATTATACCTCCTGATTACACACTATTTATGTGTATAATATATAACCGAACAGGAATAGTGTCAATGCAAAAACTGGAATGGGATTGCAGCTATGCTGCGTTATGCCTGTTCAGTGGCGCGAATATTGGTTTTGGATATGTTATATTTGACGAGCTTGTTTTGAAGTGTTGTGCGCGGTATCCGCAAGATCTCTGACATGCGAACCTGGTTGCCGCTTGTCTTCTGGTATGCCCACACAAGGAGCTTTCTTTCCGCCTCACTCAGGGTTTCTTGCAGGTCCAGCGAGTCAATTGTGGAAAGTTCTATGGAAAATAAACCCGAAGGGGTTGCTTCCTCCCGTAAATTTTCCGGGAGATCTTTCGGCATAATCATATCAGTGGTGCAAAAGGCTATGGCATGCTCAATCGCATTTTCCAATTCACGGATATTTCCAGGCCAGTGATACTCTGACAACACATGAAGCGCCTCCTGAGATATTGAATGAACCGCGAAACGCTGCTGTGAGGCATACTTTTTCATAAAGTAGTTTACGAGGAGTGGTATGTCCTCTCTCCTTTCGCGTAGAGGCGGAAGGTGAATAATAACCACATGGAGCCGGTAATAGAGATCCTCACGAAAACCTCCCTCCTGGACAAGTTTTTTCAGGTCCTTTTTGGTAGCACAGATGACACGAACGTTAACGGAGAGTGCATCCTCCCCGCCAACGCGCTCAAATTCCCGTTCCTGAAGGACTCTCAGGAGTTTGACCTGCATTTCTAAGGGGATGTCATCTACGTCGTCAAGAAATATTGTACCTCCATCGGCGAGTTCAAAACGCCCTCGCCGCATCTTTACCGCACCAGTAAAAGCGCCTTTTTCGTGCCCAAAAAGTTCGCTTTCCAGAATTTCCTTGTTTAAGGCAGCACAACTGAGTTTTATAAAAGGCCCGTCCTTTCGGTTGCTGGTATAATGAATCGCCCCCGCCGTAAGTTCCTTTCCGGTACCGCTCTCTCCCTGAATAAGCACCGTAGTATCCCGATGTGACACTGCATTGATAATCTCAAATACGTATTTCATTGCGGCGCTCTTTCCTATCATATTATGATGGCCGTATTGGCTGAGGATCTGTTGTTTCAGCAAGAGGTTCTCCGCAACCACATCCTTGTGTTTGAGCGCCTTCTGGAGTTTGATCATCAATTCTTCCAGGGAAAATGGTTTCGTTACGTAGTCGTATGCCCCTTCTTTCATTGCTATTACGGCATTCTCAATGGAACCATAGGCCGTCATAATGATAACCACGGTATCGGGAGACGTCTTTTTTATCTCTCTCAGAAACTCTATTCCGTCCATCTTGGGCAGACGCACATCGGTTATTACTGCATCGAAGTTTTCTGATTGCAATACCCTGAGGCCTTCCATGGCATTCGATAGGGAAGTGACTGCATATCCCTCTTTTATTAACTTATCTTCGAGGGATACCCTCATCAGTTTTTCGTCATCGACAATAAGTATTTTGCTTTTCATGTGAAAATATCTTTTTTACCGCAGAGAAAACAGAGTTACAACCCCCTATACCCAATTTTCTAAGGGGTCTAAGGGGCGGTTGTCCCCCGCTGGCGGGAGGTGAAGGGGCATAATCGCTAAGTTAAAATTATTGATTCATTTAACCATGTAATGAATAACGAATATCGAACAAGGAATTTAGAATTATGAGGTTTTCTTATCCTCCTTATCAAATATTCTCTTATCCTTCGACATTCAATATTGGAATCCTCATAAAAAAGTAATAAAACTATCCCAACCTGATTAATAAATAGCAAAAACAAGTTGGCGCACATACTCTTAGTCCCCCTTAACAAAGCTTGCTATAATGTAGAAAGGAGTTGAGCTTTTGATAAAAGAGCTATACTCTTTCTTGAAATGAATCGGATTAGTAAGTTAGGAACATTCAAGTCAAAGAAAGGAGTATAGCCGTGAAAGATATTAAGACAGAGAAGGGGA
>PHFX01000151.1 GCA_007618135.1 Candidatus Brocadia sp. WS118 | reverse complement strand
CTGACTCTTACACTCTTCTATCCACGTCTCACACGTAGCCCTCTCTCCATACGAACCATGCGCTTCTATCGGACTTAACCGCTCTGTCGTAACGTAACAGAAATACTCATACACGGGCAGAGGAAACAACCCCCTCTCGATTTTGACCAACTTCCTTACTGCCACAAATCGTCTTGCACGATTCCACTCAGCACACCGATACACAAAATCAGCCTGCTCCCACCCTGCATGCCCTTCCACTGCCGCCCACTTCTGAGCGTCAAACACCTTGACCAGATTCTTCAGCTTCACCTTAATCAGATATCCAGCCGATATTGACTCAAGATAATCCAGCAACTCTCCCGAGAAAAAACCACTGTCGCCACGAAAGATTACCCGTACCCGCTTCTTCGTATACACCATACACTCCTTCATGAACTCTACAATCCCATTACTCGTGTACACGCTCCCGCCACGAAACCAGCTATGCAATACCTCTTTTGTCTCTCCAACAAATGCCATTAAATACTGATACGCCTTCTGGCCCTTTTTCTTAGGGTTGTATCCAACCTCTGCTCCTTCCTGATTCCCGTACACTCCATCCACGGTTGAATCAACGTCTATCCACATGTCGCTCAGCGCACTTCTCAACCGGTGACCTGAGCGCACCGCCCGTTTCCACACCTGCCCCCTGAATCGATGGATCACCCCCGTCAACTCTACAATATCCCCTTGGGTTGCCAGCTTCATAATACGTCCTATCGTGGTGTCGACGGGAATCTCTTTCCATCCCGCCATCTTCATCAGTACCTCATCCGCCCACACCTTCACTACCTGCACCATTGCGGTCGCTCCCGCTATTAGCCCGACTACTACCATTTGCACGGCATCAACCATCTGATACTGGGCATTTGCCCCGCGCTCCTTACAGATTGCCTCTTGTACTCTCTGGCTGAATAACAACTTCCCCATGAAGGTCAGCACCGGCAACAGACCTCCATGTACCGTTAATCCCTTCCCGTTCATCTCCGTCTTGATTTTTGGTTGTTTTCTTTTCTCTCTTTGTGATATATTCTTCATTGAAAAGGTGAGCCTCCTTTTAGGTGTTTTTATTCTAAAATACCTTCAATTCCCTTGGAGATTCTACCATTTCTGGCCTAGTCCTGCAACAAGGCTTCGCCTTGTTTGCAGGATTTAGGTAGTATATATTTCCCGTATAAGGAACAAAGCTCATCTGCCGCCATGAAGCGAAGCGAAATGGCGGTCAGATGGAGCATCTTGTTAGGGCATTGAACCATCCGGGAGAACTGCTTCAGCATGCAATTTCAAGCCCAAAGCTCCTATGACTTTGAGAATTGTGTCAAAGTCTGGGCTGCGTTTCCCAGAGAGTGCCTTGTAAAGACTTTCGCGAGACAGACCGGCATCACGTGCCACCTGAGACATGCCCTTGGCGCGGGCAATATCGCCCAAAGCCTTGGCAATGAAGGTTGCATCCCCATTTGCTTCCTCAAGGCAAGCTTCAAGATAAGCAGCCATTCCTTCTGGGGTGCGAAGGTGTTCGGCAACATCGTAGCGAGTAGTTATAGTTTTAGTCATGATAAGCTCCTACAGATTGCGTGCGAGACGTAAGGCGGTTTTGCGTCTTTGGCCTGAGTATGCTTATCACCGCCGGCCAGCAAAATTACCACCGCCCGCCCATGCTTCTTGTAATATACCCGATAGCCGGGTCCGTAATTGATCCGCAACTCTGAAACGCCTTCACCCACGGACTTAACATCGCCCGGATTTCCAGCCGCTAAGCGCTCGACTCGCACCAGAATACGAGCCCGAGCACGGATGTCGCATATGCCATCGATCCATTTGGCGAAAACTGCAGTTTTACGGATCTCAATCACGGTCCGATTGTAGCCTTAAGACTACATATTGTCAATGCTTTTTTACCTATGCACAACGAATGTATGAAGCAACTAACAAACCGTTCACGAGTTATCCTTCATCCGGGAATTGGTGTTTTTCTTAATATTTCGGTTCAATCGAGGACGATTGAACCAGCGAAAAAGAACTCCGGATATACCTTTAAATGGCTATTCCCGTTCCAGAATTCTCTTCACGATACCGCAGTACTTTTTAAAATCCCAATCTCATTTTGGGCCAACTCTTCGGCATTATCGTTAATCTTGTAAAACTCCTTGTAGTGCAGGAGCATCTCATTGGAGTTTTTGTAACCCAGCCGGCGGCCGTAATTGACGATACACATGGTTCTTGCCTCGACAAAAGAAAATCCCTTGAATTTCAGCGCCTCCAGAAAACACTTCTTCATGTGATTCAGGTGATAAGCCGTAGTGCGGGCAAAAAAGCAATTATGGTGTTTAAAGAGGGACTGGACATCGGTAGGATAATCCGGATTGCCCTGGGGTGTAGTCAGGGTCTTGATATTGTGCGGGGTAGTAGGTGAGACCTGCCCGCCCGTCATGCCGTAAATTTCATTTGCGTAACAGATAACGGTAATATTCGTGTTTCTCCGTATCGCATGCATGAGGTGATTGCCTCCGATGCCGAGCAAGTCGCCATCACCGCTGACCACCACAACGTTAAGCGCATCATTTGCATATTTAATGCCTTCAGCGACAGGAATTGCCCTGCCGTGAACTGAATGAACCGAGTCTAAGTCGAAAAAACCGGCGCTCCTGCCTGAGCAGCCAATTCCGGAAACGACCACGGTTCCTTGCTTGGGAATGTCAAGTTCGTCAAATGCCTGACATATGGTTTTCAGGGCAATCCCGTTGCCGCAGCCGGGACACCAGGGTGTTGGCAGTAAATCAAGTTTCAGGTAACGTTTAAAATGACTATTCTTGTCCATAGATTTTTTGCTTTATTTCTTTCAGGTCAATACGGCCGCCCAGGATCGGTATAAACTCTATGTCGCGATGCAGTATGCGTTCAATCTCATGTGCATATTGTCCCATATTCATTTCCATCATAAGAAGCCGTTTGTATCGGGGCGCAATACTCTTGATCTCATCAACCACGGGAAACATCCGTATGGGGCGGTACAAAGCAAAATCATTTTTAAAATAATAGGCGACCCGGGAAAGCGCTCCGTAAGATATAAGAAGCGTGTCCGTTTCTTTGCCGCACTCCCGGTATTCATAATAGTTGTGCCTCCGGGCTGCCATCAGTTGCTTTTCGCGAAAGCGGGTGATCAGCCGCCGGTAATTATCAACATCCGAGGTCTGTGGCACAGATTCCTCGTGAGATAATCCGGTAAAATGCCTGTTCCCTGTGCCCAAAGGCGGACGGCTTCTTGGTCTGATCGTAAAATCCCGGTGGGGAACGATGGTTTCGTAAAGATGGCTGATATATCCGTCGCTCAGAAGGATAACCGGACTCATGGATTCTTCTGCGGCATTAAATGCTGCAACGGTGTATTGGTAAAGCTCTGAGACGGAATTGGGATAAAAGACGATGGGAAAATAATCCCCATGACTGCCGTGTATGCACTGGATAACATCTCCCTGGGCTGGAAGGGTGGGCATGCCGGTGCTGGGTCCCACTCGTTGAACATTCACAATAACCAGCGGCACTTCCATCATGTGGGCAAGCCCGATACTTTCCTGCATCAGCGAAAACCCCGGCCCTGATGTGGCTGTCATAGCCTTGAGCCCGGCCAGCGATGCGCCGATGATAGCGTTGATGGAGGCGATTTCGTCCTCCATTTGCAGTGCCTTTATGTGTTCCTTATTGACCAGCGCATGAATAATCTCAGAAGCCGGCGTAATGGGATATCCTGCAAAGAATTTTAATCCGGCAACTTCTGCCGCCATTACGATGGCCTCATTTCCCTGGAATAACTGTTTTGGCATCTATCTCCTCAATTTCAATGGCTATATCCGGGCAATATCGCTGACACATCTTGCAGGCGATACATCTTTTCAATTCCATTAACTTCTGTTGCCGAATTTCCAGATTCTTAACCGGGCAGAAATTCACACAGATACCGCAGCGCTTACAGTATTCATGATTAATATGCACGATCCCTTTTCGCTTTGGAGTCTTTTCTTCAGGCACGTGGTCTTCTTAATCCTCCTGTGACACAAGGAACATAGGTGTTGAATATTTTCTGAAAAAATTTGCTGTGTCGAAATAGTGTAGCAATATTATTTGTCGAATTCTAGGAATATTTTAACGGCGATTTGTAAATGAGTATTTCTCACACGTTTAATGAGATCGGGGGGTGATATACCAGCGGTTATCTGATGGCGATTAAATGAGAGCAGGGGTGTTAATGATTGGTTGTTCATGCTTCTTGTCTTCATCACTTCGGTACCGTTTTTTAGGTATTTCAATAATGACATCCATTGTGATTCTTCCTCTGAGGCAATTCCAGTCAGGTGCTCCAGGTACTTTTTATGTCAGCGTCGTCCGTGTAACTCCTTTGCAAAGAAATTTTGATTGACAAACTTTAAGGTCAGAAGTATGATCTGTCCGTTGATTTTAGTTAATATAACATTGCTCTTTCTATGTATAAATCAATTGCAGGTACTTTCTCACAAAAGCTGTGCTGGAAGTAAAAGGGAACCCATATTTCTATGCTACTTTGTAAATAAGGGGCGGACCCGCCGCTGTAACCGTGGACGAACATCACAGACCACTGCTCTATTTTAATAGGGTGGGAAGGGTGATAAGTAGAACGATACGGAAGCCAGAAGACCTGCCTGTAATTGCTTCACGAAATCTTCGATGGTAAAGAAGGTGAAGGGAAAAATGACTGGATACCAGAGAAAAACTCTGGAAAGGTTATTTTGTGCTTGGAAATAGGTGTTTTTATTTTCATAGCACATGTCAAGGCGTGCCTATAAACCCCATATCTTTCAAATTGAAGATATGGGGTTTTTTTATTTTCAGGGAATTCGAAAAACCAATTCTCCATGATAGTTTGAAGAAAAACAGATGAATGTCTCAAATCGTATACTATAATTTCGCTCCCAATAAAGGAGGGGATCATGTAACAGATACTTTATGTAAACCTTGAGTGCTGATTGTGTGTGAGATGAAAAGGGAATTCCACCCCGAATTACCAACGGGTAACGGAAGCTGCCCCGCAACTGTAATTGGCGACGAAATCTGCGAAATACCACTATCCTGGATTTGACATGGGATGGGAAGGTGCGGAAAGTAGAACGACCCGAAAGCCAGGAGACCTGTCTTGCACAATTTTAAAATTATTTTTCCGAGGGGAAAAGGAGATTTTTATGAAAATTGGTTTTTCGTTGTTGTGCCTATGGGGATTTCTGTTCACAAGTAATATGACTTTCGCAGAGGTTTCTTCAGATTTTCAAAATATATCTACCAAAGATCAACAGAATAGTAGGGAACCCGATAGCCATCTTGACCAAAGGATTAACAGATTGGAAGAATCCATGAAAACCCTGGAAGACAAGATGGAAGAAACCGTGCAGATCTTTGAAAGCAGATTTGAGGAGATGATGAAGGCGCTGGAAACTAAACTCGGTCACAACCAAGAACAATCTGCACAGAAACAAGAGGTTCGTGTTGCAGCAGAAAACGTGCAAGACCAGATGAGCAGCGGTGTGAAGACATTGGCAATAAATCCAGAAGAGACGGAAGATATATCTTCTTTAGATGAGAGAGAAGTTGGTGCAGCAGAAGGCCGAGTGGACAAAAAAATCCAGTCGTTGGAGGAATCAATAAAAGACTTACAAAACAGAAATACTATAATGGATATGACCGAGGAGGTAAGAAGGGTTCAGGAGTATGTCTGCAAGAACGGGCATGTTTTTTCTACAGGAGCTGAAGATAAAAAATGTCCCACGTGTGGGTTAAAACAAAAGGCAAGAGATCAATTTAAATTGTTTAAATTTGCCCGACGGGAGAGTGTCTCGGAAAGAATTGAGGCAGCAATTGATGAGGCTTTTGAAAAACGAGTCTTAATCGGAGCAAGTGGAACAGGCATACTCCAACAAATACTCAGCAGTGAAAAGGAGGAAAAAGGCTTTGCTTCAGGTTCTTTTGATTTATTGTTCATTACAAAACCTCTCCTTTATACAACGTTTTTTATTGATCTTGAAGCAATTGGCGGCAATGGCCCGGATGAACTCCTGGGAAGTTTCTCAGGTCTTAATGATGATTCCGGCTCATTGCAAGATGATGACGGGGTTGACAGGGTGTCTGTACGGGAGGTATGGCTACAATCATATCTGTTCGATCAAAAGTTAAGACTTGTTGGCGGCAAGATAGATCTGACAAATTACTTCGATCATAATGCCATAGCCAATGATGAAACAACCCAGTTTATTACCGGCGCCTTTGTGAATAATCCGACACTGGAAGTTCCGGATAATGGACCAGGGCTTGTGGTTTTTTTTGATACTATGAAGGGTCCTAACTTTGGATTTGGGTTACAAAGCGCCGACAACTCGGGTACGAATATAACGGATGACATTTATGCTATTGCACAGATTGGTTACCGATCGTACGGTTTTTTTGGTCGCGAAGGAAACTGGCGCATTTGGGGCAGAATTAATGGTGAAAAGGATGACAATAAAGGCTTTGGAGTAAGTATGGATCAAAACCTTACAACACGGCTTACCGCATTTGCCCGTTATGGAGCAAATGAAGAAGAGGAAGAAAATGCAGCTATTGCCAGCGCATGGAGCCTGGGGTTAAGGTATAGATCACCATTCTTTTCAAGGGTAAATGATGAAATTGCACTCGCATTTGGCAGGCTGGATATTGTAGATGGCGGTGAAGAAAGCGTAGCCGAGCTCTATTATAAATTTCAGTTTAATAAGCACACTTCTATTACCCCAAATATTCAAACGCTTATTGATCCTGCTGGTGTGGATTCAGAGGGTACATCTGTATTGGCAGGTATAAGGACACAAATAGAATTTTAACTTGTTGGAATATCATATCTTATAGGGCTGGAAATGCGATACAGGAAGTTAATTTGATATAAATATATTTATGGAAGGGGGTGAAATCGAAATATCGTCAGAAAATAACAAAATTACGTATTGGTCTTTTTTATTGAGGAGGAGAAAAACCATGTTACAAAGATTACGTTTTAGAAAAATTGGTCCCGTGATTGCGAGTATGGTTACTGCTTTTTATATCTTTACGTCCATGTGTTATGCTGAGCAGAAGAAGGAAGGCTTTGATCCAAAAGCAGTTGTGTTCGTTACGAATCGTGATTCCAGTGACGTGACGGTTATTGACATGAAAACGGATACCGTAATTGAACGTATTGCATGTGGCGATTTTGGAAATCCACACATGACGGAAGCTACTGAGGATGGGCGGTATTTGGTTGCTACATGCACACAAGGTAATTATGCCTCAATTATCGATTTGCACACAAAAGAAATCACGAAGGTCAGATTGGGCGCAATGCCAGAACACTTTTGCATCTCTGCCAAAAATGAATATGCATACATTGGGAATATGGCAGGAGGGTCGGTCTCAGTTCTTGATATACGAAACAAGAGAGAAATAAAAAATATCCCCGGTTTTTTTGAACCGCATGGCTTTGTCTATTCAACAGATGGCTCGAAAGTCTACGTTACCAATATGGGCGCACATGAAGTTGGTATTATTGACACAAAAACCCTGAAACTTGTCAAAAGAATTGAGGTTGGAGGCGCTGATGTATTGGCAATGGTCAATCGAATCGATATGAACAACAAACTCTCTGAAGTTGTTGGAGCTGCAAATCCAACGTTAACACCCGATGGTAAATATGCATATGTTGCAGATGGTGATTCGAATCAGGTCGCGGTTATTGATACCACAATTGATGAAGTAATTACTACCATCCCTGTTGGAGATGAACCCTGGCGCGCTTACGCCTCTCCTGACGGCACAAAGATGGTTGTGCCGAATAATGGAGACCAAACGATTTCTGTAATTGATGTAAAAAGCAATAAGGTAATTGCTACGTTCCCGGGCGATGAAGACATGACGGGTGTTAATTTTGTAAATGGCGGAAAGAAGGCATATGTCATAAGCCGGGGAGACAGCGCTTTGCGTGTGATCAATCTTGAAAAATTTAAAGAAATCAAGAGGATTAAACTGCCAGAGGACTCCAAACCCGAAACTGCATCTACGACTGCGGATGGGAAAAAGGTATATCTTTCAGCATCCGGACGTAACTGTGTTTATGTATTTGATGCGGACACAGACCGCTATAAAGAGATACCAAATGTAGGTTACTCACCATGGGCAGTCAGCATTATCGGTGGGCAAAATTACTGTCATTGATCTAAAGGTAACAATTTAGTTTTTTGAAAAATTCCAATAATAACGATGTTTGCCGCGTTGTGTAGGGGCGAAGCATTTGCAGTATAAATGCGTTCATACCCAAACTAGCAAATGCTTCGCCCCTACTTTAGATCTGGTGATATGTAAAAGGAGCAAAGATAACAATGGCCGGGGTCTCTCTTTGCTTCTTATTTTTTCTCAGGGTTACAGGGAAATTTAGTAAGACATACGAGATGCTGATACAATTCCTGAAATTTCAATGTTTTGCACTGATGATAAATTCAAAAATCATGAATACCTTCCACGATCCAATAAGGTGCTTTAAGCTTGTTCCTTTCGGTATGCTAAGAACCAGGAAAAAAGGATGCTTTATCCTTTTTCTTTTGTTTTCCCTGAATTTACTTTGTTCTCATGCTGTTTTTTCACATGTCACAAACAAAAATAATTTTATACTTCCTATAAAAACAAAGATGGTTAAAAATGAGGAAGAATACAAAACCACTTTCTCTTATTATCCTGTAGGCAATACGGGAATCTACGATTTTTCCATTCAGGTGGAACACATCAGTTCCGGAGTTTATTATAGTGAAGCCCTTGAGATACGAATAATTGATCAACAGGGAATGGAGTGCGTTCTTTCGAGACCATTTTTGTTTGACGGACACATTCACAAGGTGAGGTATGAGTTGAGTAGTGGGGGGCACTATAGATTTATCATACAATTCGGAATGGGAGATAAACAACGGACCGTAGAATTTCCTTTGGAAATACAGGAAAAACGTATTGAAGATTTGTGCCCGTGGTGCGGTATGTTAGTAACAGATTCAAAAACAGCATATTTTTTACTATTAAACGCCGGAGAGGAGAAGAAGGCATGCTGTATTCATTGCGCTATCAGCTTTAAAACCAAATTCCATGATAACCTGACATCCATGAAAACCCTTGATTATTTTACCGGCGACAGAGTTGATGCCCAGAAAGCCTGGTTCATAAAAAACTCCACTATTACCCTTGAAAATTCGATGCCTCCGTACATCCTTGCCTTTGCTTCTGAGCAATCGGCAAGAGATTTTCAAGAAATCCATCTGGGCGAGATTATTATGTATGCAAGATTGGAAAAAGAAATTATGGCAGAGGAAGATACAAACCATACCTCTTCTGAAAATGCTGAATTATCCCTTTTAAAAGAAATTGTTTCTGTAATCAAAGAAAATTATTATCGTGAAATACATGAAAGTGAGCTGGAGAAACTTTCTATCGAAGAGGTCATGGCATCCCTAGACAAGGATAGTACACTGAAAAAGATAGAACCATCTTCCCTTGATTTTATTAGAGGTTTTGAGAGAGACGAAACAATTTCTGATGCAAGGGCTATTCGTAACGCTATTGGATATGTGAAGATTGCTTATTTTGGCAGGAGGACGAAAGAAGATTTTGTCAGAGCTATAAAACGGATGAAAGAGGGTAATCTCAGGGGATTGATCATTGATCTGAGAAATAACCCCGGAGGGAATTTAAGAGAGGCAACTCATATCATGCAATATTTCATACCAAACGGTAAACTTTTGGCATCTTTTCAGAGTAAGGATCACCATGAAAGGTATTTTTCGCAGACAGATGAAAAATTACCGTATCCCCTGGTTGTATTGATAAATAGCAATACAGCAAGTAGTGCGGAAATATTTGCTGCAACATTACGGTATTATAAAAAAGCAACGATTGTAGGAAAAAAGAGTTACGGGAAGGGAACTATCCAAAAGCCCTTTCCCCTGGATCATGATCATTCTTTGATGCTCACGATAGGTAAATGTTATCTTGCCGATGGCACCACAGTAGAAGATTCGGGCATACAACCAGATTATGTTGTAGCAGGTGAAAATGAACAAACAAAATTCGCCATAAAGTTCATCGAACAAATGTAATAAGTTAGTTTATTGCAATTTAATAAGATTCTTATTGGTAATTACAAGATATTCAATAATTTGTATACCACATCTAAGTCTATATTCTCACGCACAACATCGGCCAATTCATTGTATCTTTGCTCTTTTATGCCTTGAAAACCTACGGTACTTCTCTTCGTCGGCTTTAATCCTTTTTTTAGTCTCAGGTAATTAACAAGTTTTAACCGGAATTCGTCATTATCGAAGATACCATGAATGTATGTCCCAACTACATTGCCACCGGCAGAAACACACCCATCCAATATGTCTACTCTTTTTCCTGCTCGTTCGGTGATCTGTGCGAAGGGCTTAATAGCATTGTGTCCATTCAACATCGTCTCTCCCATGTGAATCTCATACCCCATCAACTCATCCTCAGCATGAAACAAATTTTCATTTTCAAGCACGTGTGCCTTTACCTGATAGGTCCTTTTTTCCCTGGCAAAGGTAGTCACGGTATCCAATAAACCTAAACCCTGAATACCATCGTTTGATGATTCTACATGATAAGGGTCGTTAATGTATCTTCCTAACATCTGGTATCCACCACAAATACCCATAATCATCGTCCCGCACATTGACAATCTTTTGATTTCTTTAGAAATATCTCTTGCTTCCAAAAAAATTAAATCCCCGATAGTATTTTTTGTGCCGGGGATAATAAGCAAGTCTGGTTTGCCAATGTCTTTGGCCTTGTCCACAAATCTTACCCTCACGTCTTTTTCATGAGCAAAAATATTGAAATCGGTAAAATTTGATATACGGGGTAGTTTGATTACAACGATGTCTATAAAAGGGGCCGGGGACATAATTTCTGCATGCTGACCCCTGACCCCTGACCCCTGATCCCTTTTGTTGCCGCCCGAATACTCAAGAGATACAGAATCTTCATCATCGATACTGAGGTTGTGGATATAGGGAATTACACCCACGACCGGTTTGTTGATGCGCCCTTCCAGCATGTCTAAGCCGGGCTTTAAAATGCCTTTATCTCCCCGGAATTTGTTAAACACAACGCCCTTTACCCGATCTCTCTCATCCGATGTTAACAATGCCAATGTCCCGACAATCCATGCAAAGGCGCCGCCGCGGTCTATATCTGTGACCAATAAGACGGGGGCTGACGCCATCTCTGCCATCCCCATATTAACAATATCACCGTCCTTCAGATTTATCTCCGCCGGACTGCCTGCCCCCTCGATTACAATAATATCAAATTGCGTCCTTAACGTATGGTAAGCTTCTTTTATGATTGAAACGAATTCTCCCTTCATCTGATAATATTCTTTGGCCGTCATATTCCCGATCGGTTTACCCATGATAACGACCTGTGAACCAGTGTCGCCGGTGGGTTTCAGGAGTATGGGATTCATCTCTACCATGGGTTCGATGCCTGCCGCCTCAGCCTGAGCTACCTGTGCCCGCCCCATTTCCTTCCCTTCTTTTGTCACAAAGGAATTCAAAGCCATATTCTGGGCTTTAAACGGTGCGACCCGGTATCCGTCCTGTTTCAGGATACGGCAGAGGGCGCAGACCAGAATGCTCTTGCCCACATGTGAACCCGTACCCTGTATCATAATGGATCTGTTTTTCATGAATTAACAGCAACCACAGATTTCACAGATTGCACAGATAAATAAAAAATATTTCCAACTATTAGAAAACCCTATTTAGTGTACAGGAATTTCAAACCAACGGTAGTGGCAAGACGAGCCTTGCCACTACTCTATTATAAAAGTCGCCTGATGCCCAACTGATTTTCTGTAACAATTTAGTCTTTTGAAAATTTCCAATAATTGCGATATTTGTTGTGCAGGGTAGGGGCGAAGCATTTGCTATAATTGTCATGAACGCTTTCATACCAAAACGGGCAAATGCTTCGCCCCTACTTTTTCAAAAAATTAAATTGTTACGATTTTCTTTACCGTTCGTTACCCACCGTGTGCAAACAGTCCGTTATTACGCTTTTCAATGCAGCAATAAGTCTCATGTTTTCGTCCCGAGTTCTTATCGCTACGCGAAAATACGTATCGTTAAGCCCGGTAAAGTTGGAACAATCACGAATGGCGATGCCGAGGCCCAGCAGCTCTTTGCGTAACCAGGAGGAAGTTGTGCCGCCACCCATGATTTTGATAAAAAGATAATTCGCCGTTGGTTGGTAAGGCACAAGACCGCTGATCCCGGATAATTCGTTGAATAGATACGATTGTTCACGGAAGATCAATTCCCTGCTTTTCAAAACAAATTCTCTGTCTTCCAGTGCAACCATGGCAGCATGTTGAGCCAGGGTATTTACCGACCATGGTTCTTTATATTCCATCAATTTTTTTGCCACATCCGGCCGGGCTACAAGATACCCTATTCTTAAGCCGGGGAAGCCATAAAATTTTGTAAGCGACCTGACCACAATTAAATTGCCCGTGGTGCCTGCCTCATCGATAACACTGTATTTCTCTGGCTCATCAACAAAATCGATAAATGCCTCATCCACGACAAATATGATATGGGGATGTTGTCGTGCCATGTGGAGGACAACGGCCTTTTCAACCAGTTGCCCCGTCGGGTTATTCGGATTGCAGAAGAAGACCATATCTGCTTTTTTGTCATGAAAATCGCTTGCTGAATAGGTGAAGCAAAAATTGTTTTCATCTTTCAGGATAGTGTTAAGCACTTCCGCGTGACTGGATTTCAACGCCTCAGCAAATTCACTGAAGGTGGGCTGAAAAACAATCCCTTTCTTCGGTCTTAGTGCACGAGGGATCAGATAAAACAATTCTGTTGAACCATTGCCCACAATGATTTCATCCTCAGCATGTCCAATCTTCTGTGAAATACCTTTTCTCAGACCGCTGCAATCAATATCGGGATAATGCAGAATGTCATCAAAATTATCCTGTATAACTTTCCTGACTTTCTCCGGGTATCCCAGGGGATTAATGCTTGCGCTAAAGTCGAGGATGCCGTTATTTTCCTGCTTAAGAATATGTTGTATGTTCCCGCCATGACCTTTAAACATGATCTTTTAGTAAATATTTTCCTTTGTAAATACCCCATTGAGCCTGTGCATCAAAAATCTTCTCGCTTCTCCCACCGTAAGGGGCAAACTGTCCATATGAAGATTATCTTCGTCCCTTAAGATTTGCATTAACTGGGCAATCTGAGGAAGTTCCAAACAGGCATGCCGTATTTCTTCGATATTTGAAAAGACATCTTCCGGGGTACCTGTCTTCAGGATGTTGCCGTGATACATAATTGCCAAACGATCCATATACACGGGAACCAAATCTACGGTGTTGGTTGCCATAATGACGGTAATACGGTGTCTGCCGTTCAACTCTTTCAGCAGATTCATGATGGCGGTAACACCGGCCGGATCAAGACCGCAGGTAGGTTCATCCAGCACAAGTATTTCGGGTTTCATTGCAAGGACTCCTGCAATGCAAACTCGCTTCTTTTGCCCAAAACTCAAGGCATCTATGGTCTTATTGGCATAAAGCCCCATATCGACCAGAGACAACGCTTCATCCACCCTGGAAGCAATCTCATTCCTTAACAAACCAAGATTCATGGGCCCGAAGGCTACATCTTCCCACACCGATGGGGCAAACAACTGGTCATTTGGGTCCTGGAATACGAACCCCACTTTTTGAAATATTGTCTTCGGTGGATAGTGGGCAAAAGGCTTTTGCTCCAACGTGATTTCTCCGTCTGCCGGCTTTAGCAAACCATTGAGGTGTTTTAACAGGGTTGTCTTCCCTGACCCATTAGGGCCGAGGATGGCTAAAAATTCGCCTCTTTTGATATCGAGGGAAACACCCCTTAATGCATACGTTCCGTCATGATACCGGTATTGGATATTTCTGACCTGCAGGATCACCAGAGACATAGACCTCCTGTATAAATAAGGATGGGTGTGATAAGAACCATTCCTATGAAAAAGATATATTCTTTTCTCCTCCAAGGTGACAAGGTAACCGTTAAGATGCGACCGCCTTCATATCCTCTGACATGCATTGCTTCATAAGTCCGCTCTGCCCTGTCAAACGCACGTATAATAAGGACTCCGCACAACGTGCCTAATGATGGTATCATTTTTCTCCATGAGGTATGACCCAGGCGTGATTTCTGGGCAATCCACATAGTAGCCACTTCATCTAAGAACAGAAAAATATACCGGTACATAAATGCCATCAGTTCGACAATGGTGTTTGGTACGCGAAACCATGCAAGACCGGCACACAGCCGACTTATGGTGGTCGTAAAGGAAAAGGTAATTACCAATGAAATACCCCCCAGTACCTTACTGCCGGTATGAAGTCCGTTGAAGAACCCCTCTTCTCTGAAGACAAGTTTGTATCCCAGAATTGAAACCGAAAACCACACCTGTTCTCCCTCGTGCAGACTCTTAACGAGTAAGATAAGAAGTGAAAATACCATAGGCAATGAGAGACTTCGAAGGATTGACATGAAAGGAATTTTTATGGTAAAGAGGAAGATAAAAGATACAGAAAAAAAGAACAACGGAACGGATACGTTCTTCGCCCACAGATTTATGGAAAGTAATGAAATGACGTACAGCATCTTTAATCTTACGTCCATCCTTGTGAGCCAATTATTTTGGCGGGCATATACATCTGAAAATGTGTGGTGTAAGAAATCCATAGCTCTTTTTAATCTTGAATTTACTTTCGTGCCGATTAACTTTTCACAAATGAATCCTGATTATCTATTTCTCATAGAAAAGTCTTCGCACATTAAATCCGATGACAAATCCTCCAACAACCCCGGCAAGGGTAAATACAAAAAGAAGCAGATCTCCCTGATCAGTATTAATATAAGGGTCACGCGGTGGACGGCCGTATTTCGATGCGTATTTACCTACAATGCTTACATCAATACCTGTCCATGCCCCTTCTTCATCTGTTTGTGTTGCTGGCACATCAGTTTTGTGAATAGTTTCTTCTGCAAATGAAAATAATGATGCGGAAAGAAATACCGATATGACAAGGGTAATAAAAGGGATGATAGCTAACTTACGTCCCGATGGATTTTGTGTCATCTCTGATTACTCCAAGGTTGAACAAAATGCCTGGGCGTCGTTTGTAAATAAAGACCATCACAAATCCCACTACCGCACCTTCAACAATGCAGAGGACTCCCTGTGAGGTCATCATAAAAACCCCAAAGATTTCCGCGGCAGCTTTAAAGAAAGATCCACCTTTGTTGATTACGAGAAGTCCCAGCTCAATGGACGTGCCTAAATAGGTAAATAAGTCAGAAATCGTACCGGCAAGGAATCCACACCAAAACAGTGGCAATTTACATCGCTGCGCTATTTTAAAGGCAAAATAACCTGAAAATGACCCCAGGATGCCCATAGAGAATATATTTCCACCGAGCGTAGTCAATCCACCATGGGCAAGGAATAATGCCTGGATGAGTAAGGCAATGCCTGCTACCAGCACACTGACAAAAGGCCCCAGCAGCACAGCGCTCATGCCCGTGCCACAGGGATGGGAAGTAGCCATTCCATTCAGGGCAATAACCGGAATGGGAAAACAGGAAAATACAAATACCGCCGCTCCCAACATGCCTACCAAAGGCAGATAACTTGGCACAGCTCTCTTCTTTCGTTTTATATGATATATTCCAATTCCCACAAAGGGGGCCGATACGGCAAACCACACAGCAACCCACTTAGGGGGCAAAATCCCCTCGGTTATATGCATTGCATATGCTCTATTTGCCGCTGTAAAAAATAACACAAATACCAAAATAAGTACAGTTACTATTCTGGACAACGTATCCCCTTTCTCGAAACAAAAAAACCCATGTCTCCGATAGGAAAGACATGGGTTCTGAAAAACGCCGAAGCCACAGATTGCCTGGAGAATACCTTTTTAAATCTGTATATCTGTGTAATCTGAAAAATCTGTGGTTACATTTATACCCTTCACCTTCTTTACCATCGAAGACTACGTGAAGCAACTACAGGCAGGTCTTCTGGCTTCCGGATCATCCTACTGGTCACACCTTCCCAGAAAGCCGTTGAACAGTTTAAACCGTTTGAGTGGCTTTTACCAGTGGCATTGTGACGTTCGTCCCCGGTTACAGCGGCGGGTCCGCTCCTCATCCTGCTTTGGTTAAAGCGGGATATGGATTCCCTTTTAACGCCCGCATTTTTGCGGGAGAATTACCTGTATTCGATATTATTGAAAAAGAACCATTCTTCTAGAAAACGTGGTGATTCTACTTTAAACAGTATGTATTTGTCAACCGAATTGTCTTTTTATTGAGAGGGGCATGATAAAGAACGCATACGTGCTCATTTTTCCTTTGATTCTCCATCATAAGAAATATACAATACCGCCTGATGTTCATTTGAGATTTCGGCTTTTAGGCAATTTTCTCGATAAAGGGGGATATGATTCATATGAGATTAAAAAGGAACGTCCATCCGGTTTTTCTTCTTACGGCAATGATTGTCATTATTATGGGATCAGGCTGCGCCATGTTTAAGAAAAAACCGCTTCTGGTCCCGAGAGAAGCAGGAGATACCCTTGTGGAGATTACTGATCCCACACAATTTCCTCAATTTCAAGATGATTACAGCCGTGACTCCCTCTTGCAATCGATCGATCATAGCCTTGACTATTTTAAGAGAGTGAAGGCAAATCCGTATGGTTTTCATATGACAGGTTTTTCTCACGAAAATCTGGAAAATTCCTTAAAATTCTTTCGGGAAGGTTTTCTGCGTTGCAGAGATGCTGAGGAGATTAACGATTTTATCGTAAAAAACTTCAGGGTCTTTCAGGCCATAGGAAAAGCTTATGAAGGCCAGGTGCATTTTACTGGTTATGGAACACCCATCTATGATGGAAGTCTTACACCAACCGGAGAGTTCCAATATCCCCTGTATAAAATGCCACCTGACTTTAGGAAACCGTATTATACCCGGCGTGAGATCGAGGACCGTAATCTCCTAAAAGGACTTGAAATTGCCTATCTCAAATCCAAACTGGACGCTTATCTCATCCATGTTCAGGGGTCGGGGCAAATAAGGCTACCCTCGGGCGAAAAGGTCTATGTGGGGTATGGCGCTGATTCAGGCCACACCTATAGCAGTATTGGACGCATGCTTGTTATGGACGGGAAGATTCCGGAAGAGGAATTGACCCTTTCGACACTCATCGCGTATTTTGACCAGCATCCCGGCGAATTGGATTCTTATCTCAGGAAAAACGACCGCTTTATCTTTTTCAAGCGCGTCAACTACGCAACCCCATATGGCTCTATCGGGGTGCCGGTAACTCCCATGAGAAGCATTGCTACCGATAAAAAGGTCTTCCCGGCCGGCGGGCTCGCCTTTGCAGTTATCGAACCAAAGAAGCCAAAGAAGACCTGGAAGTTTTGGGGAAAGGGGAAGAGTGGAACGGCAAAATCCTTCTTTGTTCTTGACCAGGACACCGGAAGTGCAATACAAACTCCGGCCAGGGCAGATGTCTATTTTGGAATCGGAGATCAGGCAATGTATGAGGCCGGGAGTTTAAATACCTATGGGCGACTCTATTATTTCTTAAAACGGTAGTACGTTATTGCCCACTTTGACCGATTTCAGAAAAGTATCTCGGGTTGAAATTTTACAAATTTTTCTTGACATTATCCGGTATTAGATATATTTTTATATACTTGACAATTTTGACAAAGGTAAACCCTGAGTAATCAGGGGGCGCAAAGTAAAAGGGTCTTTACATAATGTATTTGAAGAGGGATGCAGTGTAATGCATCCCTGGGAATAATAAAGATAGCCTTACTGCCGAAGGATTGTATATCTTAACAGTAAGGCTTTTTTCCTAAGCACTCAAAATATAGTAAACGTAATAAATAAGTATCCATGCACGTGTCATTGCGAGGGCGATAGCCCGAAGCAATCTCTACGGTTTGGATTGCTTCACTTCGTTCGCAATGACAACTTTCTTTTTGCGTTTACCGATTCAGGTTCTCGGGATTATATAGATACTCAATTTAAAAGGGGGATAAAAGCTGCCTAAGCAGCAAAGGAGCTGGCTTGTTTCAGGAGAAATAAGAGGATCCTTGAAAGATCATGTAGCTTTTTAGAAAGGAGGAGGTAATGAGGTTGAACAAAAGTATGTATAAGTTGTTATGTATTTCTGGTTTGATGTCATTTGCACTTTACGGGTGCGGGATGTTCAAATATGAAAGCGGTATAAAACATGAACATGAAAAACCACCGTACTACCATGGACATGTTGAAGGAGAACCACCACCAAGGCATCAGCGTATGCATGTTGAACCGGAGCCGCCAAAACCAGATATGTGCACTGCCGATGGGGCATACCCGACAAATGACAAGGACTGTTGCAGTGTTATCTATTTGCAAAAAATGGGACCATGCAGCGGAAGCGTGGGGCAGGAATATTGCTATGTAGTAAAAGCTACTAACCTTACGAAAAGAAAGGTGAAAAACGTTGAAGTTATTCAGACCCTGCCTAAGAATTTTGAGGTAAAAAGTTCTACGCCTGAAATGGGAGCGGGAAGCGGAGGAGGCGTGGCAAAATGGTTTTTGGGTGAACTAGGTCCGGAAGAAACGAGAGAAATTAAGGTATGCGGTATTCCGACTCAGAGTGGAAATATGCCTTTCTGTACCGATGTGACCTATAGCTTGCCGGAACTCTGCATTGACCCGGTCATCACGGAACCGAGGATAACCGTTGCAAAGCGTGCTCCATCGGAGGTTTCTCTCTGTGATATGATTCCCTTAACCTTTACCGTCACGAATACCGGTACGGGTATGGCAAACAATATTAAAGTTAAGGAGTCCCTGCCGGATGGATTGCAGACACAGGACGGACAAACTGATGTGACTTTAGATGTTGGTTCATTAAAGCCTGGCGAGTCGAGAGAAGTTACCCTGACGGTAAAAGCAGTAAAAATCGGCGAGTTTAATAATACTGCGATGGCGGTTGCCGACGGGGGGTTGAGTGCAGAATCCAACACAACCACGACATCGGTAAAACAGCCCGTGCTTTCTATTACAAAGGCAAGCAGTGCGGAGAAGGTGTTTGTAGGGCGCAACATTTCATATGAAATCGTAGTAACCAATAAGGGTAACGGCCCCGCGACATCAACCGTTGTTGAAGATACTGTGCCTGCTAATGCATCAGTGGTAAACGCCAGCCAGGGGGCTACATTATCGGGTAGTACGGTTACATGGAATGTGGGAACCTTACAGCCTCAGGATTCACAGAACCTTACTTTGACTTTGAATCCCACAGGCATTGGTACGGTGAAAAACACGGTAACAGCAAAGGCTGAATGCGCTGAGGCTGTTGCAGCGACGACTACAACCGAGGTGTTAGGTATCCCGGCAATCCTGCTTGAAGTAATCGATATAGAGGATCCCATTGAGGTTGGAAACAACGAAACCTATGAGATCGTTGTAACCAATCAGGGTTCTGACACAGGTACCAATATCAAAATAGCCTGCATGCTTGAGAATGAAATGCAGTACGTATCATCTTCAGGACCGACAACGGGAAGTGTTTCCGCTGATGGCAAGACGGTAACCTTAGAACCATTGCCAACGCTTGCTGCAAAGGCAAAAGCGGCTTGGAGAGTTGTAGTAAAGGCATTGAACGAGGGTGATGTACGTTTCAAAGTTACTATGACAGAAGATTGCCTGCACAGACCGGTAGAAGAGACCGAGGCTACAAACTTCTACAAGTAATCTTCTCTTTCACTGCGGCAACTGATACAAGCAGCCGGTGGTGAAGTGAGGTGGAGGAGGCAGGAAGTTTTAGAATCTCCTTGAAGTGTAGGTGGTTTTAGTATACAAAAGAAGGCCGGGGCGTTCATCACGCACCGGCCTTCTTTGTTTCCTGATTATTTGTATGGTATGTTTTAAATACATCCAAGGTTTTTTTGAAAGGGGTTGTTGCATGAATTGGCGGAAGAGACTAAATCCGTTGATGCTTTTATGCATGGTGGTAATATTTGGCGTGTATGGCTGTAGTTACCGGCAAAGCGATTTTTTGAGCGAAAAACCGCCATATGCGCACGGACATATTGAAGGAGACCCCGGGCCACGGCATGAACGTTTGCACACGGGTGAGGCAAAAGTTACATACGATAAACGTGAAAGCAGCAGAACCTTTTCCACCATTAACAAGAAGTACGGTGTTATCTTTATAGAAAAAAATGCACCGCAGGAAATCCAAGTCGGCAAGCCTTTTGACTATAGTATTAAAATTACCAACATTACCGATGAAAAGGTTCAGGATGTTGAGATTACCGAAACTTTTTCCCATAAATATAAGCTTAGAAACTCCCTGCCCAAGTTTCAGAAAGGTCCCGGTGAGAGTACGGTAAAATGGGTTGTTGGTGACATGGGTCCACATGAAATGAAGGAAATCCGGGTGAATGGCATATCATTGGAAACAGGCGATATACCCTTTTGTACCGACGTCACCTACAATTTGCCGCCGCTCTGCCTTATAGCAAGTGTTGTGGAACCGAAGTTGACTATTACCAAGCGTGCACCAGCCGAGGTGTTATTCTGTGATACGATACCAATAACCCTTGTGGTAAGTAATACCGGTACGGGTATCGCCCATAAAATACAGGTGAAAGAGTCTCTGCCAGAAGGATTAAAGACGATGGATGGCAGGAGCGATATAGTTCAGGAAATTGACATGTTAAGGGCGGGAGAATCGCGCGAGATTACCTTTACAGCAAAGGCAGACAGGACTGGTAAATTTCATAATTCTGCAACCGTGGAAGCGGAAGGCGGTCTGCAAGCCGAATCCAATACGACTACAACCGTTGTAAAACAACCAGTTCTTACCATTACCAAAAAAGGACCAGAAAGGATTTATACCGGCCGCGATATTACGTATACGATCGGTGTAAGCAATAAAGGCGACGGTCCGGCAGCATCAGCGATTCTTGAGGACGCAATACCCGGGAATGCTACTTTTGGAAAGGCCAGTCAGGGCGGTATGTTAACCGGGAGCACGGTTACCTGGAATTTAGGAACTTTATTGCCTCGTGATTCAAGAAAGGTCAGTGTGACTTTACGGGGGAGGGGGCTTGGTAAAGTAACAAATACCGCAACCGTTAAGGCTGAATGCACTAGCCCGGTATCAGCAACCGCTACTACCGATGTAATCGGGGTAGCGGCTATTTTGCTGGAAGTAGTTGACATAACGGACCCCATAGAGGTTGGTGGCAATGAGACATACGAGATTACCGTGACAAACCAGGGCTCTGATTACAGCACCAATGTCAAGATCAACTGCGTCCTCGAAGACACGATGCAGTATATATCATCTGATGGTCCAACAAAGGGAACATGCATTGGCAAGAACGTGACTTTTGATTCTTTAATAAGCCTTGCACCAAAGGCAACAGCAACCTGGAAGGTCGTTGTGAAGGCATTAAGTCCCGGAGACGTTCGTTTCAAGGTCGAAATGATCGAGGACTGCCTGAAGCGACCGGTTGAAGAGACTGAGGCAACCAACTTTTATAGATAAATTTTTGATTATTGAAGAGGAACCCAGAAATAAAACCAATGAAAGCCATTTCCCTCTATAATGAGAGGATGCAGCGGTGGATTAAAACTTGACATAAAATACTCTTATTAGCTATAATATAAGTTTAAGGTACAGGAATTTCAATTACCACCCATAATCCCCCCGTTTACTGGGGGAAACAGGGGGGGGAAAGTTGCCGAAGGCCTAATTAAGGTTCAGGAATTTCAACGTTTTATAATTCCCCTCTTTTGGTAGGACAAGCGTCCCCGCTTGTCATTATGATGTCAACCGGGGATACGGTTGACCTGCCTTATGGATAAAGGGGTGTGTGAGAGGCATGGTTACACGCCCCCGACCCCTCTTTTAAGTGAGGAGGGAAGAAAACCCTCCGGTCCATGGAGAGCGACCAGAATGGTCGCATCATAATAAGGAGGGCTTAAAGTCGCTGCCAAAAGCAGGCTAACGTAAGAATAATTTTTATTAATGAATACCATAAAACTATCGTATAAGGAGGGTGTTTTTGGAGAATGTACTAAATAAAGAAATAAAAAAGATCATCGATTCTTGTCCTGAAGTAGGCCGTATTCTTGATGAATATGGCATTGGCTGTGTCCCGTGTTCCGTAGGTAGCTGCCTTTTAAAGGATGTTGTGGGAATCCATAATCTTGACCCGGAAAAAGAAGCTACCTTGATGTACCGAATAGAAAAGGCTATTTATCCGGATAGAAATGTTGCAAAACCGGTGATAGATGCAACAAAAAAAGCGGCGCCGAAGAAAATCACGTATTCACCACCGGTCAAAAAACTTGTAGACGAGCATGTCTTGATCAAACGGCTCCTGGCTTTAATCCCAACCATTGCGGATTATATCGAAACTAGTATGAAGGTGGATAAGGATTTGGTCTTGAGGTGCGTTGATTTTATTCGTACTTATGCAGACAAATATCACCACATGAAAGAAGAGGATATTTTGTTTAAATATGTTGACGAAAAGGCAGAGATTATCCAGGTTATGTATAAAGACCATGACACAGGAAGAGGTTATATCAGACAGGTTGTTGAAGGAGCTGAAAAAGGGAATAAAGCGCAAATTAAGCAAAACATGCTTGCCTACCGGGAATTGCTCACCCAGCATATCAAAAAAGAGGATGAAATTCTTTATCCATGGATCGATCGCCAGCTATCAACAACTCAGGTCGGTGAAATGTTTCGCCGGTGTAACGAAGCGGACGCTTCGGTAGGTGAGGAATTACCAAAAAAGTACGAAAAGTTTATTGCTGATTTAGAAGAAAAATTTTTACAGGAGGTTGTAAAATGAGTGGATGTCCAGGATCAAGAACCATGGATTTTAGCGAAAAGACGGCTCAGGAGGGTAGTGAAACGGGAAAACGCCCTTCTCAATTAAGACAGTGGCCGATACAGATGCATTTAGTTTCCCCGCAAGCGCCGTATTTTCAGGGTAAGGATATATTGCTGGCAGCGGACTGTACGGCTTTTGCCCTCGGCGATTTCCATAAAGATTATCTGAAGGGAAAGAGTATTGGGATTGCCTGTCCAAAGCTTGATTCTGATCAGGAAGTTTATACGGAAAAGATTAAGGCATTGATCGATGACGCAAAGATAAATACGTTGACCGTTATGATCATGCAAGTTCCCTGTTGTTTTGGACTGGCACAAATTGCAAAGGAAGGCGCAGAAAAAGCCTCCCGCAAGATACCAATCAAACAGGTTGTTGTTGGACTCGAAGGAAACATTTTATCCGAAGAATGGATATAATGGTTAGCAAATATCCTTCGTAATTAAATGTTCATGTTCAGGAATTTCAATTACCCCCCATAATCCCCCCGTAAACGGGGGGAAACAGGGGGGGAAAGTATCCGAAGGCCTAATGAAAAAATCCTTGGGGATTTCAGTCTCCCAAGGATTTTTTTATGGCAAGTAATTATTCTGAGCCGTGGTTTTTCTCTTTTTTAAATTACATTTTCCGGAATATATGTCGCTGTGCCCGTGAGCTTTCTCCGCGCTGTAAATCTATAATTATTTCTGTGCCCTTGCCCTGGAATTCATAAGCTAATTTCCCGCCACCTTCTTCAGAGTGTCTGGCGAACAAAACTCTTCCGGAAACAGGATTACCATCCAGACTGGCAGCAATGACTTTTAAGGGGAGGCAACAAGACGATTGAAAGATCAAGGTGTCATCTAATACGAAAAGATGTGAATAATGCGGTCTCCGGCCCCCTTTCTGTCTCATGCCACCATCAGAATTTTGTAAAGAAGGCACGGTTTTATTATAGGGTGGTGTTTCAACCATATACTTCTCACGGGCATGAATGATATTTTCCACAGAAAGGTTGACACATAAACCGGCAAGTTCAAGAATTGTTTTTGCATCCTCCAAATTCTGCACAAGGCTATCATTTGAAGTAGCCGTTCTTGTTCGGTTTCTGAGACTTAATGCTTTGGGCGCATGAAGATCAACTAACGGTAGCTTTTCATAATCAATATTTGATGTGCTTGCATGATTTTTTATTTTCAAGAAAGAGCTCATAGTTTTTATCATTTTTCATATTCTCTGACAATCGCTCTTTTATCAATTTCTTTCATGAGATCTTCGATTTCCTCTTTTTGTGGTTCCTTAAAACCTTCTCCTACCTGGTAGTGGAATATGGTGCCGACACTTTCCTTGAACATCTCTTCCATTGAGTGCGTCATATCAATCAATTTTACGTCGATATTGCTTAACAAATATGTTATTTGATCGAAAAGAACACTTGTGGTTACACCGGAATGGATAAATGAATGGCGATGTAAATTGCTTTCAATATCGTGCATAAATCCTTCAATCTGAGCAATCTGATTTTGCAATAGAAGAATTGCCTTTTCCAAATTCTTTTTCAATAACTGGGAGCTTTTTAAATAGTCAATATGAACATCAGGTTCTCTGGATATTTTTTTATCCTTATTCCTGGTGTATGAAGAAATCCGATGGTCAATATTTTTTACTGCATTAATCAACTGGTCGAGCCGATTCTCCATAGCTTCGAATTCAGATACATTTTGATAATAACAGGTGTCTTTTAATTCTTCATGGAAACTCTCGATCTCTGCCAAAAAATTGCCCAATTCTTTTGCGCTATAAGAAAAAAACTCAAAGTCGTTTTTAAAGGTATCAATTCTGCGGGTCAGAGTTTCTGTTTCTCTGATATTTTTCAGACCCGTCTTAATATCAATAAGGTTTTTAAAGGCAGGATTTTGGTGCAATTTTGGCATAAAAACAGTCGCGTTGCTGTCTTGTCTCTTTGCAGTAGCGCCTTTGCTGAAAATAAAGTCTTCGAGGGATTGAATCTTATTGATAATATTTCCGTAAGCATCTTCCTTCAAAGGTTTGTCAAAGAGCATTCTTTGCAATTCCATTAATATCCCGCGGGCGGATTCCTGGTCCCGAATATTTTCCAATATTCCCAGGGCGCTTAAATCGTTGTGCAGCATTTCAAATTTGTTGGAAGTGGCAAAAATGGCCTTCAGGGGATCCTGAAGGTCTCTCTGCTTTTCCATATTCTTTATTAATTCTTTCAACTGGTCAAGGATATGAGACAATCTGGTGAACTGAGGCACACACATTCTCGCTTCTAAAAAAGCGTCTTTCCCGGACACGGTCTTCAGTTTTGATAACTTTTCCAAACTTACCCTAAACTTTCCGATAAGTTGCTGAAGGTCTTTTTGTTCTGATTTAGAGACTTGATCCTGGCGAAAAGCTGGCTTTGCTGAAATATCAATCGTTACGGAGAATACAGACTCAATGCATTTTTTCAGGATAGCGCCCATTTTTTTTGAGGATTTTTGAGCAATTTGAATCGCTTCCTGCGTTCCCGATGTGCCCGCGCCTGTATCTTTTATCATCAAAAAATCGAGATATGCCAGAAGTTTCTCAAAAGAATTCAGCAGTTCCTGGTAGTCATTTTGGAGCATCGGATGTTTTGAAATGGTTTGTAATTTCCTTAATTCATGATAGTTTGCCGTTAAATTTTCCTGCTCACTCAGAATATCAGGTTTGTTTTTCAGGGATTTTTTTGCTAATCGTGCAATAAACTTTTCAATGCAATTCGCGTATGTTAAGAACAGGCTGCATTCTTCCAGAAGCTTAAACTGGCCATTCAGTCTGCTGGATGCAGAATAGATATAACCTGCATATGCGGGAATAGCCTTCCAGTTATTATTTTCGATGATGTGTTCAAGCCGCATTAAATCTAAAAATAAGTCTTTATTAAACAACAGCGGATTGTCCGTTGTGGCGATATGATTAAAAATATCGGCGAAGAAACCAAGATCATCGATTTTTTCTTCGACAATTTTAATATCACTTTCCTGGAGGTTAAATATTCTCAGCTTCAGGTAATGTTGTTCTAAATCTAACTTAAGGATCAAAGAAATAAAGCAGAGATTTACATAGATTTCTTTCAATCCTGTTGTTGTAAAGATTTTATTTTTCGTTTCAATTTTATTGAAACGAAGCTCCCTGCCTATTTTTTCAGAAGTTAATGGCAACCCATTGAGAATTAAGTATTCACCTAACCGCCCTGTGTATTTTTCACATGATTCAGCGCGGGTAATATAGTTGCGATGGATGTAATCCGGTGCACAAGTATCCAGTTGGCCCTGTTCCGTTTCGTCAATGATCAAAAGATTACTTGCGCCCTTTTCAACGCCTTTCTTATAATGTAATACAACATGGGGTTTCATAAGACATCGAACAAGGGACTCGATTTCGGTTCGGGTAGCGGTTATCGTTGCTTCCACAAGAGCTTGTTCTTTCACGGTGAGGATGGTATTGATTTCGCCGTTGAGAAACAAACGCTTGGAAATGATTCTCAGGGTCTTTTCGAAAGAATTATCGATGACCTCGCCCTTAAACTTAACGCTGAAAGATTTCAGCGGCTCCTTGGCTGCCTTTTCTTTGATCAGCTCTTTTATTCCGTCTATCTGTGCGCGCACAATCTCTGAGGTGTGGTATTTCTTTTTTAAGAGTTCGTATAAATAATTATTAGCAGATGAGATTTGGGTTTTCATATCAACAATGTAATAAAACTTTCTGAGACTGTCAAAATAATTCTTCGATTGGCAAAAGATTATTGGTTGCCTATTTGTTTATCGGATGCAAGCAGCTTTTGAGCAAGCTGAAAGACAATCTTTTCGATTGAATCTTCCACCGCAGGGCCATACTTTGGTCCAGATGTTCTCCACCAGCCACCTTCTGTCTCAAAATCAATTACATCCAAATGTTTCCCCTCCACAGTCAATTTCTCATCAAATATTTTCATGAAGTGCTTATCTAAAAAAGTAGCTTGAATCGACAGGTCATGTTTTCCAATCGCCCGCCAAACGGAATCTTCAACAATCAATGCTAACTGTGATTCCATTAACTGTATGGTTAACACGGCATCTAATTCCTCTTTTCTAACCGTTTCATGGCTTGGCAACTCATTCAAAATTGTAACCTCGCTGAATACCTTCCGTGTCATTTCTTCAATGTTTTTAGCCAGAGGTTCTCCTATGGGAAATAGATAGTGATGTATCCCCACAATCATGCTTGTTTGCCATTCCTCTTGAGTCCATTGACGAAGCGAAGGTTCGATAAAAAGACCTGTGTGCACAGGAATCGGCTGCATGTCTCTTAAACCTTTATCCAAAGCAGGTCTGATTGGCACCTTTATCCCTTGTTCATTGGCACACCCAGCAAGAAGGAGCAATAGCAAAATAATCAAAGATACTTTGTTGTTCACATGACTATACTCAAATTTATATAAATGATTTTCAAGAATTCTTCCTGCATGTATCTGTATACTCGTTTCTCATTTTCAGGAATACGTATAAAAGAAAGTTTAAATAACGGTTATTATACCCTTCGGGGTTTAATACGCAACTATGTTTTTTGGTTTAACAGCATGATGTTATTTTTCCTTTTTAAAAATATTATAATTTTTTATTTGAACTATACTTATGATATTATTATATTATTCATAAATATATGCGGTATCCTTTCGGTAACGGAAAAACCGAAAACCAAGAACTTGGCTTTCTGCTAAGCATCTTGAGTCGAATCTTTGAAACACCCGTGTACGCGCATCTTCGAAATTCTCGTATAAAATTTTTAACATGTATAATCAGACATGTTAAGTATTTGTAAAAAAAAGGATTTTTTTTACTCTTCTAAAATATATGGGAAATTTCACGCATTTCTTATTATAATTCCCTTCTTTTTCTGTTTCTTCTCCTGCCCGGCTCTTGCAGAAAGTGAACAATTTTTGGAATCAGTGCCGGTATGCGAAGAATCGATTCTTTTCCAGGAAATCCCCTCAGTTTATAGCGCCTCAAAATATGAGCAAAAGGTAACCGAAGCGCCCTCTTCCGTGAGTATTATAACCGCGGATGAGATCAAAAAATACGGGTACCGGAATTTTTCAGAAATTTTGCGGAGTGTACGGGGTTTCCATATCACCTATGATAGAAATTATCATTACGTGGGGGTAAGAGGTTTTGGGTTGTCCGGAGATTACAACACCCGCATCCTCCTCCTGATCGATGGACATAGAGTGAATGATGCTATCTATGACCAGGCGCCTATAGGTACAGATTTTCCTGTTGACATTGACCTTATTGATCGTATCGAGATCATCCGTGGCCCTGGTTCTTCCCTGTATGGCACCAATGCATATTTTGGAGTTGTCAACGTAATTACCAGGAAGGGCAGGGCTTTTAGAGGAACTGAGGCTTCGGCAGAAGCGGGCACCTTTGAGACATACAAGACTCGTATGAGCTACGGCGAGAAATTTCACAACGGTCTTGAGATGGTAATTTCTGGTTCTTATTATGATAGTGAAGGAGACGACCGGCTTTTTTTTAAGGAATTCGACCAGCCGTCAAATAATAATGGCATTGCGGAAGATCGTGACGGCGATCAGTTTAAAAATGTTTTTGCTGAGTTTTTGTATCGTGATTTTACTTTGCAATTGAATTACCATGACAGGGAAAAGGACGTTCCAACTGCTCCCTTTGAAACGCTCTTTAATGAGCGGTTTTTTGCTGCTGACGAGCGGGGCTGGGTTGATTTAAAGTATGAACGGATGTTTGGCGACCAATTTAATTTTCTGTCCAGGGTCAGCTATAATTTTTATAATTATAACGATGATTATTTTACCAACCCATCGACCGGAAAATTAAAAACTTCTGATGACGTTGATAGTCAATGGTTTCAAGGAGAAATGCAATTAACCAAAACATTTCTTGAAAAGCACAAGTGCACCTTTGGTATAGATTCCCGATATAATATGCAGCAGGATCAGCGTACCTTTAATCATATACAAGAGGGTGCGGTTTCTGGTCTCAGACGGGAAATCCTTGATGACAAGCGCAATTCAGAGTATTTTGCAGGTTATGTTCAAGATGAATTTACCATTACCGACTTTTTGACTTTGCAGGCCGGTGTCCGGGTTGATTATTTTGAAACCTTTGGGGAGACGATTAATCCGCGTGCCGCCCTGATTTACACCCCGTTTGAAAAAACAGCGTTTAAGCTCGTTTATGGCCGGTCGTTTCGCGAACCAAATGCCTATGAACTCTATTACAGTGACGGTACTTCCCAGAAGGCCAGTCCCGATCTTGATCCCGAGACTATTGATACCTATGAGATCATATACGAGCAGTATTTTGCGAAATATCTCCGTGGAACAATTGTTGGTTTTTATAACTCAATTGACAATTTCATTTCTTCGACAACAGATCCTAACGACGGCCTTCTCGTGTTTGACAACATTGATGGGGTTCATGCAAAAGGTTTTGAGTTTGAACTGGAAGGAAAGTGGGAAAATGGATTTGAGGGACGGACGAGTTATAGCATTCAGGAAGCTAAAGGAGGCGTGTCCGGGAATGCCCTGGTAAATTCTCCCAAACACTTGGCCAAGTTCAATGTGATTATCCCAATGATCGAGAGAAAGCTCTTTTTGAGTGGTGAGGAGCAGTATACCGGCAAGAGGAAAACACTCAAAAGCAACAGTGCGGAAGACTTTTTTGTCACGAACGTGACACTGCATAGTCGTAATATTTTTAAGACACTGGAAGTTTCAGGAGGCGTTTATAACTTGTTTGACATGGAATACGAAGACCCAGGCGGAGAAGAGCACACGCAGGACGTCATTGAGCAGGATGGGAGGACATTTCGAATCAAGATTACGTATGCATTTTAATTTGATCAGCGATACGAATCATGCACGGGGAAAAAATGTCTATCATGCTCAGGTCGTTTATTATAACACTCATTATGGTATGTACCGGCATTCCCGAAGTCTTAGCAGATGAGTGTCAAATCGTTGTGCTTATGAGTCACAACGAATCTCCTTATAAAGATGTCCTTGCGGGTTTTCAGAAAACGATCACGGAACAGAGAAAAGATGCGAAATGCAAAGTCTTTGTTATGGAAAGTGATAAAGCACACATATCAGAAAAATTTCATGACATCAAAAAAATCAAACCCAATATCATATTTACGGTTGGGACTACTCCAACGGTAGAAACACTCACGTTATTTGATGATATACCAATTATTGCAACCCTTATTCTTGATGATACAATGATCATGCGGGTACATAACGCCACCGGCGTAATACTTGCCTTTCCGATAGAAACACAGTTCTATTTTCTCAAAAATATCCTTCCGGAGGCAAAAAAAATTGGTGTCATGTACAACCCGGCAGAAAATCAAGAAAAGATCCGGTCTGCAAGAACCACAGCAAGGGAAATGGGACTCGATCTTTATCCGGTGGAAGTAAATTCGCCGAAAGATATTCCCAAGGCGCTCAAAGTTTTAGCAAATGACGCTGATGTCTTGTGGGGAATAAATGACGCCCTGATATTTAATTCGCTGACGGCAAAACAAATCTTGTTGTTTTCCTTTCGAAATCATATACCGTTCATTGGCCTTTCTTCCACCTGGGTAAAGGCAGGGGCTCTTTACGCCCTGGAATATGATTTTTATGATATCGGTGTGCAATGTGCGGAAAAGGCCGTCAAGATACTGCATGGGGCCAAAGTGAATTCTTTGCCCGTATGCTTACCCCGGAAATTGCTTTACGCCCTGAATCTGAGAACGGCCAGATATTTGAAGATAAAATTCAGAGAAGAGCATATTCATAAAGCATATCAGATTTTTGATGAATGATTATGGTGACAACAAAGGGAACAAAGGTAAAGAGACGAGTAAGCATTGCAACGAAATTTAATCTTTTCACCATTTTTATTATTTTGATAACTGCAGCAGGAATCAGCTATTTTCTTATACAAAATGCTACTTCTCACATATATCGCAACCTTGTAAATCATGGCTTAATTATCGCGGGTATGGCATCACAAACCAGTGAATATTGTATCTATACCGGGGATAAAGAATCTATGAGGCAAATTATTGAGAGCCTGGAAGTGGATGAAGATATTGCTTTTGTATGCCTTCTTGATAAAGAAAAAAGGCAACTCATGTGTAAAAGCTTTAAATCCGGATTGGTGATTCCACCGGTGCCTGTGGTGAGCATGGCAGATTCCGGTTTTCCTCTCAAAACAATCCACGAAGAATTTATGAATAAGGAAGATGGGAATCGATACCTTAACTTTTTGTCCCCGGTAATCGGGTTTATTGGTAATAAACCAGCCGATGAGCTGTTATCCAATAAAGGAAGTGAAAACCAGGAGGTTGTTGGGTATGTCCACATTGGAGTATCTCTTCAAAATCTTTACAAAAGGATAAAGCAATTCCAGATATCCACTCTGGCCTTTACCTTTCTCTTTATATTTATTGGCGTTATCTTAACCCTGTTTCTTACGAAGAGAATTACCTCTCCCATCAAGAGATTGAGTTTAATAACAAAAAAAGTATCTGATGGCGTATTCGAACATGGTGTTCATGTTCATACAAATGATGAAATTTCAGATCTTGCAGATACTTTTAACCATATGATCGACCGCTTGCGGGCGTATCGTGAGATGATCGAATCGCACAACAAAGAACTCTTGAATGCCAACGAACACCTGTTACAGGAAATTACTATCCGTAAACAGATAGAGAAGGCGCTCGAAGAAAAGACCCGGGAAATTATCCGCTCGAATAAGGATTTGGAGCAGTTCGCCTATATCGTTTCCCACGACCTGCAGGAGCCATTGAGAAAGGTGCTGGTATTTGGTGATCGATTAATTATGAAACACGGAAAGGCCTTAAACCATGAAGGGTTTGATTATGTTGAACGGATGAAAAATGCGTCCAGGCGCATGCAAACACTCATAACCGGTCTTCTCGCGTACTCAAGGGTCACGACACATACCAGGCCATTTACCCGGGTTGATCTTGCCAAGCTCATTCAGGAGGTAATCAACGATCTGGAGATCCAATTAGAAAGAACTGGAGGGCGGATAATCCTGGGGGATTTGCCGGTTGTTTATGCCGATGCTGTTCAAATGCGCCAGTTATTTCAAAACCTCATCGGGAATGCCCTGAAATATCATCGTCATGAGGTGCCGCCGGTTGTAGAGATTCAGGCACACTGCCTCGATGGCATGAACGAAGACCATGCCCTGGCCTCTCACCATAATGGATTTTGCGAAATTACAGTAACCGATAACGGAATTGGATTTGACGAGAAGTATGCCGAGTACATCTTCGGGATTTTTCAAAGGTTGCACCGGCGCGATGAATATGAAGGAACGGGTGTAGGGTTATCGCTGTGTCGAAAAATTGTGGAGCGTCACGGTGGGAGTATTACCGCAACAAGCGCTCCCGGGAAAGGTTCGAAATTTATGGTGGTATTACCGCTAGAGCAGGTAAGAAAGAGAAAAGATCATGGAAAAAGCAAGGAAGCTGTTTCCCATCTTAATAGCTGAAGACGATCCGGATGACCGTCTTATTATCAAGGACGCCTTTGAAGAAGCCGGCGTGCATCATGTAATCCATTACGTTGAGGATGGTCAAGAGTTAATGGATTATCTTTACTGGCGAGGAAAATATTCCTCGTTAAACAATTTGCCACGACCGGGTATTATTATCCTTGATCTGAATATGCCCAAAAAAAATGGACTGGATGCATTAAAAGAAATCAAATCAGACCCAAACCTGAAGCGAATCCCTGTGGTTGTCATGACCACATCAAAAAGAGTCGAAGATATCGGGCTTCTGTATGATTTGGGTGCAAATTCATACATACAGAAACCAGCGGATTTTGCAACATTCGTGATGATTGTAAAGACGTTATCAAGATATTGGTTCGAAATTGTTGAACTCCCACCCAGAGGAATAGAAATACCATGAAAGATAGCCGGATAAAAATACTTCTCGTAGATGACGACGAAGACGATTATGTAATAGCTCGTGAATTGTTTTCTGAAATCACGACCTGGAAACCTGAATTGGATTGGGTAAAAACCTATGATGAGGCATTGGAGGTTATCCGAGGAAGAGATTATGATGTATATCTTTTTGATTATCGGCTTGGTGCCGGTGGGCATACCGGATTGGACCTCTTGCGTGAAACGATAACCCTTGGCTGCAAGTCCCCCATTATCATACTTACCGGTCAGGGCGATTACCGTGTGGATATGGAGGCGATGAGAAAAGGGGCATCGGATTACCTCATTAAGGGGCAGATAAACTCTTATCTGCTGGAGAAATCTGTCCGTCATGCCATTGAGCGCAAACATGCGGAAGAGGCAATCAGATCAGCAAAAAATTACTCAGAATATCTTGTTGCGTGTTCGCTTGATATGATAGTTGCAGCCAATTTAGACTTAGAAATTACCGAGTTTAACCCGTCTGCAGAAAAAATGTTTGGGTATTGCAAATCAGAAGTACTTGGCAAGTCTATCCGCATGTTGTTCGCCGATGCTATGGAAGGCAAGCAGGTTGTTGAGAAAATATTAAAAGAAAAGATATTTTCGGGAGAAATAAATAAAAGGAAAAAAAATGGAGAGATTTTTCCCTCATTTCTGTCCGCATCTATCCTGAAGGATATAAACGAACAAGAAATAGGGGTAGTAGGTATTTTGCGTGATATAACAGAACGCAATCGTCTTATCGATCAACTGCGGTACAACGCATTTCACGATCCATTAACAAATTTGCCCAATAGGAATCTGTTCATGGCGCGATTGGAGCGATTGCTTGAACGCTCAAGAAGGGATAGAAACAGCGCGTTTTCCGTATTGTTTCTTGATCTTGACCGTTTTAAGGTTGTAAACGATAGCCTCGGGCACCAGTCGGGAGATAAATTGCTGATCTCAATTGCGCAGAAGTTGCGAGAGTGCTTGCGGAAATCAGATACCGTTGCCCGATTTGGAGGAGATGAGTTTGCAATCCTTCTTGATGATGTCGATGACCATTTTAATGCAAAATTTGTGGCCGAAAGAATCCTGGAAACCTTGAAGGATCCTTTCATTCTTGATGGGCACAAAATCGTTGTCTCGGCCAGTATTGGAATTGTCCTGAAAGGGGAATTTTATCATCGCCCGGAGGACATTCTGAGAGATGCCGATACGGTAATGTATCGGGCAAAGGTGCTTGGCAAGGCACGGTATGCAATATTTAATTTAGAAATGCATGCCAACGCAATGAACTTTTTGCAGTTAGAGACGGATCTCCGGCATGCCATCGAGCGTTCGGAATTAGTACTTCATTATCAGCCCATCGTGTCATTAAAAACCACGGAGATTGTTGCCGTGGAATCACTCGTCCGATGGCAACATCCACAACGCGGTTTGATTTTGCCGGATGAGTTTATTCCGCTGGCAGAGGAAACCAGGGAAATCGATAGGGTCGGCTATTGGGTAATACAGGAGGCATGCGCTCAAAATAAGGTATGGCATGACATGGGATTCTCAAACATAACCGTTACCGTTAACATATCACTATTACAGTTCCGACGCAAAGAATTACCAGAACAGATCGGAGCAATTATTAAAAACACCGGGCTGCCTGCTGACGCCTTTGAGTTGGAAATCACGGAAAGCACGGTGATGGAGAGCAAAGGACTTGTTCTCGAAATATTTAAAGAGCTGAATAAAATGAAGATACATCTCATGATGGATGATTTTGGCATAGGCTTCTCTTCTATAAACAGTCTGAAGCATCTTCCGTTCAGTACCTTAAAAATTGATCGGTCTCTAATATTGGACATTGATACCAATCCGGATGCGTCGGCAATTGTCAAATCCATTATCGATATGGCACACACGCTGAAAATAAAAGTCATTGCAGAAGGAGTGGAAACACAAGGGCAATTGGAATTATTGCGTTCGTATAATTGTGATTATGCGCAGGGGTACTTGCTCTACAGTCCTATGAGGGCTGAGGAGGTTACGAACTTGTTGAGACAGAAAAACAAAAAGATCTCAGATACAAAAAGCAACATTACGCGGGAGTACATTCCCTCTACGGGACAAAAAATTAACTAATAATCGATGTCGAGCAAAGTGAAAATTTCCCGCTATTCATGCAACAGAGAAAAGCAGTCGATCTTTCTTCGTTTGTGTCGTAATGCAAAATTCAAGATTTATGATCCCCTTATGACAATCTATTGAATGGAGATGAAGGATATGAGAAGCAAAAATATGTTTGTTATATGCCTGTTTGCTTTGATGCTCTTTGGTTTCAACAGTCTGACGCATAGTGCAGATGAAACAACAGGTTTACCCGCGGCATATCTCATTTCTGATGTACCTTGTCACAAGCAAATTACGGCTCTTTCCTGCGGACCAGCCGCCCTTGAAATCTTATACGATTTTTGGGGAGAGGATATTGATCAAAAGGCCATTGCGGATGTTGCCCGTTCCTCTACTGTTGGCACCTATACGTGGGATATGGTGCGTGCTGCTTATTTTAGTCACCTGAGTTCAGCCCAGGGAAGATTCTTTCCTAAAAATGTTCCTCGTGACGGCTATCCGGAAAGGCCCTTGGGCTATGTCTCTTTCGATTATTCTTCAGAGACCTTTTGGTGGCCAATCCTTAAAGGACTCATTGCCCGGGATATTCCTGTTCTTTTGCTCATGAAGTATGCACCAGATGATGACACTGGTCATTATCGGGTGATTGTTGGGTATGATGAGGAAAAGGGAGTTGTTTACTTTGTGGATCCATGGGGCCGTGACTTAGCAAAAGTGACAAACCTTGATGGGACTGTTACCTGGCGCATGGCTGACTTTGAAAATGCGTGGAATTATACCGGATATGGAACTGATCGCCCTTATTGGGGGGCAGTAATAATACCATGGATAGTTACGACTCATACCAACGGAGAAACAACTGCAGGTTCCGTACTCGAGGTAACTGCAGAAATTACCTACCCTTGCCCCCAGCCGTTTGATTGCTCGTCCTATTTTGCCTTTAATACCAGCGCAGAGATTGTCCTGCCCCCAGGGGCTGGTTTGTTAGGGGGGTCTCCTAAAATCAATATTGGGTATCTTCATGCTGGTGGTGCTGTTTCAGTTACATGGTATGTAAAGTTCCATTCAGATGTGTCTGGTTCTTCAATTTCCGTAAAAACTACCGGTCATATATCTGGCACAGTACCAGAAGTTGTGAGGAAGAATGAAAAAGATACGAATGGCGAGAAGAACGATAAGAATAAGAAAGATAATGATCTTTATCCTGCCTATGAGTATACCGATGAAGTCGGCGTGGAAAAAAGTATAGAACTGTAACATGCCAACATTGGTTCGGTTAACAAAAATGGGTCATTTTTTAGAGCTTTTATAGATGATAGCCACCTTCATGATCTGGCGGATACAGACCTTGCCATTTATGATAACGAATTATTAAGGAGTGTTGATGGTAAAAACCAAAACGTCTGTCATATTGACACATAAACAGGAATTGTCTAAATGCGAATGCTGTCATAATGGCATGCCTGCTCAAAAGTGGATCATTTCATTATTTTTCATGCTAGACGTGGTTTTGCCTATATTATTGAATTATAAGATGTTGCGTATCATTAAACGATATGTGTTAATATGATGAAGCGGAAGGCATTTGTTTTGCTAATGTTGACCCAGATATATGATTTGCTTTAATTGCTGGTAAAAAATTTTGGAGGATACTTCGACATGTCGGCAAAAAAGATTATATTCGATCATGATGCACTTGATACCGTTAAGCTTGGCGTTAAACAACTGGCGGATGCCGTAAAGATTACGTTGGGTCCGCGGGGTCGTAACGTTATCATACAAAAAAGTTTTGGTTCCCCTACCATAACAAAGGATGGCGTTACCGTTGCGAAGGAGATAGAACTTTCAGACCATATGCAAAATATTGGTGCACAAATGGTAAAATCCGTTGCTTCAAAAACCAGTGATGTTGCCGGTGACGGTACCACGACAGCAACGGTACTTGCGGAAGCCATATTTGTTGAAGGATTGAAAAATGTAACGGCTGGTGCGAACGCGATGGCGCTGAAACGTGGTGTTGATAAGGCCGTTGAGGCAATAGTAAAAAAATTAAAAGAAATGAGTATCGCTACAAAAGGGCGAAAAGAGATTGAACAGGTCGCAACTGTTGCTTCAAATTACGATACGGAAATTGGCAAGATTATAGCTGATGCCATGGAAAAAGTTGGAAAAGACGGGGTCATAACGGTCGAAGAGGGTAAAAGCCTGCAAACTGATGCAAAATGGATTGAAGGATTGCAGTTTGATAAAGGGTATCTGTCACCTTATTTTGTCACGAATCCCAATGCAATGCAATGCGTATTAGAGGACGCCTATATTTTAATTCACGAGAAGAAAATTACTACGGCGAAGGTGTTGGTTCCTCTCCTGGAAAAGATTTCTCAAACAGGAAGTCCCCTCTTAATTATCGCCGAAGAAATAGAAGGAGAGGCATTGACTCTCCTGGTAGTTAATAAACTTCGCGGTGCGCTGAAATGTGCAGCGGTGAAGGCCCCGGGGTTTGGAGATAAACGCAAGGCCATGCTGGAAGACATTGCAATTCTTACCGGCGGTCAGGCGGTCTTTGAAGATCTTGGAATCAATATGGAAACTATCCAGATAAAAGACCTTGGGCGCGCAAAGAAAGTTGAGATCGATAAGGAAAATACGATCATCATCGAAGGGGCAGGCGACAGCAAAAAGATCAAAGCACGTATTGAACAGATCAAAAAGGAGATTTCCATAACTACTTCAGATTACGACCGTGAAAAGCTTCAGGAACGGCTGGCAAAGATGGCCGGCGGTGTGGTACAAATTAATGTGGGAGCCGCAACCGAAAGCGAGATGAAGGAAAAAAAAGCCCGCGTGGAAGATGCGCTTCATGCCACCCGTGCAGCGGTTGAAGAGGGTATTCTCCCTGGGGGAGGTGTAGCTCTTTTAAGGTGTCTTCCGGCTTTGGATACCCTTAAACTTTCCGGTGATGAAGCTGTGGGTGTTGATATTGTCCGCAGGGCATTGAGAGCACCCTTAAGACAAATTGCTGCAAACGCAGGGGTAAATGCCGCCATTATTGTGCAAAAAGTTGAAACCGCCAAAGGAAATGAAGGATATGACGCCAGCGCAGACCGGTATTGTGATATGGTCAGTGAAGGTATTATTGACCCAACGAAAGTGGTCAGGACGGCACTGCAAAATGCGGCCAGCATCTCTACCTTACTCCTTACAACTGACGCTATTGTGGGCAAGATACCGGAAAAGAAGAAGATGCCGCCCATGCCGCCAGGTGGGGGATATGGTGGATACGGAGATATGTATTAATAATAATAAACAGGGGAAATCCCGAGGCAGTTTAAAGTAATTTTAACAACTTCAGATAAAACAAAAAACCCCGCGAGTTTGCGGGGTTTTTTGTTGATGGTGTTTTATTTATTGGGATTTGGCAAAATCTGTTATCCGTAAACTTCTTGCACTTGAAAATAAAAATTGATATATTTATTCCGTTTTTCGAGAACTTAGGGAGGCAGGCAGATTCACGATGTCGTTAAATTATAATAACTACAAAACTACCGCCCATGAAAATAAACTAGAAAAGATTTTTTCAGAATTTTTTAGCTTTAATAAAAATATTCCTATGCAATCGTCAACCCCATGGCAACCTCCTGCTGACGTCTATGAAACTCCGGATGATATCGTCGTAAAGATGTCTATACCGGGTATGAAATCGGAGGATATTCACGTTTCCTTTTCAGAAAATATCCTGATAGTTCATGGGTTCGTGAGCGATACCTCGTCACACGAAAAGATCTGTTTTTATCAGGTAGAAATCCGTTACGGATATTTTGAGCGAAGTATATTTATTCCTAAACCTGTTGATACCGACACGATACAGGCCACCTATAAAGATGGTTTTCTCCAGGTTGTTTTGCCAAAGACAAAGCAATCGTCGTCTAAAAAACTCTCAATAAAAATCAATTTTCATCAATAAATTCATGGTAATATTTTTCGATCCGGTGTGAAACCATATGACTGAAAATGAAGAAAAAGACGAATCGAAAGCAGGAGTCAAACCAAAAGACAAATCTAACTCAGAAGAATTGGGACGGTTAGACCGGCCAAAGACACCAAAGGAAATGCCTCTCCTTCCTGTGAAAGACACGGTGGTCTTCCCCAACATGGTTGCTGCCTTGAGCGTCGTTACCGAAAGAGATATTAAGCTATTAAATCACGTTTTGGCAGAAAACCGTTTCCTGGCTCTGGTGGCACAAAAAGACAAAGATCTCAAGGTTGTCAAGCAGTCGGATTTGTATGATTATGCCACAGCAGCGGTTGTGCTTCAGATGCTCCGGATGCCAGATAACTCTGCAAAGATGCTGGTACAGGGTATGAGCAGGATCAAGATTGATGAATATATTCAAACGGAACCTTATTTTAAGGTCAAGGCGACTGTTCTCGAAGATATCATTGAGAATGACATGGAAACTGAAGCAATGGCGAGGAATGCAGCAGACCAGTTTGTTCGTATGATATCCATGGCCCCGTCTTTGCCAGAAGAGCTGAAAATAGCAATCGTCAACGTTGACAGTCCAAGTCGTTTAGCTGATATGGTTGCATCTCATCTGAACATTAGTGTCGCAGAAAAGCAAAAAGTACTTGAGGCGATCAATGTGAAGACGCGATTACAGAAGGTAACTGCTTTGATTACCAGCGAAATGGAAGTTCTTGAAATGGCTACCAAGATCCAATCACAGGTAAAAAACGAGATGGAAAAGGGGCAGAAAGAATATTACCTGCGGCAGCAACTGAAGGCTATCCAGGAAGAATTAGGTGAGGGAGACGAGCGTGCCGTTGAGATCAAAGAACTGACCAAGAAGATTGAGGATGCAAAAATGCCTCCTGAAGCGAAAAAAGAGGCTGAACGGGAATTAAACCGGCTTGCCAAGATGCCTTCTGCCTCTGCAGAATATACGGTTTCCAGGACATATATCGACCTGCTGGTTGCCCTCCCATGGTCGGTTACCACAACGGATAATCTGGACATTCAGACAGTCCGGAAGGTGTTGGACGAAGATCATTATGACCTGGAAAAGGTCAAAGAAAGGATTTTGGAATATCTGGCGGTTCGAAAATTAAAACAGGACATGAAGGGGCCCATTTTGTGTTTTGTGGGTCCGCCCGGTACGGGAAAGACTTCGGTGGGAATGTCGATTGCGCGCGCTATTGGAAGGAAGTTTGTCCGTTTATCACTTGGCGGAGTGCGAGACGAGGCTGAGATCCGTGGTCATCGGCGCACATACATCGGTGCATTGCCCGGCCGTATTATCCAGGGATTGCGAAAGGCGGGATCCAACAATCCGGTGTTCATGCTTGATGAGATTGATAAACTTGGCGCTGATTTTCGGGGCGATCCTTCAGCGGCGCTCCTGGAGGTTTTGGACCCGGAGCAGCACAATGCATTTTCAGACAATTACCTGGATATCCCTTTTGACCTATCAAAGGTAATGTTCATTACAACGGCAAATATTCTGGATCCTATCCCTCCGGCTCTCAAAGACCGGATGGAGGTGCTGGAACTTCCCGGATACACGGCAGAGGAAAAGGTATTCATCGCGAAACAGTTTACCATACCAAAACAATTAAAAGAGCATGGACTCACGAAAGAACACATTACCATTGATGATGGCGCTATAAGGGCAATCATCAGTGATTATACGCGCGAGGCAGGCATTCGTAATCTTGAACGTGAAATTGCCCACATTTGCCGAAAGGCGGCCAAAGACATTGCCTCAGGCGAAAAAAAATCTGTGATGGTAACAGCCGATCAACTGCACAATTTGTTAGGACCGATTAAATTTTTCTCGGAAGCTGCTGAACGAACTTCTGAAGCCGGCGTGGCAACAGGTCTTGCCTGGACACAGGCTGGCGGAGACATCCTCTTTATAGAGGCCACCTTCATGCCTGGCACGGGAAAACTCCTGTTGACAGGACAGTTGGGTGATGTTATGAAGGAATCGGCCCAGGCGGCGATGAGTTATATCCGGGCCAAATTAACGAAACTGGGGATCACCTTCAAAGATTTTAATAAATATGACTTCCATATTCACATTCCTGCGGGCGCTATTCCCAAGGATGGGCCTTCAGCGGGCGTAACAATGGCGATGGCATTGATATCACTCTTGAAGGAAACACCGATTGTTCCTAACGTAGCCATGACGGGGGAGATTACCTTGCGTGGTCGCATTCTGCCGGTAGGGGGCATCAAGGAAAAGGTGCTTGCGGCCAAACGGGCAGGAGTCACCACCGTTATCCTGCCAAAACGGAATGAAAAAGACCTGGTCGAAGTGCCTGAAAATGCCAAGAAAGAAATGAACTTTGTATTTGTAGAGAAGGTAGATGAGATGTTGCCGGTCGTTTTTGGAATAAAGGAAGCGGAAAAGAGAAAGAAAAGGATTTTTAGTAAGGTTTAGCTTAATAATTCAGGCGACCAAGGCACAAAGCCACAAAGGAAAAACAATTGAGGTAGTTCATATGGAGATAACAATTAAAAAACAGGCAAAGGAAGCGATTGAAACTCTTTCTGATAAAAAGGCCCGTGTTGCCCTGGATTTCATCAATTATCTCAGGGAAAGGGAGGAATGGGAGGCGACTGCCGAACTTCTTTCTGACGAAAAACTTTTGATGGATTACAAAGCGGCGCGGGAAGAAATTAAAAAAGGTACTACGGTAAAATGGAAAAATATCAAGACTCCACGAATCTGATTGCTCGAAATGATGTTTCTCTATCATTTGTGTTTGCAAGCAGAGTTTAGGAACGAGTTGGAAAATTTAGTTAGTTTAGTTAGCATAGTTTAGGTAGGGGATCAAACCTTCAAAATTCATTTTAAAAGAAAATGCCCGCAACAGCAGATAACATGGTAAAATACAGAAGACATTATAAAATAGGAGGTGAGAATATATGTCAACAATTAAAGAGTCTGTAATATCAATCGTAAAAGAGATGCCTGAAAATGTGACCTTAGAGGACATAATGGAATCACTATATGTAAAACAAAAGATAATAAAGGGGCAATCACAGTTAGAATCTGGCCAATTTTATACGCATGAAGAGGCAAAGGAAATATTGAAAGAATGGCTAAAATTAAAATCTCCGGAGAACTGAATATAACAATTATACAAAAACGCACTGCCCCAACGGACAGATAGCAGAGTGCTTGAAGGTAAAACTCAAAGGCTATACCCTTCTCAATAACTCGAAACGTTAGCTTGAACTTTAGGAATTTTAGTTTACCCGCGAAAGACACGAAAATAACTAAATTCCATTCGTTTCTTTTTGTGTGTTTCGTGGGTAAAATGCTGTTGACAAGGGCGGTTTGTTTAATTTGGAATCAGATTTGGGAGACACAACGATGTTAAAAGTAGGAATCCTTGGCGCTACGGCCTATACCAGCCTCGAGCTTGTAAAAATCCTCCTGCGCCACCCGGAGATAAAGATTACCTATCTCGGTGTTCGCCGAACCGACCGACCCAGGATATCGGACATATTTCCTGCCTTAAAAAATCTGCTCGATTTGCCGTGTGAGACCATGGAACAAAAAGAAGTCCCTCCAAATATTGACATTGCCTTTATTACATTACCACCAACCGTCTCTATGCAATATGTTCCCCTCTTTATACAAAAGGGCATCAAGGTCATAGATTTTAGCGCCGATTACCGTTTCCGTGACAAATCACTGTACGAAAGGTGGTATAAGACGCAGCACACAGACAGTAAGGGTATTGAAACAGCCGTGTATGGCCTTCCTGAGCTTTTCAGGGAAGAAATCAAAAAGACCAGACTGGTAGGCAATCCGGGTTGTTATACCACGGCAACGATATTAGCCCTGGCCCCCTTGCTTATGAAGGGGCTTGTCTTTCCTGACGATATTATTGTAGATGCAAAGTCAGGGGTGTCCGGGCGCGGACGTGAGCCCAGGGAAGATACCCACTATTGCGAATGCAATGAGAACATCGAGGCTTACAGCGTTGGAGGACATCGTCATAGTCCCGAGATCGAACATATCCTATCCATCAAGACAAACCAAAAGGTATCTATTCAATTTGTCCCCCACCTCATCCCTATGAATCGCGGCATCCTGTGCACCATCTATGCCAGACCGAAACACGGTAAGAACGCAGGGGCGAATGGCCATTCGCCCTTCAGTGACAATGAGATACATACGCTTTATAAGGAATTTTATGGCACAGAACCCTTTATCCGCTTGAAAGAAGGTCATGAAACGCCCAAAACAAAAGACGTAATCTACACCAATTTCTGTGATATCGCCACGAAGGTCACTGAAAACCGCATTATCGTCCTCTCTGCCATCGACAACCTCATCAAAGGGGCCGCCGGCCAGGCCATACAGAACATGAACGTCATGTGCGGATTTGACGAAAAGATGGGGTTGCTATAGAACTACGAAGGTAAACTACAGGTTGACAAAAACATCTAAAGCTGCAATTCTCTTTTCAGGCATTCCGCCCTATCCTTAGCCTGTTCTATTCTGATTGAAACCAATCCGCGTATAGAACCGAACAATTTTGCCGATTGCTGTTCATCGATGATACGTGCATAGGCATCAATCGCCTTTTGGGAATATTCTGTCTGTTCCTTTTCGTATAGCAAGGCTAATTCTTCGTAAAGGTTGCCAATACGATACTGGGCGTTAACTGGCGTAATTCCTTCAAACTTTTCTATGATCTCCTGAAATTTTACGAGTGCCTTTTCATAATATATTTTTACGCCCTCGTCGTCACCAATATCGTAAAGCGCCAGGCCCACGTAATGATACGCCTCCGCCATTGCATACGAATGTTCCTGTGCATCTTTCCGGTAGCCTTCTTTCAGTTCATCCAGCATGTTTTTGTATCTTTTTTCCATTACCTCAACCAGGCTGATACTCAGCGGGATATCAGCATCTTCCAGCTCATTTTGGCTCTCTACGGTTACCCGCGGGAGAAGCAATTTCGACAAACCTTCCAAACTCAATCCCTTTACACGATAAAGCTCGCCTACAGAATGGAATTTCTCATGTACCCTCTTATAGTTGAGAATAGCACCTACTTCGTCGTCCATCATGCCAAATTCTCTACTCAGAAAGAGAGAAAGCTCTCCATTCTCTGCAGTATTCAACTTTTTATATAATCGTAATAATTTGATGAGAATGGCTAGTTTATAGGAAGGCTTTTTCCCATGTAATACCGACCTCCTGAAAAAGATAAGCCATGGTCCTCTGCACGATGACTTTACCTGCGCCTCATTCTTATAAAAAACATTCAATGCGGTTTCGAGTTTATATTTTTCCAACTCTCTGGATTCCTTGTAATGGTATTCTCTGTATATTTTGTCGGTCAGATGAAAATATTCTTCCAGAATATCTTTCATTTGAATCGTATTTACCTTGCGGTAAAGATTCAACTGCGGGCTGTATTGTAAGGCCTGTCGGTAACAGGAAAGAGCTGCATCATAGTGACGCTCATGATAATGCTTGTCTCCTAGATACTCGAAAAATCTTTTAATCATTATCTTGGATTTCAGCCATATATCATCTTTTCTGTTTAATTGACACACCTTTTTGAAGTGTTCTATCAGAGTTTCCGGGACTTGAAAAGGCTTGCTTGTCAGATCATCCAACCCCGCAATATATTCGTACAGAGAATCGCATTTTTGAACAAAATCCTCGTGGCAATTATTACATGACCTTGCCTTTTGTATGCATTCCTTTGCCTTTTGGAAATTACCGAACTCTGCATACGACTCTCCCAATTGAATGAGTAAATTACCATCAATCCTTTCATGAGGTTTTTCCATCTCGTTATAGCGCTTTATGCATTCACTAATCCCCGTTGTATAAATGATGGGAATAATTTCAAGGTTATTACTGGTAACACGAACCACATATACGGTTACTTCTCCCGTTTCAGAATCAAGCTTTACGCCAGGGACCTCTTTCCCGTCAGGAAACAGTATCCATGGGGTTTTTTTAATGACACTGGCCGTAAAAACCATATCCGTACCTTTGGACAAATCCTTCGAGGTCCAAACCTTATTCCACGGATTTTCATCATTTTTCTCAGTGCCGGGTCTTACAATTTTAAAATTCTTTAAGATGTCTATTTCGTTTTTCTTGAAGAGATTCCAATTCTCAAGTTTCCCTAATAATTTTTCATCCTGTACCACATCAGCGGGTAAAATTCTCAAGCGCATTTCACCACCCAGTTTTTCAATAATAATGGCGCTTAGGATTGCTTCAGGAATTCCACCTACACCCGTAATCAGGTCAATTTCCCCCCTTATTACGGCAAGGGTGGGCGTAAGATCATCATCCTGAACGAGAATTAATTGAGCCCCGAGTTCTTTGATCGTTTTAATGAGCTTTTCATGTCTTGGCCTGTTCAGGATAACGATTTTCATCTCCTTAATTTCATCGCAAATAGTCTGGTGAGAAATCTGCTTACCTTTGGTTTTCAGGGTATGTTCTGCCATTAATCTTAAATTCTTGGTAATACCGTGAACCACACTGACGCCTGCGCCTTTATGCTTGTTTCCAACAATTGTCTTGGCCCCATACATGTCGGGAGAATTAAACAATCCCCCTCGTTCACTGTAGCCAACGGCAAAAATTGCACCTCCTATGCATCCCTGATTGACGATACACCGGTCATTTTCAAATGCGCTTGGTACAATATCTGCTTCGCCTACATTTCCTGCTACGGTACCGAATTTTTCCCCAATATATAACATGGGCATATATTTCCGTTCACCCTCTGCATTTACCACATAGGCGTTCCACCAGTTGAAGCTGTTGTAAATATGTCTGAGGCGCCAGACGACCATATCCCGTATGCGAAAGATATTAAAATCTTCGCCATTGGTACTGAAATACCGTAAGGACCGGGCTGCAACCACGCCAACAGGATGTCTTAATTCATTTCGGTGTGTCAGCTGAAGGCCTTCTCCAGAGACATTCAAGTTGTGTTCTTCGGGGATGTACGCCTCAATGATATAATGATCGTCTATCTTCTTGGAATCAAAACTCTGATCTTTTATGAACATCGTTTTTTTTCTCTATTCAAGCAACAGATGCAAGGGGAAGACACGCTTCTTTTAGCACTAAACCGCCTAACCGGCGCTAATTCTGTCACAAAGATAACGATAGTATCCATTTCATCCATAGCAGATAGGAAAGATAGACGCTTCGTGGGAGAACCGTTAAAAAAACCGTATGTGAAAAGAGTTTAGCACATACAGTAAGGGAATGCAAGCAGCATATGAGTGAGAGATGTGGATGCCGGATAAAAGACAGACAAATGTTGCGATAGTCCACCTCATGACGTCAAGGAAGGCTTTTTCACAAGTGCGGAATTTATAACCGAAGAATGTGGCGGTATCATTAACATCAATGGATACTACTCAAAGAAATAATGGTATAAAATCCTTCGATCTTACAGCGATCATCTATTGTATATTATAATAAACGTCTTAAATAAGGTGACATGAATTTTGTCGTTGCGAGCACAGTCGCTTTGCTCAGTGTAATCTCCGCGAGGCAATCTCAAGGCAGAGATTGGTTCGTCGTTTCTCCTCGCAATGGTAACTTTCTTTTTTCGTTCACTATAGAATTGAGGTGCTCTTAGTTACCCTCTCGTACGGTCTCTTTTTCAATACATCTTCTTAATTCCTTATGGTTAGCAACAACTATGTCTGCCTCTTTCAGACATTCCTTGCCGAGGTAGGTGGTAATGGCTATGCACCGTAAGTCGGCGCTTTTCGCTGAACGTATACCAAGGGGGGCATTTTCAATGACGAGACAGTGGCTCTTTGGAATATCAAGTTTTTCTATAGCCCGGAGATAAGGCTCTGGTGACGGTTTGCCTATCATGGTTTCTTCTCCATCAACAATGACTTTAAAGATACCCGGGAAAAAGGTATTGAGTGTTGTCTGTACTGTCTTTCTGTTAGAGCCTGAGACAACGGCAAGTTTGTATTTTGGCTTAAGAAATTCAAGGAGTTCTGTTACACCGCCAAAGGGTCGTACTTGTTCGATCTGCTCGAAAACTGCCAGTTTTTTATGACCAAGTTCTTGTATCTCTGATTCTGTTGGGATTCGGCCATGCTGTCTCAGTATGATATCAATTACCTGCCGGTAATTTGCACCTTCAAGCTCGTAAATAATTTTCTTGTCAATGTTGATTCCTTCCTTTTTCAGCACGATATCCCATGCCTCAGCATGATAGGACATGGAATCGACAAGCACGCCGTCCATATCAAATATTATTGCCTTCATAAAGGCACGTCCTCAACAAAGGGGCAGTATTAACTGCCCCTTTATGATTCACGCTCGTTGCTCCTTAGAAACCAATCTCACCGATGCGACTGCCCCATACTTTGGATGTGTTGATCTTTTCATTGACGACCCACGCCCTGAGCGGATCTTTTGGATCCACCGTCACCGCCGAGTAATCTCCCCATCGTTCAGGAGTATCACTGGAAGGATTGTAGAAGGTGGAACTCGTAAAGAGCGCGCTACCGCTCGAAATAGTATTGAGAGGGTCGGTGTGCAACCTGCCGGAAAATCTCACCTGCGCATGCACACCGGCATTTGGATCCGTTGATGACCATGTCACAAACACATCGTTATCTGCATTTGCTGTAATCGATGCATTCCAGTCATTTGATGTCGCAGATGATGAGATTATTCCGCTCTGGATGATGGTGTTCGTGGAAGTGTTGAACTCATAGAATTTTGGCTTCGGTAAACCATTGACGTTTATGGTATGCACCTGCCAGAGTGAATTGCCAACCTGTGTGCTTGCATTGACGAAACGGAGATCACTCGTATCAAGGGTTTCTGGGGTGCCCGGTTGCTTTGCATTCGGCGGGACACTGTATGCAGGTACCGTTATATTCGAAGAACTCAGGGTGGGAATACCACCAGGGTACGTCAGCGTATACTTTCTTATAATGCCACTTGAGATGGCTGCGACTAAAAACGTTTTGTTATTATCATCAAGCACAATAGGCGGAGCTAGGGTTCCGTCAAGGCCGGTAAAAAGTTTAATTCTAGCGCTCAGTCCATTGTAAAGTCTTGCCTTGTCCGCCACAACCATCCTGGTCTCTCGATAGAATTTTGGTCCAAAGATATTTGCGGTAATGATAATCGCTTTACTATCAACACCAAGCTGCGGAAAGTCCCAGAAATCGTCATTGTTTTTGAAGTTAACATCCCCGGAATAGACATTGTACGAACCCAGCGGGTCTGAAGTTTTGGAAACGGCAACAAATTGTCGTTGTATTGTTGAAGATTCCTGGAATGCCTCGGCTGATACGATCCAGCGATCATCGGCGCTGTCATATACACACCGCGGATCAAATAAGGGCTGTTTGGTATATCCGAAGAAGCTTGCCAGTGAAATACTCTTGACACGGGTACCATCACTCTTTTTATAGACATCGATGTTTGAATTCGTAATCTCTATAAAATGATCAAGTCCGACCGCACCATGGGTGTCGGGCGGACGAAACCCTCCAGCCTCTATTTCGTTGACGCCATCAATATTTAATCCCTTTAATGTTGGTGGCTTAAGCAATACACTTGAAGATTCTTCAATTGGCTGACTAATATCAGCATTAGTTCTAGCGGCGCTCTTTGCAGCCTTATAAGCAGCCTTATTTATCGTCGGACGAAAAACAATCCTGGTTGTAGCAGGCATCCTCCCGGCTTCTCGTAAAGCGGTCTCGGTTGCCTCCATATCCTCGAATGTTCGGACATGTGGCCGTCTAAATTTGATAGTATGTTCTTGAATCATTTGCTCAGCGTGTGCCACAGGTATCCTATGATCAAATATCATAAGACCAAAAACGACTTGTACTAGCAGGAATCCTTTATATATTGTATGCAAGACTTCTCCTCATTTTTTAAAAATAGCCAGGATTGTTACCAATACCAATGACAATATCAGAGAAAAATAATTTGTCAATCATAAAAATTACTTCTCTGGGCAATCTGCCTGTGGGAAGAAAAGTCAAAGATTCAACCTGCTGTTTCGGCATCAAAACCGCATTGAATAGCAAAATAAATATTTTGACAGGCAAATTTTTTAGGCTAAAATCAATTTATTATCCTGAAGTATTCATTTTTTAGGAGGAAAGATCATGGATACAAAAAACAGCAATCTTTCACGCAGAAATTTTCTGAAACATACAGCACTTGGCATTGTTGGATGTGGAGTGGGTATCGGAGGCTTAGAAGGTGTGCAATGGGCAATTGGGTCAGATATACGGCCTGCCCCGGCTGAAAAGAGTAAGGTAATTGGAGTAAAAAGCAGCGGGATTATGGGTATTGGAAAACCTGAGACAGAAATTGTCCAGCGGATGATGGATGAAGGGATGTTCACTCTTACCGGGAAAAAAACGGTTGCTGATGCATGGCGAACGTTCTTCACTCCGGAAGATATTGTAGGGATAAAGATAAATCCGATTGGCGGGATAAAACTTTCAACACGGCCAGAGGTTGTCCATGCAATCATCCGAGGTCTCATAGCTGCCGGGGTTAAGGAAAACAATATTATTGTATGGGACCGTTTTAGCTACCATCTGATTACCGCAGGGTTTCCTTTAAATCAGGGAAACAGTGGTGTTCGTTGTTATGGCACTGAACCAACTGCCGGATATGACAAAAAGATATATTATGAATCACTCGATGATGACTTTTCCTTACGTCAGGATGATGGGGCACGGTCGTTCTTCAGTACGATTGTTACCCAGCACGTTACGGCTATTGTTAATGTGCCGGTTATGAAGGATCATGGAATTACAGGGGTAACGTTATGCCTTAAAAATCTGGCATTTGGCGCCATTAATAATACCCCCAGATTCCATCCGTCACCTTACTTCTGCGACCCGGCATCAGCAGAAGTCTGTGCACATCCGGCACTCAGAGAAAAGGTGCGTTTACACATTGTTGATGCATTGCAGGCTTGTTTTGATGGTGGTCCTGCGAGCATGAAGGCGTGGACCATATGGAATGAGGAACGGCTCTTGTTTGGAACAGATCCGGTAGCCATTGACAGAATAGGGCTCGAAATCATCGAGAGAAAACGTAAAGAAAATAACTATCCGTCGGTGTTTCAAAAGGCCAAACATATTACCACTGCAGGAAAAAAAGGATTAGGTGTTTATGACAGGCATTATATTGATTTTATAGAACTTAATGTATGAATGATTCGTTGCCGTACAGATTCGGAGTGTATGCAAAAACATACATCATTTTGAATAGGAGAGTAATAATTTTGTTGCAATTATGTCGGGTATGTAACATACTACACTATGAAGAAACAAACCAGATATTCTGAGAGCGTTCTCAGCGGTTTGTTTCAGGTTTCTGTATCCGTAGGAGGAGAAAGAAATGTTGAAGAAGTTTGGTTATAGTTTGTTGGTTGTTGGTGCATTGGTAGTTGGTGTTGGTGCAGTAAATGCGGCATTGGTTGGCACGGTTATCGCATCAGAAGCAAAGTGCGACAAATGCGGACACACGGCAAAAGAGGGTAAAGATTGCAAGTGTGAATGCCATCACAAACACTAAAGGTGTAAGCCAGATGTAACTATCTGGCAGGGTGTGAAAGAATATTCGAAAAGGCAACTCGAATGAGTTGCCTTTTTCGTTTTATGAAGATTGGCTGGTTGTTATAAAAAGGATATTCTTCAACATTAAAAAAGTATTAACGAAAATGTAAAATCAACGGGATACTACAAAACAACAACTAAGCCTCCTGGAAAAAGAGATCAGAGGAGTTAGTAAAACATCAACTATTCTCACTTGAATTTGCTCATAAGCATTGATAAAATTGCATTCAATTACGTAAAAGGCTAGTCCAATTATGTAAAAGGAGAGTTCTTTAGGCATGATGATTTATGTGAGCAATGTATCAGAATAGTATGAAAAATTATTTTTCAATAAATTTTATTGTCAAAGGGCTCTCTATTGTAGGTTTATCGATTCTTGCAGATGGCTGTGCTTTACAATCTAAAAAACCGAAGGTACCCCCACCTCTGAAGAGCGAAATGAAGTCCATTGAGGATCAAAAATCCAGCACAACGTATCAACCACAGATTCAAAGCGAGAAGGCAACATATTATGTCGTAAAAAAAGGCGATACCCTCTGGCGTATATCAAAAAATTACGGAGTATCCGTAAATGCGATTCTCGGAGCCAATCATATCAAAAATACAAAAGACTTGAAAGTAGGTCAGAGGCTCATTATCCCCGTTTCTGGAAAACCACAGATATCTCCTTCATTCGTATCCCGGTCGAGTTATGTGCCAGCAAGAGATGCTACAGCCGATGTTTCGCCACGGGGTTTTATATGGCCAGTAAAAGGGCACATCGTATCGCAATTTGGCGAAGTAAGAAATGGGGCGAAAAATTCCGGTATCTCTATATTGCCACAACCAGGGCAAAAAGTTGTTGCCGCAAAAAAGGGTGCCGTTGAGGCAGTTTCTGACGTAGAAGATGGCATGTCTGTCATTGTAATTAAGCATGAGGGAGGGATACGCACCATATACGAATCTTGTTGCAATCCGGTGGTGGGAGAAGGCACTTACATAGAGATGGGTCAACCCATTGCACATTTTCATTCAACGAGTTCCGGTAAATCGCAAGAAATGAATTTTAAGATTTACGTAAAAGATAAACCTGTAAACCCCATGAGTTATTTGCCGTAGCGATCTATAAAGTAAAGCGCTTCGATGTAATTCACGGAAAAATAAGGAGCATCTGATTGACAGTGGCCTCGATTATGACCCGGAAAGTAGTCACCGTAGAGATGGACGATACCCTCCTGACAATCCGTATGATTTTTCAGCACGTGAAGTTCCATCATCTGGTGGTTGTGGACAACCGAAAACCTGTCGGGGTAATATCTGATCGCGATTTTCTAAAAGCAGCAAGTCCTTTTTTAGGGAAAATTGTTGAGACAACCCGCGACTTAGATACTTTGAGGAAGAGGGCGCATCAGATTATGGCTCGAAATCCTGTTACCGTGTATCCAGAGACGAGCATAGAGGCTGCTGCAGACCTCCTGCTGGAAAAAAATATATCGTGCCTCCCCGTTATTTCTTCTCAGGGTGATGTGGTGGGAATTGTGACCTGGAAAGATATTCTTCAGTTTTATTTGGGACACAAATGAAATTTTATCGGTATCGGAGTATTCACCATGCCAATATATGATTTCCAATGTAATCAGTGCAACACGAAGTTTGACGAATATTTCCGGAGCGCCTCAGAACGGAAAAATTTATTTTGTCCATCCTGCCAAAGTGAGAATATCCAAAAGATATTTTCTGTATTTGGAATGTCCGTAAAAAGTGGCGGAGACGTTGCTTCCAGTGGCAGTTCCGGTGGTTGTGGAAGTTGTACTGCATCTTCATGTGCGGGATGTGGATCGTAATAGACTATTTTGCAGGTTGTATGTTTTACATAGCATGAGCGAGTGATAATCAATGAAAAATCTCTGGGCGCCATGGCGCATTACCTATATTCAGGAACACCCGAAAGAAAATGGTTGTTTCCTTTGCAACTCATTTCAGGATAAGCAGGATGAAAAACATCTCATTGTAGTTCGTGAGAAAGAGTGCTTTTGCATCCTTAATAAATATCCATATAACAGTGGCCATCTCATGATTGCCCCCAACAAACACAAGCCGGATATTTCTGACCTTACGGAGCATGAAATGCTGGGAATTATGAAACTGACAAGAAACATGAAGGAACTTCTTACGACTATAATGAAACCGGAGGGTTTTAACCTCGGCGTTAATTTAGGCAAATCTGCCGGTGCGGGGCTTATTGGTCATTTCCATCTCCATATTGTGCCGCGCTGGAATGGTGACACGAACTTTATGCCTGTCATTTCAGAGGTAAAAGTTATTCCGCAATCTCTGGAAGATCTCTATAAAGAATTCAAAAAGCACATATAACTATCCATCTACATGATGACACGCAAGGAAATAGAGTCGAGAGAAGACCGGGAGTTTGCTTCCTATGCAATGAAAAGCAAGGATTCCAGGGGGAGAAAATATCCCGAAGAGGAGCATCAATACCGCAGTGTTTATCAGAGAGACCGGGACCGCATTATTCATTCCACAGCCTTTCGGCGACTTGAATATAAAACCCAGGTTTTTGTGAATCATGAAGGAGATTATTATCGGACTCGATTGACCCACACGATGGAGGTTTCGCAAATCGCGCGAAGTATTTCGCGGGCATTAAACCTTAACGAGGATATTGCCGAAGCCATTTCCCTTGCACATGATTTGGGACATACGCCCTTTGGGCATTCAGGTGAAGATGTTTTAAAAAAACTCATGGAAGGACACGGAGGATTTGAACACAATCTCCACGGACTGCGAGTTGTTGATATCCTGGAGCGCAAATATCCCGACTTCCCCGGGCTGAATTTATCGTGGGAACTTAAGGAATCCATAGTTAAACACAAGTCTCCTTACAACAACACATCGGTTACAACCGAGTACCGGACAAACGAGCAACCCCTGCTGGAAGCACAAATTGTAGACAAAGCGGACTCCATTGCCTATGACAACCACGACCTGGATGACAGCCTGAAGGCGGGTATTATCACGGACGATGACTTGCAAGTCGTTGATTTGTGGCGGGAGACACAAAAAAAAGTGAAACAAAAATATGCAATTTATGATCCCGATATAGTAATTGCTCAAACGATTAAGACCTTAATAAATCTTGAAGTCACCGATCTGATTGAAAACACGATGTCCAGGATTAAGCGAGAGGGTGTCAAAACGGTACAGGATGTTAGAGATTATCCTGGCCTGATCGTGTCTTTTTCCTCCAGCTTGTCTGAGCAGAAAAAAAATCTTCAGGAATTTCTTTTTAAAAATGTTTATCAGCACTATCGGGTAATCCGGATGGCTGACAAGGCGAAGCGATTCCTGGAAGAACTTTTTGTCGCATTTATTAAAAACCCCAAACAACTTCCCATTGAATATCAAAAATGGATAGGAGAAGCGGGTCTTTATCAGGCAGTGTGTGACTATATTGCCGGGATGACAGACCGATTTGCACAGGATGAATACAAAAAACTCTTTTATCCATACGAAAGGGTCTAGGATGGCTCAATCCATAGACGAAGGTCCTTAAAGCTTTGCATGATTCGCGTCTTTGTGATGCATTACTACCAGATTTAAAATGAAAGTGTCTGTTGTATTAGTCGGGGCAGGACTTGGATTACGTATGGGGGGGGGTGTCAAAAAACCCTTCCTGCAAATTCGTGGTAAACCCATTTTTCTTTACACCCTTGAGCGTTTTTCTCAAATCGAAACGATTCATGAAATCATCTTTGTGGCTGGTCAGGCAGAAATACAATTCCTTCGCGATCAATGGCAGGATACCCTGGATGCTCACAAGGTTAAAAAAATTGTTCCCGGAGGCAAAAGACGTCAGGATAGCGTCTATAACGGACTTTGCCAGACCGGAATTGGTGTCGAAATCGTACTGATTCATGATGTTGTAAGACCGCTCGTAAAAAAAGAGCATATCGAGGCAGTGATAAACAAGGCAAAAGAATCTCATGCTGCTATCCTTGCTGCACCTATGAAGGCCACGGTTAAAGAGACGGGAGATAATTTGTGCATCCAACGAACCATCCCAAGAAATAACCTGTGGATGGCACAAACCCCTCAGGGATTCAAAAGGGAGCTTATCCTAAAGGTCTTCAACCAATTTAAAATCACAGACAGGGAATTTACTGACGATGCGGAAATGGTGGAAGAGGCTGGTTATAGGGTAGAAATTGTGCCGGGCGCAGATGACAATATTAAAATTACCACACCTGAAGATATGCGTATTGCTGAAGCATTACTTACAAATTGATAGAGAAGGTGTCTTGTGGACAGCAATATCCAAAGCACAAAGTCGTCCGAATGTCTCTTTAACAGCCTCAAAATGAACACCAGGAATAACAGACATGAGGAATTATTCCGGAGAAGGAGGGAATGTAAAAACAATCAAATGTATAATTCAGATGTTCCGGTGTCCACCTCCTTTTCCTGCCATTTGGTACCTGACCAACTGAAAGCATCTGGTACTTTTACGTTTATTTTACTTTCTATTCATGCCGGAATTTGCTAGTATCTGAATTTCTTGCTGCTCGTTCATGAGATACTACAGCAAAAAGCATAATATGCCGCATTTGGGTTTTTAAGTTAATGGAGGATAATGTATGAATCCGATTAAACTAAAAGAAGGAGTTTATTGGGTTGGAGAAATTGACTGGGAATTGAGGAATTTCCATGGGTATTCGACTCAACGGGGTTCAACGTATAATGCGTATCTGATCATTGATGAAAAAATTACCTTAATTGACAGTGTAAGACCACACCTTTATGACAAAATGCTAAAGAGGCTATCATCTCTCGTAGACCCTGCGGAGATTCATTACATTATTTCAAATCACGTAGAGATGGACCATTCAGGCAGTCTGCCACTCCTCACAAAAACCGCGAAAAATGCCACCATTATTACCTCCCCGCTTGGGCAGAAAGGATTGCTGGCTCATTACAAGAAAAAAGACTGGAATTATAAAGTTGTCAAATCTGATGAAACCATCGCTCTTGGTAAGAAAAATATTAAATTTGTTCTTACTCCGTTGGTACACTGGCCAGACAACATGATGAGTTATCTGGTAGAAGATGGTATTCTCTTTTCAAACGACGCTTTCGGGCAGCATATCGCCTCTTCTGAAAGATTTGATGATGAATATCCTCTTGGTATCGTTATCGATGAGGCTGAGAAATATTATGCAAACATTGTTTTGCCTTATTCGAGCCAGGTTCAAAAAGCCATGGATGCTGTTACTCCATTAAAGATTGATATGATTGCTCCGAGTCATGGGGTTGTCTGGCGTTCGCATATTAAGACCATTGTAGAAGAATATAAGAAATGGGCTTCCAACCAGGTGGATAATAAGTGTTTGATAATTTATGATACCATGTGGAAGTCTACGGAAAAGATTGCCGGTGTTCTCCAGGAGGTTTTTGAATCTCATGGAATTCCCGTAAAAATGAGCAATATCGGGCATAGCCATATTTCGGATATTATTGCCGATGTCTTAACTACCCGATTTGTTTGTGTCGGTTCTCCCACGTTAAATAGCAATATGCTTCCGACCGTAGCTGGTTTTTTGACCTACTTAAAAGGTTTGTCTCCGAAAAACAGAATTGGGCTGGCTTTTGGTTCATATGGATGGGGAGGTCAGGCAGTTACCCATGTGGAAGACATATTAAAGGAATGTGGTTTCGAAATGATGGAAAGCATAAAGATTCAGTACGTGCCCGACGAGATACAATTACAAGAAATCTTCAACAAGGTAAAACAAGAGATATTTATGCGTGAGTGGGTCTTCAATAAACCACCGGTAGAAACTCATGTTTAAGTGATATAATTATGAGGAAGGAGTGTTGTTACGTCGCAAATGAGTTGGCAAAACTCTTTTGGAGAGAGGTATTTGATGGTGAGAACTTTTTATTACTCAATACTCTGTGAGCTGTATTATTTTTTTGCAATACCTTCACAAGTTCATTTGCAGGCATGGGCTTGCCGAAAAGATAGCCCTGTGCCATGTCACAATTATGGGAACGTAAAAATTCCAGCTGTGCTTCCGTTTCTACCCCTTCAGCCACTACCTTTTTGTTAAGGCCGTGTGCCATTTGGATAATCGCCTTGGCAATTGTTGCAGCGCCAGGGCTTATAGCAACGTCTTTTGTTAGAGATAGATCTATTTTTATTCCGCTCACCGGCAAGAACCGTAAGTTATTTATTGAAGAAAAACCTGTACCAAAATCATCAAGCATAATTTTTATGCCCATGCCGCTTAGTTCTTCCAGTGTTTTAATTCCTCTATCCATATCCTCCATGACACTACTTTCCGTGATCTCTAAATCGAAGGCCTTCGAATTCATGCCAGTTTCTTCCAATATTCTTTGTATTACTTCTGGTAAGTTACGACTTCGGAATTGTCGTGCTGAAACATTTACTGAAAGAGACGTATTTGAATATCCAGCGTCAAGCCAGACCTTGTTTTGAGAAAGGGCTTCTTTTATTACCCATCTGCCGATAGGTTCAATCATTCCTGTCTCTTCTGCCAGGGGTATGAATTCTGCGGGAGAGATTAAGCCACTTTGTGGATGTTCCCAACGGAGGAGAGACTCAACACCAATAATATTGCCGTCTACCAATGACACGATGGGCTGATAATACATTTTAAATTCATTGTTTACAATTGCCTTTTGAAGGTCCGCCTCCAGCTGTAAGGCTTTCACGGCGTGAGCATGCATCTTTTTGTCAAACATTGCATAATTAGATCTGCCATTCATTTTTGCACGATACATCACGGTATCGGCATCTCTAAGGATATCCTCTGGCCGATCGTAATATTCCTCACTCAGGACAATTCCTATGCTCGTGCCGGTAAACACACTGTGTCCATTAAGGTAGAAAGGTTCCTTCAGACTTTTTAAGATTTTTTCTGCAATAACTTTTGCACACGATTTCTCCCTTATATCGTTAAGAAGGATAACAAACTCATCTCCGCCAAAACGTGCAACGATATCGTTATGACGCAGGCATTCTTTTAGTCTTTCTGCAATTGAAATCAATAACTTGTCCCCGATTGCATGGCCAAGGCTGTCATTTATGACCTTAAAGCGGTCGATATCGAGGAAAAGCACGGCAAATAAAAAACCTTTATTCGTTTGTGCGCATGCTATCACTTTTTCCAGATGATTCATAAAAAGCTTTCTATTAGGAAGGCCAGTCAATGAATCATGAAAAGCATTATACAACAGTTGTGCCTCAAGACGTTTCTGCACGGTGATATCGCGTGATATGCCAATAATTCCCACTTCTTCGCCCTTCAAGTCTCTCAAAACAGACGCAGATAAATATGAATGAAAGGTTTCGCCAGTTTTCTTTTTCTTGATTACTTCTCCGGAAAACACCTTTTCCTGCTCTATTTTTTTGCTAATTTGCAGCCATTCATTGGGATTAGCAAAAAGAAAATGAAACGGCTTGTAGAGCACATCGTATTTGTTGTATCCAAATACCTTTTGTGCGGCAGGATTAAACTCGGTAATCAGACGATCTGTATTTGTGGCTACAATCATGTCAATTGAGCTGTTAATGAGATTCTCTGCATAATCTTTGGATGCTACCAGGGCTTCTTCTGCACGTTTCCGCTCTAAAGCATGACGAATAGAGCGCTCAAACAAAGATGAATTTATCTGCCCTTTGACCAGATAATCTGATGCGCCGGCTTTCATCACCTCTTTATCAATTTCCTGATCGTCTTGTCCAGTCAAGATAATAATTGGCCCCTTATAGCCAATTTTCACGACTTCTTGTAAAAGATCCAATCCCGTTTTTGCGCCGAGACGATAGTCGAAAAGACACAGGTCAAATTGGTTCACACTCAATACCTTTAGTGCATTCTCATACGATTTTTCCCAGGATAAATCAAATTTCCTCATTCGTATTTCAGAGAGCAGGTCTTGTGTTATAATGTAGTCGTCTTCGTCATCATCGACAAGAAGTATTTTCAACTTCTCTTTGCCCATAGAGTTCTCCGCGCTTTTGGGTATCATTTGATTGTGAGCTATTATTAAAAATATCTCATATAATCGGCAATCTCAAACAAAATGTTAGTAGTAAATAAATTACAATTTATTTTTTGCACGATGTATGTTGGGAAAGTACTTAGCATTCTATTTCTTGATAACGATTTTATGTTGTCTTCCAGTGATGGCTGCCCCCGAAGAGATCCTCATACCTGGAAACCCAAAGTTGGAAGGGGTATTCTAGGAATTAAGAAAAAAGGGACAGGTAGAAACAGAATTTCATCTGTATGCAACCGACGGTTTCCAGACTTTTCAGGATATGATAAAAGAGGAGGTAAGATTAAAAACCCACAGTTTTTTCCCTTTGCAAATAGATGCTTTAAATCTCCTCTCTTTGCTTTTAAAATCTTGCGTCATAACGTAACATCCTCCGCAATGCCTGATTTCCCTTTCAGTACGGCATCTACCTTCTGCCAATTCACTCTGTGGGCAACTCCCCGTTCTTGTATTACCCTTCTTGCCTCAGTTCGCAGGTCTTTCACCTTTCCGTAACTATCCCTGTGTACCTCAAGAAATACCCTTCCTTTCTCTGAGACCGCAACTTTGACGGGACTGTATATTAATTCTCCGATCGTGTTTGTTTTAACCTCTTCAAAGAACTTTTCCATATGGTTGGGGAGCACTCTGATGCAACCGTGACTCTTGTATTGATAAATCGTTGATGGCCAGATAGTTTCATGGATCAGAATCCCACGGATCGATATTTTTATCGCATACCTTCCCAGAGGGTTCTGGGGACCTGGCTGAATAACGGTCTTAACAGTCTCCCCCCGCATCTTCATTTTCCGCTGAATGGATTCAGGCACATACCATGTCGGATTTTTAAGTTTCTTTATAACCCGGAACTTCCCCACAGGCGTTCTCCAGCGTGTAATTCCTCTCCACGATGGCATTCCAAGACCAACAGGAAACGCACTTTTCAGTTTGCCTTTTTTAAACAAATAAAGCATCCTCTCGGGGATGTTGACTACTATACCGTCATGTATTACCTTGGGAACTATCTTCCGCGTGTTTATCTTGAGTTTTTGTCCTACCCTGAGAATTTTCTTGCTATCCAACGTGTTTCTTTTGGCGATATTTTTCCAGTTTACTCCTAACTTTGCACTAATAAGTTCAAAGGTATCACCCTTTTCAACAGCATATACCGTCTCTCCGCCAATAATCATATTAGCGTCAGAGACACGCGGGATAAGGCTAAACAACACAAGAAACAGTAAGAATACGTATTTCATGATTGACAAAAAGATAGCTCCTTCAAGGTTACGCTATCGTTTCACCTACGACACGGGACAGCAAGATAAATTATTTGCCGGCACGCCTTAATTATAATGAACGACGATAATAAAGAGAAATATCTTCCTGCGGAAGGGGGAATACAAGGGATTCATGTGAATCGTTTACTGCAAATTGTTACCGCGCTTGGGGTCCTAAATACATACCAGGTAATGGCGCGGAACATCGAAGTTGATTGGTTAGAAATTTTAAAGGTGCAGTTCGAGAGCGAAGAGACTCTTTGCTCTACATGGCAAAGGCATTAATGTCTACTTTAATGTTAAAAGTTTCAAGCCTAGCCCCAACTGTTGGGACTGAAATGGCTAAAATAAGACCGGGTGTTATTGTTACAAATGATCATGTGAATAAAGGGTCAAATAGGGTATCTGTTGTTCTGATTACCTCGTCAAATATTGCCATGGTATATTCTTTGAGGTATTTTTACCGGCCAAATCTGAGACCGGGCTTAACTATGATTCAAAAATAGCTTGCGATCAGGTGCGTCCCAGTGATAAACACAGACTTTTAAAAAAGCTCGGTATTTGATGACCGGAAGCAGGATGTTATAAACAGACGAGTTTCCGAGGATATTGTGCTCGATATTGGAGAAGGCAATAGAATTGTAGGCATTGAGATTCTCGATGCTTCACGACATGTAACTCTGGATAGACTCCAGCCGATTAAAAACGAGGTTTCAAAAACTTGTATGTAAATATCCACGACAACAGATTAAAGTTTTGCAGACATTCTAAACAGCAAAAGACTCAACACTACGCCCATGGACTTACACCGTGCATTAAAGAAGGATTTCCTTAGTAAAGATGGTCTTTTTAGCCTTGAAACAATTTTGCAGGTGTCAGAAAATGAAAATCACCGCAATTTCATTTTCATCTTCCTCTCTAATTCTGCCTCTTCACGTATCTTTTTTACCTCTTCTTTCATATCACTCAAATCTTCCTGAAGCTTTGCCCACCCGTACAGGTGCGCATAACCAGGATTTCCATGATATGCCCCTTTCCAGGCAACAGCGGCGCTATGGCTCAATTTGATAAACAAGCGTTCTATCCTGGATTTGTTCGCATACGATGGTAAGGCCTCCTGAACGAAGGCATGACCGGGCAAAGGGATGTTCATGGTTTTACCAATTGAAGGAGACAACAGGTTTTCTCTTTCCAAACCGGAGACGATATCCCGCGCCTCTTTAATAACAGCCTCGATATTTTTGTACACGTCATCAGCCCCTAGTAACGCTTCCTTTGCAAAGGATAACGCGTGGCATGTATTACAGACCGACAGCATATCCGCCCGTTTCTTTGCGAATTCAACCTCATCTATGGCAGCGCCGTTCCTGCCAAGGTAATAGAGCCCGCTGCCTGCAACCGGGCCATAGGTAAGTCCAAAACTGAGATTATGCGTGCCCTGCGGCATGTGGCAGGTAACACAGACAGGAGATCTCAGGGAATAGATGGTTTGTGATTCTTTGAGTATGGCGGCTTGACTTGTCATATAAACACTCCCGTGCTTGGATGAAATATACATCCCGTAATGCGGATTATCTGAACCCATGTGACACGTCCTGCAAGCCTCAGGTGTTTTTGCTTCAAGGGTATTAAAGGTATGTCGTGTGTGACATGAATCGCATTTGAACTGAATATTGTGGCACTGTTCACACTTTTCTGACCGGGCGTCTTTTGGAATGGACATGAGTTTTCTGCTCTCAAGCATCCCCTCCCAGCTCACGGAGTGCCGGCTCTTCATAAATTCCTGGTGTTCTTTTTTATGGCATTTGCCGCACATACTGGCAGTAACATGACGGCGGACTCTTTTGTCCTCGCAGCTGCTCCCCTGCGTGCCCAAATATTCCAATTCTGTTATTTCCGTTGTTGCCAGTTCCGTGATAGAACCGACATGGCACACCTCGCAGCCCACGCCCTTCCTCGCATGTTTGCTCCCTTCCCAATCCGCCACCCATCCATGCGTAACCCTGCGTTCCTCGTGACACGTTATGCACCTTAAGGATTCTTCCGTGATTCCCCTCTCTTCTTTGACAACGGTCACTGCCTCTTCACTTTTGGGAAGTGCTGTCGTTTCTTCAGGGGGAGGAATCACGGTTTTTTGATGGGTAATAGTTGTCTCTTTTTGATTCGCACAACCGGTAAACAGAAACAATCCGGCAAGCACGACAACGAGGGTAAAATCTTTCAGTGCCCCATGCAGAGAAGAAGGGTAATCAAGTGTTCCTCCGCTTTTTCCAGAGAAATGGAGAGAGACATGGGTCTCTTGGTTACCACGGTACCGTGTTTCGTAACACTTTGATGGGTGAAACATGTAATCTCCTTTGGCAGAATTATTGCAAAACGTAGAAAGTAAGTATATGCGCAACTGTCATGCGAGGGCGATAGCCAGAAGCAATCCCCTCCCTCTGATGACAAAAGATCGCCACGTCGCTCTGCTCCTCGCGATGACAAGCTAGAACGTCATTCCAGGCAAAGCGAGGAATCTCATGGGTTTGTCTTGCTTGGGTCCACAACTTCGACGAATACACTAATAAAGTCTCTTGTCCGCCCGTTTATTCCAAAATTCAAAAAGCGCCAGATTCTCATCCCGGAGGCAATCGGAAACTATTTTTACCGGGCTATTGCCACATTGTTTCATTTCCTTGTTCGAGATGGTAAGTTCGCTAAATCCTAATTTTTTTGCGTCATCGATTCTTGTGCCGCACACAATCCTTGAGATCCTTGCCCAGTGGCAGGCACTAAAACACATGGGACAAGGTTCGCAGGTAGAATACATCACACAGCCAGACAGGTCAACGGTATTTAATATTTTACCGGCCGCTCTGATTGCATGAATCTCCGCATGTGCCGTGATGTCCATCGTTTCCCAAACGATATTATGCGCACAGCTAATAACCTTCCCGTCTTTTACGATACATGCCCCAAACGGTGTTTGTCCTTTTTCAATGCCTTGTCGTGCCTTACTGATGGCAAGTTTCATGAATTGTTCATCCGGTAAATTCGTCTGCATAGTTATTATTATTTAATTTTATATGCAACCAGGAATAAGAGACCAACTCATATCTTTACGGTGCTATCCTATCACTTTGAATACTCCTGATTTTGGATAACAACTCGTAGTCCGAAATGAGTTCATCAAACATACCGGGGTGTTTTTCTTTTAATTCGATGGCGTAATCGAGAAATTTTTGAATACCAGACCCTAACACCTTTTTTACTTTTTCCATAAACAACATATTTTTCTCAGCTTCATAAATAAAAAGTTTATCAGGATTATTGTTTTTAAATAATTTAACATCGTAGATAAAGTTCAAGATAAAAATCATATCGCGAAAACTTTCCTCAAAGTTATAGGTAATTGTCCGTTCCATAAAACTATGCCATACTTGCTCTGCCTTGACGTACTCCATAATTACCGGTTCAATCAACTCTGATGATTTGTATTCTATGGTGTTAGCTTCCTTTCGCATTTGTTTTAGCTCTTCTAAGGCGGCATTTCTAATTTTTGACATTGTTAAAGATGGGAACTTAAGTGCATCAAAATTAACAATAAAAAGATTAAGCAACTCTGACCGAAACACATAACTTTTTATGAACATGAGTTGTCTTCGTTTTTCTGTTTTTTCACTCTTCTCTAAAAACTTTCCTACAATAAATACTCCAACCAATATTTCAAGCGGAATTGCGGATAAATGGAACATAAACTCCAGATGTGTCAGGTGCTCGATGAACAAAAAGAGTAACGAAATGGAGACTAAAACAATACAAAATCTTGTATTAATATTTTTTCTAGTATTTGTAATTTTCAATGGAGGCGATGATGATGGCTAAAATATACTTTTAAAGATCCAGAAAGAACTGTAGAAATGATACAATAAACGAGAGAATTTTCAAGCCCTATCTCTCGTCGTGTCTCATTGTGAGCATCATCGTGTTTCATTTCCGAGGGGAAGCGCCGTTAGCTGGCCCTGAGAAGAAAAGCGTGGGCGCAGAGCCCGGCGCCAAAGGCCACCATGACACACCAGTCTCCCGGATGAATACCACTTTTATTGAGGATCTCCCGCAGCACAAAAAATACGGTAGGCGAGGACATATTACCATATCTGGACAAAACATCACGCGTCGCCTGAAGGTGCCCTTCACTTAGACCTATCTCATCCCTGATGGCATTGATTACCTTTTCACCGCCAGGATGAAAGATCCAATGTTGAATGTCTTTCGGAGCCAGTTCCCTCGGTTTTAACAGGTCAGTAACAACCCTTGCCACCGCCTTACCCGCCAATTCCGGAAGACAAACGGAAAGCTGATTGTGGAGTTGTCCGTTCTTGTAAATATAGCGGATATCATCACGGGATTTAGGTTCGTAGTAGCTTGTTGAGGCGATGAGCGCCAATCCCTCAGAACGGCGCCAAAGGACGGCTGCAGAAGCGCCATCAGCGAAGATTGCATTTGAGATGATTAAACTCAAATCATCCGACATCTGAAAGGTCGCGCTGCAGATCTCTACTGAAACAGAGACGATCACCCCATCATCCGAACTTTTTACCATATCTTCGCTTATCTGTAAGTTGGGAATTCCTCCCCCGCAACCGCTGCCAACGAGGTCGTGGGCGCGTGTCTTGTCCGACATGTTCAATCTTTCTATGAGATAAGTGGATATGCCGGGACAAATATATCCCGTACAGGTATTAACGACCAATCCGGATACATCGTCAGGGGTCAATCCAATCGATTGTAATGCCTTAAGGATTGCCTGAGATGAAAGGTCTACCGCCCAGTGTGTGAAGCGTGCAATACGATTGTCCGGATGTTCATTGATAAGATCATTGAGGTCGTCCAGAGCAAGATGTCTGTGCAATATGGCTGGATGGGCAAAGATCTTCCGCAGTATTGCAAGATTCTTTTTGCTCAGTTTGTCTGAGTAATATCTAGCCAAAAAATCCTCAGCCTGGGCCTGGTTTACCTTATACGGCGGGGTTGCAACTGCTACCGATGCTATGCAAGCCTTCCCTTCCGTGGAATTGAATGACAACCGTTTATCATCGTTCGCCATTACACGTCCATTCCAAAAAGCCGGAGTCCACGTCGGATAAAACGAGTGTGCCTCCAGAGGGGTGACTTAATTCCTAGCCTATATCCCAGACGATTCAGAGTCGGAAGAAATGAAAGACCAATGGTATTAGAGTCAATATAGTTTAGATGTGTACTCAGTGCACTGTGTATCGTATAGGTTAACCAGTCCAGAGCAAGGTTGGGAGAAAGGTAAAACACTGGTTCCAGCATTTCCTGGGGAGGAATCGTCAACACTCCTTCTTTACGTGCTCTCTGCTCAAGTTCTGTGCCTGGATAGATGCGTATTCCTATATTGAAAAATACCACGTCTTTCGGACGTATGAATTGTTCTGCAAAATGCAAGGTTTCCTGAACGGTATCTTGTGTTTCGCACGGCCCGCCCAACATGAAAATCCAAAGGCACGGGATTTTGTGACGTTGAACGACCCGTGCCGCATTTTGGACGTGTTCTACGGTAAACCCCTTCTGGAGACCGCCCAGGACAACACCGGACGCACTTTCAACCGTTATACCAATACCTACAAAACCGGCCTTCTCCATGACGGTAAGAAGCTCATCATCCATGAAAAGCGGGTTTAACTCCAGGCTCTGGAGGCGCACATCGGGTCTGGCCTTGGCAAGACCATTACAAATGGCGAGCGCATGATCATACGGGGAATTAAATACATTGTCAACAAATTCAATGTCTCTAAGCCCCTTGTCTGCTAGATCCGTAATAGTATCGACCACCATTGCGGGATCACAGAATCGGTAGTCGTATCCCTCAATTTTACGGTAGGTGCAATAAACACATTTGAAGTGGCATCCGAGTTTTGTTTGAATGGGAACGGTCGATAACCTCGACCGGTAGGCATGTACATCAATCCATCGGTCGAAACCGGGAACCAGGCATCCGTCTGAAAATCGGGCTACATACCCGGTGTTTTTTCTGAAGACACTATCGTCAATCCATGCAACACCAGGTAATTGACAGGGAAGTTCACTTTTGGATAGTGAATCTGCTAATTTGGGGAAGACAACTTCTCCGTCTCCCAGGATTGCCCAGTCTGCCCCCGTATAACGGAGTAATTCTTCAGGCATGACAGCGACCGCAGCGCCACCAAGCACAAGGGTCGACTGCGTCTTGTTGTGGATTGTTTGTGCCAATGGTATCAAATCCTGAAAGAAAGACGCGGGGTTTTGCATATCGTTATTGTCGATATTTCGTATCGAAAGACCCACGATATCAGGATTGATTATTTCAAGCTCGGATTCAAGGGCATGGAGTGGATTTTCTTCAAACATCAAATCCAATACCCTGACCTTATGACCAGCCCGCTCAGCGGCTTCAGCCACAAGGCATGCGCCGATAGGCATAACCGGTACAGGGCCGCAGTATCGATTGGTAGCGACAATGAGAATATTCACACAGGTACAGTTCCCTGGTTATTCTACAACGATCTTGCCCTTCATGCCAAGGTGTCCCGCACCGCAAAAGTGAGAACACTTAAATGGATATGTTCCCGTTTTCCTGGCATAAAATTCAACGGTAACTTTTCCTTTTTCAGGGATCGTTACGTTAGTTCCATAATGTTCAATCTTAAAACCATGCGTTACGTCCAGGCTTTCTATTTCTAAAATAATATGGGCGCCTTGCTTTACCTGCAGTATTTTGGGCGTGAATTCAAATTGCTTTGCCGTTATTGATATCCTTGTGACGGGGGCATCTGGCGGCATTGATTCCAATGCCTTATCTTTCTTCACAGCGGCGCATCCGGCAAAGACAATTACGAAAAATATCAGAAGCATATTTTTCATGGCCGGTTATTCCATCCCTTTTGAATGCATTACTTTTTTTGTAGTCTAAGCCCAACCTCAGCAAGCCGGCGTCCCAAGGCACGGCAAATTGCCGCTTCTTGTTGATCAATGTCCCGCTGGCTGTCTTGTCCTGCTACATGGCCAGGTCCATAAGGTGATCCACCTGCCTGGGTTGTAAACAGCTCTTTAACTGAGTAAGGTACACCTACGAGTATCATACCAAGATGCAAGAGTGGGGCCATCAAGGTAAGTATCGTCGTCTCTTGCCCGCCGTGAAGACTTGCCGTCGACACAAAGACACTGGCAGGTTTGCCTTCAAGTTCACCTGCAAGCCATAACGATGTAAGTTGATCTATCTGATTTTTTAATTGCGCTGAGACATTTCCAAACCTGGTTGGCGTGCCAAAAGCTATTGCTCCCGCTTCTTTGAAATCATCTTTTGAAACCAAGGGTACGTCTTTCTGCATTTCTCTGCCGGCCTTCATATCTTCGCGGGAATCAATAACAGACGAAGGAATCAATTCCGGCACTCTGCGAATCAGTGGCTCTGCCCCTTTGATTTCCTTAACACCCTCTGCCACAAATTTCGCCATCTTGTATACGTTACCATACGTACTATAGTAGACAATGAGCACCTTCATTGGGTCTGCTTCTCCTCGCTTTTCGTTGTTTCACACAATTAATATCACGGCTTTTCTTCTGCTAGATTTTATTAGCCTAACCATCGAGTTACATATGAAAATTGCCGGCCGGCAAATGGTTGCAGGCGAGCCAGGAGCGCATATATTGTTCCATATCCCACTTACCCTTGCTGTGCTTACTACCGATGTTACTTTTGGTGTTATCAAAAGTTTTTTGGATAACATACGTATTCTTCGTTGCTTTTGCAGCATTTGCAAGAATTTTACCATGCAGTGTTTCTCGGGCGACGCCGTGTTTCTTACAAAATCTGACATGGTCGCCTTCGAAAACTTCCGTACACGTTCTGCCTGCAGACACATGATCATTAATATTTCGCATCACTACCTGAATTCCTTTTTCTCCCATAATACCCTCCTTATCTCTCCATTCTAACACTTCATTGATTATGAGCCCTTGCTCAATAAGCGTGTCTGGCTATAAAATAAAAAAGCCTTACTGCAAAGATATTTTTATAACATCTTCGGCAGTAAGGCTATCTTTTTTAGGAGGAGAGACGCATTTCCATGCGTCTTTACCTCACATCCATTGAAAGATCCTTTACTTTGCGTCCCCTGATTGCCCAGGGTTTGCCTTTATCGTAATATGTTCTTTTATTGCCACTTCGTAAAATTATTAAAAAATATTATAACATATATAATAAAGTATCTCAAATGAAAATAACAGAAAAAATAAATTAAAATTATTATTGCGCCATCCCACTTTGGTATGGTCAAATAATACCATGAAAATCCACTTTCTGACCGACTCTTGATAGTGCCGTACGAAGATATCTATGCACCCATTCCAGATAAAACAAAGGAGGTTTTAACCTGAACGCATATCTTGTCCTTATCCTCTGCCTTTACATCTTCAAAGAGGCCATTGAGTACGGGATTCAGCATCTCAATCTCAAATACATGAGGAATGCTGGCATATCCATTCCGCCTGAATTTAAGGGTATGATCGATGAAGCTCTTTTAAAAAAGACCATGGACTACGAGACAGAAAAGACCCGTTTCAGCGGCATCTCTTCGATATTCACTAATATTATCACGATCATCTTCATCTTTTGTGACCTCCTGAACATTTATAATTCCTGGCTGGCATCTCTGAACCTGCCATTTATCATTTCAGGATGGCTCTTCTTTCTCATCTTGTCCTATGGCAGTGAATTCCTATCCATACCTTTCATTCTTTACAGCACCTTTAAGATAGAGAATAAATATGGGTTCAATACCATGACGCTACGCTTGTGGGGATCTGATTTTATAAAGACATTTCTGATTTCAACAGTCATGATGTCCCTCGTAACATTTGCAGGATTCTGGCTCATTCAGTGGAGTCCTCATTACTGGTGGTTCTGGATATGGGGTTTTCTCTTTATTTTCAGCATTTTTATGGTGTACATATCCCCCTATGTAATTGAGCCTCTTTTTCATAAATTTACCTCCATTGAGGATGAATCATTAAAAGAGAGAATTCTTACATTAGCAAACAAGGCCGGTATTCATGCAAGCAGGATTCTCAAGATAGACGCATCGAAGAGAAGCAAGCACACCAACGCCTATTTTACCGGTATTGGAAAGACAAAAAGAATTGTCCTGTACGACACCTTGCTTGAGAGCATGAGTCATGATGAAACCCTCGCTGTACTGGCACACGAGATAGGGCACTGGAAGAAAAAGCATATGCTGAAGATGATCATTGCATTTGAAGTGGTTTCATTTATCGCCCTTTATTGCTCATTCAAAATAATACAAGGCGACTCCCTTTTAACGCTCTTTCATATTCGTACCAATACCCTCTTTGCAAAATTTATACTCCTTGCTTTCCTTGCAGATATTCTCTCATTACCTTTTGCGCCATGTATCAGCTATTTTACGAGGAGACATGAGAGGCAGGCAGACAAGGCTTCGTATGAACTCACGGGTGATTCAGAAAGCATGGTGAGCGCCCTGGTAAAACTCTCAAAAGAAAATCTCACCAATCTTTATCCCCACCCACTTTATGTTGCCCTGTATTATTCACACCCGCCTATCCTGGAAAGAATTCGATACCTCAAAGGATTTTCAAACTGAATGGATCCACAACAGAAACAGAATACAACGGGAAAGAATACTTTTGCCCCACTCGGACGTAAACCGGTACCACGCTTTCCTGGCTGGTGGGCAGCCCTGGGTCCTGGGATTGTCTGGATGGCCCTTGCACAGGGCAGCGGAGAACTGATCTGGTGGCCATACATCATTGCAAAATACGGCTTAACCTTTCTGTTCCTGCTCATCCCGGCATGCCTCCTGCAATATCCCGTTACCGTTGAGATTGGCCGCTACACCCTCCTTACGGGCGAGAGTATTTTTCATGGTTTTATCAGACTGAACCGATGGTTTGGGATATTTCTTTGGTTGCTGATGACGCTGTCATTCCTCTGGTTCGGTGCGTTTGCCTCTGCAGGTGGAACGGCAATGGCAGCGCTAACCCACGTCCCTCAAGGCTGGAGTCAGCGCGGTCAAACATTGTTCTGGGGTTACGCTTCCATTATAGTCTTTCTTGCCGCTATCCTGATGAGTGGCGTGGTCTATTCACTGATTGAACGACTCATGAAAACAGTGGCAATAATCACCGTCACCGGGCTACTCTGGGCGTGCCTTCAACCACAGGTATTACACACTGTACCAGCCTTTTTGAAAGGGTTAGTTGTCTCTCATGGCCCAATGCCGCGCCCATGGGATAATGCAGACGCTACCAAACTCTTGACCGCGATTACCTTTGCCGGACTGGGTGGATTCTGGATCCTTTTCTACTCCTACTGGATGCGTGACAAGGGTAACGCCATGGCTGATCATATGGGTCGTATCACTGGGCCGATCACGGGAAAACCGGAAACAGTTACGAGTGATGGGAACCTGCCGGATGATTCTCCGGGAAATTCTGAGAGATGGAAACGCTGGCGGCGATATCTCGCTGTCGATACACTCATTGGCATTTGCGGGAATCTATTTACCACCCTCATGACCTGTTTGCTTGCCTACGCACTGCTCTTCCCGAAAGGGCTTCTACCCCAGGAATACGAATTGGCCGTTGTGCAGAGTAGTTTTTTTGAGGTGGGCTGGGGCTCCGTGGGTCGGTTCCTGTTTCTTATCGTTGCCGCAGCTTTTCTGACTGACACCTGGCTGGCCACGGCAGACGCCGTAAGCCGGATGCAGGCGGACATTGTGCACATCCTCTTTCCCAAAAGCCGCCGCTTTGAGTTGCGTCACTGGTATTATTTCTTCCTGGGAATTTTAACGGTGATTACTTCCTTGACGATGCTGCTTGATACGCCAGGCACCCTGATTATGACCAGTGCGGTTATCGGTTTTATCGGCACCATAATATTCCCCGTTGCCCTGTATCTCCTGAACTACCGCATACTGGCTCCAAATCTTCCACCGTGGGCGCGTCCACGGCAAGTATCCCGGTGGCTCCTTGCCGTTTCCTGTATTGCTTATATCTCGCTGGCAATTGCGTATCTCTGGGTGACAGTGTTCTCGCAGTAACGATCAAATCTTTTCATACACCCACACCTTCCCTCCTGACATTATTTCATCTATCCGTTTTACCAGCCGTTTCTTGTGGAGGTTCAAGAGCCTTGTGCCGCTGGTATTTGCCTCGAGTTTCATGATTTCAGAAAGGTCTTTTGCAGAAATTTTCCCCTTTTTGAGGATGAGGAGCAGTGTTTCTTTGAGGTAGTTATTCAGGCTTCCCAGAAGGATATGTTTCCCATCCCGCATCTCTCCCATAACGGCGAGGTCTTTCCGTTCAAGGGCCACTTCAATATTTTCCTTCTGGTTTTCATTAAGGCCGGCCAGAGTAATGTACTTGTCTCCATATTCACCACTCAGAAGCCTGGATACCAGTTTTGCCACAATCTCATCGGCACATGAATAATCGACAATCCCAATCTTCGAGAAATCCAGGGCAATAACTGCGCCGTTCTCCTCTTGTACAAAGTCATGCTCGATACGCTCCCTGATAATTTGGCCTGATGTCCTGGTAACAAGGTCATTCGACCCGTTCTTGAGTTCTTCCTTGAGGAGTTTATAGAGATTGTAGGTGGTCATTTTTAAAATAGTTCAATTGTGGAATACCTGGCACTTATTTTTATTGGTCTATAAAAATTTACGAATTACAAATTACGATTTTAGATTAAAATAAATCGCAAATCCGAAATCGTAAATCCAAAATCAAATTGATGTTTTATTCATACAGCACTTCTTGTATTTTTTACCACTGCCACAGGGACACGGCGCATTTCTGCTTATCTTTTCTTCTGCTTGTATTGGTTTTGGCGGTCCTGTAATTTTAGAGTACTCATCTTCAAATTCACGCGCCTTTTCATCCAGGTGCATTGCGCGATAAAGATTGATTATTCTTTCAAGGATTTCGATCTTATCGGATTTGTCCTTTACCATTCTGTATGCCTTAAGGAAATAACCCTCTGCCGCCTCGCTATCCCCGAGGCTAATCATTGCGTCTCCCGCATTTACAACTGTCCATACATCATTTGGGAAAATTTGCAGATTTTCATGTATCTGCTTTACGGCGTCTTCTCTCCTGCCCGCATCCGCAAGGATACATCCAACCTTCCTCGACCATTTGTTTGGTTGTTCAGAAAACTGAGCAAACCATCGTACAAGGTTTACTGCCTCGTCTACCAGGCCATGACCGGGAAAATCGGGAATAATATCGAATATAAATCCTTCGATGTCATCATAAACAACCTCTTCAACTTCACGGTAAAGTGCACGATCCGTGGTGCCGTCTTGCTTGAGAAGGTCGTGATACAATATTTTTAATTTGTCATAGATACTCAGATACACTTCACGGTCGAGCTTGTCTTTGTTATCATAGTAGGTATTCATGATGTCTTCCACAAGGTCAGCCAGAATCTCTGGATTCTTTTCGTGGGCGAGATGTCTTTTCCAGAGTTCAGAGACGGCGTTGTAGCAAATATGATAAATTAATTCAGACCATATGTGCGCTAACTTACTTGGCGATTTGAAGTCTGATGCCATCTCTTTAAAACTTTCTATGCTAATATTGAGTCCAAAGGTGTTGAGTTTATCCAGGATTTCTTTGTCAGACATCTTTTCTACATCACATTCAGGGTGTATTGTCATTTCTCGTATCCTTCACATATTTTTAAATTTGCTTTTTTCCTTTTGCATTCACTAACTGTCTCTAATGCTCACTCTCTTCACTGCTCCCCATTCATTCAACTCTGCAAAAACTATAGTCACCGGAAAAAGAAAGTGGTCATTTCGAAGGAGCAACGCGACTGAGAAATCTTAAGATTCCTCGCTTCGCTCGGAATGACAAACACTCAATGTCAACTTATATAATTCGTTTAATGTATCTTATGAATTTAAGTGTCTCGGCAAAATTCAACCCGCTCATATCTCTCTTCCGCCCATTCCCATATTGAGATATCGTATTTATCAGACTCATTTATTTCTTCCAGCTCGCAACCATAATCGCAAGCTATTTCCCCAAAAGCTCTTTTGGCTTCTTTAAGTGTATTAAAATAATTGACCTCGCTTGCCATGCCTCTGACTACAACCACAACCAGATATTTTGCTATACATGGTTGAGGTAATTGACAAGTTATGATATTGGTATTTTTAGCAGTAGATTTTTTGCTCTTTTTCATTTTATCCACATTAATATCATTTATGTGCTATTATCATTGTATCAATACCCGTTAGGAGTAAAATTGTCGCATTTGCCTGTCTTAATGTTGAAAATTTGGAACAAGTCATCCTCTCTCCAAATCACTGCTATGTTCTCTGTCATACAGAAATCAATTATTCCTGTGTCTGGTTTCTTTGAGAATACAAGTATTTCCCTGATATTGGAAAGTTTCATTTGTTGCTTAACAATTGAAAATTTGTAGTATTTTAATTGTCCAACACCCTTAATTGTTTGTTTCTCTTGGTCAATCGCACTCTCCAAAATGGTCTTAACTTCGTAAAGTAACGCTTTATTACCTTTGATCCCAAGACAATCAAACTTTCCTTCAAATAGTTTAAAACCGCTTTTCTCATTCAAGACTGCCAACAAGCGAACAATTTCCTGATGGTCTGCTAGTCGCTTTTGACGTGTCTTGATAGCGTCTGAAAGGTCAATGCTTACAGAAGAAATAATCTTTATTGATGGGTCTTTTGCAATGTCGTCAGAAGTAACTTCTCTAAATACTGTTCGCTCTTTGGTCGGAACATTAGGTTCTTCTTCTGTGGAAATCTCATCTTCTGTAACAACAACATGTCCAGATGGATATGCTCTGCTCGAAATTCTTGCAATGTCATTGAGTTGCTCCGCAATTCCGGGAAGTATTTTCACAGCGTTTGCTGCCATTGAATCCGAGGTTCCTGTTTCTTGGATTATTTCATCAATACTCAATCGAGCAAGTATGCTGATTCGTTCAAATTCTTCTTCGGAATCGTTTTCCGCTTCCAAAGCCAGCAGTAACTTTGGGGTTTCGATTCCAGGAAAAGTGTTGACAATTTTGAGCAGTATGCGATAAGGATGGCTTATTTCACCGTCTGTGCCTTCAAGCCCTAATTGCAGCATGGCGTTTTTCCAGAGGTTTTTCCGTAAGTCTGGTGATTCAGTCACAAGCAGTTGCTTTGCAGCTGGGCTTAATTTTGCTTTTTTGTTTGGAAAGATGGTAATGAAGCCAAGCAATTCAAAGAATCTTCGAATGTCACGTGAAACGGTTAAGTAGCCTCTGCTTGCTACTGGCTTTTTTTGTTCTTTTTTAAAATACGCGGTTATTGTGAGGGTTTTGTTCCTGTAGGTGTAAATCCCTTTAATAGTTAATTGCTTACCAAAGTTCTCATCTGTGAGTGGAATACCGTTATTAATAAGCTGTCTTGCTACCGCCAAAGCGTTGAAAAGCTTATTAAGGTCATTAAATTGATGGGGGAAATTTTTCATTTGTTAAAAATAATCTCTAGGCGCATTTTTGATTTATTAGGAATTGTTTTATTTCAGACAATCTTTCGTTGGCAATCTGAATGTATTCCGGGTTTATTTCCGTTGCTAAGAAGTTTCGATCATTTGTCAAACAACTTATACATTCAGAACCGCTTCCGGCAAAAGGAATAAATATTAAATCTCCTTTATTACTAAAGTGCCTTACTAATCGATTACACAATGCAAGCGGTTTCTGTGTTGGATGTTCTGTTTTTTCACCCGCGAAACGCTTTCCGGCAAGAGTTGGAAAACTCCAAACATCTCCAGCTAAACGTCCCTTAGGGTTAGGTTTCCATTCTTTGCCATTTTTGGTAATCTTGTTTTTGAGTCGTTTTTGGCTTTTGTATGGCTCTCTTATTTCGTGGTAAGTGAAAACGTTCGTTTTTGAAAACCACAAAATTGGCTCATAAAAGGCATTCAGTGTCTTATAACCTGAAAACCCGTTTTCGTAATACCAAATGATCTGTCGTCTATACTTCAAGCCCTTTTCGTAGAGATAGCACTGAATATGGCAGATGTAATGATGAATTCCATAAATAAATATTGAACCTGTTGGCTTTAGGATGTGAATACATTCATCAATCCATTGTTTGTTCCAGTCGAGCCAACTTTCAACGTCCTCCCAACGGTCGCTTTTATTGCCGAAATTCTTTTTTAAGTTGTACGGAGGGTCTGCAATAATCAGGTCAATTGATTCTGCGTCCATTTGATGCATAAAACTGATGCAGTCTTCCCTGTATATGTTGTTCAGTTCTTTCATTTGCTTTTTTCCAGTATTAGAATGTATTGATGATGGATATTCTCTACATAGCAAAACGGATAGCCGTAGGGATAGAGTTTTTTCGCATTCTGAACGAGTACTTTAATCCCTTTCAAGTCAAAGTGTTTTTTAAGCTTCTTGTCTGTAAGCTTGATAATCAGGTCTGCGTGAAATGAGACAAACTCTGATTTGTGGCGGAAATCGCTAACAACGATATTCATATACTTTCCTGGCTTCAATATATCGTAGCAGTTGAGAAAAATAGTCGATAGCTCGTCAAGGAATTTGCGGTAGTCAGGGAGATTGCCTAAATCAAAATCGTTTTCGCTGTATTTGGTAGCTTGTCCGTTTAATACTCTCTCGTTTGCCTTATGGTCTTTCTTTTCTAAAATATTCCAATAGGGGGGAGAGGTGATGATGAAATCGAAAAAGTTCTTGTCAAAGTAATCTTTTAAACTTCTGCTATCACCGCAAACAAGATGCTCATCGTCAATTTCGTAATTAGATTCTTCCAACAATCTTTGTCTTGTTACTTCACACCACTTAGGTGAAAGTTCAACTCCAAAACCTTCTCTTTCAAGCTCAAGGCATGCCTTGATTGTTGAACCAACGCCCAGAAATGGGTCAAGGACTTTTCCACCTTTTTTAGTGAAAAAGCGGACGAGTTTAGTTATGTCTGTGAACGAGAAAGGTGCGGGGTGCATTTTCTCATACTTAGCCTCCGGGCTGTTGGTTCCAAGTCCTTTCTGAAAGAAAAAACTCTTGGTTTCCTGTATCCATTCCTTGGCGGACAGATCGTTCAGGTGATTTCTTTTATCGACTTTAGATTTATCTTTTGTTTGTATTTCAAACATTTTCATAGGCTCTTTTACATTAATCCTAGTTCTGTTTTTATCCAATCTGTTCACTTTTTATACTCCAACTGCATCCATAATAATTTCCTTTAGTCTCTTAACTCATCCATTGTTTCAAACTTTTCTTTGTGTTCTTTTGTATCGTATAAGAAAAATACAGGCAATCCCCCTTTTAGAACCACTTTACTTAATTAACCGGAATTGTGTTATATCCAACGTTTGACATAAACTGTATCGGCTGCCGACTCTCAACAATTTCAATCCCTAACTCTTTCAAGAAAGGTTTTGAGTCAATATCGCATGAACCGCCAAACTTTGGAGAAGAAAGCACGTTCTTTTTCCTGACGTCCCTCACATTGTTATCTATACCTGGTAATTTTAGCTGCATAAGTTCTCTTTTTTATTTCATTTTACTTTGTTAATCAAATATGATGATGGTTGGCATTATTCATTATTTCCCTTTGTGCTAACCTTTTGGATTAGGCATATCCACAATATAATCTTCTGTAAGCAGATGATTTTCTATACCTCGGGTCAGCAACGTTTAGTAATTTTAAAGCCTCGGCGCGTGCTACCTCGTTGAAAATACTACAAATCGTATGAATAAAAGCTAATTTATATAATGGTACTAGCCCTTTTTGACAACAAGAACACATACATCTGATAATTTTGTAACTATACTGTCATGACAAAACATTAATTATTCCGATAAAACCCTTCCCACTCATCCTTCAACTCTTCATAAACCTTGCAGTCCAGCTTCTGTTCACATTCAGGACAAAAGCCGTCGCAGCCGTCATCCACGTAAGTAAATCCCAGTTCTGTGAATATCTTGTGATGCTGCTTAGGATCATTATAGTATTGTTCAAATTTCTCTACGTTTTCATGAAAATACTTTCTTAATGCCTCTTTATTAAGATCATCTTCCATGCCTGAAAATCCTCCACTTTCACAACTATTGTAAAGAGATAAATTTACACACCCCCTACCCCCTCTTGATAGAGGGGATTTACCGGTATTTTTCATTGTACTCTTTGGTCAAATATTTATTGTCGAAGACAAGAAATATATTCAATAGAATCAATTGAATTATAATATTTTAAAAAAATTTGTCAACTGAAAATTTGCAAAAGTAGTTCGGTCGTCAGAAAGATATTGCTTGTTTTTTTCAAATATTTTCGTGAAATATCACGATCAAGACAGTATAGTATTATTTTCAAAACACGCATATTGACTACCCGGATAATTGACAATTTGTTGAGAAAGGTTAAGGTTATGTTGCCCATGAAAAATACCTTGCTCTGGTTTTTCATTGCAATATCTCTGGTGCATTTTATCCCCCTTGTTGTTTCCGGTGTCGAAGTGGGAAATACCTTTGTTGATTTTAACCTGGAAGACCCGCATGGAAAGAAGTATTCACCGTCTTATTTAAAAGACAAGATAACCCTTGTTGTTTTGCAAAATAAAACAACCCTTCAGGATGCGATTAACGGTAAAACTGAGTTGAAAAAGGTGATCCAGGACAATCCATTGGTACAGATGATTTCGATCATGGATTTGCGGAAGAGACCTGCCCTGATTCCCAAAGGGGTGCTTAAGTCAAAAATTTCATCTCAAGACCCGACGTCAAAAGAGATCCCTTTTCTTTTGGACTGGGGTGGCGCCGTAACAAAGGCACTTGGGGGACTGGATAACAAATGCAAGATACTGATTGTTGATCAGGCATTAAAGGTAGTCTACCATCAGGCATATCATAAGCCGTCAATCGATGGTGAAATAAAGACCGTAATAACCGGGTTATCCGGTGGACAAAAATAAGACCTCATACAGGAGGATATTGATCCGGGCACCGGGGAAACAGGCGAGATTGGATTCATGTTCTTTTCCCATGCCCATAAAGCTATTATGGAAAATTTGCGGTCTTTGAACAGATGGAAAGTTTGTCGTTCCTTTGTTTTGCAACACGCCTTACTGCAATAGGGCCGTAATTTACTTCCAAAATTCTCTCAATCCCAGGCTTATCTCAATTGCCTTATCAACTTCCAACATCTTACTCTTAGAAAGCATTCCGACATGATTCTCAAGCCTTTCTTTATCAATGGTGTATATCTGTCCAAGGTGAATAACTGATTTTTGAAAGAGACCACTTTCTTCTGGCATTATCATGACACCAACAGGAAGGTCAGCTACCTTGAGATTGCTTGTTATGGCGGCTACTATGATAAGACTGCTTACTTTATTACCAACATCGTTTTGAATGACTACGGCAGGATGGCTACCTTTTACTTCCCTGCCTTTTGAAGGACTGAAATCAAGAAAGTATATCTCGCCTCTTTTCGGTTGTTTCATTTCATCTTTGTCTTCCTGCAAGCTTTATATTTTGCACCGGGCTTTTCGCAGATGCTCAAAAAATCTTCCGCAAGACGCTTGTCGTATTCCGCAATCTCTTTGTATATCTTTTCTGCCTTTTCTATGGCCTGTTGTCTCCTGTAAGCATTGATCATTTTCGTTATTGCATCCCGGATAACTTCACTTCTGTTCTTTTTTAATTCTTTTGATATCATATCTACTTCTTCAAGAAGTTCTTTAGGAACGCTTATCCCAAGTTTTGTGACCGGCATCTTATACCCTCCGTATAATACTATTTCATGTAAAATAGAATACCACAAAGAATACTGAATTACAACATCTTATGCGTTTCAGCACACGCAATACCACGACAGGGAAACAGGCAGGAGGATGTTGGTCCTGGCTCAGGGGAAATAAGAAAGAAAAAGGTGGGGAAAGTAAAGCGGGTCGTCCATTAGTGATTTAATTTCTTCTAAAAGACTGCAAATTTACCAGCATCCCCCTCCTGCAAACCAGTACCGTTTCAATATTGCCGGGTTGCTTCGGTTTCTTTTATGGGGCGCTGGAATTGATCGCTCGAAAGTTCTGCGGCAAAACGCACATCGCCGGATGCAATGGACTTCACGACAATGTGCCATTTGGCCGTGTCTTTCGGGGATAGTGTGGCCAGCGGAGCCGTAGTGATGGTGTTTTTCTGCGCCTGGGCGGTCGTCGCGCCGGTGCATGAGACGTACTGCTGGCTGGGTTCCAGTGGACAAACGATTTTTACGTTTGTGAGCGTGGTAGAACCCTGGTTGATTACACGAAGTTCGTAGGTGTTTTGCTGTCCGACTTCGATGGGGTCCTCAAGGTCAATAACCTCAAAAAGGACCGCCGGGATGCCGGAGACGCGAGTGGAGCACCATGTTTCCACCGCCTGAGCGACAACCCCGCGCGCGGAGGATTCAAACGTCAGAGAACCGGGTTGCTGCACATTGAAGTCGGCGCAGAGTCGTTTGCTCGACCCGGGGGCAAGGTTGGAGATGCGCCAGACCACGCGGCGCGCTGCGGTGTTGGTTTCTCCGGTTGATCTGACAAATATCGCACCCGTGGGAACCGATAGCTTTACGGTGACCAACTCGTCCGGCGCATCACCGGTATTTTTTACCGTCAGACAAACCTTCACCGGACGGCGAACCGAGACAGCGGCTGGCGTGTTGCACTCGATTGTCAGGAAAGGGGCGCGTGGGTCTGGACCAAGGTCTTCAACCCAGAAATTGCAACAGAGTTTAGGCGTTACGCAACGGTAGCGCCGGCCTTTCGAATAAAAAGAGAATTCGTATGCGTCGATCGGCTCATTGCCCATCCATAGTACGTCACGGTGCAGAATCAATTCACCGTTCTTGCGCGCGGACATAGCCGGCAAACGGGCGCCGATGGGAATCTGCAGCGACGTAATTGACGCGGTTGCCGCAGCGCGGTAAAAATCCTCAATGTCGCCCTGCCAGCCGTCACACAGGTTTACAATAACGGCAATGTCGGACTTAAGCTCTTCCGAGGAAAAACGATCACGCAGGTCTTTAGGGGTGTGGATCGGGTCGGCAAAACGTGTGGTGGGATGTCCCAATCGGCGTGCAATGTGTTGAGCATACAGTGGCGAGGTCGCCAATATTATCAGCGCCATCAACGGTAAAAGGTATGTGAACAGCTTCTTAAGCATAAAAATCTGCAGTTGGCTTGGGTGTATTCTCAAATTTTTGCGAGTCATAATTTAGAGCGGTTTTATTGGCAAAAACTAAAAAATTGCATCCTCTCTCCTCAGATTAAAGAAAATTGAACCATATCCAGACACAGGTTATTTCCCCTTTTTCGTTATCGTTACCAGAGCTTTACCTCTATAAATAGTATTACCTGAATTATAGTATTAGTTATCTAAAAGTCAATCATCAGTTACATTTGCGGCAGGAGGATGCTTATCTGGGCTCCGGGGAAATGGGTAAGATTGATTTCTTTTTCCTTTCCCCACGCCCATTGAGGAATTATCGAGAGTTTTGCAGTTCCGGATCGGATGGAGAGTTTGCCATTCCATTGATTGACAAAACGCCTTACGGCGGCAAGACCGTGACCTCTTCCTTTTTCTGCATAGCGTGAAGCCCCGTGAAGTAACGCCTTCTCAATTGCATCCAGATCGTTTTTTAAAGCAAATCGCTCTGATAAAGACATTCTGAAGCCAATACCAATGTCCATAACAGCAATTTTTACCATATTTTTATTCATATTTTGAAAACGATATTTCTGGATGCCTACAAATCCCTTGGTTTCGCTATGCTCAATGATATTCTGACATACCTCAGAAAGGGCTACAATAAAGCCATGAATTGCCCTTTCATCATAGTGGAGATGCCTTGCAAGGATTGCATGGGCACGGTCTTTTACCTTTCCAACGATGAAATGAATATCGTCTGACTTTTCTATGGGCGTGATTTCAAGCAGGACGTCTGGGTAAGAACTCCTCAAGTATTTTTCAGAGATTTGCGGTTTAGACGGTTTTAAGTTAAAATACCCACCGGCAAATTTGAAGAAATCCATCCGTTCGAGGTATTTAAGAACTTCCTCTGATTTCGGCAGACACATGGTTTTTCGAACGCCCATTGATCTAAGAAGCACTCCCATCTCAAGCAGGCCGACCATGCCGTAAGGATCTATGAAGGTTATTTCCTGAAGATCAATTTCCTGTGATTCTTTTAAGCCGTGCAGAAGCAGTTCGAAGGTGTCTCCTGTTATTTGGCTCATTATTTGTTGGTTATGCATTGACACAAAGAGTTATGAAGAAGAATGAAAGCATGTAAGGTTATTTAGACTAATGAAGGCCACAGATTAAACCAAGTCTACAGATATAACAACCAAAAAATTATCCGGGTTGTAAGGTTGAGCTTGTGAATCTGCGAAATCTGGGGTTTCAATAGCGCATCCAATTTACGGAATTTTCTTGGGGGGACAACATTCACATACAACGAAATATTTTGTATAAAATGAGAGATCAACTCATATTTACCTTTCATTGTATTTCAATGTCCGGCCTCCTTTGGAAGTATCCGCTACTATCGCTTACATTGGTATAGGCGGTTATCGATATGAATATACAAGAGTATAGGGGCCTACTGGAGGAATTTGTGAAAGGGAAATTCGATGCAACACGTTATGTTTAATAATGTCTTCATGTATGACGATGCGCTGGCATTTAAAAGCTTTTTTCCCTAGTCTTTGAAGACTTTGAATGGCAACTTTTATCTGAAGGTATTCAGACTTGTTATCATTTGACAAAGAATGATTTTGTGGTATATTTTAATGTAACTTAATTAGGTATAATACCATATTTTCAACTATAAAAGGAGTGTTTGTTTATGTCAAAAAGCATGTGGAGAAAACGCAGGAAAACGCTGCTGAAGATTGCAGAATTTTCTGCAGGTAATATTGTCATTGGCGGGGTGCCAAAACCAGGCGCAGAAATCCCGTCACATATCGCCCTTATCGCAACGGATATGGTCATGTGTGCGATGATTTACGAAGAGTACTTCAGCGAAAATATCTCCGAGCATAGTATCCTCGAAATTCTTGGTAAGGCTGGAATACTCCTTGCCGTGGCAGGTGGGGGAGGATATGCGATTGCTAAAAGCGCATCGGGATTAATTGCAGAGGTCACCAATTTTTTTGGTCCAATAGGCTGGATTGCTTCAGGAATGCTGGCAGCAGGGGGAACCGCCTTGCTGGGACTTCTCTGGATGGCTATTGTCGATTGGGCTTATCACAAACAAGTAACACTCAAAGATGCCGCTCTTGCAATATCCCGAAAACATCACATTGAGAGAAGCATTCCCTGAAAACTTCGCTGAACATGTGATTTTGGGATAACCCCTGGAAAGGGATGAAAATGCTTTCCACCCAAAGGAATCAAAGTTGTAATATTTTAGCCGTTTGAAAATTGCCTTTAAATAAACCATGACCGTTTGCTCCCAAACTCTTGTTTGGGAACTAGCAGTGGAAAGAGATATCCTTAAAAAAGCTAAATTGTTACAAATAGTTATAGAATGGAGTAATTACCCTTTAGTTTTCATCTACTTCAATCACCATCTGCCTGAACGCCTCTTTGCTTTTATCTTCGTAGTCCTGTTCTGTAATATTTTCATCGCAGGCAGCGAGTTCTATCGGTAAGGTTTCAAATTTATTCAGTAACAGGTTCATCACTCCCATAATCACTAAGCTAAACCCCAAGCTACGCTGAGGATAGCAACAAAAGCTATGCCGAAGTATTTGAAAAAGAGAGACACCCTTCTTAGGTATTTAAAGGAGAAGGGTGCAATAATTGTGTTTGCAAATTAGATTGTTAAAAAATGCCGAAGCAGGGAGTTGAACCCTGACCCCGTTGCCGGGACTAGACCCTGAATCTAGCGCGTCTGCCAATTCCGCCACTTCGGCTCGCAACAGATTTTAAGAAAAATGGATATTCAAGTCAAAGGAATTTTTGAAATTGACCTTGCATTAACGTTGACAATCTGTTACGATTTTTCATCAATTTTTGGTTATTTGACAAGTATTTATTATTTACCACATTCTATGGAAATTATTACAAAGAACAGGAAAGCACACTTCCAATATGAAATCCTGGAAAAGTTTGAGACAGGCATTGTCCTTATGGGAACAGAGGTTAAATCAATACGTAATAAGGATGTAAGTATCAATGAGAGTTTTGCACATACCGATCATGGGGAGGTTTTTATTCACGAAATGCATATTGGACACTATAAACAGGGAAATAGACAAAATCATGAGCCTAAAAGGGTTAGAAAGCTCCTTTTACATAAAAGAGAAATCAATAAGATAATTGGGAAGGTTAAACAAAAAGGATATACGATGATTCCTTTGTCTCTCTATTTCAAAGAAGGTCATATAAAGGTTGAACTTGCCCTTGTGAGAGGAAAGACGACTATCGATAAACGGGAAGATATTAAGAAACGTACTATTGAGAGGGAAATCCAGAGGGCTGTGAGGTAGAAGGTGGGAGTCTTTCTGGAAATCCATTGAATAAAGTGAAAGGGGGAGTATGCCTTCTGCAAGAATATTGATCGTAGAAGACGAACGTCAAACGGTAGATACCTTACGGGATCTATTTGAGCAGAACGGTTATGAAACAGAAGTCGCACTTAGTAAACAAGTGGCATTAACCATTCTTCAAGAAAGAAAAATGGATATTGCAATCATTAGCACAACAGTTCAGGAGATTTCTGGTGTAGAAATTTTATATGAAATAAGAAAAATAATTCCAAACATACCTGTTATCGTGGTTGGCAACCAAAAATCAAAACGTATTGAATCTTCTTTTATGAAGGCGGGCACAAACATTTTTGTTGTAAAGCCTTTAGAACCAACATTTGTCTTGCAAACGATTGAGAATTTGTTGAAAGCACGGTGTACACCATCTGTGACAAAAAAAACAAGGCCGTACTCAAAAAGCAAGAAATAATCTTTTTTTTGTTACCGCAAGATTTATGTGGTACTGCATATCTAAATTAAAAATATGTTTGAATACCTTTGCATTTTTTGTGGTGTTTTGCGCGTTTTTTACCGCATTTTTAGAAGCAAAGATAACCAGTTCTCATGATCTCAATAAACGCCTCCAACTTTTTTTAAAAAATCCATCCCTGAAAAACGTATCGTGCGGCGTTAGTATTGTGTCCGTTAATAAAAACTCCTCCTTATTCAATTACCGGAACAATGATTTATTCAGCATTGCTTCGAATATGAAACTTCTTACTACGGCTGCTGCATTGGAATATCTCGGTCCTGATTTCGAATATAAAACAACTGTCGGTGCCCGTGGCATTATAGCGGCATCAGGAGAGCTTCATGGGGATATTGTTATCAAGGGTAGTGGCGATCCGAATATATCAGGCCGGTTTTATCATGGCAATATCTTGGCCATTCCGGAATCATGGGCTCATGCTGTCAAAAGTAAAGGGATTCGGGTAATCACGGGTGATATTATAGCGGATGATACTATATTCGATCGTATATATACGCATCCAAATTGGCCGGAAAATCAATTATCAGAGTGGTATTGCGCTCCAAGTTGCGGTTTATCATTTAATGATAACTGTGTCGATATCACTCTCATTCCTAACAAAAAACCAAGGGGTGTTGTAGAGCTTTTATTTGAGCCGCGTACATCGTATTTTACCATCTACAATACCTGTGTTTATACCTCTGACAAAAGAGAGCATCTTTATTCTATCTCTAGAAAACCAGAAACAAATGAAATATTGATCAAGGGAAAGTTTTGGGTTAATGCATCACCTGAGAAGACGTGGGTTAGTGTTCACGATCCCTCCCTCTATCTTGCAACGGTCTTTAAGGAAATTCTCGAAAAAAAAGGTGTTGAAGTATGTGGGAGTGCCAGGTTAATTGATGAAGGTGATGCTGTTGAATCAGATTTAACCGTAATTACCCAAACCGCCTCTACCATGGAACAAACCATCCTAGTAACGAATAAACAAAGCCAGAACTTTTATGCCGAACAAGTATTAAAAACCCTGGGAGCACAGGTAAAAGGCAGGGGGTCTTTAGCGGCTGGGATAGAGGTTATCCAGGATTTTATGAATAAAATAGGGTTTCAACCTGATGAATATCATATTGATGATGGCTGTGGTTTATCGAAAGACAACCGGCTTTCACCCAAAATGATAACCACCCTTCTTGCATATATGAGTAAGCATCCGTACGGAAAGGTGTTGTGGAATTCTTTACCCACCTCAGGTGTAGACGGAGGATTGCGGCGACGAATGGGGTCGCCAAAATACAAAAGTAAAATTCATGCAAAGACGGGATACATTGCAAGAACGTCTACGCTTTCTGGGTATATTGATACTACAAAGGGAGATGTGCTTGCATTTTCAATTCTCATGAATAATTTTAAAAACCTCAAAGTAATTCAGAAAATACAGGATGATATTTGCCAGGCCATGGTGGACTGTTATCAGTAAAGGTCGTTATGAGTGAGCATATTAAAAAAGTATACTCTTTTTACTCATGGATTTATGATGCCTTATTTGGGAAAATTTTTGAGCATGGACGATACGTTGCTTTTCACATGATGGATGTGAAGGCCAATGAAACCGTACTTGAAGTTGGCGTGGGGACTGGATTATCGTTACCTCTCTATGCAAAAGATGTCAAGGTCGTTGGAATAGACATTAGCCGGGAAATGTTGGACAAAGCAGAACTGAAAAAACAGTATTATAATTTATCCAATGTGGATCTCTTCGATATGGATGCCTCATCCATGAACTTTGCGAATAATACCTTTGATAAAGTCATTGCCTCTCATGTTATCACGGTAGTGCCTGATCCCTTACGGACTTTAAGCGAGATAAAAAGGGTATGCAAAAAGGATGGGGAAATTTTTATATTAAATTATACGGGTTGTAACAACAAAGTTATCTCTGGCTTCGAAAAATTTATTTCTCCTTTCAGGGATAAAATAGGTTTAGGGAAGCATGTCGATTTAGACGATCTCTTGAGGTGCGCCAACCTTTCGGTGCTCTGCGAACGCCGGGTCAATTTTTTGGAGATGTGCCGGTTAATAAAATGTAAAAATAATTCTGTCCTTCCTTAGGCAACTAACACTTTCGGCCAACACAGAGATAATTAAATCCCAGTTTCTCCATTTCCTGAGGTTGGTATATATTCCTGCCGTCGATTATATTAGGGCGCTGTATGAGACGTTTGATTTTCTTTAAATCAAGGTCTCTGAACTCATTCCATTCTGTTACAATAACCAGTGCATCACATCCTGCAACGGTAGTATATGGATCGGTGCAGTAAGTTATATCTTTTAATATCTTTCTGGCAGTTTCTTGCGCCTCAGGGTCGAATGCCTTGATTTTTGCTCCCTCTTTCTGCAGCTGGCGAATGATTAATATTGATGGCGCTTCCCGCATATCGTCTGTTTTCGGCTTAAAAGCTAATCCCCAAATAGCGATGCTTTTCCCTTTCAAAACAGGCACCAGCTTCTTAATTTTGTGAATAAGGGATCTCTTTTGTTGTTCGTTTACCTCATCTACTGCAGTTAAAATTTTGGCATCTATGTCATTTGATTTCATGATTTGAGCAAGGGCTTTGACGTCTTTCGGAAAACAAGAACCACCATACCCAACGCCCGCCTGGAGAAATCGCGGGCCAATTCTGGAGTCCAAACCAATTCCCTTTGCAATTTCTTTGATGTCTCCTCCTACTTTTTCACATAATTGCGCCAACTCATTCATGAATGAAATACGGGTGGCAAGCATGGCATTGCTGGCATATTTAATTAATTCTGCGCTCCGAATATCGGTAAACATAATGGGTTTGTCCGTTCGGGAAATGCCTCTATATAGGGATATCATAATATTCTTGGACTTATCGTTCTGCACACCAATTACGATTCTATCAGGGTTCGTGAAGTCCTTAATAGCCTCGCCTTCTCGCATAAATTCGGGATTTGAAACAAGGTCATACCTCACGGTTTTGTCCTGGGACGATTTTATTGTTTCTCCAATTTTTTCTAAAGTTCCTATCGGTGCGGTACTCTTGTTCACAATAACTTTATATCCGTTCATATATCGTCCAATATTCTTGGCAACAGAAATAATAGCGGAGGTATCTGCACAATGGTTAGCGTCTGGAGGCGTTCCCACGGCAATGAAAATCACTTTAGATTTTTGAATACCTTCTTTTATGTTGGTTGAAAAGACAAGCCTTTTTTCTCTTGCATTCCTATCGAGCATATCTTTCAATCCAGGTTCATAGATAGGGATAATCCCATTTTGCAGATTATGTATCTTGGCTTTATCCACATCGATGCAAACTACATCATTTCCCATATCAGCCAGACAGGTACCAGCAACAAGGCCCACGTAACCACAACCGATACAACAAATTTTCACATACCCCTCCGCTTCTCTAAAAGGTTTTTCCTAAAAAATAAAAAGCAGTAAGAAAATGAGTTATTCATTCATCATTACTGCTTTTTGAACTTCTAAGAAACACTTTTATTTTATGGTAAAGGATTTTTTATCATTTTCGAGCGAAAAGCGTTTGCAGTTTTTCCAATACGGTATTCACCATCTACGGCGATAATAACTTTCTTAACCATGCTATTGGATGACACGTTTTCCGGTTCACCGTCACTCAATATAACGGAATACGATAAGGACCAATCTTTTATATCTTTATCTGGATCGACAAACAATGACCCAATCTTTTTCGAGAGATCATTAACCTTTTCCGTAACAAAAATAAGGCGGATATTGTTATAATTAACCAAACGTTCCTGAACGACCTTGGTGCATTGGTATGCTTGTTTGAACTCGGGAACTAATTCAGCAACTTTTCCTAAAGGAACAGGATTGTTAAGAAATGTTATCGTGCATTCCTTAACACGGTAGGTTTTTTTTCCTTCAGACACATCTTCACCATAATAAAACCGGTACTCCAAATCATTGCCATTCTTTTTCAGATAATAAAAATCATGAACCACAACGTCATACAAGAACGTTGCCCTAAGGCTATTTTCCTCTTCTGGCTTAACGATCATATATCGCCGAAAAGGTTCTTCTTCACAATATAAGTAAGTTGGTTTTCCATATTTTTCATTGATCTCAGCCTTTGTTGACCACAGGATACCATCATCGAGACGTTCACTTGCATGAAGGTTGTTTACCTGAAAAAGACATGCACTAAATAAACCAATAAGAACAAACTTCAATTTCCTCTTCATAAAATTCTCATCCCTTCCCAAATTTTTTGCTTAATACTTGCCAGAATTGAGCCCAAACTATCGGCCTTTGCAGTAAAAAATTAAAAATGAAGTATATAAATATGTACAATATTTGTCAATTAAATAAATTAGACTTTTTGCTTCGCCGGCGTGAGATTATTTGATATAGTTTCTTTCATCGACTGAAAGGTTGATCTTTTCCAGCATTGTTAAACTGAACACGAGCACAGATATTACCTCGATCATCATTTTTGCGGATGAAGAAGACCATAGTTGCACTCATAAGGATTTTTAAGTGTTTGACAATCATACCTACAATTTGTTAAAGATTATGAATGGTATTTTCCAAGATTCAATACGTCTCTTCTAATAAACATTAACAAAAGGAATAGAAAAAGCATGGTGAGAAAAATTTGTATTTCGGTAATGATTCTTTTTTTCGCTTTAAAGACCTTGTACGCCTTTGAGAGTGGCACCCTTCGTGGAAGGGTTATTGATGGTTTTGGCAAACCCATTCCATTGGCAAATATTGAGGCATTGTCCGATGGATCAAAATCAAAAACTACTTCCGACCAAAAAGGAGAGTTTTCTGTTAATTATAATCCTGGTAATATCAAGCTTACTTTTGCCAGGGAAGGTTATGTCCCGTCGTATATACCAATTTCTCTTGATGAAAAAAGAGATTTTTCCATAGATGATATTACTGTATGGAAGATACCTCCTCATGGTGGACTTTTTCTTGTAGGGGAGAGTGATTACTTAGAAATTAACAAGGCGGAATATTATTTTGAAAGCAGCAGCAAGGAAAGGCGTTTTTACGTAAAAGGTACACCTACGGTATTTAAAGGTCAAGCCTTGAGGATCATCGATTTTCAAGTAGATAATCCTCTTGTAATAGGAAAGACGCTTTATCAGGTGGATTCAAAAGATTCTGTAGGAAGTATCGTCTTTTATCCCTCACAAAAATATGTCCTCAATAAGGAGGAGGATTCCTATACGAAGATTGCTGATAATATAGGCATGAGAAAGGTAACTCTGCCGCCAGGACGTTATTTTTACTGTACTGGAGAGATTACCATACGATCAAAAGTCGGGAACGGATTCTTCTTTGAGATATCATCTTAAAGATGGGGACTTTTTTGGGTTGTGACATTTCCGGAAATAAGCTTCCTTAGTTCGTCCCCTTCAACGACCTCCTTCTCCAACAGGAGTTTTGCGAGGGTGTCGAGGCGGTCTTTATTTTCCGTGAGGATGCCTTTTACCCTGGTGTGCGTGTCGAATACAATCTTCTTGACCTCATTATCAATGTCTTTTGAGACATCTTCACTCAATTCGCGGCTCGTGCGATACCCAAGCTCCAGAAATTGCGGTCTCCTGCCATTATGAAAGGTCATGGGGCCAAGTTTTTCGCTCATGCCATATTCGCGAACCATGCTCATTGCGATGTCCGTAGCCCGTTCCAGATCATTCTGGGCTCCCGTAGAGATTTCATGAAAGATAATTTCTTCCGCCACACGGCCACCCAGCAGCACGGCAAGCCGGTCTAATAATTCCGATCTCGTCAGTAAATAACGATCCTCAGTAGGTAATTGCAAGGTATACCCGAGGGCAGAAATCCCGCGTGGAATAATCGAAATTCTGTGGACTTTATCGGCACCAGGAACTGATTCCGCTACCAGGGCGTGACCAGACTCATGATAGGCAATGATCTCCTGTTCCTTCCGGCTCATGACCTTTTTTTTCTTTTCGAGTCCGGCAATCACTCGGTTAATAGCCTCTTCAAAACTCTCCATTCCCACGGCATCTTTGCCCACGCGTGCGGCAAGCAGCGCAGCTTCATTAACGACATTGGCCAGGTCTGCGCCGACAAACCCGGGTGTGCGGGCAGCAATAACCTTTATGTCAACGCCCTTTCCAAGTTTTACATTTTTGCAGTGAACCTTGAGTATCTCTTCGCGTCCTTTGATATCAGGTCTGTCGACCAGGATATGCCGGTCAAATCTTCCGGGTCTCAATAATGCCGGATCCAGTATTTCCGGCCTGTTTGTTGCAGCCATGAGGATAACGCCTTTTTTTGTGTCAAATCCATCCATTTCAACGAGAAGCTGATTCAGGGTGTTTTCGCGTTCTTCATGGCCGCCCGATACCGGCGACGCTGCCCTTACTTTCCCCAGGGCGTCCATTTCATCAATAAAAATAATGCAAGGCGCCTTTTCCTGCGCCTGGGCGAATAAATCCCTTACCCGGGCGGCGCCTACTCCCACAAACATCTCAACAAACCCCGACCCGCTTATGGAAAAAAACGGCACCTTTGCCTCCCCTGCTACCGCCTTGGCAAGCAGGGTCTTCCCCGTACCCGTGGGTCCAACCAGCAATACCCCTTTGGGAATCTTTCCCCCTAATCGTTGATATTTTTGCGGGTTTTGTAAATAATCAATGACCTCTTTTAATTCCTCCTTGGCCTCATCAACACCAGCCACATCGTCAAAGGTAACGCCGGTATCCTTGTCGATATAGAGGTTGGCCCGGCTCTTGCCAATGGACATGAGCCCCGCCCCTGGCGCACCTCTCCTTATACGCGTCATCATAATTAGAAAGATAATCATAGGGATGAACCAGAGTAAAAACAGGCTTTGACCCCATCCGCCATTGGTAGTTGCAGAGAATTTTACCTTGTGGGCGATCAGTTCCTTGATCAGGTCAGGGTCTTCGATCTTTACCGTTGTAATATTTTTCTTTATCTTCTGCCCTTCTTCTGGTTTCAAAATACCTTTGATCGTCGTGGGGCTTATAATCACTTCTTCCAGACTGTTCTGCTGGATGAGCCCCTTAAAATCACTGTAGGGAATCTTTTCCGTCGCTGAGAATACGGCAAATGCATCACGGTGTATGGTTAGGACAGTCAGGAAGAGGAAAACCAATATAGAGATGCGAAAGATATGTCTTTTGATCATATTGCCAATTTTTATAAAGCTTGTTTCTTGAAAACTAAAACAAATTACAGCAAACAGTTACCATACCTTGCATAACTATATCAAACTATACACGACGTTAGCAACGCATAATTCTATCAGTTCGGATTAAATTTGAATTTTATTTGTCATTTCGCATTGGTAATTTTATCCGTATAATTTATGAATGAACCGGGTTTAATGAACCGGGTTTATGGTTGACATAGGGAAAAAGAGAAACAAAGATTTAAGGTCAAAAAGCGGAGGTTTCACGTGTATATTTTCTTTAACGATTATATTTTATGTTCCAGCCAAAGTATCTAAGTTTGTACAGAACCGGTGAGCTCAATGAAAGAATTGAAAAGGCGCAAGAATTATTGCGCGAGTGCAATATATGTCCGCGGCGATGCAGGGTCAACCGGCTTGAAAACAAATTAGGGGTGTGTAAGGTTGGTAAATTACCGAAGGTTGCCAGTTATCATCCGCACTTTGGCGAAGAATCCCCTTTGGTTGGCGCTCATGGTTCGGGTACGATCTTTATTACCTCGTGCAATTTGGGCTGCGTATTCTGCCAAAATTATGATATCAGCCATCTGGCTGAAGGGTATGAGGTTTCGTGTGAACGGTTTGCAGAGATGATGATCGAATTACAAGACCTGGGCTGCCATAACATCAATTTCGTTACGCCAACCCACGTTGTACCACAAATACTCGAAGCGCTTTCTATTGCCATCAGCAAAGGGTTGCACATTCCGTTGGTTTATAATACCGGCGGCTACGACCTCGTGGAAACCCTGCAATTATTAGAAGGGATTTTTGATATCTATATGCCAGATTTTAAATTTTTTGATAGCGACGTTGCCGCCAAGTGGTGCAAGGCGAGGGACTATCCTCAGGTGGCTATGAAAGCCATCAAGGAGATGCACCGGCAGGTAGGCGACCTGGTGGTAAACGACCGTGGTATTGCCGAACGGGGGCTTATTGTCCGGCATCTTGTTATGCCAAACGGATTGGCGGGCACCCGCAAGATCATGAAATTTCTTGCTCAAAATATTTCTCCCCATACCTATACCAACATTATGGATCAATATCATCCCTGCGGTCTTGCCCACAAATATCCGGAGATAAACCGGCGTATCAGCGAGAAGGAATTCGCAGACGCCCTTCGCATTGCCCGGGAAGAAGGTATTATCAGGTTAGCCGATTAAGCAATTTAACATAGTTATTATATTTTTTATTTGACAAAAAAATCAAAAATGATACAAATGCACTAATTTCAACAATAAAAACATACGATAAAGGCAAACCCTGAGTGATCAGGGGACGCAAAGCAAAGGGTCTTTAGACGTACAGGGAAGTGCGTTGATAAAAGTGAATTCATAGGACAATAAGGAAGTAGTCTCCTAAAGACAGCCTTACTGCCGAAGATGTTTAGGAAAAATCTTTGCAGTAAGGCTTTTTTGTTTAAGTGATGAAAATAATTTGTAGCCCGGGGGTTTATCCCCCGCCCATTGGCTAATCACGGTGCGTATCATGTGAATTGAAGCCGACCAAAGGACCGGCGCAACATCGCAATGTGTGGTAGTCGGCCACTAGGAATTTCGTCTTGAGCGCTTAGTAGAACGACAAACCTGTCTCTGTATCCTTTGAACGGGGATTGTTTATGCGCGTCCGATTTAGCGGAAGGGAAGAAAAGGAGATGAGCAAAATGAAGAACGCGGTTCTTGTAGTATCTGTAGCCTTGTTGTTGATAACGGTATTGGTAAATACTATTTTGGCGGAACACGGGCACAAAGGCAAACCTTCGAATGCAGAGGTCATGCAAAAGACACAGAAACTTCAGATGCCTTTTGTCGCCAATGAGGGGCAGATTGATGAACGTGTGGCGTTTTATGCCAGGACGTTCGGCGGCACGGTGTTTGTCACAAAGGACGGGAATATTGTATATTCATTGCCTCACACGGCAGCACATGCGTCCCCGCTTGTGCATTACAATATTGATAAAAACGAGACAGGATATACAGGATTAACGGGATATAGGGGGGAAGAAGGCACATGTATTGTACATCATGCCTTGTGTACTATATTTCCATTTTGCACATGGAATTTTTCCGTTCATTATTCTGAAACGAATTCCCTCATTTGTCATACCGGTTTGAATTCCTCCATTTGTCATTCTGAGCGGAGCGAAGAATCTCATGTAAACAATTCACCGTTTACCCGTAGGGACACAGCGCTCCGTGTCCCTGCAACCCAATCCACCGCCGTTGCACTGAAAGAGGAATTTATCGGCGCAAAGATTTCTGGGATAAAAGGCGAAGGCGAGTCTGTAACAAAGGTCAGCTATTTCAAGGGAAACGACCCATCCAAATGGAAGAGCAATATCTCCACGTATGAATTGGTAAACCTTGGGGAGATTTACGATGGCATCGAACTGAAATTAAAGGCGCATGGGAATAATGTGGAAAAACTTCTTTACGTAAAACCAGGCGCTGTTCCAGAGCAGATCAAGATAAGTCTGAGCGGTATACAATATCCTGAAAATCCTCCCCCTTTATCCCCCTCCGTGAGGGGGACAGGTGGTTGTCCCCCGCTGGCGGGGGCAGGGGGTGGAGAGGGAACAAGGGGAGGAATTGCCACAAAATCCCCCTTAACAAAGGGGGCAAGGGGGTTGTCTGTAAATGAACACGGCGAACTTGTGGCAGAGACGGAGCTGGGTCCTGTAAAATTTACGAAACCTGTCGCCTATCAGGAGATTAATGGGAAGAGGGTGGAGGTGGATTGTAAATACGTGATGCGTAACCGTGATCCGTCCTCCGTAAGGTATTCAAAGAAAACGAACACGAAAAACAGACACACACAACAAACACAACCAACGGGCACGGACAATGGACGCGCCTCACGAACCTACGGTTTTACCGTAGCAAGCTACGACCGCACCAAAGACCTCGTTATCGACCCCTTACTTGCATCCACGTATCTGGGCGGGACTCATAATGAAATTGGTTATTCTATAACCCTCGATACAAGCGGGAATGTATATGTGACGGGGTATACTAAGTCGACGGACTTTCCCACTACGGCCGGTGCATACGATACCTATGGTTACAGTGGTCCATCATATGATGTCTTTGTCTCGAAGCTTGACAGTGGACTCACGAGTCTGCTTGCATCCACGTACATGGGCGGAGCTTTGAATGATTATGGTCTTTGCCTTGCTCTCGACACAAGTGGCAATGTATATGTGACGGGATATACTGAGGGAGGCTTTCCCACGACAGACGATGCATTTGATACCGATTTTAATGGTTATGATTCTTATGATGTCTTTGTATCGAAGCTTGACAGTGGATTGACGAGCCTGCTGGCATCTACGTACCTGGGTGGTTCTGGTCAGGATGATGGTGAGTCTCTCGCCCTCGACATAAGCGGGAATGTGTATGTGACGGGGGATACTTCGTCATCAGACTTTCCCACGACAGGTGGAGCATATGATATCTCTCGTAATAGTAGTAATGATGTCTTTGTCTCGAAGCTGAATAGTGGATTAAAGAACTTGCTTGCCTCCACGTTCCTGGGCGGATCTGATCGGGATTATGGTTATTCTCTCTCCCTCGACACAAGCGGGAATGTGTATGTGACGGGGAATACTTATTCATCAGACTTTCCGACGACAGGTGGAGCATATGATATCTCTCGTAATAGTAGTAATGATGTCTTTGTCTCGAAGTTGGATAGCGGACTTACGACCCTACTGGTGTCCACGTATCTGGGCGGGTCTAGTTATGATAATGGTTATTTTCTTACCCTTGACACAAGCGGGAATGTATATGTGACGGGGAGTACTTATTCAGCAGACTTTCCTACGACGAGCGGGGCTTACGATACCTCTTATAATGGTGGTGATTATGATATCTTTGTCTCGAAGCTGAACGGTGAACTCGCGAACCTGCTTACCTCCACGTATTTGGGTGGTGGGTCTGGTTATGCTTTGGGGAATGATTATGGTTATTCTCTCTCCCTCGACACGAGCGGGAATGTGTATGTGACGGGGGATACTTCGTCATCAGACTTTCCCTCAATTAGTGGTGCATATGATACATCTTATAATGCTGGTTATTTTGGTTACTATGATGCCTTTGTATCGAAGTTTGACAGCAATCTTTCTGCATCTGTTGCAACCACACCTACCCCTTCTCCCACGCTTTCACCTACACCATCACCCAACCCCCTAATAACAACTGGTGCGGCAACGAATATAACATCAAGTTCAGTAACACTGAATGGTACTGTCAACGCCAATGGATTGACAACAACGGCATGGTTCGAATATGGTAAAAGCAGTGGGTCGTATAGCAGTAAATCATCTTCACAGAATGTAAGCGGATCGAACAACACAACGGTAAGTATCGGCGTAAGCGGGTTATCAGCTGGGATTACTTATTATTATAGACTCGTAGCTAAGAGTAGTGCTGGAACTACGCTTGGCACTGAAATGTTTTTTACAACAACAAACACAGAGGAAGAAGACCTCCTGAAGAAACATGCACCGATTTTATATATGCATGGACAAGAGCGCTTTCATCCTACAAATGTTGAGGTGATGTTAGATAATTCAGAATTATACGAAAAAAAATGTAAAAAAAAGAAGAAAACTGGTGCTTGTAAAAAATATGAAGGAGCACAAGTTCTTGACAATAAAGACAAAAAGCTTTCTTTAGCGCAATTAATGGATGAATATAATGCTAATGTTTATTATCTTCGGCTAAAAAAGGAAGCAAAGAAAAAAGTAAAAAAGGATTGGAAAGAGCGTCAGACTGTTTACGCTCGCCAAACTAAAGATGGTAAAGAGAAAATAATCCTGCAATATTGGTTTTTTTATGTTTACAATGATTGGGGTACATCAGAGAAATTAGGTAATACACATGAGGGAGACTGGGAGATGATTCAAATTGAGCTTGGGGAAAATAAACAACCGGAGCGAATTTCCTTTTCCTACCACCATGGAGGGGTAACATTTGGATGGGATGACAAAGATGAAGATAATAAAGATATAGTGAGTAAAGATGGCAATCATCCCCATGTGTATGTAACACTGGGAGGACATGGATGCTGGAATTCACCAGGTGATCATATATGGTATCAGAAAGAGGCTCTTGATTGCTGGAAGTGCACAGACAAGACAGATCGTGACGGGGATGTATTGCACCCAAATTCTATGTCTGAAAGTGAAATTAGTGAAATACAATCTAGTTCTAAAAAATATCCATACGCAATTGAAGAGATGACTTATTGGACAGATAAAGATAAAGAGTGGATATATTGGGAAGGATATTGGGGAGAACAGACAAAAAGCAAGATGAATGGAAAA
>PHFX01000031.1 GCA_007618135.1 Candidatus Brocadia sp. WS118 | reverse complement strand
GCTACGGGTCTTCGAGCTTGACTTCGAACAGAATCTCCGCGTCGTCAGATACTGCGTCAGGTATAAGAGACGGATAATCTTCCCATCGACATCTGAGGTTTACGGCATGTGCGATGATCCGACTTTCGACGAAGACAATTCCCGTCTCATCCTGGGGCCCATCCGCATGCAGCGGTGGATATACTCATGCTCCAAACAACTTCTGGACCGCGTCATCTGGGCATATGGCACAAAGGAGGGCCTGAAGTTCACGCTCTTCCGTCCGTTTAACTGGATAGGACCAAAGCTCGACAGCCTTAAGAGCGCCCGCATCGGCAGTTCCCGGGCAATCACGCAACTCATTCTCAACCTCCTGCAGGGCACGCCCATTCAGCTCATTGACGGCGGTCTCCAAAAGCGGTGTTTCACGGACGTTTCCGACGGCATCGAGGCCCTCTTCCGCATTATTGAAAACAAGGAACACAACTGCGACGGTCGCATAATAAACATAGGGAACCCGGAGAACGAGTCGAGCATCAAGGAGCTTGCCGAAATGCTGCTTGAGAAATTCGAGAAGCACCCGCTACGGCCTAAGTTTCCGCCGTTCGCCGGTTTCCGCATCATCGAGAGCGGCTCTTACTATGGAGCCGGGTACCAGGATGTGCAGCACCGCAAACCCAGCATCAAGAATGCCAGGAAGCTGCTTGGCTGGAACCCTGTCGTAATGCTGAATGATTCCGTTGAGAAGACGCTGGATTTCTTCATCAGGGAATCTGTCGAATCAGGTGAAATAGATATGAGCAATGGCGACTGAGGTTGAGAACCGCAATGAGTGGACTGCCGTGTCGCCCTGGAGATAGATGTGACGACAAAAGTTGGTCTCAGAGTTGATGTTGACACGTTCCGGGGGACACGACTCGGCGTCCCGGCTCTTTGCAGACTCTTCGATGAACGAGCAGTCAAGGCATCGTTCTTCTTCTCGGTAGGTCCAGACAACATGGGTCGCCATCTCTGGCGTCTGCTCAGGCCTGCATTCCTTTGGAAGATGCTGCGGACGCGGGCTGCGAATCTTTATGGCTGGGACATCATCTTCAGAGGCACCTTCTGCCCCGGTCCCATCATCGGAAAGAAACTGCCTGCCCAGATTCGTCTCGCCGCCCGTGGTGGACACGAAATCGGTCTGCACGCATGGGACCATCAGGCATGGCAGGCCCACATCAATACCATGACTACGGAGGATATTCGCATTGTTCTCCGCAAGGGCTTCGACATGCTCACCGATATAACAGGCACTCCACCGATCTGCTCAGCCGTACCGGCGTGGAAGTGCACAGATAGCGTCCTGCTGGCAAAGGCAGAATTCCCATTCGTGTATAACAGCGACTGCCGGGGCAGCAGCATCTTCCGGCCTGTCGTGGATGGCAAAACTCTCTCGCAACCACAGATACCCGTTACAATGCCGACTTATGACGAGGCCATCGGCAAGAACGGCATCACCCCAGACAACTATAACGAGTCCATGCTTTCGCAGGTCAAACCCGGCGGCCTGAATGTCCTAACCATACACGCCGAAGTCGAAGGCATTGCCTGCGCCATGCTGTTCGCTGACTTTCTTGAGGCTGCTAAAGAACGGGACATATCGTTCGTTCCTCTTGGAGAGCTTCTCAAGGAAGCGGGGCATATCGCTTCCGGAATGATAACCAAGACTCCTTTTCCTGGCCGCGAAGGCTGGGTTTCTTGCCAGGTCGATATCCGCAACGAGGAAAGCCTGCCTGCCATGACCGGATGATATTGTTTCGTCTTAAAGGAAAACCTTTGCGTTGTCAGCAATCTGCACCAATCCTACAATAATGAAACATTTGCAATAATGGACAAAATATGTTACAAATCTATCCCTGTCATCCCTGTCCATTCAGGAGTAACAATTTAGTTTTTTGAAAAAGTAGGGGCGAAGCTTTTGCCGGTTTGGGTATGAACGCATGTATGACAATTATAGCAAATGCTTCGCCCCTACACTACGCGGCAAACATCGCCATTATTGGAGTTTTTCAAAAAACTAAATTGTTACATTCAGGAAAGAAACACCATGGAGAAATGAAGAGATGAATCTCATAACAAATCCGCAGAATCGCACCTATAAACATCTTATCATCATGTTTGCAGTTATTATCCTGGTGTTTTCCATCTTGCCGGTTTGTAACTATTTTCGCGGCAGCACTAAGGATTACAGCAGGTTTTATCAAGCAGGACAGAGTGTGCTTTCTGGTGGAGACATTTATATCAAGGGGGGGCAAACATTCCAGTTCATGTATCCGCCGACCGCTGCCGTTCTTTATGCCCTTATGAGTATGTTTGGTTTACTCCCCATGATTGTGATTTCTGTCATGGTAAATTCGGCGTTATGGATTGTGAGTGTTTTTTTGTCAGTGTATCTGGCTACCGGAAAGGTATTGAGACAACATCCCCTGCTTTATCTGGTGCCAACCGCATGCTGCATCCCGTTTGTCTGGGACATTTTTCAATTGGGACAACCGAATCTGTTGCTGCTGGCATGCATGCTTGGCGCATTTGTTTACCTTCAGTTGAAAAAGGAGTGGCATGCTGGCGTTTTCATCGCTTTTGCGGCGTCTCTTAAGGCATTCCCCATCCTTGCCCTGGTATATCTGCTCTATCGGCGGCGCTGGAAAGCGGCAGTGTCTACCGTGGTATTTCTGGTCGTTTTTCTCGTCGTAGTACCCGTCCCGTTTCGTGGCTTTCAACGCAATTTCCAGGATCTTAAAACCTGGACCAAAGGCATGGTTTTGCGCTACGATACCGATTCGATTTCCCAACGCCCCGGCCGCGGGTACAGTTGGAAAAACCAATCTCTCATTGCCGTGGCAAACAGGCTATTACGCCCGGTAGACGCTTTTCACTCAAAAACCACGCCTGTCTGTGTAAATATAGCAAATCTTGAATTTAAATACCTTAATGGAATTATCCTTGCTGCCGCACTTGGTCTTTGCCTCTTTTATATAAGCTCAATGCCGCGCTCTGCACAGCGAACTATGCACAGCGATCCGATTGAATACGCTATGCTGCTGATATTAATTTTGATCTTTACGCCGCTCTCATTTACCTATTTTTATATTTGGCTGTTATACCCGCTCATAATCGCTTTTCATACCCTGCTGACCCTGCCCTACCCGTCCCGGGCAAGGAATTTAACGCTCGTCTGGTTTTTGGTGTGTCTGATCCTCCTCAGTTTTATGTTGCCAATACCGGGATTTAAATGGCTTGCAGCAATCGGCAGCACCTTCTGGGCGTGCATGTTATTGCTGGCAGGACTCGGTTGGAAGTTAAGGCAGTTATGAAATTCTGTATCCGGATTACCTGCGCTTAGGTATCTGAGTAAGCTAAAATCTGTGGTTACTGAAAAAAATGAATGCACCAACTCCCGTTAACAATACCCGCATAATAGCAATCTGTATTATTCTGTTTACAGCATTTCTCTTCCTGTTTAATATTGGGAAAAGGGACTTGTGGGCGCCTGACGAGCCTCGTTATGCACAAGTTTCAAAAGAAATGAGAGATACCGGTAATTTTATTGTTCCGCACCTGAATAGTGCACCATATCCCGATAAACCACCGCTTTTGTTCTGGCTTATCAATGTATTTTCTCTTCCAGCGGGAAAGATTACGGCGTTGTCTTCCCGTCTGCCTTCTGCTTTTGCAGGGATCGGCTGCTGCCTGGCTATATTTTATTTTGGTAAACGCTTGTACCGAAATACGCGAATAGGACTCCTGTCGGCGCTTATCCTTGCTACCAGTGCAAAGTTTCTCTGGATGGCGCATCGTGTGGCATTTGACGTCCTCCTCACGTTTTTTGTGACCATGGCAATCATCTGTTTTCATAAAGGTTACACGGAACAAAAAAACAAAGGGAGGCACTATGTCTTATTTTATGCATGTATGGCTCTGGGCGTGCTGACAAAAGGGCCTGTTGGCTTTATTCTTCCTTTTAGCGTTGTATTGCTCTCTCTCATTCTGAAAAAGGATACAAGGGTCTTAAAAGAAACCCACCCGTGGATTGGGGGGATGATGTTTGTTCTCATAGTATTCACCTGGGTCTTTATGGCAGGCATCTACGGTGGCAAAGAATACACCCATCAGATACTTTTTAACCAGAATGTCGGGAGATTCGCCAGCTCTTTTGCTCATAAACGCCCATTTTATTATTATTTCATACATTTTCCGGTCAACTTTTTACCCTGGAGTATCTTTATTCCAAGTATCGTACTATTTCTGATTTCTCCCAAAGGGCGGGAAAAGATACGAGACATCTTGTTGCCTCTCGTTTGGTTCGGAGTCATTTTCGTCTTTTTTTCTGTGGTATCGGGCAAAAGAGACATCTACGTCCTTCCGTTATATCCCGCGGCGTCCCTGCTTACCGCCTGGTTTTTGAACGAATTTGTTGAACAATTTCGCGAAAAACCATTCAAAAAAATAGGATACTATCCATGCTATATGCTCTGTGGACTATCACTGGTATCAGGAATTTTTTTGCCGATTGTCGTGTATAGGATTTGCCCCCAGTATTCATTGCTGACCATTCCTTTTGTCCTCATTCTTCTTATGGGTGGTATTTTCCTGTCGCGATTTATGAAGTATGCCAGGATAATTCCCTTTCTCTTTACCCTCATCTTTATGATCTTTAGCATATTTAATCTGAGCACGTTGAAGGTGATTCCGGTTCTGAATCAATATAAATCGGCAAAAGAAATTTGTGACGAAGCCAATTCCATGGTAAAGCCCGGAGACAGACTGGCCATCTACAATTTCTTTCGGGATCCTTACCTGTTCTATACCGGCAGAAATTATCTCGAGGTAATCCAGGGATTGGACGACTTGAGGCAATTCCTGAATTTACCAGAACGGGTATTTCTTTTTATCCAGGAGAAGGATTTCAAGGAAGTTTCAAAATTTCCTGAAATGCCCATATTTGTCCTGGCGAAAGATTCTGTTGGACATAGAGACGTCCTGTTTGTCTCGAACAAGGATAGGTAACGGTATAGCGTCTCCGAGTTTTTACTGATCCCCTCTCATTCACCTTTCAACCCGTACCAATTCCCTTCTTGTCGTAATCAATCTCTCTTTGAACAGCCAGGAAAGAAGGGTAAACAGGTATCCTTTGTACGCTCTGGAAATTTGTTTTGAAATTGACATACGTATAAAATATGAGTAGTATTACTTTTTTTATAAATTTTCGATTTCCCATGTTATGGGCATTTTACCTATAGATACCGATATCTTAATCATTGGTGGTGGGGCGGCAGGGTGTTTTGCCGCTGTTGAGATTTATAAAAAATCTCCCGGTTGCCGGGTCGTTGTTATGGAAAAGGCACACATCGAGCGCAGCGGATGCCTGGCCATGGGGTTGAATGCCATCAATGCATACTTACATGCGGGAGAAACTCCTGAATCGTATGTTGCATATGTTGAGCGGCAGTTTGAAGGCATTATCAGAAAGGACCTTGTTTCCAGCATTGTCCAGGGGCTCAATGATGCGGTCAAAGACGTTGAAAAGATGGGGCTTCCCATTGAAAAGAACGAAGACGGCACTTACAAAATGCGAGGAAAACGCAGCATTCGTATTTTTGGCGAGCGGTTAAAACCCATCCTTGCAGAGGCCGTGCAAAAAACCCCCGCCAGGGTCTTAAATCGTGTTGTGGCAACAAATTTTATCTACGACGGTACGCGCGTTGGCGGGGCTTTTGGATTCGGGATCAGAGATGGCAGCTTTTATGTAATCAGAGCAAAGGCTGTTATCGTTGCTACCGGGGGAGCCTCGGGTATCTACAAACCTCATAATACCGGAGAGGCACGGCATCTGCTCTGGTACTGTCCCTGGAATGCAGGGACAGGATACGCCATGGGAATACGGACCGGAGCGGAAATGACGAGCTTTGAGAACCGGTTTATTGCCTTGCGGGTAAAGGATGTGAATGCGCCAACTGGCACCATTGCTGTGGGCGCACGTTCAAAACAGATTAACGCACGCGGAGAAGACTACCTGGAATGCTATTATAAACACTGGGGAGGAAACCGGTGCCTTACTCACCACAGACTTTTAGCAACAGTCGAGGAAAAAAAAATCGGCCGGGGTCCCTGTTATCTGGACACAACCACGCTCAATGAGACGGAAGAAAGAAGATTAAAAGAAGATTTCTTAAATATGAATCCCCAGATTATCCTTTTGTGGGCAACGAAAGAGATGAATCCCCGGAAGAAACCTGTGGAAATCTGCGGTACTGAACCCTTCCTTGTGGGTGGCCATTGCCAGGCGGGATATTGGGTCGACAAGGACAGAAGGACAACAATCCCCGGTCTGTATGCTGCAGGGGAGGTGGCAGGTGGCGCGCCGAAAAAATACGTGAGCGGAAGTTGGGTTGAGGCGCGTATTGCAGCAACAACAGCCCTGGAAGACATAAAAGGGATGTCGCTGATAAATACCGGAGAAGATACCATCCAGCGGGAGAAAACCAGGGTTTTACATCCTTTCACAAGAAAGGCAGGCATATCACCTTCAGAGGCACGGGAACGACTTCAAAAGATTATGGATGAATACGCCGGCGGGATCTCCATGAATTATGCGCTTCATGAAGAAAGATTATTGGAGGCAAGACGATTGCTGAAAAGTCTCAAAGACCGCATGAAAGACCTGGTGGCCGTGAATAATTATTCTCTGGTTGAGGCATTGGAATGCATCGACCGGATTGATGTCGCAAGGGTCTTGGTAGAACATCTGATATATCGTAAAGAGACAAGATGGGCATGCTACCAGACCCGGCTGGATTATCCGGAGAAAGATAACCGCCGATGGCTTGTGTTCGTAAATTCTGTCTATCATCCAAAGACGGATGAAATACTCATGGTAGAAAGGCCCTTGTGCTCATGAGCATCTCTATTGACGAAACGATCTGTAACGGTTGCAAAGGATTACCCGAGGCACGATGTGAGCGTATCTGCCCGGGCGATCTGTGCTACCGTAAAGAAAACACGAAGGCGGCGATTCGTGACCAGTCAGCTTGCTGGACTTGCGCCTGCTGCGTGAAGGAATGCCCTGTGCAGGCAATTGAGCTAAGACTGCCTTTTCAGATCTGCAGTAACGGTTCTTCCTTAAAAGCACGGTTGAAACCCGACAAAACGATTTGGACGGTCTGGGATGCCGAAGGGCACCAGGAGGAGTTTATTATTCAGGCAAAATGGTTGAAAGGAGATTAAAGAAAGATGGTTAACAATATTGCACCACATGGGGGAAAGCTTATTCATAGAATGGTATCCATGGAAGAACGGGAAATACTGCTGGATAAGGCAACGCATTATGACATGAAAAAAATCCAGCTGAATTCCCGCGAAATGTCGGATCTCGACATGATTGCCGTTGGGGCGATGAGTCCCCTGGAAGGATTTATGTGCAAAGCAGATTATGACAATGTTGTGGATAATATGCGGTTGTCAAACGGACTGCCATGGTCAATCCCGATTGTCCTCTCAGCAACGAAAGAAGAGACCGAAGGACTCAAACCAGGCAAGGATATCGCTCTGGTTGATCAGGCGAACGAGGTCATTGCAATTTTGCACCTGGAAGAGATCTTTCACCACGACAAACACAAGGAATCCTTAGAGGTTTATGGAGTTGATGATAGAAAACATCCGGGTGTAGATTATGTTTATAACATGGGAGAATATCTTCTCGGCGGCAAAGTGAGTGTGATCAACCGGGCAAAACCTTCTGATTTTTTATCGTACCGGCTGGATCCGCAAGAGACGAGAGCCATCTTTGTTAAAAAAGGCTGGAGACGCGTGGTTGGCTTTCAAACCCGTAACCCCGTACACCGTGCCCATGAGTATATCCAGAAATGCGCGCTGGAGATCGTGGATGCCATCCTTTTACACCCCCTCGTAGGAGAAACAAAGAGTGATGACGTGCCCGCAGACGTCAGGATCAAAAGCTACGAAGTCCTTTTGGAGAAATACTACCCAAAGGACAGGGCCATGCTGTCCGTTTTCCCGGCTGCAATGCGGTACGCCGGACCGAGAGAGGCCATATTTCATGCGATCGTGAGAAAAAATTACGGCTGCACTCATTTCATTGTGGGAAGAGACCATGCGGGTGTCGGTAGTTATTACGGAACCTTTGACGCCCATTATATCTTCGATGAATTTGATCCGCAGGAGATAGGAATTACCCCGTTATTTTTTGATCATACGTTCTACTGCAAAGCCTGCAGCGGCATGGCTTCTTACAAGACATGTCCTCATGATTCATCCAACCACGTTATCCTGAGTGGCACAGAAGTCAGGAAGATGCTCGGATCGGGACAGGCCCCGCCTCCCACATTCACAAGGCCAGAGATTGCAAAAGTATTGAGTGACTATTATCAGAAACTAAAATAAGCGTATCAATTTAGTTTTTTACAGCCCTTTTGCAACGGCAATTCCTCGTGTCGCAACAAATGACTTGGTGGTGACAAGGTCATGGTCGTCACGCGCAACGATCGTCACGACATTAGGGCCTTCTTTTAAAGGGAGGCTGGTATTAATTTCAAATTTGTTCAATTCTTTTAAGGTTGGAATCTTATTGGATTTGAAAAAAACCTTGTCGTTGTTGATCAGGATATATGCATGCTTTACGCGGATATCATCTTCTATAACGGCAGAGAGCGTTAACTGATCGTTTCCGAGCAACATTTTCGATAGGGTTTGGTTCAGGGTGATGGTTGGCGGGACCCGTTGTAGGAGAGGTTCTAACGTAGCCGGTTCATGCTGAGCGTCATTCAATTTCACAACATCTTTCGCCGACACCCAACCGTGCCGGTTATTTGGAAGCGTTACGCGGAACCAATCGGAATTTTTTGCATTTGCCGTCAAAATAGTTCCCTCCTTCATCATTGACAACACCGGTGAATCAAACGACAATCCCCCATAGAGCGGCGTGTAATTTCTCCCGACCTTCAAAAAACCGGAAGTTTGTACGATTTTAGGCCTGTTTGCTACAATAGGAAACGTGAGCTTGTTGGTTAAAAAAGAACCGAAGATCATATCGGAGATGATCATATCCATGCTGAACTTGTCCGCCAACACCGTTTCTTTTATAAAAAATGAAAGGACAGCCTCTTTTCTTTCACCCGGATTGAGTGATCCTATTTCTGCTCTGCCATTTTTTACAAAAACTTCTTTGTTGCTAAGATCCCGTACCGAAATTACATTTTTTTCCGCCGCACCCTCTCCAATGTTTTTGACGGAGATGAGCACTTCGATATCTTCCCCGCGCTGTATCAAGCCATCTCCATTGTTTTTTGATGAGTCCTTTACGATATCGAGAATTTGATATGAATAGGCGAAAAGGGGACGTGGTAGCGCCTCCGTAACGATATTAAGTTTAATGTCCTTCGGATTGCGACGGTTCAATTCTTCAAACTTAATGGTAACCTCGTCTTCTCTGTCAAGTGCGCTCTTGGGAATTTCCACCGTTGTGGAATACGATTTTGTACCTCCCGCGTCTATTTTCCCGAGAATAAACTCGATCTTATCAAAGAGGCTATTCTTGCTTGATGAGATACCCCGTAACTGGTATAGCGGAAACTCCCCAATATTCGCAGCACTTATGGTAAAGGTAATCTTGTCCCCCGCCTTTACCCGTCCGTTTGCAGGAGTCGTGGAAAAAGAAATATTGGTCTTTACCTTTTCTGTACTGGTGCCAGCAGACCAATCAATATCCAATTTTTGAAGTGCCTGAGCAATTTTCTTTTCTTCAGTCTTTGCGGTTTCTTCTATAACGGAAGAAGAGTTTTGTAAAAAGGTGTCACGCTGCCATGTATCTGCTCTGGCAAGTAATTTTTTGGCGAAGATAATATGAAGGTCTGTATTAAAATCCGGTAGTTTATAGGGATCCTCAGCCTCCTCTTCCGGCTCTTCCGGTTTATCCGCATCCTTATCTTTGTCTTTTTCCTTGGTTTCTAAATAATATTTCAGGGTAGCAAACGGAGTTTCATCTTTGCGGTGCTCATCAAGGTGTTGTTTGAGGTCTTCTTCGCGAAGGGCAACGATACCCCGAAAGAGATTGATATGATCATTTGCAACGGTTACAGGAACAAGCTTAATATCAGGGGTAATGCCAACCGACTGAATATCCGTGGATAAGGGGGTAAGATATTTGGCTATGGTCAATTTTAGTGCAGAACCATCCATAAGTTCGATGAGCTGTTGCACAGAACCCTTGCCAAAGCTTCTGTCACCCACAATAATGGCACGGTCGTTTTCCTTAAGAGCTCCGGCCACAATTTCTGCGCCGGAAGCGCTTCCGGCATCCACAAGAACTACGATAGGGTAAAGGGCTTCGTCAGTATCGGTTTTTCTGGCTTCTGCCACCTCTCTGGGATGGCCACTTGGACCGACAGTGATAACGATTGCGCCTCTTTCGAGAAATTTGTCTGCCACCTCTATGGCCTGATCTAACAGGCCGCCGGAGTTGTTTCTTAAATCAATAATGAGTCCTCTGAGTTTCTCGTTGGATGACTTGAGGCGTTTCAGGTGGTCATTGAGACATTGCGAGGTGTCGTCCTGAAAGTTTCGTATTTTGATATAGCCCAAATCACCATCCACCGATGCGGATTCTACTGTGGGAATAACGATAATTTCCCGCTTGAGCGTAACCAGCTTGGATTGGGCTGCCTTTTCCGTTAAAACGGAAAGCGTTACGTCAGTCCCCGGGTCTCCACGCAATTTTCCAACGGATTCCGTAAGATTCATGTTCACGGTGGACTCCCCGTCAATCTCAACGATCTTGTCCCCCGCCTTCATGCCAGCCCGTGCAGCAGGGGTACCGTCAATCGGCGATATCACGGTAAGGACGCCGTCTCGCAGGCCAACGACCATGCCGAGTCCACCGAACTTGCCTGTCGTGCCGATCTTAAATTCATCAAATTCCTTCGGTGGCAAAATAATAGAGTGAGGGTCCAGCTGGGTGAGCATGCCGTTGATTGCCGTGTATTCGATGTCGCTGGCAGTGATGACTTCGGATGGCTGACGATTGGCATTAATAAACGTCAGGGCATCATGGAGTATCTCGACCATGTCCTTGGACCGGTGGATTTTCGACAAATCAAACGTCTTTGAAATATCGTCCACCGTTACCTTTTCGGTGTTGGTACTTTCAGAAAAGTCTGCCAATACTTCAGGAACAATCCTTTCCTCCCAGGCAAGGGCCTCTTTGAGCATTTCCACCGTTTTGATACGTTCGGGATCCACATACAGCCTATTGACATAAGAACTAACAATCCCGGGCAGGCGAAACTTAAAGGTGCGGTCTTCTTTTTCTGTTCGTTTTTCAAAGCGAGGTTCCAATCCAAAAGTTTTTGTAAGGTTTATGGAAGAGAAGAAGAGAGTAAGGAAGGCAAAGAGGAAAATCCTCAAATAACTCGATGTACATTTTGATTTCATGCGTCATCCCTTTTGGCTTAAAAACGATTTTAATAAATCATAAGTATAAAAAGATAGAAAATATTTATCAAGGAAATAGTCGGTGGGACACATGATAGTTATACCATGTAATAATGATCACACGGTCACATACTCAAAGATTTTCGTGCGGCGCCTGTATCAGCAGTAAATTCAACTAGATGGGGTATTTACTTTACTAAGGTTGTTACAATATATTGTAGCTTTGCAAAACTTCATATGCTATACGTAGGAAGCACCTTAGTCAATGGAATATCCATATTCAACTATTTTTCCCCTTTTCTTTTACCTTCATCAATCTTGCGTTTGTTTTAGATTTGATATTTGATGCATCAATTGCATTAAGGATGGATTCGTACCAATTTATATAATCACCAACCTTATCTTCTACTAACCTTAGTTCTTTTGCCGTTAGTTTTCTTTCCAATTCCTGTTCTGCAACGTTTTGAATATCTTCAATGTTAAAGGAATAAACAATTTTTTCTGGATCAATCATATTTGATGCCTTTATCTCATAAACTAATGTGCATGATTATAAATTACATAACCAACGTGATACAGATGCTATTTGGTTATCGTCTGTTAGATTTGCAGCATTTGAAAGTGTACCTTTCTTGAGCAGATTCCATATTTCATCTGCCATTTTCGCTTCAATAGCTGCCCCAATGAAAAAAAGATTTGGTTTATGTCCCATCTTCTTAAATGAATCTTGAATGCGATTAAGATGTGTTCTGGCAGTCTTCCAGTGTTCATCCGCGCCAGCCGGATCTATTCCACCTTTTAGTTCTCCAAGAGCAATATATGAATCGGGAGAATTAAGGATATCCTTAGCAATTTTCTTATTGGAAAAGTCTTTGGATTTACGATTAAACAAACACAAATCCACATTGTTACCAACGATTGGTACGAACAAATTAAAAAGTGCTGTGCGACTCTGGCTGTCGCTTTTCCAACACAGACCTTTTACAAATATCTCTATTTCTGTATCATTCTCTGGTATCGGCACCCATGCATTTGTTTCTGAATGAAGCCATTCATAGGATTTACCAGCAACCTTGAGTGCGGAAATAATAGATCGGGCTAACTTCCGTTGGGCTAAAACTCCACCAATATTCCGCATCGAACCACCCAGGGAATCTCCGCGTATCAACAAAAATCTGAAAACCAATTCTTCAACAAACTTTTTCCCTGCAGGCTCAAGAAAATTATCGATCAGCCCTTTTATTGCATCTTCCTTATCTCTTGGCAGGAGATGATTGGTTGCCTTTTCAGATACGCCGGCAGCTGTTAATAGGGCTGTTTGTATATCTGGAATGTTAAGCAAATCAACAGGTGCCTTAGCCGTTGAGGCAGCTACTTTCAATGCCCTTGCTTCTTCAACATACGGAGTAGCTTGCCTATTTTTTTCTAATGCCTGTGCAACGAAGCCAGCACGAACTGCTTCATACGTGGTTTCAAGGTCTTTGCCCGACTTTAGATGCGGTAGGCTCGACCTACTCATCGGGTTTTTCTCCAGACATAAACACACTTTCGAAGCAATTCGCGTCCATGCTTACCCATTTGTTGACTGCTGTTCCCTTTCCCATTAGGTAATACAAGGATGTTTTCTACATGGAACCCTAACTTTTCGGCAATATCAGAAAGTATCATATCCACCGAAATACTTGCTCCCGCATATCGGACGTTATCGTTCACCATGAATAAAAGAGACTTTGGGTTCAATACTCTTGAGCATTCGGCGATTACACAAGCCATCTCATAAAAATAACCCCGAACCATTCTGGGAATACCATTGTTATTGAGCATACCTTGCACTTTTTGATCGTCTAAGTATTTCAAGATGGCCTGTAACAGTTCTTGGTGATCGGCGGCAGTGATAGCCTTTCTCCATTGTGGATTCATCTTTAATAAGTCTTTGGCGCGATTTTCAACGGTGCAACTGAGCATTTGTTGGCGGAGATGCACTAATTCTTGTTCGTTTATTCCTTGTAAGGCAAGTTCTAAAGCATAAGTGCGTGTATAATCATACCGATTGCAATACGGTGGTGATGTGATAATAGCATCGTAAGTACCAGCGGGAATTGTTGGCAACACATCAAGACATGAGCCACTATAGAGATTAATCTTACCATGCGAATGTTTTGAGGGAAAAAGTGTCTTTTGTTTTCCCCTGGTTTGTAAGTCGAAAATAATCTCATCTATTTTATTGGAAATAGCCTTCTCAAAGCTGAGAATCGTTCCTTTATTGAAAGGTTTTTTACCCTGTCGTCTTCCAGACCGATAATCCCAACGTAGATATTGACCGTCTTTGCGTGTATAGCTCACCGACTCCAAAATGCACAATAAAGCAAATCGCAAAACTGCCTGTATACGCTCATTTTCTTGCTCACATGTGCCTAGGTATCTTTCGATTGATTCCTTCGTTTGCTCCGGATATGCATCTTTCGTAATGCGTAACTCGTTTAGTGGTGTTCGCAACACAGATTTTTTCCATGGTTGTTCAAGTGACCACCGTTTGAGAGTATTAAAATCATCTTTCGTGAATTCTAACGCGAGTATTTTTTTCGTATTGATTATTTGCTGGCCAATGGGTAACAATTCAATCCCATCAGCGTTTATTCCTTGTGCAATAGCTGCAAACAAGGCTGTTCCACTGCCAGCAAAAGGGTCGAGGATTGTGCCACAGGCAATCTTATACTTTTCAAGCAGATATTCGACTAAGGATGCGGAGAACGCTTCTTTGAATTTATACCACCGGTAAACCTCTCTGGTCTTGTTGGCCTGAAAACTGACGATTGAACGGGATAAAGAAAGATCAAGGTAAAATTTGTCATTGAAGTGATGATATAAGTCTTGATCTAGACGTTCAACCTCGCTCAAAGCGGTCTTTTGGGGTAAGACTTTAACGTTCTCGGTCAGAGTTATCATGGGATTACGCTTTCTTTAGGATAGGATGCAATGTCACGCAATGTCCTTAGCTATACAATATCCAGGTTTGAATTTCTGTATAAAAACCGAATTTGCTCTTAGCACAATATTCTCTTTCTGTTGTAAGTCACTATTGTAAAGAAAAAGGGGTACCCCATGGCCATGATTTAAGATATTTCATTTTTTCATCGCATAAATAATTTTTTCTGGGTTGATCTTGCCTGTTACCTAATTGTATTTTTTAAAATAATCATCGATTTCTGGTCTTAATTCAATTCCTACTCGTTCAAAGATATTGAGCAAATCTTGATAAGCACCTCCACCACCGATAAAGTCCCAAAATTCATTTGCTACCTTCAATTCGTTGTCGAGATCTAACATTCCTCTCATTGTCCAGCGGTTGTATGGTTGTGGCTCATAAGGATTGTAAGGGATTGCAATAAGTGATTGAACATTTGCTGTTGGGTTAGTTGCAAGTGTTGCAGCAATCCATTCTAAAAGTGTTCGCTTAAATTCTTTAAAACCACCGGCATTCGGTTTTGCTGTTTTAAGATCAAAGAGATAGGTCGTTCCGTTGTGAGCAACAAGTTTAATATCAACTTTAGTTAACTTAACGGTTTTCATTTCCCCCTGTCCGCAAACTGCTCTGATTGCATTGATTTCCTGTGGTTTATTTGGAGATGAATGGGCTGTTGCTAATCCGTCCATTATGTTTTGAATAACTCTGTGTGCCTCTGATGAGATTTGATTTCCCGCTGTCTGGTGTGATGCAGCACTTGCAAACCTTGAAGAAGCTAGTGCTAATGCAACAGGTTCAAAAATACTTGTTCCAAAATTTGTGTTGAGAGAGTGAATAAAAGAAAACAAGGCCATCCTGTCTTTGCCGAGTAACCTCGTGTGAAATGGCATTGAAGATGGTTCTGGATTGTAGTTTCGAAATTTGTGTTTTAAACTATTTTTTAAAACGTTCTCTATATTTTGAACTTGATTTGATGATAGTGCCATTATTTATATTGTTTTTTGAATGCTTCAATTAAGGCATTTGTAGTTGATTTTTTATAAATTTCTTTAGGGTCATCAATATTAATTCCAGAGTTGTCTAAAATTTCAAGTGCATATTTAAAATTTTTCAAACACTTCTCTTCATCCTTGACAATCTTTAAAATTTCGTCGCAATAAGCTTTGTTTTTCTTGTCATTTGGTTCTAATTTTTCATATGGTTCTGTTATTTTTCTGAAAAGCATAAATATATGGTACCTTGCTTTGTTATATTTTCTTTCTATTTTTTTAGAAGTTAACAATTTCTTAAAAGTAAATTGTGTCAAGGCACTTAAATAATATGGTTCATATTGATGCTCTTTATTAAATATACTACTTTTCCTGTCTTTGTATACTTTTCCAAAATATCCGGATACAACATGGGGCTCTTCAAGGAACATTGCAACATATGATTTAATCTGTTCTCTTATATCAACAATAGATTTCTTCTTTATCTTAGGGTCAAATGAATATTGTGATTTTCTTCTCTCATAATACAAACCATCTCCCATATGTTTATAAAATTCCTCTAAATTTTTCTGGAAAGAAGTTAGAGCCAATAATTGTTCTTCTTTTATTTCGGTTTGATTATTAGTTGAAACAATAATTCTGTCTCGTATGTCTGGATCTTCAGTAATTATAAGTTTAACTGGTATAAATAAATTATCAATACCTTGCAAATCTTTATTTAGAAATAATACATTTGATGTCTGACAACCATTTACAACTTGAGAGCTTGTTAAAATAAATTTATCCCCTCTCCCTTTATTATCTTCAGCAATAATTGTTATACCATTATTTAGTAACTGAAATAGATTAAACTGTTTATTTTGTATTGTTTTTTTATCTTATCATTTACTTCCTCATCTACCCCAAGAAAATCCCTGACATTATCATAAAATAATGGTTTGAGCTTATCTGTATCTTTATCAATAATTATTTTCTTGTACTCGCTAAATGGCAATATCCCAATATAAGATTCCTTAACATTACTAATATCATTAAGTGCAATTTTATGAGAAAAAGTGAATTCTACATTAAAAGGTTGGTTTGCTTTATCATACAACTTTCTTAATCTTTCATTATCAACAGGAACAAATTCAACGCTATCACCTTTATCATCTTTGAAATAACTTGTACTTTTCAATAAATTTTTTTTAATTTCTATAGTAGTTGCACAAGTGGTTGTATTACTCCAAGCTCCGGTAGAGCAATAATACAATTTACAATTAAAAACTTTCAGATAAGAAAGTAATTTCAATATTTCGAGAAAAATATTATGATATTCACGGGATTCTGGAGTAAGAGGATATTGTGGTCTTTCAGATAAGAAATCAATTACAGTGTCACAAAAATTGGCTATTTCACTATCCTCAAACTTTGATGAGGTCTTGGATTGAAAAAAATGAAGTGTGGCATCGAAAGTTTTTTTTGCTGCTTTCAAGTCTTCTATTTCTTGAATAGATTTAACAATATTTCCGTCAATAGAGAAACATATACCATCAATTCCCTTATTTTTACCAACACCTATTTGATCTAAATCATTGTCATCCAAATATGATAGTTCATTTTTTAAGATTGCATAATGACAAAACTTTTCAAAATTGGTTTCTTTTTCACTTTCATCCAAATCAAATTCTTCGACGAATCTTTTAAGATATCCCTCAATAATAATATCCATCGTTAAATCCTTTTTAAATGGAAAATGATTTCTGAATATGCTCCTTTATCTTTTTCGGTGCGGTTTAATACTGGTCTTTTGTATTGATTAACGATTTGCATTCCCGCATTTTCGGCAATTGTTGGGTACATATTGTATTTATCATTTGCCACAAGGAAAATATCATAATTGTCAACTAAAAACTTTTTGCAGTTGTTGAGGACATCTGTTATTCCCTGAATGTAACTTTGTTTTGATTCTCTGCCTTGTCCTTTATAAAGAGGACCAATCTCAAGTTCGTCTTTACGTTTAAAACCAAAAAGGTCATAAGCATAAGCGTGTTGTTCATGATAGTCAATCAGTCCTACATATGGCGGACTTGAAAAAATTCCCTTGATTTTTTGCTTTCTCGCTAATTCTGCGAAGGTTGGACTTTTCTTTTCGAGTTCCTTTAAGATATCAATTGTTCGGCTGTCTCCTGTTAAACAAATCTGAAAAGTTTGTGTCCTCAATCTACCAAATTGAAATAGGCGTTTAATAGTGTCTTTCGTGTATGTTTCCCACCATTTAAGAATTGAGAAAAGAGGTTTGCATATTTTACCATGTTTAGAACAGTAATATGTTGCTGTTATAGGTTCAAGTAAAGTCGCAAGGTCGGCGTGAGTGGTTGCTCTACAAGAGCGAATAGTTCTACTCAGAATGATGCTAATGATTTTTTTTGTGTCGGTATTCTTTATTTTTTTAATTTCATCAAATACGAATTGAACTTCGTCTCTAATATGCTGTAAATACCACTTGTCAAGGAATGTGTCTGCCCTGTCTTGTCTTAACTTGATTTTGTAATCTTTTATAAGTTTGTTAAACGTTAGTAGAAACTCTTTTTCCCTTTCTGCGCCATATTTATCCTCGTTAATTTCTCCTCGTTTCAATCGGTATTTATAATCATGGCCAGGAAAATGCTTGCTGTTAAACTCATAGAGTGCTTGTAAAAGTTTTTTCTCAAACTCAAGTGTGTGTGAGTTGGAAAGAAACTCTTTGAGTGCTTTAGTTATTCTGTTGATTTCGGTTTGAACATCCACCAAATTGTATTTGGTTACTTTGCAGTTTCCGATTAGTGAATTGAACGCAGAAACATCAATTCCAATAGCATGCATTCCAAGTTCGC
>PHFX01000186.1 GCA_007618135.1 Candidatus Brocadia sp. WS118 | reverse complement strand
TTGGTTCATTTTCTTCTCTACGAGAGATCCGATTCCTTTTGTGAACCTTGTTTCCAGTATGTCCGTGATGAGTATAGTCGGGATCTTTCTTTCCTGTGCTATTCCAAGCGAGGCAAAGTCCTCATCACTCACTATGATATTTGGGCTCTCTTTTTTGATGAATTTTTCCGATTCCTTTTTGCATTCTTTGTAGTATCTGTAGTACTGCCAGAGCCATCTTGCCGATTTTTTCAGCTCCCCGTTTTGCACGTTGAATCTTGGCGGATTGTACAGGCTTTCAACTGAAAAGCCGTGCTCTGAGATCATCCTGGCCGCGCCTGAGCCGGTCACGAATCTTGCCGTAAAGTCAAAAAGCTGCGCCACTGCAACATCTCGCGTGGCGTGCCCCAATCCGATTGGGCTACAAAAAAATGCAATTTCCGTTCTGTTCAACGATTTTTGTCATTCACTGGTCAAAGTTTAAATGGTTTTTGCAGCGAGTTTCGCTTGGGCCCATGGTCCAGTTCGGTTATGACGTCGCCCTTACACGGCGAAAATCCAGGGTTCAAATCCCTGTGGGCCCATTGTGTGCCCGCACCCTATGTGGGGGCGGGCCCATTTTTCTAGGAATTCGAGTGTTCTATAGGAAAGATGAGCAATATTTTTCAATGACTGGTTTAGGAGCTAGCTAAACAATGATGTATTTTGCAATTTTCTTGATTTTGATTGGGTTTGTAGGAACTGCATTTGCGGAAAACCTATTCTTTGACAACTATGAAAAAAGCCAGACTGTTCTGGTTGGCAAAGTCCTTTCACATCAACAAAGGCACAACGAGATAGTCTATGAAATCCAAGTGGAAGCCTATTACAAAAATCCACAATCTGCAAAGGTTGTTGCAGTGTTTGACAAACTAGCAGAAGGAAATGACCCATACCGGTTTGATGTGAACGACAGGCTATTTCTTTACGTAAACAAAAGAGACGGAGTCTATGTGATGCATAATGATTCTTTTAAGCTGGATTATGATTGTGACGCAGGTGGCTTAATTCCGCCAAATCTTGGTACCTTCTATCGCGGAACCCCAGTAGGCGAGTACCCCAAATTCAGTGGCGCAGACGCATATGGGAATATCTACAAAATTGGAAAAAACATGCAGATACGATACACCGTTTACAACTTTAATCCTCTACTAGAGAATGCGACAGTTACATTGATAATTAATGGAACAAACCAAAACAAGACAGTTTTCTCTGACCAAAAAAACGTGATTGTTCCTGCATGCAATGGGGTGGTTCCCATTGAATGGAGCTTTATTCCGGTACAATCAGATAATTATGTTGCACGGATAACTGTCCTGTTTCAATATAATACATCCACATTTGTTGCCGAATTTGTTAGTCCTTGGGTTGAAAACGGATTCTCTGCAAGGGAAAATGTTGGATGCTGCTCAATAGAAAAAACGGTTTATCCTGTACCTTGGGAATCAACTTCACAAATTGAAAGTATTGATAATACATGGTATTATGTTTCTGAACCATTTGATATACACCCAACTTCGTCTGAAAAGATTATTTTTCATGATATCGAGTTTAGCCGCCCATACGTATATGATCCACCTCGTCACATTTACTCTGATGTAATGTTTTCTGATGGAACTAAGGAAACGCTAAGTGTTCTGCTTGATAAACCTGATTTTAGTGATCATGTTAACCCACAGGCAGGATTAGTTCAACGAATAACGGGATATTATTTCCTTGTCAGTGTAAATTTGAAAGAATTATCACCACTAAAACAATTCAAGTCTGGAATTCCACTTAATGAAATTAAATGCAAGGAGGGATTAGATCTCGCAGTAAAAAAGAACAATAGGCACCCTATTTGTATAACAAATGAAAGCAAAACAAAACTTGAACATATGGGATTTCTATGGCCTAGTTGGATTGGAGCGTCAGGGGAAGAAGTTTCAGAGAGTGGTGCTCCTTTTGATTTTAGTTTTGTTTACTCCTTCGGAATAAGTGGAAAAAATGTTTTAGATTCTGCACAAAATCATTTTCTTGCAGACATGGTATGTGATCCGCCAATTGGAATCACAATAAATCTGTCAGACACTGAAAAACAGGCAATATGGCAATCTGTACTACAAAACGACTTCTTTTCATTTGGTAACTTTACACAAAACTGTGACGAATCAGGACAATGTTTAAGCATATCTCCTGAAGAATTTACAACACTTTCTGTAACTGGCAATGGAAAAACGCACACCATACAACATCGTGGTTCCTATCTCTATAATGATAATGAAAACTATCTCAAGTTTGAAGAAATAACAGAGATCATAAACAATATACTTCGTTCAAGGGATAATTTTGAGAATCTGCCATCGCCTAGGTGCGCTTATCAATAAAACAAATTTTTACTCATTATTTTAAAAAATCAGGATAGTGGTATTCTAAGCCCCACAATGGCTCTCTGCCTGTCTCTGTTCAGTGTTTCCGCACCCTCTGTGCCTTCAAATCCCTGTGGGCCCATTGGATTTTCTTTTATAATCAAAACTTCGCTGATTTTTGGCTTCAATCAAGAAATACTTTTGGAAACTAAAGCGGGATTTTACAATTTGTGCAGGATTTTCTGGAAATCAAGGATTTGGGCTCGGAAGGATTTGAACCGTATGTATGTCTGGGCCCTTTTCACTCCTAAGATTGGTTTGATTAGTAGAAATTAGAACTGAATTTAAGCAACTTTTTCAAAGATATTCTTGGCATTTGAGTATTTTTCTATTTTTCGTTATTCATCCTGTGGCGCTATAATTTTTGACCGATTCTAGATCATATAGTTCAACTATCTGGTTTCAATTATTCATAATTAATAAAAATTAATTCAATCCAGATTGAATAAAAACTTAAATGCCATTATGAATCGGGTTGTAATTCTATAGCAAATTCGTACCATCCGTAGTTAGTTCTATATGTATAGTATGTTGAGATAGAATCCATCGTCAAGGTTTTATAGTGAAATCTTATAGAATTACATTGCCATTTATGGGAATCACAGAACAGGTAAAACAGTATGACAAGACATGATGTTCAAAAAAAAAACAGAAAATGTTGGTGAATTTGAGCCAAGCAAGATAATTCTACCACGTATACTAAAGGCATTACTTGAACACAGTCCTATTGGAAGAACTATGTTGGCTACCATTGTCAATACCAATTACCCTATAATAGCAAGTCATTTGGTGTGGCTTGAAGCTCGGTCTTACGTTGAATTTTTAATAGAAAATGGCAAGTTATTGGTAAAACTAACGGAAAATGGCAGAGAATTTGCGTTAAAAATTGCCAGTATTCCATATTGATTTTGAAACCGATCCCGCAAATTATGGGTTGATAAAGATTACGTAGAAAGTTTACTGAAAAAGTAAAACTTTTACTTTTTAGGTAAAAACCCTACGTTTCTTTTATTAGATAGTAGGAAGGTAGGATGGATAATGACTTTGAAAAACGATAAAAAACGAACTCAATCTAGAAAGTACTCACAATTTGTTTTGGCTACAATCAGCATATCTTTGTTGGTTTTTAGTCTAAATCCTGCAGCGGCAGTGTTGTACTATCCTCAAAGAGCTGATTGGGAGGGGCACGATAGTGCAAAAGGCACAAGATCTACTCTCGACATAACAACCCCTTCCTTAGCTACTGGAACAAATTGGTGGTGGGCAAAAACCTTTGCATTAGGCATGGTTGTTGTAGATGATCCTGTTAAAGGTGCAATGGGAGCAGGATGGGCAAGTTATATTCCTCTTGGAAGTAGTACGGCAGTAAAACAATATATCGTATACAAATATGATGTATCTGCTGCAAGTCAGGGATATAGCTTTGGAGGAAGTACGTCTGGTAGTATAACCACCCCGCGAGTAGAATATACCTCGGGAGGTTGTTGGGATAGGGTAGTAAACGGAGTTACTTATAATGCATGTGTAAGCGGCATGACTCAAGGACATGCAAAATATTACACATCAAGAAGCCATAGTGGAAACACAGTTCCCGAACAGCTCAATCCAAACGAATACAAAACTGCAGGAGGATCATGGCAATACTTCTCTCAAAATCAGCAGCCATATTATTGTCATGCAGATTACGCCATTCAGAAGCTTAGTTCTGGAAACAAGTTTTTGACAAGTACTATGGCCTCTGGGAATAGCTGTACATACGGAGGCTCTGGTCTATCTGACAGCAACGCCATACCAGGTTAGGAGAAAGGAAATGATAAATAAAAAATTTACAATAGCCGGTTCTTCGATAGGTCTAGCTGCTCTCCTGGTATTCGTATTTGCTGCTCCTGGATTTACAACACAGACAAACACCATCAAGATGGGCTGCATGAGCCTAGATGAGGTAAATGCAATATCTACTATGAAGGTTAGATCGCCGACCCTGCCTGCTGGATTTACTTTGCATTGTGGTCAAGCATCACTTTATGAAGCTGAGTTACTGTTTGCGGAAGGATCTGCTGAAAAAGGAGCAACAGTGAAGGAAAACATGCTTCAAAAAATCCAAAATGGTGCAATTCATGTCTACATAACTGACCTAAAAAGCAAAGTAGGGAATGAAGATTTCCAAAAAGAAATTGGTAATGTTGACGAGCAGATAGTAAAGGAATACGAACATATCAAACAAGTCAATCCCTCCCTAGATCCTCAACTTGTCCAAATAAACGGTAAAAAAGCGTGGGCTTACGAGGCTTGTGAAGAATGCGGAAAACAAACTGCAACTTTTGAAGATGGCTCAGAGATTACCAATTCATTTGCAGTACCATCTAGAGTAGAGTTCTACGATGATAATGGCATTAGATATTTCCTTGAATCGAACAGGCCGTTGTCAGACCTAATTGATGTAGCAAGATCGCTACAATCCTAATTTTTTATTTTTTGTACTAATTCTTTAAAAATAAATGATGGGGAAATAACATATGATTATCTTTGATTACAATCCTCAATTTTTTAGATTACATCCAGAGTATACAAGAGAAAAACTGCTGAAACTACAAGAAGATATTCTTGTAGTGATTTCAGAGGGTTCTGATGATATTGAAAGAGATCTAAATTCTAAAATGGATAGATATCATATTCATGTTATTTTGAGAGAATGTCATAATCGAAAACTTATACAAAGAGAAAAACTTGGATATGAAATCATAAAAGGTAACAAAGTACCCGTTTACAGATATTTTACTATCTAGGATTCAATAAAATTAAAATCCAAATCGAATTTATTCAAATCTTAACGCAGAAATCCTACAACATAAAAAATATGGCTTGACAGAAGCTATAAAATAAAAAATCGAGGTAGGTGTATTGCAAGCCCACCAATGGCTCTCTGCCTGTCTCTGTCTAATGTTTCCGCACTCTCTGTGCCTTCAAATCCCTGTGGGCCCATTGGATTTTCTTTTACAACCAAAATCTAGTTGATTTTTCATTTCAATTAAAGAATACTTTTAGAAACTGAAGAGAGATTTTCCAATTTGTGCAGGAATTCTTTGGAAATCCAAGGTTTGGGCTCAAGAGGATTTGAATCATACGTAGAAGTGAGTCCACTATGAATATCTGATAATTTATTGTAAACTATTTATTTACATTTGTATATAAAATATATACATGCTAGAGAGACTTTTTACATCATCCACAAGAGTGAAAATACTCACAGAAATTCTCCTCAATTCGGACAAGGAATACCACATTCGTGAACTTTCAAGAATAATTGGCATATCTCCAATTTATGTTCAAAAGGAATTAAAAAATCTCCAAGATCTGGGGCTTTTGGTGAGCAGAAAGAAGGGCAACATGGTTCTGTACACTCTTGACAAAAACTCTACAATAGCAGACGACCTAAAGCGTATGTTTCTAAAAACAGAAGGAGTAGGCACGGAACTTCTCAAGAACTTGGACAAAAAAAAGATCCAGTACGCACTCATTTATGGCTCGTTTGCAAAAGGAACTGAAACCACAAAGAGTGACATTGACCTTCTAGTAATAGGTGATGTTGATGAAGACTTGGTGTTAAGATCCGTCTCAAAGGCTGAAAAGAACATTGCCCGGCAAATAAACTACATATTCTGGACATCAAAGGAATTTTCACAAAAAGCAAGGCAGAGGATCCCCTTATTGGCAGATATCTTAAAGACTGATGTCATCATGATAATTGGTGAGCAGCGTGAATTTAAGCGATTTATTAAAAAAGAATCTGGTTGAACGGTTTCAATCCGATTCTGCACAAATAAAAAACGAGTTAGATATTGCAAAGAGCGATCTTAGAGCTGCAAAAAAGATGTTGACAATACAAGAATGGGGATGGGCTCATAATGCTGCGTACAATGCGATGCTTCAGGCAGGTCGTGCTTTGATGTTTGCAAAAGGATACAGACCAAAAAGTCAAGAGCATCATCTGGCCGTTGTTTCATTTATTGAAGCAGTTTATTTGGTAAAATTTTCAGAAGATCTGGTCAATGCCTTTAGCAAGGCGAGGTTGCGCCGAAACGAATCACTTTATGATAAAGTGGATTCAATCTCCCAAACGCAGGCACAAAATTTTGTTGAAAAAGCAGAATTTTTTGTCAGTAAAGCGTTAGAAATTCTCAAAATGTGAGCACCAAAAAATCAGGGTAGGTATACTTTAAGCGTCCCAATCGCTTCCTGCCTATCTCTGTTCAGTGTTTCCGCACTCTCTGTACCTTCAAATCCCTGTGGGCCCACCATTACCGTATTTCGGGGTTCTTTTAGCACGTTACCGTTATCTATCTGATGTTCAAAATTTTCATAATCTCGTCTATTCGTTGAGGATTAAGCGCATACTGCATTCCATATGAAGTGGGATGCTGTACAACCAAATTCTCCTTAACTAGTTTTTTGAGGCTCTTTTCGACGTTTCCTAGTTCGTGAGAGGGGCAGCCAGTCCTTAGATCTTCAAGTGAGATGTGCCTACCGCCAATTATTCTATTTCTATACATTTTTTCCAAAACGAATGTCGATATGGTCTGTTTGACCATGGTCAAGTTTACATGGATGACGTATTTATCGATTATGTATTAGATTACATAGATCTAGTAAGTTTAATATAATATTTTGCCGCAACAGAATCATGATACGCACAAAGCCAAGTACCAAAGCCATGACTGATGGCCCGCTTGAAAGCATGTTTCCAGTTGCAAGCTCAAAGATACTCGACTTTCTTTCAACACATAAACGATGGGACTACTCCGTGTCCGACATTGCAAAATATTCCGGAGTATCATTTAAGACCGCACTAATAGAAGCCAAAAAACTGGAAGCACAGGATGTCCTAGTACAGACAAGGACTGTCGGCAATGCAACCATGTACCAGTTCAACATGGGCTCAAAACAGGCACAGTATATTGACAAACTCATAAGCGAGATCGCCACAAGGAGAATCCAAGAAATCCTAAAATCAAAGCCCGCAATGAAAATCAGGCAAAAAAAGAAAAAATCAGGATAGAAAATGATGCTGTAACTTTGTCGTAGAATCATACATTCAAAACAGACGTGAACCAATTTTCCACCATCAGGCCGCATGCGGAAAAGCTGAGTAACACTTAAGGAATATGCAAAAAGCCGATAAGTTGATGATCAAAAGTATCATTTTCACACCTTCTCTGATTCTGTTTGTCGGCGTTTTGCCTCTGATGCCATTGATCTATGCAGCAGAAGGCAATACCGTGGAGGTTGTTTTTTCGGAAATCAAGCCCAAAATAGATGGTAAATTCACTTCGGAATCTGAATGGTCAGATGCAACCGTAACTAGTTTTGAATCGAATGGAAATAATTTCTACCTGCTCACAAAGCAGGACATAAAATTTGTTTATTTGATGTTTGACGGCGTTGATTTTCAGACAGATCCAAAAAGCAAGGATCGCTCAGTTCGATATCAAATAACTACGTGCTTTGATGCAAACAACGACAAGAACGACAAAAGACAGAGAGGTGATTTCTGTTATACTTATACTGAATACAATGAATTTGGGGAAACGGTACGCGGCGAAATTGCGCCAAAAAAATTCGATTCCGAAGGTAAGCCGTCTCATCTGGATCTTCCGGGGTGGACATTTAGGACAGGATGGGGGTTTGGTAGCCAAAATGACAAACTTGAGTCGACTGAACACCTGATGCATGAGATGCAGATACCAAAAGCGCTTTTCCTATCTCCCGGCGATGTGGGGTTTACCTTTGAGGTTTACTTTGATAGTGCACAAGACGAGCTAGTTCAGCTTGTAAACGGAGTCGTCTGGCCTGCCAAAGCCAACAAAGAAGAGCCGTCAAAATGGGGAACATTATCACTACTGCCAGTTCAATGCGGGCAGGATCTTGAATTGGCCTTCAAGAGTGCAAACGGCGAACAAGCGTGCGTAAAACCCAATACTAAGCAAAAACTCATTGAGCGGGGATGGGCCCAACCTGTTGCACAAAAATGAAGTCCCTGATGCCGTTACATGATGCGGATCCTCAAATCAACTTCGATATAGCGAAGTTGGGATGTTATTAACTAATATTGCAAAGTAATGGCGTGATCAGCGCGATAGTAATAGACGATGACCGTGACACCGTGAATATCTTTGTTGACTATCTTGAGATGCTCAACGTGGACGTCTGGGCGGTGGGATATGACGGAAAACAGGCAGTGGCTCTGTATTGCGCACACAGGCCGGATATGATGTTTCTGGACATGATGATGCCAGAGTATGACGGCCTTTACGCCCTCGAGAAAATCAGGGGCATACATCCCGATGCCAAGGTTATAGTGGTCACAGCCGACATGAGAAAGGACACTGAGGATCGGCTGAGCCTGCTGAATCCAACCGAGGTAATATACAAGCCGTTTGATCCCCTTGTGCTGAAAACACTGATCGAAAATCACAAAACAAACAAAACCTCGACAACATCCTGAATTCAGACTTTTGCCTTTCGAGACGGCCAAGAAATCATTGCTTCACAGAATGGAGAAAAAACAAGAAGTGGATGTGCTCTGAAGACCGTTTTCCGGCTATTTTCATAACTTTGTGCCATAACGCTTAAGAAAAATACTCAACGAGTGCATCACGATGGACAGATCTCACGCAATATACCTTGCGGCTGCCGCTGCAACCGCAATAGCTGGAATCACACATGTGATAATGTCCACAAACTCGCTTCCAAACAACGTAAACAACGGAATACTGTTTCTGGTGGGCGGAATAGCCCAGGTATTCTGGGTAGTGCCGATGGTAAAAAAATGGGGCCGCGCGTGGTATTCTGTCGGAATCGGCGGCACGGCAGTGTTTGTCGCACTATGGGTGATAACTCGAATTCCAGACAACCCGATCACAGGAAGGGGAGGCCCTGTTAGCCAGAACGCCATCATAGTAGAGTCTGCGCAGATTGCATTTCTGGCAATAGCGTCCGCCATCATTATGTACGAAAAAAGAAAAAAGTTGTAGGCTTATTCTGCGTCTGATGTAGAGTACTGCATCTTCCATGGATGACCGAACTCCTTTGTGACCTGGGCCGTGTTCTCTGCGTCTCTGGCATCCACTATGTGGATGGTGGCAGTCATCTTTTCGGATTCCTTGTCAACTGAGACCAGGTTCCATGCCAGGAACTTGTCACCGTTCTCATTGGTCACAACGCCTATGTGCCCTCCCTGAACGTCCAGTCCCTGCGCAGCCTCGCTCAGCGAAACTGTGACCTTTTCTTTGAGTGCCGCCTTGTCGGCATCTTCGGTTATCGGGATGCTTCCTACAAATCCGTCAACTTGTATGGTGTGGCGCATGTGGTGTTTTCCGCTCTTCCACGCCTTTTCGCCATCCGGCGATGCCTGAACATGTGGTGTGGCAACTACTAACATCAGCGCAAACACTGCGGCAAATGCTGGTGCCGCATACATGATTTTTCTATTCATTGTGCATGCTTGGACGGTTTGCATTAAAACAGTTGTCCACTAAAGTTAGGTAACATAGTTACCACTAGTTTCACGACTGCGCAGACTGTAACCGACTTGTTATTCACATCTGGAAAGGTGCGAAAACGTTGTATACCATTATGCATGTAATACCGCATGGACAAAGTAAACATCGGCATACCAGAAAAGAACCGTCAGGGAGTAGTTGACGTTCTAGGAAGGATACTTGCGGACCAATACATACTGTACACAAAGACCAGAAACTACCACTGGAACGTAACTGGCGAGAATTTCAGCGAATATCACAAGTTGTTTGAAGAACAATACGATGCAATTGACGAGGACATTGACGCAGTAGCCGAGAGAATACGCGCACTCGGGGGAAAGACCCCAGCCACGCTTGCAGAATTTGGCAAAACGGCAAGACTCAGAGAGCATCCTGGGACGTACCCAAAGGCGCGCGTCATGGTGGCAAACCTGCTGGCGGATCACGAAGCCACAATACAGAACCTCAGAAAGGCTGCCGACATCTGCGACGACAAGTACGGAGATTCCGGAACCGAGGACTTTCTGACGCAGCTGATGGAAAAGCACGAAAAGACCGCTTGGATGCTAAGGGCGATATTGGCAAACTAGCCTCAAATCCTCATTTTTTGACTTGCGGAATTGCAGTCAAATGATAAGCAATGCCTATAACTTGCAAAGCAATTTTTTATAACGGACCCGGATAGGACTGGATGATGCATTCTAAATTATTGCTGTTTTCCATACTGGCGCTTGCCGTATTCTCATTCAACCTGTCCTTTGCGCAACACCACGGCGGAACGCAGGCGCCGCCTGTCAGCTTTGGCGACAAAAAGGTGGCGCTGGGAGTGGAGCTAAGCCCGCCCGACTTTGTCCCAAGTACGGGAAGCACGGCAAACGTCAAGGTGAGGTTCTTTGACAGCGTGACAAACACGAACATCGAGCACGTAACGTACCGCGTGCAGATATATTCTGGAGACAAACTCCTGGCAAACCAGATATTCTTTGACAAGGACGGCGAGCTGAACTTTAAGGTAAAGCCAGTTTCCGGCTGCCAGGAAAAGGACCTCTGGCGCTGCACCACGTACGAGGGGGAAAAGGACCTAATAGTCCCAAACGCGCTCACCTCATCTGGGAATGATCCGCCGATAATCAAGGGCCCGGTGTTTGACAAAAGCGGAACGTACAATCTAAAAATATCAATACTTGGCGCAACAAACCCAAAAACGCAGACGGTACAGGACATCGACTTTGAGACCAGCGTCAGCATAGCGCAGGAGCAAAAGCTCTCACTTTCCACCTCGCAGGGCAAGACCCCAGTTACGGTAAGGGCGTTCCAGGACGAGCTGGCAAACTTCAAGTTCGACGAGGCGACAAAGTCAATCTCGTTTTCCATGCCCTTTCACTGGGAGCACGCAGAACATGTGTCCCTTGTAAGAAACGACATAGAGATCCCAAAGACATTCGCACCGTACCAGGGAGTAAACAGCTTCAAGGGGACAGTAAACGGGATGCCCATATTCCCAAGCAGCCTGCACTATGATCCGCACTCTAGCAGCGAGACAAACACGCTTCACTTTCTGGTGTCCGGCGAGGAGCTAAAGATGCTGGCAAAAAAGGCAGGCGCGGCCCACACCATGGATGTGGTCATAGCCCCTGATTCCAGCAGCGCAATAAAATCAGCCGACATCAAGTTCTCAAACGGCTACAAGGCGACCGTATCATATGACACAAGGTATGGCGCAAGCAAGGACGTGGCGTTCACAATGGCGTTCTTTGACTCTTCTGGAACGCTTGCAAAGGACATCAGGTACGCGTACAGCGTAAAGGACGAATCGGGAAGCGAGTTTATAGTTAACACGGGCAACAACCAAAACCTGATCGGAATCGCGGTCCCAAGCGGGGTGGATTCAAGACTTGTCAGCATCCCATCGAAGGGAAGCTACGTACTCCAGGTGGTGCTCACAGGGAGGGGACTGATTGACTTTGACTCGTTTGTTCTGGGGACTATGAAGTTTGACATAGGCGACACAAAGGCAGAACCTGCCTCACAAATTCCAAGCTGGATTAGAAACAACGCAAAATGGTGGGCAGATGGCACAATAGGCGACAAGGACTTTGTGTCAGGGGTGCAGTTTTTGATAAAGCAGGGAATACTAAAGATCCCGCCTACTACCCCTGAGGGACCGGCCTCTGATGGCATCCCTGCATGGGTGAAAAACAACGCAAAATGGTGGGCAGACGGCACTATTACCGACGACGACTTTGTCAAGGGAATCCAGTTTCTGGTCAGCCGCGGGATAATCCGGGTGTAGTGTTTTCGCAAATCCCGCACAACCTGTTTTAAATCACACATTTTAGAAAAAGTCCATGATAACCCAAGGGGAAAAACAGACGTGGGTCACATGCAAAAGATGCAACGAGAAAAGCTCGCTTTCATCATCCGATGTGACGCTGTACCGGGAGAACTGGTACCACCTATCATGCTGGAAGGCACTTGTCGGCAAATTCTGATCGGCCGCAAGATTAGATTTTTTTTGAAATGCTAGATTGCGTCCTTGTCTTCAGCGCCTGTCTTTATGTCCACTGCGCGCAAAACCGGATGTATGAATATCTTGCCGATTGTCGCATTTTCCCGGATTATCTTTATCGCGTCATCCACGTTGCCATCCTGAACTATTATCTCCACAACATACTTGTCGGAAAACTGTGGGACAAAGACCTCCATGCCTTTTGAGGCGTGAATTTCCGGCGGCGGGTTCTTACCTCGGCCGCGTTTCTTTGAGACAGTCAGCCCGCCCACGTTGATCTTCTTGAGCCCCTCGCTTACTGCCATTACCTCATTTTTTGGTAGAATTATCTCGATTCGTATCAAGCAGATTTACTACTTTGGCACATGGTAAAAAATTTTTTTACAAACACTAGATCTGATAATGTTGATTATCAAATGATAATCAGTTTTGGTAATTTCCAGTCACGATTATATAGTAAAAAATTTTCGAAACGATTGTGCCAATCGACACTGGTGATACAGCTTGGATTCTGGTTGCTGGAAGCCTCGTACTGTTGATGATTCCTGCACTGGGACTCTTTGAGGCGGGCCTGCTTCGAAGAAAAAACACGGTATCAATTTTCATGCAGATATTTTTCGGATTGGCGCTTCTTAGCGTAATGTGGTTTGTATTTGGGTTCAGCCTCGTGTTTGGTCCTGACACGGGAGGAATTGCAGGGAACTTGGACTATGTGTTTTTGAAGAACGTCCCGTGGGACGACTCGCTTTCGTTTGCGCCCACAATACCAGGGGTGTTGTTTGCAAAGTTCCAACTAATGTTTGCCGCAATTACGCCATTACTGCTTACGGGCGTAATCGCAGAGAGAATGAAGTTTTCAGCTTTCATACTGTTTATCGCGGCCTGGTCCGTTCTGATATACTACCCTCTGACCCACTGGGTGTGGGGCGGGGGATGGCTCGGGGATATGGGCGTCTTTGACTTTGCGGGGGGAATAGTAATCCACACCAGCGTCGGAATGGGCGCACTTGCGGCCGCACTTGTCCTTGGAAGAAGAAGGAACTATGGCCCTGCCATAATGGTGCCTCACAGCATACCTATTGCGGTACTTGGCTCGTCGCTTCTCTGGCTTGGCTGGTTTGGGTTCAACGCAGGAAGCGCACTATCATCAGGAGGAGTTGCCGGAAACACCGTGATTGTAACTCATATGGCTTCGTCAGTTTCTGCCCTGATATGGGTCGGGCTTTCGTGGATGAGGACGGGAAAGCCAAGTGTGGTTGCGGCAATCAACGGCGCAATCGCAGGGCTCGCAGGAATCACACCTGCCTCTGGATACGTAAGCGTGGAGCACTCGTTCATAATAGGAATTGCGATAGGCCTCGCCTCATATTGTGGGGTGCTCTTGATCAAGGACAGACTGAAAATCGACGACGCCCTTGACGTGAGCTCCGTTCACGGAATCGCAGGAATCATCGGCTCGCTTGCAATCGGGATATTTGCATCGGCTGCAATCAACCCGTCAGGCCCAAATGGGCTGCTCTTTACTGGCGATCCGACACAGCTTCTGATTCAGGCAATGGGCGTGGGCGTGGCAGCGGTACTGGGATTCGGAGGTACGTATGCCATACTGAAGGTGCTCAACTTTATAGTCGGAATACGAGTATCAAAAGAAGTCGAGGACATCGGCCTTGACATTGGCGAGCACGCAGAACAGGCGTACGCAGACGAAGAAGAGTTCAAGCTGGACGAAGAAGCGCACAAGCCAAACAAATAGTCTAATTAAACTCGCAAGCCAACCTATGTCATGGTAAAGATCTCCGACGAAATACTGCAGCTCATAATCCGGGAGCAGGAGGTGGTGCTTGTCGGGACAGTTGACAGGCTGGGCGTCCCAAACATATCGCCTCGTAACGTGATTGCGATACTGGACGACGAGAAGATCGTCTTTGCCGACGCATTCATGAACAAGACCTATTCCAACATGAAGTCGTGGTCGCACGTCACGGTGGCAATCGTGGACAAGGCAAAGAGGGGCGGCTTTCAGCTAAAAGGCACTGCCGAGGAGATAACCGACCCGCAGCTGATACTGCAGGCGACAAAAAAGCTCAGAGAACTTGGATTCAAGACGGGGCCTACAATGGTATGGGCTCTGAACGTGCAGGAGATTTATTCCATAAAGCCTAGCGAGTCGTCAAAGAACCCTCTAATTCCTGCTTATGGCTGACCGCTCCGTTTTGCACACATTTATCGCATCTGGGAATCAGCAATCCGTTCAAATAAAAAAATCCGCCATCATATGCATGGACAAGATAATCTGCCCGTACTGCGAATCGGAATTCCAAAGCAAGGACGATCTCTCAAAGCACATTGACCGAATTCATGGCGACTCTGGACTCCTTGAAGGAGATACGAGAAAATACCGGTGATGCATATGGGTTTACTTCCGCTTGTGGTTCTGTTGTTGTCCGTACCGTTTGTTGCAGTGTATGCAGAGTCGATTCAACCCATCCAGCACACTGACATTGCGGAACTGATGATGAAAAAACATATTTTCACAGCAGATGGGCGTGATTTTACCGTATTTTACAAGTTGAGCACGATTGGAGGAGTGGGGGAAAGCACCTCGGAGGATCACAACGCAAGGATCATGTCTATGGAAATTGACAAGGAGAACACATCACTTGTGATCCATATGGAAGATGTTATGCAAGATGATGTAATGTCAATAAAGTTCCAAAAAGAGATGCTTTCAGCAGAGGGAAACAGGTTTGTCATCTTGGCAGACGGAAAGGAGAAAAAATACGAATACTATACCCAGGAAGACGCTACGGGAGTCATATTTGTGCTACCAAAGGACACCTCGCAGGTGGAGATAATTGGGACGCGTGTGATACCTGAGTTTCAATCGGTACTGCTGATTCTAGTCGCAGTCATATCTGTCGTCCTGATTGCTATCAGGGCAAAACTGCCAAGTTATCAAACGTGGTAATTGAGCTGCCGTTTTTATTAAAAATGGGATGGATGTATGCATGTCAATAAAAGAAATAATGAAAAAGCCGATCACAATCGGCAAAGATTCCACAATATATGATGCATTAAGAAAAGTTCTCCAGCACAACATAAGTCGCCTGCTTGTCACAAATGACGTCGGGGCTCCAACGTGGATTGTGACAGAAAAGGATCTCGGATTCTTTTTGCTTGCCGACAAAAGCGAGAAAAACATAGATCAGATCCCGCTCGCAACTGTTGCAAAGCCGATAATCTCCGTAGGTCATGTGGCCAGCATTAAAGATTCGGCGTCCATACTTTTGAGCAAAAACATAGGCTCACTTGGAATAAGCGACAATGAAGGGATCATCTCTGGGATTGTCACAAAGACGGACCTGACACGATACTATATTGATCATTTTGTGGGAAAAAAGAGGGTTGGCGATGTCATGACGGTATCGTATGTATCGATGCATTCGGAAGACTCGCTGGACAGGGTCATATCCGAGATGCTAAACCAAAAGGTGTCGCGCATCATCCTCAAGGATAAATCCGATCTTCCAGAGGGAATAATGACGTTTCGTGACATCTTTAGGATCTCACTCACTCTGGGACAGGAGGAACAAATAGTGGACAATGCGGATCCCGTGGTATCGGTTGTGTTCCCAAGAAGGGGGTTTATCTCTGATTCCGGCTTTGGTGCCACAATTTCCGCAAGAGAACTGATGCAAAAAAGAATAGTCTCAGTAGACTATAATGACGACCTTGTCACGGGTTGCGCCGAGCTAATTGAAAATGACGTCAACGGGGTGGGCGTTCTGATCAACGGCAAGCTGTTTGGGATACTGAGCAAGACCGACGTGATGAAGGCCCTAGCCCAGATTGGATGATCCCAAGCCATAACGTGCCCAAACAACGGATGGGTTCCACGCGTCTTGCCTTTGTGATAGTTTCAATCTATGGATATTCTTCCATCTTATCTGATAGTAAGGCAAGGCATATGTCCCACGGGCTGATCGCATTTCCTCTGAACACCACGTAGGGGTGCATCATGCCAAACATGATGCTTGAAAGCTCGTTTACCATTAGGTCCTTTGATATCACTTTGGCATACTCCAAGCCAAAACTGGTTATGGGCAGATCTAAAAAGTCAGAAGTGTGGCGCAGGTACTCAAAGTCGGTTACGATTTTTTCTATGATTATCCTGTCGCTTATGAACTGGTTAGTATTCTCAAGCAGAATCTTGCGCGTCTGATGCTTTAACATCATGTTTATGATGTCGCCCACGGTGGCGTCCGTTTTGAATGTGACCGTCTTTTTTTCCGGAATCTCTGATATCTTCATGTCCGTCATTGATACTTTGCCTACCTCCAGTAGCTTGCGGGCAGAAATTGCAGAGTATCCGCCAAGTGCGTTTGGAATTATTGAAAATGCGCGGCCGGTTCTCTTCCATTCGTCTACTATCTCCCTAATCTTGGTGCTTCCTGAAACCTTTGTCACCTCTCTTGACATTATGCTCTCAATCGTGCCCTCAAACATGCTCTTTGATGGATTTGCTAGCACCTTTTCAATGATTTCGCGTCCTCCAACTATTCCAATTGGCTCATTGCTGTCGCCAGTTACTACAAGCGAATCCGTCATTGATTCTAGATACGGAACCAAAAGGCCGATGGCTTCGTCCACCTTGGCTTGTCTTTGTATGCTCACGCACGGGGCAGCAGTCATGGACACTGGCAATAGGGATCGCAGCGCGCACTCTGATATCTTCATTGTATTGCCTGCTCAAAATCAAGTTTTAACTGGTAGTCTGATTATCAAGCGTGGAAACGTAGAACTTGTTAGCATTCCTTTAATCACTGGAATGCGTTTGTACCGTAGTGTGTGGGACGATCTCTTGTCGGGCTGGCGCCTGGCATCATGTGAACCCGCCCACTAAGTTTTAACTTGATGGAATATGGCAATGAAATCTTGGTCAATCTTATAGGTTCGGCACGGCAAATCCACTTGTAAGATATCTCTTACATGCACCGGTCACTGGCACGCGTTATTGGTTAGCAAACATTGGTCTACCAGCCTGTTGCTATTGGCATTTTCAAGAAGTGCCAGTGACACCTTATTTCCAAAGTACTCAACTGGAATATGAATATCTATCACCATTTTTGATTAATCTGGTGTATGTACTCACTTTGAATTGATGTAATCAAATAATTCTTTTATGTTTGTACAATGCGTAAATAATAATCCAATATCCCGCATACCATAACAAATTCACTGGATGTTCTAATGTATATCCATAGTATGTCTCAACGTAATAATAGATTACATCTGCTACAGAAAGTACAATTATTCCAATTAGGAGCAAAAGCCAAGCTTTACCTAAAGCCCCTTGACGGAAAATACTTGCACCATAAATTGTCATTGTAAGCGCGATTGAAGACATGATGACGTAGTATAATGACAGCGAGAACTGTCCATCCCATTCTGTCTCCCAAACTAGGTTTAAGTAAAATACGGATATTGCGATCGGAAGTACACATATCCAAAATATTGTTTTACGATTAATCTTGGGTTTGAAAAATGAAATATTCAAAATTAAATGTCCTAACACTAGTGGATAAAATGGAATAAAAAATAAATCCGCGGGAGATGGAAATGCAGGTTCTTCTAATATGTAATCATAAAGCATGAAGAGTATTTCTCCTAATCCTACACTGATGTATCCGACTACTAGACAGACGTATGCTCTAAAAAAAATCTTTGAGAAAAGATATCGTGCAGCAATTATTCCGGCGATTATTCCAGTTGTTAATGGACTGGCAATTGAGAAAATAGAAGTAAGTAACTCAAAAGTTTCCAATTCTAGGAGAAAATATCCTCCAAAATGAAACAAAACCGCTCCTAATACAATTAATGTGATAATTTTGAAGTTTATTGGACTATCTAGCTTGTCTGGAACTATGTCTGGAGTATTCTCTGACATATTGAAACTACAATTACATGTCTTTTAAGCAATTTTTTTATTGTTTGGTTCTAGAT
>PHFX01000030.1 GCA_007618135.1 Candidatus Brocadia sp. WS118 | reverse complement strand
GTAAGTGGTTGTTTTATTTTTCGTTATCAGTTAAAGGAAGCTGTGCGAAGCTTGCACAGCTTCCTTTTTTTATGAGAAATGCAGCCTAAGGCCGTTTTTGAATTCCGAAGGACTTCATTTGAGATGCCAGGGTGGTAGGTTTCATGCCAAGAAGTTCCGATGCCCCACCAGGGCCTGACACCTTCCAATTTGTTTGATGGAGAGCCGCCAGGATATTTTCTTTTTCCAGCTTTTTTAAATCCTCATACGTTAGGATTTCTTCAGATTGTTTCTTGCTTTTGGCATGAGTGGGTGCCTTCAGTAAACCTTTTTCCATAGAAATTTCCGGCAAATCTATTCGCAACTCCCTTCCTCCCGATAAAATTACTGCACGCTCAATCACATTGCGTAGTTCCCGTATATTTCCAGGCCAGTCGTAGTTCCGGAGCTGAAGAATGTGCTTTTCCTTTAAAGGCAATTGCTTCAGCCCCATGGTTTGACATAGCTGTTTTAAAAATTCTTTTGCTAAAAGAGGTACGTCTTCCTTCCTGTCCCGGAGAGGAACAATTTCCAAGGGAAAAGCGCTTAAACGAAAGTACAGATCCTGCCGGAATCGTTTTGATTCCATTTCCTTCTTCAGATCCCGATTGGTAGCGGCAATCACTCGCACATTTACCCGGCGTGTCTTTTCCTCTCCAATCCTTTCGTATTCACCTTCCTGGAGCACGCGCAGCAACTTGCTTTGCAGTTCAAGGGGGATATCCCCTACCTCATCAAGAAACAGGGTTCCCCCGTCTGCAAGCTGGAATCTTCCGGTACGATCTCTCAGCGCCCCGGTAAATGCGCCTTTTACGTGTCCAAAAAACTCGCTCTCAAAGAGTTCGCGCGGGATGGAAGCGCAGTTGACTTTAATGAGAGTATGGTCTTTTCGTCTGCTCTGTTGATGAATTGCCAGGGCAACGAGTTCTTTTCCCGTCCCTGATTCTCCATGAATAAGTACTGTCGTGTCAGTGGGCGCTACCAGCTCTATTTGTCGAAGGATTTTTTGCAATGCGGGGCTCTGTCCTATGATATTTCCAAAATTATAACCACCGCGGACGGTGTCACGGAGATATTCATTTTCCAGTTCCATCTGATGGCGTAATTGTTCAATTTCCTCAAATGCCCTGGCATTGGCAATAGCTGATGCCGCATTGTAAGCGAAGGTGCGAAGCATGACCAGGTGCGACTGTTCCAACACTTTTCGGCTGAAAAGGGCTAACACGCCAAGGGTTTCATCCCGAAACACTAATGGTTGACCTGCGAAACTGGCTATTTTTTCCCGCTTTGCCCATTCCGGATCCAGCAACCAGGTGGGATTTTTGATGATATCATTACGTAAGATAGACTTGCCGGTTCCCCCGATATAGCCTATTTTCCCCGTTGCAGTAATGTTGTCCAGTTCTTCGGTATAAAGAGGAAAGCGTTTATAATGCCCTTGAAGCCCCGTGTATCGTTGCTTATTATGAAGCGACCGGCCATTGCTCGCTACCAGATGCAGGCATTTCGTCTGATCGGGACAATTTTTTAACCAGGGGCAGACATTGCATAGATCGCCGGGTCCTATGACCCAGATTCTGGCAAGGACAACATGAGGATCGTCAGCCAACCCATTCACGATATTACGAAAAACGACGTCAACTGAACGTTCATTGGCTACTGACAGGGCGATGGATTGAAAGAATTCAATATTCATGCTTTCAAGTGTAAACGATGATTAATGTGGTTTCAACGATATTTCGCAAACTCAGCGTTCTCTGCGGTGGGCTGTCTTGTTACAAATCAAATCAAGGGTTATCCCTTTGAAGTGCACATGCCTGATGGCTTGCCTGTGAGCGGAGTAATTTTGGCAGATCAAATTAAGAGTTTAGACTGGAGTGTTCGGGATGTAGAATGGATATGTACTTTACCACCTTGGTTAGTAGTGGAGGTATTACAGAAGCTTGGTACATTGCTATCATGATAAAGACGTATGATGAAAGTAATTCTTTGATATTTGTCAATATCAAACATTAAAGATGACCCCGTTCCTCTTCCCTTTAGCTCACTTACACAACTGATCTTGAAATTAAGCGGCTATTTACTATAATATTCGATGAATTAGCCTATTGGCTCAATGGAGGATGTAGCATGAAGACAAAGACGACTATGATTTATTGGAGGGGTGAGATATTTTGGCTTGGAAAACTTCTCATTCATCCGGAAATTATGACGCGGGGAGAGACCCTTGAGGAATTAGAAGAAAATATTAAAGATGCTATTTCGAGGCGAATTGCCTGATTTTGTTCGCTCATAACGATTGTGAGCGAAAATACGCTGAATAGTTACCAGAACATTAACTATTTTTCTTTATAACTTGTAAACTGGGGCTAGTCAGACTGTGCAAAATTCATTTGGCACAGTCTGGAGGCTCCGCCTCCCCAGCCTACCAGCGAAGAACTATTGTTTGAACTTCCTTAAACCTTAAACGTAGCCCGGTTCTCCGCTCTTGTGTCCTGAATAATATCCTTCATGGTAAATCTCATACGGTTCCGGGTAGCATCCTGGAGATCGTCAAGAAGCTTTACCATTTTTTGGTCCTGAACTGACAGAGAAACAGGCGTGTATTTTTCACCGATATCTCTCATAGTAAATAATACTTCAACCACGCGGATTGCATCCAGGTCTCGCCCCGGCATGTAGTACAAATAATTTTCTGTGGGGATTTCCACAATCAGAGATGCCTTTGAGAGTTCGGCAATAATCTCCTGAACCGTTTCAACGGGAATGCCCAGCGCCTCCGACAAACCTTCCTTTGACCATCGTTCACCCTTTCCGTTCAAAAACTGTGTGGATATCCGCTCCATAATAAAAAGTCCCAAAAGTTCCCTTGATGCATAGTTTATCCCCAAGGGTTGACTTTTCAGCTTAATAAACTTTCTGTTTTGGATAACATATGAGATCACGGCTCCGAAAAGAACGACATTCCAGCTCATCTGTAACCACAACAGGAAAAATGGAATTGCTGCAAATGCGCCATAAATCAGGTTATATCGTGCAAGTCCAATCTGGCTTTTAAAATAAAAGACCTGGAGTAGATAAAAAAGTGTCCCGCCTATGATGCCACCGATTACCCCGGGAATGACCCTGACCCTGGTATTTGGCAGAAAGATATAGACGGAAATAAATGCAGTCCACAGCGCAATGATCGGTAAAAATAACCCCAACGTACTCAAATAAATATTGCCGACCCCTACTTTATTTAAGAGGGCGACGAGCCTTTCATTTGTCAAAACGGCCGTAATCGTTGTCGATATCAGAAGAAGGATAGGCAGGATAAACATTATGCTGGTATAGTCGGTAAACTTTCTGAAGACCGAACGGGATTTTTTAATCTTCCAGAGATCATTAAAGGAGGTCTCAATATTGCCAATCATATTAATAACAGAAACGAAGAGAAATATGAGCCCGATTGCACCGAGGTACCCAAAACTTGTCCTGTCAACAAAGTGCATAATCTGTCTTTTATACAGGAAAGCATTTAAGCTGATGTTTGAAGGCACGGAAAGGACAGAAGCTTCTATACGTTCTTTCAGTTCATTTTTTGCTTCTTTGCTGCTGAAATTTACAGAGGTAACAGTTTGGGCGAGCTCTCTTTTGTATTTTTTAATTGCTGTTTTTGTTTCTTCTGTGGTTATTTGCTCATACGACGCACCATATGCAGCATCGTTCGTGGTATATCTTGATACATCGGCCTTTGAAGAAAGTATTTCTTCCTCGCTGGAAAGAACGAATCCATCAAAAGCCTCGATCTCGCCGAGAATCTTTTTTCGGGCAGCAGGGTCAGAAAAATCAAGATTATCAATCTGATGAAAAAGCCCGCGCTTAAAATTGACAAAGGCAGAAACTATTTCACCTCCGGGGAGATTAAAAATATAGGCGTTGATTTTCTGCTCCAGCACCTTTTCCGCACTAAGTCCTTTTGAAACAGACAAAAGAAATGCCAGGAGTGGAATGAGTGACACCAGCGAAATAAAGGTCAGCGCCGATGCCTTTAACAGGCACCGGCCTTCAGTAAATTCACTCACGACAAGGGTACAAATCTTTACCACCCTGCGCAAACGCCGCAAGGGAACCGGGGACTCTTTCTCCTCGGCCCAGAGATCAACCGTAAGGAATCTTTTTATGTTATATCGCATAACCTATCACTTTCGCAACATTAAGTCCGTGTACAGGAATTTCAAACTTTTGAAATTCCCCTCTAAAAAGCTTATCATGTTCCACTTTTTTTCCTGAACACGACGGGAGTCCTATGGTAACTTAGTCGCATGGGGGACAAGGTGGGACAAGGGCAGGGACAAGAGGACAAGAGATCACACCTTGATTAGTGATTTAATTTCTTCTAATCGTTTAAGCATTCCAGCATCTTTCGGTATCTGTGCTTTCATAATCGTTACCCGCCGACTGATGGAAGAATAACCCAGACCAAACAAATTGCCGATTTCCTGATTATTATACCACCCCGTGCTCCATAAAAGATAGATCAATAAATCACGATTGAGTTTGTCTGAATCGCATATCCTGGCGGATTGTAAGAAATTATTCGTATTGCATCGCAATACCTTTGCGGCTTTCTCAAGGATGGTTCTGGGGTTGGTATCTCTTAAAACTTGCCGTTTTTGGGGGATTTCAACATCAGGTTTTTCGGATAAATATTTGGACCTGATATCGTCAACAAACTTCTGTGAACCTAAAAAAAGGCCGTGCCGGAAATCTTCCCATAGTCTTTTTTCTTCCTTGGAATATCCTTGAACCATATCTCTATATGCCCTGTGCTTGTCTTTTGTATCAAAATGAGAAAGAATAGGCGCTGTACGTAACCATTCGGGTGATTTTTTGCCATAGGCATATATGGGATAACTGCTCCAGGGATAATCAACTAACCGCCTGACGATTCCGGCCCGCAGCGGATTCCTGTGGATATAGCAGGAAAGCAGCATCAGGTATTTATCGTTTTGGACAAGAAAGTTTTTGAACCGTCCCTGGAAAAGGTGTCCATTTCGTTTGTGTTTTATATTATACCGGCGTGTGTACGTAGTGCCAAACCATTGCATGCCATGAGAAATATTGGGCTTATTGGTCTTGAGGAGCAAATGATAATGGTTATTCATGAGCACATAGGCATAAACCTCTATCTCAAACCTTTCCGACATTTGTCCCAAAATCTTCAGGAATGAGATACGATCACCATCGTCAGCAAAAATATCCCTTCGCTCATTTCCTCGTGATAAGATATGATAGTAAGCCCCCTCAAATTCTATGCGCCATTGTCTTGTCATGGCAGACAAGATAGCAAAATGGGTTACCCTAACTGGAGGAAAGTGTGGCGTTACCTGTGCCAGCAATTCTGGAGATAGTGTTTTCAATTTTTGTGATAATTTTTGAGCAAAGCAGATAAGGATAAGGAAGAAGACTGCATTACGATAAGATAAACGGACAAACCCCCCTCATTACGATTGAACAAGCTGTCCCAGCATTTCTTTCATGTGATTGAGAAACACTTCGTTTGGGGTGTAATTGTCCTGAAGCGGATTCATAATATGTACCGGTGCATAACAACCAATGTGATGCAACCTTTCCCGGGTTTTTATGATATCATCGGAACTGTCATCTGCATATATGTTGATTACTGCCAGATCAATCTTGGAGACAATTTCTCTTGTCGAACGTTTGATCTTTATTTCCCGGGGTGTTGTGACAAGGATGCTGATATCAGCATCATGTGCGTGTAAAAAACTATTACCTTCCACGATGACTGAGTCGTTTTTACTGAAGTATGTTAGTGCCTCTGCAATGCCCGTTTTCAGATACTCTGAGTAAGTTTGAAGCCAGACAACCTTTCGGGCACCAGCGTATTTAAATAAAGCAGTATCTTTACCGGCTTGATTGATCTGAAGCGGGTCAGTGGTGATCGTGTAGGGATGTTTCATGGTCTCACACACATCGCAGTCAGAGTGCCGGGGACAATTGCCTTCGTGCTTCGTGGTAATTTTTAAGGCTGAAAAATCTTCCAGATGCTGAAGCAAGAATCTAGCAACAGTTGTTTTTCCTACGCCGCTTGCAGTGCCCGTAATGGATATTATTCTCATAAATTTGCTATAGTATCTGTTTTTTCGTTATCCTGCGACATTCTTTTATTAATAATTGTACTATGTTCTTCCGATTCCCACAATACCTTTTGTCCTTTTTTCTTTATCAAATATCGGGGCCCCTGACCAAATGGTCTTTATCTTGTTGCCTTTGCTGGTAATGCAGGTTAGCGCATAGTTGGATACGTGTCCTTCCCGTACCATTTTTTCTAAATCTGTTCCTTTGAAAAAGTTCTTCTTCTCGCCAAAGATACTGTCGATGGATTTCCCAAGAAGGTCTTCCTTCTTATAGTCCAGAAGTTTCACGGCAGCGTTGTTAATGCTGCGGAGATTAGCATGCTCGTCTGTAGTAACGATGATGTCCGGGGCAGCATCTACGATGGTATTTGCAAAGTCCCTTTCCTTGATAAGTGCGGCATTTTCATCCATTATTTGTTGACGCAAGCCCTGAAGGCGTTTCAGTAACTTATCAGTATTGATCTCAAGATGGTATTTTTCATACCCGCGCTGGATAGTGTTGATAATAGTATCAGGGTCGATGGGTTTTGTAACATAATCATAGGCGCCGTGACGGAATGCCTCGATAGCCGATTCTATGCTGGGCCGTGCAGTCATGATGATGACCAGTGTCCTGATGTCCTGCTTTTTGATATTGTTCAGGAGTTCAATGCCGTCCATGACGGGCATATGGCGGTCGGCTATTACAATGTCAAAGTGTTTCTGTTTGAACCTTTCGAGGGCTTCCTGTCCGTTTTGTGCGATCTCTGCATGATAACCCTCGTCTTCCAATACGCCTTCGGATAGAAACAACGCTGATTGCATGTCATCTACCACAAGTATTTTGGGTGGCTTCTCCGGGATTTTGAATTCTCTGGACAATTTTCGTGCATCCAGGGCGCGTTGAATGCAATCAGACACCTCGTCGGGATCGAGCGGTTTTGTAAGATAATCAAAGGCGTTGAATTCACTTGTCTCACGGATGGTTTCAATGCTTGGATAGCCCGTTATGATAACAACAATTATATCGGGCATGCGCTGCTTTGCCTCCTTGAGCACCTGTCCGCCGTCTTTTTTGGGCATTCGGATGTCTGTTACGAGGATATCAAAGGGTTCTCCTTTTAAGAGTTTTTCAAGTCCTTCAATACCATTTGTTACCGTTTCTACCTGATACCCTTCGTCGGTCAGGATATCTTTGAGTAAGCTGCATATAATTTCTTCATCATCGATGACCAGGATTCTTTCCCCTGCCATAACGTATCCTCCATTTTTCTTGTAGTTGTTATTTTAAAATACTTTCTGTGGTCATTCTCTGCTTTCATGTTTATAATTTACCGGTAAAGTTATCGTAAAGGTTGCCCCTTTCTCTGCCTCACTTTTTACGTCTATTCGTCCGTGGTGATCCTGTAAGATTCTGTAGATCATGTATAACCCCAGTCCCGTTCCTTTTCCGGGTTCGCGTGTCGTAAAAAAGGGCTCAAATATCTTGGATAAATTTTCTTGCGGGATACCCTCTCCTGTATCCGTAAATTCTATTTCAACAGCAGAGGAATTTACACTCCTTGTAATGATTGTCAGTTTACCCCCCTGGTGCATTGCTTGTATTGCATTGATAATGATATCGGTAAAAACTTGTTGTATCTGCGTATGGTTGGCGCGTATGGTAAAGAGGTGGGGATCTAAAACCTTGTCCAACTCAATATTCTGTGACGATAACTGGTTCCCAAATAGTATGAGTGATTCCTCGATCACCTCATTAATATTTACCTCCATACTCATCGTCTCTGATGTGCGGGAAAATTTCAGGAGACCTTCAATAATTTTTTTACAGCGTAATGCAGAATCGACGATCAGTTTTATTTCTTTCGGGAAAGATTCAAAGACCGGGATTTTATTGAGTTCCTCGTCTTCGGCCTTTTTCATAAGTCTTTTGGCATACCCCAGAACACCACTCAAAGGATTATTGATTTCATGTGCAATGCCTGCGGCTAGTTGACCAATGCCGGCAAGCTTTCCCGCCTGAACGAGTTGCGCCTGGGTTCTCTTGAATTCTGTAATATCCTTGCTGATCCCAACCGTTCCGATCATATTTCCGGCAGAATCTTTAAGTTGTGACAGGGTAAGGCTAATATCTAACGTCTTTTTTTGCTTTGTTACAAATTGTGTTTCATGACTGGAAATCTTTCCTTCCTGTTTAACCTTTTCAAGGAGAATGGCACAATGACCGGGATTGGTAAAAAATTGAGCCAGTGGCTTTCCAGCAGTCTCGCCCTGCGAATATCCAAGTATCTCTTCTGCGCCTCTATTAAATTCTACTACATTATTTTTTGTATCGGTGGTGATGATCACGTCTGCGGAGTTGTCCAGAATGTTTTGCAAGTAATCCATTGTCCTCGTGAGTTCTTTATTCTTGAGTTTTAGTTGTTCCCTTGTCTTTGCCTTTTTGATAGCAATAGATGCCTGGGTTGCGAGGAGTTCAAGGATAGAGATATCTCTTTGAGTAAAGGATCGGGGTTTATAATCATCAACATAGAGAATACCCACAATCCCGTCTTCGGTAAATAACGGAGTTGCCACCAGAGATCGAATACCTTCAGCAAGAATAACCCGCGTGTCTATGAACGATTCCTGATTAATATCGGATACCACAACGGGTTGTTTTTGCGAAAGAATTTTACTGGTAAGACCGTCAGGCCGCACCTTCCATCGTGTTGCTTTTAAAGAAAACTCCGGACTAAAACCATGTACAGCGGCAAGTTCCATCTCATTTTTTTTCGTATCATACAACGCAAGACTGCCGGCAGGGGTGTTCGTCACTTCCAGCCCGCTTTTAACGATCGTCTGAAATACATCGTTCATGTCGATTGCCGAGGAAATCATGATTCCAATACGGTAAAGCGCCTTTTGTTCGGAAAGGCTTTTTTGTATTTCCTCTTCTTTCTTCTTCCTTTCCTCTACCAGGCTCCATATGAGTTTGGCGCTCAAACCTCCAAGTATCTCAGTATTACTATTCTTGTTTTTTACAATATCGGTAAGTACGCTGAGATTTTTTGTGACGTCGATAATAACGTCTAAGTCGCTCCTTTTTATCAAGTCCTCATAGCGACTGTAGGTGGGGATGTTTAATTGCCTTGCGATCTTTAGGCCGTCGGCCTCCTGGTTGTTGTCAACTACGCCGACAATCTCAATTTCCTTATCCTCATGCAAGATGGATAAAAGGGCCGACCCACCCTTCCCGGCCCCAATAAGGAGTATTTTCATATTTCACCTTATATTGTGGAACTTTGTTGCGGTGAAGCTTGAGCATCTTTTTTATGAATTAACTCTTCATATTCATTGAGATAATAGCGGATCGTAGAGAGCACGGGATTTGCGGCCGTTTGTCCCAACCCGCATAAGGAAGCTGTTTTGGTGATCTCGGCCAGTTCCTGTAACAAACCGATATCCTCTTGCTTGCCCTGACCATTGGTGATTCGGGTAAGGATTTCAAGCATTCTTCTGGTTCCAATCCTGCAAGGCACGCACTTTCCGCACGATTCGTCCTGGCAAAATTCCATGAAATACCGTGCAATACCAACCATAGAAGTCGAGTCATCCATGACAATAAGGCCACCGGAACCCATGATGGCGCCCACCTCTTTTACCGTTTCATAATCGATGGGGAGATCCAAGTGCTGGGCAGGAACACAGCCGCCGGAAGGACCGCCCATCTGCGCTGCTTTAAATTTTTTGCGGCCAGGAATACCTCCACCGATATCGAAGACAATCTCTCGGAGCGTGGTTCCCATCGGTACTTCAACGAGTCCCGTATTTTTTACATTTCCTGCAAGGGCAAATATCTTCGTTCCTTTACTGCTCTCTGTGCCAATGGCCTTGTACCATTCAGAACCTTTGAGGATGATAACCGGCACATTTGCAATGGTCTCGACATTATTGATGTTCGTAGGTTTTCCCCAAAGGCCGCTGGTTGCCGGGAACGGGGGACGGGGGCGCGGCATGCCTCTCTTCCCCTCAATAGAGGCAATGAGGGCGGTTTCTTCTCCGCATACAAAGGCACCGGCGCCCATTTTGATCTCCAGATCAAAACTGAATTGTTTTCCGAGAATGTTTTCACCAAGGAGTCCCAGGGTTCTTGCCTGTTCTATGGCAATTTTTAAGTGCTCTACTGCAATGGGGTATTCTGCGCGCACATAAATGAATCCTTTCTTTGCGCCAATTGCGTATGCACCAATAAGCATGCCTTCAATAACCGAATGGGGGTCGCCTTCAAGTACTGCCCGGTCCATAAAAGCGCCCGGGTCTCCTTCATCACCATTGCAGATCAGGTATTTTATATCACCCTGTGCCTTTTTGACGAATTCCCATTTGTTCCCCGTGGGGAATCCCGCTCCACCCCTGCCTCGCAGGCCTGAGTTTTTCATTTCATGAATGACTTGGTCCTGTGTCATACCGGAAAGTACCCTTGAAATTGCCGCATAGCCGTTGCGTAAGATGTATTCGTTTATGCTTTTAGGATCGATAGTGCCACAGTTTTTGAGTACAATCCTTTTCTGTTTTGCATAAAAAGGGATATCCCTGATATAAGGGGTGCGTTTACCGGCCTCAACATAACAGAGACGTTCAATAATTTCCCCCTTGAGAATAGTGCGCGAAATAATCTCGGGAACGTCGGTTTCTGTTACCCTGCCATAGAAAACGCCCATGGGTTCTATGGTCAGCACCGGGGCTCTTGCACACAGACCCTGGCAACCTGTATCTACAATTTCTATCTTGTCCGTGAGTGACTGCCTTTCAATCTCAGCCTTGAATGCCTTGCATACTTCCTCAGCGCCAAGCGCCCTGCAGCCTGTGGTACAGATAAATATGCGCACCATGTCCGGGGAATGTTTCGATTCGAGGTATTTCCTGAATTTTTGGAGGTCGTCAGGGGTTTTTAATTTTTCCACGTTGAAGTCTCCTTTTTAAATTTAATAGCTTTTGAGAACAGTTTCTGTCTTTTCAACGGTAAGCTTACCATAGTATCTATCATCAATCATCATGACCGGCGCCAGAAAACAGGTCCCCAGACAGGCTACCGGTTCATACGTGAATTTGTAATCCTGGGTTGTTTCTCCCTCATTGATCTTGAGGACTTCTGTGATTTTTTTCTTTATGTCGGGAGCACCTTTGATATGGCATGCCGTACCTGTGCAGACCTTGATGGTGTGTTTGCCTCGTGGCTCCAGGGAAAACTGTGCATAAAAGGTGATGACGCCGTATATTTTGCTTAAGGGAATTCTGGCCCTGGCTGTTATTTCTTCTAAGGCGTTTCGGGGTAAATATCCATACGCATCCTGCACTTGCTGGAGGATAGGAATGAGGTCTGCGGAATTTGCGCTGTTATATTTTGAAAGTATAGCCCGACATTTGGCTAAGTCAACCGCAGGTGTACCTTCTTTGTTTACGGTAACAGTTTTATGCATAATGTCTTGTCTCCTCAAGAGTATTGATTTATTTTAAGCCTTTCTTTGCGTCCTTTGCGTCTTTACGGTGATATTACAAATTATTTTTAACGTATTGAACTGCATTCCTGAAAATAAAAAAACCGTCTCCAAATTCCTTGAGTCCGTTGCGTGTCCATCGCGGATGCTGTGTGGGCTCGACATGCCTTTCCGGGTGGGGCATCATGCACAGGATTTGGCCCGTGGGATCACAGATACCTGCTATATTCTGAATGGAGCCACCGGGATTCCATGGGTAACCAGCTTCTTCACCCCGTTCGTTTACGTATTGAAAGATTACCTGATGATTCATTGCAATTGTATTCAGGACGGTTTCATCCTTCGTGATAAATTTCCCTTCCCCGTGTGCTATAGGCAGATATAATGTCGAAATATCAGAATCCTTGATAAAGGCAGATTTATTCGAACAAATTTTTAGATACACCCATCGATCTTCGAATTTATTTGAGTCATTAAAGGTCAAAGTAGCCTCCTGGTGATGTTTATTCATAGATGGCAGTAACCCTGTCTTTGTCAACGTTTGAAATCCGTTGCATATACCCAGAATAAGTTTTTTTTCGCTAATGAAGGTTTTAATATCCTCTTCCAGATTGTATTTGATCTGGTTTGCTAATATTTTACCTGCGGAAACATCGTCTCCATAGGTAAACCCGCCAGGCAGGGTTAATATGTGATAATCCTTCAGGAGTTTCTTGTTAGCAAGGAGGATATTGATATGAACAACGTCCACCTTTGCCCCTGCTTTTTCAAAGGCGTACCGTGTTTCATAATCACAATTTGTTCCGGCCGTTCTGAGGATTAATACCCTTGGTGTTATCATAATGTTCTTATACTACCCGCAGTTTGAATCGTATGCACTATTTTTAACCAATTCTAATCTGGAAAAATATTCCTGCATTATGCCGTACATAATGTATGGTCTATAAGACTGTACAAGATACCTTTTTTTAGCGAAAAGACAACAAGAAATTATTCATTTTTTAATAACAAATCGGCCTTTTAAAAAATTTCGAGAAACAGGAGATTTTATCATTATCAATCTGCGTAAAGGGCTAAGCATTTTGGGCAAATGCTTAGCCCCTGCTTTTCCAGGTTAAATCTTCTCCACTTTTACGGCACACACCTTATATTCCGGGGTGAGCGCCAATAAGTCTTCTCCTGGACCTGTCAGGATATTCGTTGGGGTTTCCGGGAAGTGGAAGGACAGGAATACACTTCCTGGTCTGGATTTTGTCGTGACGTGTGCCTTCACTTCCAAAGAACCGCGTCTTGATTTTACCCTCACGGTATTCCCTGTTTTTAACCCCAATTTTTCAGCCTCACGGGGATGGATTTCCACAAATTCCTCTGAACTGATCGCATAAATTTCCGGGTTTCGAAGCGACATCGAACCATTGTTATAATGGTAAAGACGGCGACCTGTGGTTAGATACAAAGGATAGTCATTGTCAGGCAATTCCTCCGAAGGGGTATAGAGGAGATCGTTAAACCTGCCCTTTCCCCTCGTGAAGGTATCTTTATGTAAAATGGGTGTGCCGGGATGTTTCTTATCCCACACGGGCCATACCAGCCCGTCCCCTTCGAGCCTCTTAAAATCGATCCCTGCAAACTCCGGCGTAAGGCGGGCAAGTTCATCCATAATTTCGCCTGGGTGGTTGTAATGCATAGGATATCCCATGGCGCTGGCAATCAGGGACATGATTTCCCAATCATGCTTTGTGCCCTCAGGCAGAGGAATCGCCTGATTGAGCTTGCGCACCCTTCTTTCTGCGTTGGTAAAGGTGCCGTCCTTCTCAAAAAAACAGCCGGCGGGGAGCACCACATGGGCAAGCTTTGCCGTTTCTGTCATAAAAAGCTCCTGCACGACGAGGAGATCAAGCTTTTCCATGGCCGACCGTACATGACTGATATTGGCCTGCGTAACAGCCGGGTCATATCCAATGATATACATCGCTTTGAGTTTGCCTGCAAGGGCTTCCCGGTACATCTGAGGTTCCTTCAGACCGGGTTTCGCAGGAAGCTGGCAACCCCATGCTTCAGAGAATTTCTTATTGGCAACGGGATCATCTACCTTTTGATAACAGGTATAGACGTCCGGCAATGCCCCCATGTCGCATGAGCCCTGAACGTTGTTCTGTCCGCGGAGCGGATTGATCCCGGTATTGGGTCTGCCCACGTTGCCCGTAATTAACGCCAGATTAGCCAGGGACATGACTCCATGAGATCCCGCCTTGTGCTCGGTCATTCCCAATCCGTAAACAATCATGCCCTTCCGTGTTCCGGCATAAATTCTGGCAGCCCTGACAATGTCCTCTTTTGGAACTCCGGTAATTTCCTCTGTCTTTTCCGGTGTGTACTGGGACACTACCTGTTGCAACATGTCAATGTTCTCAGTTCTTTGCTGGATAAATTCCCTGTTTTCCAAACCTTCTTTTAAAATGACATGCAACATACCATTGATAAGCGCAACGTTCGTACCCGGTTTTAAACGGAGCCATACGGTTGCGTACCGGACGAGTTCAATTTCCCGCGGATCGATTACAATAAGTTTGGCTCCCTTCTGCCTCACCGCCTTTTTGATTTTTAAGGCAGCTACGGGATGGGCCTCGGTGGTATTGGAACCGCTGACGATGAGAACTTCTGCGCCCTCAATATCAGCCAGGGAATTCGTAGCGGCACCGCTTCCCAGGGCAGCCCGGAGTCCCGTTACCGATGGGGCATGGCAAACCCGTGCGCAGTTATCCATGTTATTGGTTCCCATAACGGCACGTGCAAATTTTTGAGCAAGATAATTTTCTTCGTTTGTGCCCCTTGAAGAACTCAGGCATCCAAACGCATCCGGACCATAGGTCTTCTTAATTTCCAAAAGTTTTCTGGCGACAAGGTTAATGGCCTCATCCCAGCCTGCTTCCCGGAATGGCTGGTCAATGCTATCGCGAACCAAGGGGGACTTTAAACGGTCAGGGCTCTTGTAAAACTCAAACCCGTATCGTCCCTTTACACAGAGACTGCCATAATTTGGGGCGTCATGGGTATCGGCTGTCACTTTCAGAACTTCACCCCCCTTAACATGAAGCATAAGACTACAACCCACCCCGCAATAACAACAGACAGTCCTTACCTTCCTGGTTTCCCATGATCGTCCCTTTTTTGCGGCAGGTTTGTCCATCAGTGCGCCCACCGGACACACAGAAACACAATGTCCGCAAAATACGCAATCGGCTTCTTTTAAGGGTTTTTCAAAGGCCGTTGCGATTGAGGTCTGCATCCCGCGGTTTGAAAATGCCCATATGTGCTGATCCTGAACCTCATCGCAGATCCTGACGCATTTTCCACAGAGAATGCATTTGTTCATATCCCGATAGATGCCGGGATTCGAAGTATCTGGTTTAGGGGGTGGATTTTGTTCCACAAACCGTGATGTCGTTACATCATATTCATACATGAGTTTTTGGAGCTGGCATTCTCCTGCTTTATCGCATGTCAGACAATCGTTGGGATGATGAGACCAAAGAAGTTCAAGGTTGAGTTTTCGCGCGCGCGTTACTGATTCAGTCCGGGTAGAGACCTTCATACCTTCGGTGACCGGGGTTGCACAGGAAGCAACCAGGGATCGCGCACCTTCTACCTCGACCACGCACATCCGGCAAGCCCCGGAAGGATCCAGGCGCGGATCATGGCAGAGGGTAGGAATATGAATCCCTACTTTTTGTGCTGCCTGTAAAATGGTTTGAGCAGGTTCTGCCTTCACTTTTTTCCCATCGATTACTAAAGATACCATGATTACATCCTCCATATTAAATAAGTCCGTTAAATTAGGCCTTCGGCGACTTTCCCCCCTATTTCCCTCCGTAAACGGGGGGATTATAGGGGGTAATTGAAATTCCTAAACATTAAATTAGCCGCAATGGACACTGAATTCACAGAGAAATAGCAGTAGGGGTGAGCGTCTGTTTTCCCTTTAGCTGTAAAAAGTCTGAATGAATCTGTGTCCGAACAAAGAGATTATCCAATTAACTATTGGACGAAGGAACGGTACCTTTTCCTGGTAAGATGGAACCGAGATGAATGAAGGCTAGAATTTCTTATGGGATGGATGTAAATACCTTGCAAGAGAGAAGAGACACTTGCGTTTTTCGGGGATGTACTACAGGCAATCCTTTAAGAGTCTATACCTTATCCACTCAACCTGGAAATGGCGCCGCCACTTCAGTAAGTGCACTCACCCGTATTTAAATGATGTGCAGTTTTTCCAGATCATAGGTTAAACTCCCAAAAAGATGCCCATATAAATTACGCTGCTTCAACAAAGACTTTTAAAGCTCCCCTCTAAAAAGAGGGGCCGGGGGTGTGTTATAACCGATTTACACACCCCTTAATCCCCTCTTTTTAGAGGGGAAAACCGAATTGAAATTATACGATTAAATTATACAAGCGAGTCAACATTTTGCAATATCAAAAAGTTACGGTTCCTGCAAGCCTTCCAAAGTCTCCCATCGTTGATAGGCATCTGCCAATTGACCTTCCAGGGACGATGCCCGGTCATTGATTTTTGTGATTTCCTCTTTCCCCTTTTGAAAAAACAGGGGATCGCTCATGGTTTGATACAGTTGCTGTTGTTCTGCTTCCAGGGCTTCAATCCGTTGTGGCAAGGCCTCCAGTTCACGCTGCTCCTTGAAGGTAAGCCTGCGTGGACGTTCACACTGTCTGCGCACCGGTGCTGTTTTTGGAGGAATTTTCTCCGTAACGTCGTTCTTACTTCCTTCGCTCTGGCGTTGCCAGTCGTCATACCCGCCAATATACTCATTCACCTTTCCTTTTCCCTCAAATACAAAGGTGCTGGTCACCACATTATTAAGAAAGGTTCGGTCATGGCTGACGAGCAGAAGTGTGCCCTGATAGTCTAAAAGCAATTCTTCCAAAAGCTCAAGGGTCTCTAAGTCCAGATCGTTCGTGGGTTCATCCATCACGAGTACGTTGGATGGCCTCGCAAATAGACGTGCCAGGAGGAGGCGGTTACGTTCTCCACCTGAAAGGGCATTTACCGGCACCCGTACACGATCAGGGGAAAACAGAAAATCCTGCAAATAGCTGATAACATGCCGTGGTTTACCGTTAAAGACAATAACGTCGTTCCCATCCCCTATGTTATCGAAAATAGATTTATCCTCTTTCAATTGAGCGCGAAGCTGGTCGAAATAGGTAATGTTGAGACGAGTGCCATGTCGCACACTGCCCTGTTGGGGAGCCAATTCTCCCAGCAGAAGCCGCAGCAGCGTGGTCTTGCCCGCGCCATTAGGACCAATAATCCCAATTTTATCACCCCTCATAATCGCTGCGGAAAAGCCGCTGACAACCGGTTTGGTATCATAACTATAGGTAACGTCCTCAGCCTTTATCACGAGCGCGCCGGAACGTTCAGCCTCCTGGGTCTGCATGCGCACCGTGCCCATGACCTGTCGCCGTTCCTGCCTGGCCTTGCGCATATCTTCCAGCGCCCGTACCCGCCCTTCATTCCTGGTGCGCCTGGCCTTGATCCCCTGCCTGATCCATATCTCTTCCTGTGCCAGTTTCTTGTCAAAAACAGACTGCTGGCTTTCTTCTGCATCAAGGACTGCCTGTTTGCGCACAAGAAAGGTCTCATAATCACACGCCCAGCTTGAAAGCCTGCCCCGGTCAAGTTCAATAATGCGGGTAGCCAGTTTCCTCAGAAACGTACGGTCATGGGTAACAAAGAGCAGCGTTCCTCCGTACCGCAGGAGAAATTCTTCCAGCCATCTGATCGAATTAACGTCTAAATGATTGGTCGGCTCGTCAAGCAACAGGATATCGGGATCACACACCAGCCCTTTGGCAAGCAATACCCGGCGTTTGAGACCAGAGGAAAGCGTATCAAATCCGGTGCCAGCATCTAATTGCATCTGCGAGATTATCTTGTTGACCTGATGCAGTTTTTTTGACTCCTGAGCGAGATTTCGTGTAGACTTACCATGATCAGTCGTCTCAAATCCGTCAGATACGATATCGAATACGGTGCCATGCAATTCCCCGGGAATCTCCTGGGAAAGATAGGCGGTATGCAGCCCCTTCTGCCGGACAATCTCGCCTGAATCGGGTACCAGATCTCCGTTGATCAGCTTGAGCAAGGTAGACTTGCCGGAGCCATTACGACCGAGAAGGCACACCCTTTCACCACGTTCAATCTGCAAATTCGCATGCTCAATCAACAAAGGCCTTCCAAAACCCATCGTCACATCCTGCAAACTTATCAATGCCACACATATCCTCCTGACATACTGTCCCAGCGACTCTATTAAATTTTCCCCAACACACAACGGCTTTTCTTAAGATACAAGAGCACGTTACCCACCCCTCACCCCTCCCAGGAGGGGAATTAAAAAGTCCCCTCCTGGGAGGGGTGAGGGGTGGGTGAATTACAAACACCTTACCACTTAAGGAGGTATCCCGTTCAGCAAATCTACCTCATTGAAAACTCTCAGGGATCAAAGACAATAACAGGCATGTAACTGCCTGCTGTCTGTAACCAATCTCCAAAATTGCTATGATAATTTTACTGAGAATGTCTCAAAATACAAGATAACGGGAAATATTTCCAGCCCGCTTACAACATCTTGATTGCATAGAAAATTTCATCTTATGTGCGGATTACAGGGTGGCATGTACCATAAAAATCCCCCTTAAGAAAGCTTACAGTTGGACAAATTTTTTGCTGGACAAAATGACGTCTCCCTGTCATACTAAGGTACATGATGCCAAAAGTAAGCCAAAGTGAGGAATATGGAGATGGTGGAAGAAGTAGGGAAGAAAGGAGATGTCAGGAATACGAGCT
>PHFX01000185.1 GCA_007618135.1 Candidatus Brocadia sp. WS118 | reverse complement strand
TTGGGGGTCGGGATTACGTGGAAAAATATGTTCAATTGTAATATCATGGTTATCTTCAATTAATACAGGCTCAGTATTATCAAAATTTTCAAGCCTTTCCAGAAAATATGTTCTGTTCTTTGACTGAATTCCATAAACATCTTTAAACTTTAGTTCTCGGATGACTTCTTCATCAGTTGGAAATCTATAACTACTTTTCTTCCTCAATAAAGAGCTATAAATTGATGTCAGATAATTTGAAGGATTTATATCTTCATAAAGTCTCATAAAAATTTTATTTAATGCATTTGGTGGCAATCCTATAATAAATCTTCGCCACACAAATGATTGGATTATCTCTAATACTGATACCATCGTCTCTTTGTCTATACTTTTGTTCTGATAGTCGTTATACACTTCGAGTATGAAAGGGTAAGAAACATTTATTTCCAATTTATTTATTAGCTTAATCTGTGCTCTAATTTCTTTGTTATCCTCGTTTTCTGGGTTTATCAACTTATTATAACAGTATGCATATTTTTTGATATCCGCAAGCACAGTTTCAAGCGTTTCAAAATCATCGAATCTATATCTTCGCTTAAATTCCTGATAGACTTTGTTTTTGTTGGGTATCTCTCTGAATTTTAGTGTCAAATAATCCCTTAAAAAGTCGGAAACTCGACTTTTATTGATTTCATTCTCAGTAGCCAATGTCTCAATATGACGCCAATAATTCTCATAAATTTTATTTTGGTGACTGTATTTAAGCCCCATCAGAATATAGTTTCTGATTAAGTCAGCTTGACTTAATTCCAAACCTGTAGAGTTCAAACTTTCAAAAATTCTTTGAGGGTCATCCTTTCCTCTTTCCAAAGAAATTTCAACAAACATAAGTTTTGATAAGCCCTGAATAACAACACTTATATTTTCACTCGTCACACGTGATCTGAAATAATTAAAGTTCTCAATAAGTCTTGAGAATTCATTGTAATCGTTGTACTCATCATTTCTTAACAAATATCTAAGAGCCTTATCATTGTTTACCGTAGGTCTTAATTTTAATTTCTCATCATCTTCAAGAAACTCATTTACCAGATACTTTTTATAAATTTCATTCAATAATTTTTCGTTTTTCAATTCTTTTGCTATTTTATATATAGCTATCCAAAGCAAGGTGATTGTTGTTAGTCGTTGTTGCCCATCTATTATTGTGAGTAGGTTTGGATTTGCTGTTGAATAAACATCGTCGTGAATATAAACAATGCTACCAATAAAATGTGATAGTATCTTATCGCTGTGGCCAACTTGTAAAATATCATCCAAAAGTTGCTTACAATGAGAATGAGACCAATCATAATTTCGTTGATAGACTGGGATAATAAATTGGGTATCTTGTTGTTGTAAAAATCTTATCAGACTTGTTTCCGTGGCTTTCATCTTTCTCTCAATAAATAGTTAAATTAGCTCAAATCAGTTTCCAAAAATTCATACGAGTTCTTTTTATATATGTGCTTGATGTCATTTAATTTTGATAAGGAATTTAAATGAACAGTATTTGCCGTATAACAAGTTATTCTATAGTTCTGTATAACATCCGATTCAAAAAATTTCACATATTTTCCTGGGATGGAGGAAGTTAGCAACGGGTGAGAGGAGTGTCAAGGGGAGAAGTAAGGAAAAAGGGACCCACCCCTTAATCCCCTCCGAGGAGGGGAGGTTATAACCAGCTGGTCCTTCGGCAAGCCCTTCGATAAACTCAGGATGAACTCAGGGCAGGCCCTTCGGCTTTGCTCAGGGGAGGCCCTTCGGCAAGCCCTTCGATAAACTCAGGATGAACTCAGGGCAGGCCCTTCGGCTTTGCTCAGGGGAGGCCCTTCGGCTTCGCTCAGGGTAAAATTAGCGGAAGGCTTTTCTTTGGCGGGACCAGAGCCACATGCGGAGGGCGTCGGCGCCGTGGTTGTCTTTGTCGAGGGGCTTTTCGGTGGTGCGGTCGTTTGAGGCTTCGGGATAGCAGTATTTTTCGGATAGTTCAAGGATAATTGACTTGCAGCGGGTGCGGTTGAAGGCGAGGATGCGTTTGCCGTTTCCGTCGAGGATGAAGCGGCGCATGTTCTTTATTCCTTCAATGATGCTGTGCTGGGCGTGTCGGGCGACGATGTTGGCTTTACGGAATTCTTCGCGGAGGGTGATCGCTTCGTGAGAACCGATGGCGATTACTGGCAGGGGCCAGCCGCGGTCTTTGCAGCGGTCAACGACTTCGGAGACGCAGGCGTTTTCGAGGTGGCGGGAGTGGTAGATCTCATCGAATACGAGAATGCGGTTGCGGTGGGGCTGGGGTTGAATGAAGTAGATGGCGCGGGGATCGACGTAGCCGTCGTCGAAGGCGAGTTCGATGGGGTATTTGAGTTTGGGGTGGTGAGGGGTGAGTGGTGAATGGTGAGTGGTGAGACGCCCCACCGGGGCGTCTGTACGATGATCTGCGGGGGTGAGGTCGAGGTCGTCGTCGGTGAGGTTGCCGGCGGGCCAGGTTTCCAGGGAGATGTCATCATAAACGAGGCCTTCGAAAGTGACGAATTCGCCTTCGAGCTCCTGGTCGGCGTATTTTCCGGTGTAGGAGGCGAGCAGGGAGGCGTAATAGACGGGATCGAGGTTGGCGATGTTGCTGCGGGTGGAGGTTTTGAAGAAGGCGGTGAGGTTTTTCCCCTCAAATACGGGGGGATCGATGACGAAGACGCGCTTTAACCAATGGGGCCGGGGGGTGGTGGTAATGAACAGACAGGGATTGGGAGGAATACGGATGCGGGCAATCAGCACTTTCCAGGCGGCATCGGATTTTTTGCGGGCGGCTTCGTCGAACCAAATCCAGTTGAGGTTGGGACCGCGCCAGCTATCGGGATCGTCAATGCCGCCGTAGAATACTTTGGCGCCGGTATCGAAGAGCCACCACTTTTCGGTTTTGTTCTGTTTGACCAAATGCTCCCAGGGACACCAATTGGAGAATTCCTCAAAGGCGGATTTGATGAAGTGCTGGTGATCGGGGCTGAGGATGGCGCCGTCATACCCGGCCTTGATGCGTTTAATGGCCTCCATGCTTCCGGCAGCGGTTTTGCCGGAGCCGAGACCGCCGAGGAGAGCTTTGTAACGGGCAGGGCTGGTGTGAAAGTCAGTTACTGCCGGGGAGTTGGGGCGGTAGGTTTTCCCAGTCTTGCGGTTCGCCAGATTCCGAATCTGCGGCCAGGTTTCCGCTCCCCGGCGGGAGGTTCTCTTGCGGAGTTCGGCCAGGATGGTTACTTTCTCCTCGACGGTCAAGTCGTAGAAGCTCTCTAAATATGAGTTCATTGATGCCCTCTACATCTAAGCGGAGACGATTGGCGAAAAAGGCAGGGAAAAGACGTTCGGCCAGGAAAGTCAATGCCTGGGGATGGCGGATAAAGCGGGTAGTGACGCGAATTTTTTTTTGACCGGTGATTTTGCCGTCTTTTTCGTGATATTCTTCGACTTTTTCGGTGGTTTCATAGCCCATGCCCATGTGCATGATCTCGTTCAGAAGCTGCTGAAAGGCATCGGCGCGGGCGCGGTGGATTTTTTGGAAAAAGTCGTGATAGGGTTTGTCGGGTTTGGTGTCTTTATCCACGGGGTTGTAGCGCTCGGCGCGGTTTTTCCAGAGATAGTAGGTGGTGCGGTCGATGCCGACTTTGTCGCAGGCGATGCCGATGGGCACGGCTTTTTTGAGCAGTTCGAGCAGGGCTTTGCGCCGGGCGGGGGTGAATTTTGAATTGTTGGGCATCCTGCCAACTCCGTTTTTCCTTTACGATATTAATGTATAAGAGGGAGAGGGAGTTGTCAAGGGGAAAGGGGGTGATTGGGTATTAGGGTGTTTTAGTGTTATGGTGTTATGGTGAGAGGGTTGTCAAGGGGAAAGGGCACTGACAGCGGCAGGTGGCAGTGGCAGTAGGTGGGAGGGATAGGAAGTAAGAGGTATAGGGTATGGGGAGCAAGTGAATAGGGATTGCAAATTGAAAAGGCAGTTTAATAACTTCTTAATGCAGGATCTTCGGCTGACTGTACATTTTGTTCAGACTAAAAGGGTATCCTCATAGTTCGTGTCTGATTCGAGAAAGCATATACAATTCCAAGGTGATAATCCCCCTCTCCTTCTTAATTCTTAATAGGAAACTCTTGCCCACATCCAGCCCGTAGATTGCCAGTCTTTAACTTCATGAATAGAAACCTCTGTTCCTGATTCTAAAACATCAATAGGTACTCCAAATATAGATGTGGGATTTGCCATATCTTCTCTCACATTTAACCACCCTATTTTCTTACTGAGTTTTATCTTTTTCCCAATTAAGTCATTAGGAATAGTCAAAGGTGAGAAATCAAAATTTAATGTATCCCACTTACCTTTTGTGAAATTATAATCACCTAAATACACCCATCCTTGGGCACTATCAGGAGTTACAGTCGAAATATTACTTTGATGAAAAATATTATTTTTATCACGTGCCAGTACTTGATATCGATAAGTTGAATCTATATCGATGGATCGGTCAACATAAGTAGTGCCAAATGATAAACCAATTTCTTGATCATTGCGCATCATTATATATTCTTCGGTTGTAACACGTAAATCATCTGGCAGACGATTCCAACTCAATTTTATATATTTTGATGTACGTATCAAAACACGTAAAGTTATTACAGATGTCCCACTTTTTACCTTTCTGCGAATAGATTGCTGTTTTGATGAAACTTTATATTTCGGTGAAGCCACTTCCTCTATTCCAATCCTCTGCATTATGACCTGTGCAGATTTGTTTCCAAATTTCTGAACACCTTCAGCTATAAAAGCATTATAGGTAGATTCCTGGTGAAATTCGTTTCCTGCTTTGTCTTTAACATTTAGGCTAAAAAATGGCTGGTTGTAATTTTTATCTTTTGGGGAAAGTTTAGGAATGTTTTGAACGCGATATTCGAATTCATATCCTTTACTTCCTGTCATTTCATCAACGTAACTCTTAACTGGCAATTGAATTGTTTGAAGTCTTTCTTGATTTCTAAATGTAATTTCGACAGATATACTTTGATTGTCAAAAAAATCATTATCAATTATTTGACCAAAGATTCGTTTATTATTTTCTCCTTCATTAGCAAAGCCTATAAAGGCTTGGGGTTCTTTACTATCGAAAACAATCCTTTGACCGAGACTCAGTTTTTCTCTATCAAATCCGAAACGAACCAAATGAATTCCATCTCGGCGAACAGTATCAGGCAAATCAAGATTCATTAAGGGTATTTGCCAAATCACCTTTCCTGTTTCTGATTTAGATTCTGCAGCGGTAGGATAATAAAATCCATCAATTTCGAAGTTGATTGGTTTAGCTTTCATTGCAGTACTATTTATTGCTTCTATTGTAAGAATAGAGTCAGGATGATAACTAACCCCTTTGACAAGATAGTATTCAGGTAAGTTGTTATCACTAAAAAGAAATGGAATCAAGTTAATAATAGCTGCGAATATTGTCGCTAAAAATGCAATAATTGCGGGAATAAGCCATTTTCTCTTTTGAGAGATGTTTCTGGTTTTTCTTCTTCCCAATTTAAACTCTCATTATTTGATTAAAACCTCTGAACGGAGCAAATTTATGTTAAAGATGCTTCTGTATTCCTGGGATGGGTGAAGTTAATAACAAATGAAGAAAGTTTCAAGGGGGGAATTTTTTGGCGGGGTGGTTTTTCTTTCACCCCGATGGGGCTTTAGGGGGGGGTTGGGTTTCCCAGGGCTGCGCCCTGGGCTATTGTCTGGCGCCCCGTTGGGCTGGGCGGGATTGAAAAAGGAGAAATTGATTTATAATAAAAAAGGAAGTAGGTGATATCATTAAAACAATCCCCTTAGAATGTCAACTAGATAGGGAATTAAAATAGGAATAAGAAAATATTCGTAAAAAGTCCAAAAGAAGAATCCCCATGATACCAAAGAAAATAATCCAACAAATACAAACAGAAAAATATGAGACAAATTGTCGCTATTAAATCTTTCGTAAGAATACTTTCCCCAATATCCTATAAGAAAAAGTGCAAAAAAGCCATATAGGAATGAAAATAGAAAAAACAACCAATCTTGAGGTAATTGTTGAGAATTCTCATATCTATCCCTCATATGTAAATTATAGAAACCAAAGAATGCAGGTACAGCAGCAATTTGGCTTAGAAATTTCCATATTTCAAAACCAATAGATGTGCCTCTAACTGATTCAGAAGATGATTCTGATCCACCGCTTTTAGAAAAAAAAGAAATAATCGTAATTACTGAGGCAATACCTCCCAATATAGGAATTGCAACTTCCATCATAAAATTGTATATGTTTTCTCCCGTCGCCATGTTTTCTTGACCTATGTTTTTCTTTGTCGACTCAATAAATGATTTTTCTTTAAATGAGGAAATTTGCAATCCCTAATATACAGTTCTGCTTCGAATATGAAATCAGTTTGATCTACTTCTTCAATCAACACAGTTCCTTCAAAATGCCTCTCTCTACTTTCTGATTGTTCGTGTTTAATAGATTTTTGAATATCTTATTCAATTTACCAAATTCAGAATTTAAAATCAATTTCCGGTTTTTAATCACTTGATTTGAATTGTTACACTGTATAATTTTAACCGTTACAGATGTAACAAAGTTTTCCTTTTTTTCTTCTATATCTGCAAAGCGGGAGGTGTTATTTAATCCCGTCATTTATTGCCAAACTCAAAAGATGACTCAATTATGGCCGATGTCATTATTGAAAATCCGGTGATTAACTCTCCTTACGAGGAACCGAGGCGCTATTTCCGTTTTACGGACGAAGGCATTACCAATGAGATTATTGAAGGTGAGCGCCGGGCCAGTTCCTATTTTACTCCTATTGCCAAACCGAAAAAGAAGGGAAGACAGCTTTCTTTCGATACCGAGTGGACACAGGACCGGATCGAAGAAAATAAACATGTGAACCGGATTCGGGAGCGGGTGAGGTTGTGGCGACAGGGCGGTTATCCGGGCGTTAGCAATACCACATCCCGGCTTTTGGAGTACTGGACTGATCCGTACCGGGAGAAAAAACTGTTTTTTTGCCAGAATGAGGCATTGGAAACAGCAATTTACATTGCCGAAGCTGCCAAAAAGTATGGCGATGCCTGGATTGAAAATATGCTACGAGAGGCTAATGATGATGCCAATCCCGGTTTACCACGCATTGCCTTTAAGATGGCCACAGGTGCCGGTAAAACGGTGGTGATGGCGATGCTGATCGCCTGGCAGGCGCTCAATAAGTTTGCCAATCCGCAGGATGTGCGTTTCACGGATACGTTTCTTATTATTACGCCGGGCATTACCATTCGCGACCGGCTGCGGGTGCTGCTACCCAACGATCCGGGCAATTATTACCGGCAGCGGGATATTTTACCGCCGGAATGGATCGAGCGGCTGGGGCAGGCAAAAATCCTGATTACCAACTTCCATGCCCTTCAACTGCGGGAAAAAGTGAAGGCGGGAAAACTTACCAAAACGATTTTGAGCGAAGGGGAAGCGAATGCGTTCACGGAGACGCCGGGCCAGATGGTGCGGCGGGTGTGCCGGGAGTTCGGCAATAAGAAAAACATTATAGTGATCAACGATGAAGCGCACCACTGTTACCGGCGGAAACCTGAAAGCGAGGAAGAAAAACTCTCCGGGGAAGAGCGCCAGGAAGCCAAAAAACGAGATGAGGAAGCACGGGTGTGGATAACCGGCATCGAAGCGGTGAAAGCAAAGATAGGGGTGAAAGCGATCTATGATTTGTCGGCTACTCCCTTCTTCCTGCGAGGTTCGGGTTATCCGGAAGGGACGCTTTTCCCGTGGGTGGTTTCGGATTTCTCGCTGATCGATGCGATCGAGTCGGGCATTGTGAAGGTGCCGAGGGTGCCGGTGGCGGATGATTCCATGATCGGCGAACAGCCTACCTATCGCGACCTGTGGTATCGCATCCGGGAAAACCTGCCCAAAAAAGGCCGCAAGACGGAGAGCGTGAGCGGGGAACCCAAACTCCCCAAGGAATTGCAGGGGGCGCTGCACAGCCTGTACAGCAATTATGAGAAGTATTACAAATTGTGGGCAAATAACAGGGAAGCCCGGGCGAAAGGGATTACCCCGCCGGTTTTCATTGTGGTGTGCAATAATACCAATGTCTCGAAATTAGTCTTCGATTATATCGCGGGGTGGGAGAAACAGACGGGGGAAGAGACGGTGGTGCAGGCGGGGGCGTTTGCGATTTTCGGGAATGATGACGGCAAGGGGGGCTGGCTGCATCGCCCGAATACGATCTTAGTTGACAGCACGCAATTGGAATCCGGCGAGGCAATGACCAAAGAGTTCAAAGAGATGGCGGCGCGGGAGATCGAGGAGTTCAAGGCGGAATACCGGCAGCGTTTTCCGGGGCGGGATGCGGAGAGTTTGACCGATGAAGATTTGCTGCGGGAAGTGATGAATACGGTAGGCAAGCCGGGGAAGTTAGGCGAGCAGGTGAAATGCGTGGTGAGCGTTTCGATGCTGACGGAAGGCTGGGACGCCAATACGGTCACCCACATCTTAGGGGTGCGGGCCTTCGGCACGCAGTTGCTCTGCGAGCAAGTGGTGGGGCGAGGATTGCGGCGGATGAACTATGTCGCCAATCAGAAGGGGATGTTCGAGGCGGAATATGCGGAGGTTTACGGAGTGCCGTTTTCTTTTATCCCTTGCAGCGGCTCTACCCGGGAAGCAAAACCAGGCCCGATGCCGACAAGGGTGCGGGCATTGGAGGAGCGAGCCGACTGTGAAATCACTTTCCCGCGGCTGGCCGGCTACCGCTATGACGTGGCAGGGGACCGTTTACAGGCGGAATTTACGGAAGACTCCCGGCTGGCACTTTCCACAGCGGATATTCCCACCAGGACCGAGAACGCGCCGATAGTAGGAGAGACCAGCATTCACACTTTAGATGACCTGAAACGGCATCGCCCGAACGAAGTGGCCTTTAAGCTGGCGCGGCTGACTTTAGAAAGATATTTCCGCGATGACGAGGGGAACGACCGCCACTATTTATTTCCGCAAATGCTTAGCATTACCAAACGGTGGCTGGATGAATGCCTGATCCTGAAAGACAACACTTTTCCGCAGCTTTTACTGCTGATCCAGTTTGCTTACGATGCGGCGGACCGCATTTATAAGGCGATTGTTCACGCGACCGATAACACCCCGGCGCTAAAGCCGATCCTGCGACCTTATGATACTTTCGGCTCCACCCGCTATGTGGATTTCGATACCACCCGGCCGGTTTATGCCACGCGGGCGGATAAATGCCATATTTCCCACGTGGTGGCGGATACCGATTCCTGGGAGCAAAAAATGGCGCAAACCTTAGAGGATATGGAAGAGGTGATCCGCTATGTGAAAAACCACAATCTTGGTTTTACCATTCCCTACACTATTGACGGACAGGAGCACCAATATCACCCGGATTTTCTGGCGCAGATAGACGATGGCGCCGGGAAAGATAATCTTTTAAACCTGATTATTGAGGTCACCGGGGAAAAGCGGAAGGAAAAGGAAGCGAAAGTGGCTACCGCCAGAATGTTGTGGATGCCGGCAGTGAATAATCACGGAGGTTTGGGGCGGTGGGCATTTTTAGAGATTAATGATCCGTGGAATGCGAAGAATGAAATTAGAAATACAATCGGATATAAAATAAAAGTATAGGAGGTACCATGAGCCTGGATACTCGCATTTATCGAAAACTCATGGAAACCGCGCAACGGGCAAAAACAATTACTTATACTGAAGTGGGTAACCTGGTCGGGCTGGACATGGATGATTCGCAGCAGCGAGAAGAACTCGCACATCTTCTTGGCAATATTTCACGAAATGAACATGAAAACCACAGGCCGTTGTTGTCTGTCGTCGTAGTTCATGCATCCGGCGAAAGAAAGGGTATACCTGGAAGCGGTTTTTTTAGTCTCGCATCCGAGTTGGAAATAAACGATGGCAGAGATGAGGATATGTTCTTTGCAGAGGAACTAAAAAGAGTGTTTGATTTTTGGGCTCAATCTCAAGAACTGCCGGATGATTTACAGCAATTATTCAATGACGCACCGTTAAGGAATATTCATCAACAAGATGATGAATTGCCAGATGATGATTCCATTTATGAAGGCGCTAAACGCCGAATCACGGTAAACAGCTATGAACGCAGCCCGGAAGCACGCGCAAAATGTATCAAGCATTACGGCGCTGTCTGTCAGGCTTGCGGCTTTGATTTCGGCAAGCGGTACGGTGAAATCGGCAGGGGGTATATTCACGTTCATCATCTTGTACCACTCCCAAAGATTGGAGGAAACTATCAAGTCGATCCGATCAATGATTTGCGCCCGGTATGTGCTAATTGTCATGCAATAATTCATCGACCAAAAGAAGAGCCGCTGACCATTGAGAAAGTTAGAGAATTACTTGAAAATCAGGCTAAGATAACTGAACAATGAAAGTAAAAATAAAACTGTTTGTGAATAATTGAAAAGATTGGAAGCCAAAAAGGATGTATGTATATGGCGAAAAAAATTGATTCTTTACGGCACAAGGATACACGGGTGAACATTCCCACTGAGGAGTTGCGGGATTTTGTGGCGGAGGATGAGCAGTCTCCGAAAACGATGCGGTATCCGCGCGATCCCTCGCTGGACCCGCAATTAGTCTGGAAGGGAAAAGATGAGCTGGATGCGGGGGACTTAGCAGTGCCGGTGGTGCCGGTTTACATCCAGGAGAAGATCCATCCGCAGGCGCTGATCGAGGATTTGCGCAAGCAGCAGGGAAAGGGCGAGGGAAAGGGGGTAGCGGAAGCGGGCGGCAGTTACCAGCTAAACCTTTTTGCCGATTTTAACGGCATTGAAGCAGACTTTTCCCGCAAAGTGGATTTTTACAGCCACGACACCGGAAGCCAGCCGCACTGGAGCAACCGGCTGATTTTGGGCGATTCCCTGTTGGTCATGACCAGCTTAGCGGAGAAGGAAGGGTTAAAAGGCCAGGTGCAGATGATCTATATAGATCCGCCTTACGGGATTACATTTAACTCCAACTGGCAGGTAAGCACCCGCAAACGCGAGGTGAAGGACGGCAAGGCGGAAGACGCCACCCGGCAGCCGGAGCAAATCCGGGCTTTCCGGGATACCTGGAAATTGGGGATTCACTCTTACCTGGCTTACCTGCGCGACCGGTTAGCAGCGGCGCGGGAACTGCTTACGGAAACCGGGAGCATTTTTGTGCAAATTGGGGAAGAGAATGTGCATTTGGTAAGGTGTTTGATGGATGAGGTTTTTGGGAGTGAGAATTTTCGTTCATTGATAACTTTCAAGACAACAAGCGCGCAGACTACAGAGGATATTTCAAATATTTATGATTTTGTTATATGGTATTTTAAAGATATTTCTCAAGCCAAAAAAAGAAAGTTGCTTATAGAACGAGATGATGAATTACTCGATAGACAGTTTGATTATGTTGAAAAAGAAAATGGTAAACTAATAAAACTTACTCATGCAAGAAAAAAAGGAATTGATCTAAAAAAATGTCCGCGAGTGAAACTTGATAGTCTTACTTCGGAACATATTTCAAAAACAAGAAGCGTTCCCTTTAAATTCAGAGATAATGTCTATTATCCTCACGAAGGTCGGCAATGGGCAACAAGCTTAGAAGGATTAAGAAAACTTGTGGATATAGATCGAATATTTTTGAAGGGCAAAAATATTTTCTGGAAAAGGTATTCACACGAGTTTGGATATACACCTTTAGATAATATGTGGACGGATACCACTGCTACCGGGACGAGAAAAGGTGATAAAGACAAAAAAAATTATATTGTGCAAACAATGACAAAAGTTATTCAAAGATGCATGATAATGTCAACTGATACCGGTGATTTAGTCTTAGATCCCACCTGCGGCAGCGGCACTACCGCTTTTGTGGCGGAGCAGTGGGGGCGGCGCTGGATTACCATGGACACCAGCCGGGTGGCGCTGGCCCTGGCGCGCACCCGCTTAATGGCGGCCAAATACCCCTATTACCTGTTGGCGGATTCCAGAGAAGGTTTGGAAAAGGAAGCGGAAATCAGCGGCAAGGTGCCGCCGGATTACCCTACGGAGAACGATATTAAGAAAGGATTTGTGTATAAGCGGGTTCCGCATGTTACCCTGAAATCCATTGCCAACAACCCGGAGATCGACACCATTCACGCCCGTTGGCAGGAGAAATTAGAGCCGCTGCGGGAGAAGATCAACCGGCTGGCGGGGGAGCAGTGGGAGGAGTGGGAAATACCACGGGCCTTCACCCCTGGCCCCTCTCCCGGGGGGCGAGGGGAAGAGGCGCAAAAAGAATTGGAGAAGCAACTGGCATGGTGGTGGGAGTTGCGGCGGGAGCGGCAGCAGGAAATCGACGCGGCGATTGCGAAAAATGCGGAGCCGGAAATGCTCTATGACCAACCTTACGAGGATAATAAACGCATCCGGGTAACGGGGCCGTTTACGGTGGAAAGCCTCTCTCCGCACCGGGTGCTCTCCACGGCCGATGAGAATTTCGACGGAACGGTCAGCGGGCCGGAAAAAGAGCGGCAGCAGGATTTTGCGCAAATGATTTTGGAGAATCTGCGCAAAGCGGGGGTGCAGAATACCCGCAAAAACGAGCGGATCAGGTTCGATACTTTGGAACCGTACGCGGGAACCTGGATACAGGCGCAAGGAACCTACAGCGACGCCGAGGGCAGCAGCAAACGGGCAGCGATTTCCATCGGCCCGGAACACGGCACGGTGGGACCACAGCAGGTGAAGGAAGCGGCGAAAGAAGCGGTGCAGGGAATCGGCTTTGATATTCTGATCGCGTGCGGGTTTGCCTTCGATCCCCACGTCTCGGAAGAGGCGAAACGCTACGGCAAACTGACGGTGCTCCCCACCCGGATGAACCCGGATTTGGCGATGGGCGATGAACTGCTGAAGAAAACCGGGGCGGGAAACCTGTTTATGGTGTTTGGGGAGCCGGACGTGGAGATCCGCAAGGAAGGGGATAAAATCACGGTGGAACTGGCGGGGGTGGACGTGTACGACCCGACTACCGGGGCGATTCGCAGTTCTTCTACGGACGATGTTGCCTGCTGGTTTATCGATACCGATTACAACGGGGAGAGCTTTTTTGTGCGCCATGCCTACTTCACCGGATCAGACGCCCCCTACGATAAGCTGAAACGGGCGCTGCGGGCGGAGGTCGATGAGGAAGCCTGGGAAAGCCTTTACAGTACGGCCAGCCGCCCATTTGAATCGCCGAAAAGCGGGAAAATTGCTATTAAGGTCATCAATCATTATGGGGATGAGGTGTTGAAGGTGTTTGAGGTGTGAGGATTTTTTACATGAAAGGATTACTTCGATTAATTTTTTTCTGAAAACACATAAACACTTTTTAATAGAATTCTGAATTGAAATTCTGGATTGGAGGAAAGATGCTTAGAGTTTATTTTCCCGGAGCAACGGATTTTATTGGTAATGCATTCAATAAAAATAATGATTTGGATCGCCGATTTTTTGACATCTTTCACAACACAATCAACCTTATTGAATTGGCTTCTCAGATTTTTGTTATTACTACCATCAGAGCATATGAAGAAATAATATTAGATGAGCCTGAGGAACATAAAAAATCAGTAAAAGATATTAAGAGCACTCTATCAAATCGGTTCACTGCGCCATCATTAGGTGGTCATATAAAATTAACACAGCAATGCTTGCGACTTATAGATAAAAACGCACCCGAAGGTTTGAAGATAATGAAAGAGTGCCTCAATGGGTTTGTAGAACTCGGACCAATCGGTAGCTACTTGGATGATTTAGAGAGGATATATGGTGAATTAGAAGAACCAGAAGATGAAGTAAATGAGTTTGGTGTTGAAATATCTAAGGCAGTAAGATTAAATAGAGCAAAGTCAAAGAAAAAAGTTGTAGACCTATTGAAAATAGTTATCAATTTTCGGAATAATTCAGCGCACTTAAGGGAAATAAGATGCATTATTGAAGATTATTTAGATGATCTGCAATTGAAAATTGATGTGTGGGAAAAAGCACTTGAATTTTTTATCGACATTTTATCGCCTATTCTATCTCATAAATATTTATTGAAGAAGTTAGACAAAATTGACCCATCATCTTTAGCGAGTACTGACAAAGGTAAAAAGGATTTAATATTCATATTGAATATCAAAAATTATGAGAATGATAAGATAGAAACCTCGGAAGAAAATATCACTTATGAGGAATTTGAAAATACTCCTCAGAGGATTTCAGAATTATCCTTGTCAGATAATGGTAATCAAATACCAATAGACTTGTTCCCTTTTATGATAATTAAAGATGATAAATTGTATTATTATAAAAAAACAACTGCAAAAGGATATCAATATTATTCAATCGTAGATAATAGTTTCTGGACAATTCAAACGAAAACAAAGTTTAGCCAAAGTCTATTTAATATACAGAAAATACGTGATTTACAAGAAATTTTTTGGACTGATGTGCTGCCGGTATATAATGATGACAAAACTATTAAGGCCAATATACCTCATCAAGGATTAGAAGGGTTTGTGGGCAGAAAGAAACAGATAAGAAAAATTGTTGAAAGAATATTAGAGATACCAAACCGAGATGGTATAATCTATGGTCCCGGTGGAGTAGGTAAAACAGCTTTAGTACTCCAATTGTCATGGCTCCTTTTTAGTGGAAAATTTAAGGAAGAATTACATCAAAGAAATATTATTTGGGTTTCGGCTAAAGCGAACCTATACAACCCTATTTTAGATTTTGTAAAGAAAAAAAACCGGCAATTTGAATCACTAGATAATATCTTTACAACAATCCTTTATTTCTATGATTACCAGGATGTAATGGATTATAATTTCGATGAAAAAAAAGAGCTTGTTTTAGAATTATTCGAGGAGTACAAAACTTTACTGATTTTAGACAATTTTGAAACGGTCACACAAAAAGAAGCCGAAAAAATAATAAAATTTTTTGAAGAAGAAGCTAAAGATAGACTTAAACAGAAACCCGAGAATTTAAAAGTAATTATTACTTCCCGTGAATTAATTCCAAGTGGTTTTTATCAAATCAAACTTGAAGGTTTGGATCGGCGAGAATCTAAACAATTAATGAAAAATCTTTACAACGAATATAAAGATTCTCATACACCATTGAGCGATGATCAAATCAAAGAGATTCATGAAACAACTTCAGGTATCCCGATAATTATAAAACATGTTTTTGGTCAATTATTCGAGTTTAATAGAACTTTTAATCAAGTTATTGATAATCTTGCCTCTGCAGGAAATGAGGTAATAAAATTTAGTTACGCAGAGATAATTAATCGTCTAAAGAAAGATGATTATCAACTAAAAATGTTGATTCTTTTAGAATTGAAAAAGGAACCGATATCCTGTAGACAAATGAGTGATATTTTAGAGCTTGAAGAATCAATATTGTCAGAAAAAATTCCCTCATTGATGAATTTTCAATGTGTAATTAAGATCAATCAGGGAGTGGACGAAAAATTTATAATCAACGACGAAGTTAATTTATTCTCTAGAAGTTTGATTCAAGAACATCCTACGGTCGCCCAAAGAATCAGAAATCAATTGGACAGGAATTTTACATTAGAAAAGCAAATGGATTATTCCTCAAAAGAATTTGAAATTCTTAAAATATTTGAGAATTATAAAAGCGAGAAAGATTATTTAGATGCAGAATCATTTATAAAAGAACAATTAAAGGATTATCCTGATTCTATTTTATTAAAATACCACTACGCCAAATTTCTAAAAGAAGTCAAGAATGAAATCGAAAAGTCAATAACCATATTGGAAGAATGTCATAAAGCTATTGAATCAAAGGGAGAAAAAGATTATGAGGTATTTAGGCTCTTAGGTTCTTGTTATGCCTCATTAGAGATTCCAAACTATCATAAAGCAAGCGTGTATTATAGTGAGTTAGAAAAATCTCCAAAAACAGATGATGACGTTATTAATATCGAGATTGCCGAATTCTATATAAATTGGTCAACAACTCTCAAAATGAAACGAGAAATTGATCCTATAAAAAATATTGAACGCCAAGTTATATACAAAGACTTGGCCAAAAAAGGAATAAATCTTCTAGAGAAAATAGCCAATCCCAATAGAAATCATCGATACCTCTATTTGTATGCTCAAGCGAAGTTCAATCGTTGGGAAAATAAAGAAGCCAATGAGATGATCAATGAAGCCATCAAAATCATAGGACAAAATCATAATTATTTTCCGATATATTCCAGATTACGGAAAGCGATACATGCAAAATTGAATTAAGGAACAGCCCACTTAAATCCCTGGATTACATATGGGCCATCTACGCATCTGTAATAACTTTAAATCCTGCGAGTAAACTCCCTTTAATCCTCCCTTCGACAGGGCTAAGAGCAGACTTTTTTTAATGGGGAAAGATGTGGCGGAGCGGGGGGATGAGTGACTATATTGAAGCTGTTCCAGAATAACCCCCTCCCACCAACGCGCGGCAAGGAGGCGGGGCGTTTTTATTTGAGAAAGTATGATTGTTCTTTTTGTCAGCACAAAAAGAACCAAAAACGCCCTGGCGAAATAAAGGGGGTGAGATACAAAGTTGTTGGAAACGTACTTGATAAAACTCATTTATCTCACCCCCGAAACTCGGCATCCCTGCCTCAGACAGGGTTGGGTGTGATTGTTCTTTTTGTTGGCGCAAAAAGAACCAAAAACGCCTTGGCGAAATAAACTCGGCATCCCTGCCTCAAACAGTATTTCGCCGGGCCATCCTTGGGGAGGAAGAAGATTACAAAATGGAAAATACAAAATTGGGACAACCCCCTGCGATCCTTTTTGAGCGGAGTAGGTAAGTATTGAAAACTTCGACATGGAAGTTGGATATTCAAGGCAACGGTGACAATTCCTTAGGTCCATCTTGCCAAGGATGGGCTTCGAGCAAGAGACCTTTGACATTCACAGCCCGCTTAAAGTACGTGAAAGAAATATAGAGGCTTATTCCGCCGAATGCAAAAGCAAAGATAGTGACTGCCTTTGCAATAATAACAGCATCTGTAACTCCCGGAAGGATGCTGCCCCATCCCATAAAGAACACCCCGCCCAACAAGTAAAAGATAGCTCTTAGCCGGTGGCGCATTTCTGCCAAGGTTGCCATGACTTCCTGATGTTCGTTCTTTCTGAGCTGCTCAACTGCCGTCTTACGTTCCGCTCGTTTACGCTCGCCCTGCTCGCGGCGTGCAGCAGAAAAGCGGGAAAGATGAGTGTCAATGATACCCTTCAAATACGAAGAAACAAGATTGATAAGGATTCCGGCGATCACAACGCTGACCCACCACACGGGCGAAGTCAGTACTTCGAGGATCTTTTTCATGTCTGGCAATCTCCACACTAATGGCTAACTCTATGTTAAAATTTTTTTGTGTTCTTGGATAGAATCAATTTATCAAGAAATGAAGAAATTTTCAAGGAGGGAGGAAAAATAAGGGGTGGTTGTTCTTTTTGGGACACAAAAAGAACCAAAAATGCCCTGGCGAAATAAACTCGGCATCCCTGCCTCAGACAGGGTGGGGAGTGTCTGTTCTTTTTGTTGGCGCAAAAAGAACCAAAAACGCCCTGGCGAAATAAACTCGGCATCCATGCCTCAAACAGTATTTCGCCGACCCATCCGTGGGGAAGAAGAAGATTGCAAGAATCAAGATGCAAGATTACAAGAATGAGGATTGCTTCATTGCATAGTTATTGTTTGAATCCGATGTTTGAAGTATCCTGGGGTGTCTTTTGAAATTGATAGATGATTTTATCTCCTAATGCTTCTCCGACTATGCCCCCTACAACTGCCCCTATCATAAATCCTGCTAAGGCTTTTCCGGCTGGACTATAATCCGGAAGAAAGCCTGGCTCCGGGTCAGCTTGCGCTTTCCCAATTATTCCTCCGATCATTGTTCCGGCAATCATCCCGCATATTAGCCCTGCCGTGGTTGTATGTTTTTTCTGTTCATGAGTAATCTTTTGAATTTCTGGTGTAGCGATAGTTTGATACTGGCGAAGAGAAGGGTTATACCATGCGGCGGAATCAGGATTGACCTGTAGCTTGATAGCGGTAATTTTGGGCCGGTTTTGGGTGGTTATATAAACTTTGGTTTTCCCTTTGGGCAACTTCTCCAAATCCGAAGGGCTTTCAGTATCTATGACCCGGATCGTAGTACTGCATCCCAACAGGAGAAATATCAGGATAATAAATAAATGATATTTGAACATATTTTTTCCCTCTCTTTAATCTTATAGAGACTATAAAGTAGAAATTATTCTCTATCTTCCATTAGTTATCAATTTTTCCTTCAACGAGTTCCAGATCAAAGAGGTCTATCATTTTTCGTACTATTGGGGAGGTATCCATTAATTGGCTTAGTTTCTCAGGAGCAGAAATTTCAATTTCAGCCGGCAATGTTATGTTTGTTTGGGCATCCGGTTTTTCTTGCTGGAATTCAGGGTTGTGAAATTCTCGGACGTTAAACCTTGTCAGATAATCGGCTAAATCTAAACCGTTTTGGCGATCTGTATTGGCGGCTTTGCGTTCCAGCAGATCGGAGACGGTGACATTTATACCGTATTGTCTGAGGGTATCGGCGCCGGTTTGCCACTTCCGGAATGCTTTCCCCAAATCCGGGAATAAAATTACCTTACGGCCTAATAATATTTTGCAGACGGTAAACTCTTTCCATTTGCAGCCATTTTCTCCCCCGGTGGCAACCCAGATAAATTGAGGCAGATAAGCAGCGGCAATAATGGCGGTCTTTTCGCTTTCTACAATGGCAACCGGTTTGTCTTTGGGTTCATGTTTAAGCTGGTGCTCGCCAAAGAAGCATTGGGACAAATTATAATTGCTGATTTTTGAGGTGGTATGG
>PHFX01000029.1 GCA_007618135.1 Candidatus Brocadia sp. WS118 | reverse complement strand
CAAAGAGAAGGCCGTAAGAATTACTTTGAACTATGCATGAACAGCGCGGCGTTTTTTGCCGCGTCAGTTCCATGCGCTTAGTTAGAAAGCGTAAGATATGCCTATATTGAAAGAAAATAAAAGCCTATATCCAGACAATTGGAAACAAATCCGGGCGGAGATTTTGAACCGAGACCACCACAAATGCAAATGGTGTAGATTGCCCAATTATGCAGTTGGGTATCGTGATCATTCCGGGGAATTTATTCCCAATGGCGGAAATCTTTATTGCGATGCTGCCGGGTGCGGTGAACTTGAGTATGTAGAAGCGCGGGAAATGGTTAAAGAATATAATAGTTGGCACTCAGAAGAATACAGATGGATTGTGATCGTTTTGACGATTGCACATTTAGATCACGATCCCCAAAATAACGATTTTGAAAACTTGGCAGCACTTTGCCAACGATGTCATAACCGCCATGATATTAAAGACCGGCAACGGAACCGAAAAAAGCGTATAACGAAAGATCAATTTGAATTAGCGATCTAACGACCGGCGTTTCACCCCGTTGCGGCAAACGGCTGAGGCGCGGAGTAAACAAAATAAACTATAATTAATTGCCGACTTGCGAAACACGCCAGACTGCCGCAATCGGTGTGCAAACGCTTGTTAGCCCGTTTTGGGCAAGGTGGAGAAAATGAGTTTAGATGTTTATTTGCTAAAAAAAGGAATGCAGAATCTTCCATCGGGCAAGCGAATTTTCATTCGGGAAGGTGGGCAGAATAAAGAAATCAGCCGTGAAGAATGGGATAAGAAATATCCTGGCCGTGAACCTGTAACGATAGAGTTTCCCGATGATACCGATGAAATATATACTGCAAACATCACGCACAATTTAAACAAAATGGCGGATGAGGCTGGTATTTATCAGCACCTGTGGCGACCGGATGAGATTGGTATCACAAATGCCGAACAATTAATAGAACCCCTGCAACGAGGCTTGCAACTTTTAAAAAGCGACCCTGAGAAGTTTAAAAAATTCAATCCTTCAAACGGATGGGGAAACTATGAGGGGCTGGTAAACTTTGTACACGATTATTTAAAAGCGTGTGTAGAAAATCCCGACGCCGATGTTGTTGTCTGGCGGTGACGGGCTAACGGCCTGCGACTCACCTGGCCGCGATGCCACTACAAAACCATATAAGGAGATAGGTTGTGAACGAAGAAAAACCCCAAACCAACACGCCGGAACCCGCGGCTCAGGTGCAGACGCTTGTTAGGCAGGAGGGGTGGACGTGGCTTATTAATAGCCGGAAATGGCACTATTTCCGGGAGGGGCGATCGTTGTGCGGGAAATTCCTTCTTTTGGACGATTCCGATCTTGAATTGGGTAATGATAGTAGCCCGGATAATTGTGCAGCTTGCCGGAAAAAATTATTAGCTGCCTAACAGCGATAATCAGGCGGGCAACCGCCTGGTAAGCCGGCGCAGAGGGGAAACCTATTAGCGGTTGCCTCGCCTGCATTAAAGAGTTATATGAGCGTAGCAACCAAACGGAATTGAAGATGGAAACCAATAAGACCTACAACGAAAATTGCCTTGAAACAATGAGGCGGATGCCCCACAACTTTATTGATTGCGTGGTAACTTCCCCGCCTTATTGGGGGCTCCGGGATTATGGGCATGAAGATCAAATTGGTTTAGAACCTACGCCGGAAGAATACGTTTCCAAAATGGTTGAAATATTCCGGGAAGTGCGCCGAGTGCTGAGGCCGGAAGGAACTTGCTGGTTGAATTTGGGGGATAGTTATAACTCCGATCCTAACGGAATGACAAATGGGAAAAGAGGATCAACATTAGAGGGAGGTGCTCAATTATTTGATCCCTTAAGAAAAATACGTCGCAAAGTTCAAGTTGGAAATGGATTAAAACCTAAAGATTTAGTTGGCATTCCCTGGATGGTTGCCTTTGCCTTGCGTTCTGACGGCTGGTGGCTCCGCCAAGATATAATTTGGGCAAAACCAAACCCGATGCCGGAGAGTGTGAAAGACCGTTGCACAAAGGCGCATGAGTATATTTTTCTGCTAACCAAATCAGAACGCTATTTTTATGATGCCGAGGCGATAAAGGAGCCCGCCAATTACAATACCGATGAACGTATAGCAAGAGCGAAATCAAATCATAAATCAATGCCAAATTCCGAAAGAAATGGAATCAGACCACGCCCATTTGGTGGCGCGGGGAATGGGAAACAGAATAAAGATCGACGAGATTATTTTTATTATGGCGATAACGAATGGCGCAACAAACGTTCAATTTGGGAAATAACGACTCAGCCTTTCCCGGCTGCCCATTTTGCAACATTTCCCCTTGAATTGCCTTCGCTTTGCATTCTTGCAGGATCTCCGAAAGATGGGATTATTTACGATCCTTTCATGGGGGCCGCCACAACCGCGCTGGCGGCGCTGAAATATGGCCGGCAGTTTATAGGCAGCGAAATTAACCCGGAATACTGTGAGATTGGAAATAAAAGGATAGCGCCTTATTTAAACCAATTGACTTTAGCCATATAACGGCCTGGCGTTGAGCCGTGCCGCTTTTTTTAGCGGCATCGTGCTCTAACGCCTTGTTAGGTACGCGGAGCACCCAATTAAAAATAAAATTTGAATATTTGTGAAATATGTCTTGCTTTTGTCTGACAATTTTAGTACAATACAAGTGACCAAAGCAAGGAGATATTAGAATGAAATATCCAGAAATGCGATTTGTTTGGCGATTTGTTGCCGAGACTTCAGATGGGAACATTAAATTAATGCCAGATTCCGGGAATTACGGTAATTTGATGAGTAAATTGGATGACGTGGGTATTAAATTAAGTATATCATCAGTTTACAGATTGAAGCCTGGGTACAATCGGGAGTATGTTTGCGATTCGCCCGAATTGTCCAACTTTGCTGTAAAGATTTTAGGTCAATCAAGAATTTTTGAATGGCGAATACAGGTAGGAAAAGCGATTAACTAAATGAAAAAACCGAACCGTAAAACTTTTCGCCTATCGCCCGAACTTGAAGCGATTCTTATTGATCGGGCGAAGGCGCTTGGTATAAAACCAAGCGAATATATGCGGCAATTGGTGGTAAAAGATAGCGGGGTTTGCCCTTTGTGCGGGCAGCCAATTAAAACCGCTACCTAACGCCGCGCATGAGCGGTAAGCGCGTCTTTTGCGCTTATCGGCTCCATGCGCAGAGTTAGATGCGATCTGGATTAGCAGAAAAGCCGCTTTGCGCTTTTTGCAAGGCGGCGGAACTTGATAGGTCTTTGAAACTTTGATCCAAGAAAGCAACGGCGCGATTTATGCGCGGTTGCGAAACTTGATACATGGCAGCCTTAGCTCAGTTGGTAGAGCAGCGTCATATATCCCTTGCCAATCCTTGCTTGTAAAAGCCGAAGGTTGAGGGTTATCGCTTATGGAGCCGCAGGTCGTAGGTTCAAATCCTACAGGCTGCCCAAAGTCGAGCCGGATGTTTAGGGTTATCCTGCTAAGATATGCCCCTGAACAGTTTTCTTTGCTCGACCTAATTTAAAAAACGAGCCGGAGTTATTCGGTTATCACTGAAATGATCATTCCGAATAACAATCATTTGCTCGTTTAATTATTAATCAACTTGCTTCACAGAAGGGAGCCGTTATGAAAAAGACTTACATAGGCTATTCAACCCGCAAAACTTCCCAGGCCGAAGGGATTCCCGGTAAAAACATGGTTGAGAACTCTGCCGGGGGATTTGCCTTTGCAATTGATGATTGGGCGCGTTTGGATCGGTTCCTGATCCTGGGAACCGAAGGCGGCACTTATTACGCTTCCGAACGCAAAATCACCATTGAAAATGCCGAATGTGTGCGCCGGTGCATTGCTGCCGATGGGATCAAAACGGTTGACCGGATTGTCGAAATTTCCGATACTGGGCGAGCGCCGAAAAATGATCCTGCCCTTTTTGCCCTGGCAATGTGCGCCGGATTAGGTGATGAAAAGACGCGCAAACATGCGCTTGACAATTTGCCCAAAGTTGCCAGAATTGGAACTCATCTGTTTCACTTCGTAACCTACGTTGAACAGTTTCGGGGATGGGGGCGCTCGCTTTCCAATGCTGTGAAAAATTGGTATCAAGAAAAATCCGTCGATGATTTGGCTTACCAGGTTGTTAAATACCAGTCTCGTGATGGCTGGTCTCACCGGGATTTGCTCAGATTGGCGCATCCCAAAACGGATGATCCTCAACGCAATTGGGTTTATAAGTATATTACGGATTCATTGTCAGCGGTAGAGAAAGGTGATATTGATCAACCCTCTTTAATCGTTGGCTTTGAAGCAGTAAAACGAGTTGATTCTGCTAAAAAGGCAGCATATTTAATCAAAGAATACGGGTTAACCCGTGAAATGATCCCGACCGAATGGCTGAATGATCCGGGCGTATGGGAAGCACTGCTTGAAAAAATGCCCATGACCGCTATGATTCGCAATTTGGCTAAAATGACTAATATCAGCTTACTGAAACCGATGTCGAACGCAGCCAGAAAGATCATTTCCGAATTGAACAATTTGGAGAGATTGAAGAAAGCCCGGATTCATCCGATTGCTATTCTTTCCGCTTTGAAAATTTATCAGCAAGGGCATGGTGAGCGTGGTTCGCTAACCTGGGAACCTGTCATTCAGATTGTCGATGCTCTGGATAATGCCTTTTATCTATCTTTCGACGCGGTTGATCCGACCAATAAAAGGTGGCTGCTTGCCCTGGATGTTTCCGGCTCAATGTCGATGGGCACAATTGCCGGTGTGCCGGGATTAACTCCTTGCATAGCAAGCGCGGCGATGTCTTTAGTCACTGCCAAAACTGAAAAGAATTGGCATATAATGGGGTTTTCCCACGAATTCAAATCGCTTCCTATCTCTCCCCGCCAGCGAATCGAAGATGCTATGAGAGTTGCCAGAGACAATAACTTCGGGAATACAGATTGCGCTTTGCCGATGTTGTGGGCGCTAAAAAACAATGTCGAAATAGATGTATTCACGATCTATACCGACAATGAAACCTGGGCAGGCCATATTCATCCCTGTCAGGCATTGGAAAAATACCGTCAGGTTGTTGGTATTCCGGCAAAGTTGATTGTTGTGGGAATGACCGCAACTAATTTCTCAATTGCCGATCCGAATGATGCCGGGATGATGGATGTAGTTGGATTCGATACCGCAGCGCCGCAGGTTATGAGCGACTTTGTGGCGCACTAAGCATATAACAGACAATGATCACGTGGCCGAGCATAGGCCACAAAACTAAATAAACACTATGAACTATCATTTAAACCAAGACCGCCTGAACACTACCACCCCTCGGCTCACGTGGATTAGTAGTTAGGCGGCGGGAGTTATTATGAGATATTTAATTTTATTGTTTGCGATTGGTTTGTTTTCAGTTGGCATCTCCCAAAGCGGAGAAAGTGATAATTGGCAACCGACAAAGCAGGAAGTTCAAGTCGTTTCCACTGCCGGAGAGAAATTAATTCAGATGCAGAATGCAATTTATATTGACATTGATCTTTCTTCTTATAATTTTAAGGAAGCGCCTTTTGTTATCACTTTCCTTGCAGGGCAAAAAAACCATTGGGAGGCGCATGGAGTTAATGCGCTTTACCAATTTACCCCAAAAGGGTTTCGCATCTATCTTCATTACCGGGATGGTATTACACCAGAACAGGCTAAAGCTTGGAAATGGAAATTGCATTGGAAGATTCTATAGCAGCCTAACGGCGTTAATAACCCGTTGCGGCATTAAACAAACGAGACTAAAATGTCTAAAGACTTAGGCAAACACACTAACGCAATCGGTGTTGATTTAAGTGTTGGGCTTACCAGGGCGGAGGAAGGGGCGATAAGTAACCTGAAAAAGTTAGCGAAGAAATGGCCTAAAACATTATGGTTATGGAGTGGAAGCGGAAGTTTATTTGTGATGAAATATAGCTTGGCCGAAAAGCCTGATGGGAGGATAAAAGGCGGCACATCGGTGGATGCTAAAGGAATAGTAGAGAGAATTGATGGCATCCCAAACGATGGCGGTGATTGGTAAGCCTAACGCCGCGCTTCAGGCGGGCAAGGCTTTGGCTAAAAGATTTGAGAAACAAGATAGACTTAATAAACCATAAACTTAAACAAAGGCAACTATCCCTTGCCTCGCTTGCAAGCGGATAGTTAGGCGGAAGAGGTTGACCATGTTTGTTGATAGCAACTTACCTAAGAAAGTATTTGAATATGCCCGAAAAAATGGGCAGGAGACCTTGCGTATCTACCTCACCAATGACAACGCAATGGTAATAATCGAATATCTGAAATCCATGATAAGGTTAAATTCAGGTAATAACACATTCGCAATGGATTTGGATGTAAACAAAATAGAAGATAGTAATTCTAAAAGAAGCAAATAAGCGGTTAAAAGAAGGATCACTGGGAAAACATATAGACTAAAGCCTAACTACTTACTAACTATTATACCCCGTAAGTAGTTGTATTTATTGAACCGGAAATCCTAAACGTATATACGTTATCTATATGAGAAAACAAATCAACATCAAACTACCTGAAAATCTGCTATCTGCTTTGAAGGGGCACTGCAAGGCGACGGAGGTCAGTTATACCACCTTCATCGAGCAGGCGATCCGGGAAAAGCTGGCAAAAGAGGGCGTATTGGTTCCTGCGTTGGATAGCGGTTGGCGGTGGGATGGCGATGTTGAGGATATGCCGTTTGAGATAAATTAGCTTGGATTTGATAGGCCGCGGAGTTATATTTGTGGTGTGCAAAAAAGGATAATCAAGGGTTTTAAAATGTCAATCAAATTTTCCGATAGCATCTATTTGGCCGGGTTCCTGCTTTTATAGAGGCGGGTTCTCTCCTAAACCCTTGATACCCGGCACAGCCCGGCCAAATAGATGCTTTTCCTTCCCTTGTAATCTCACCGCGATTGCAAAGGGACTTGATCTTTTTCATAAGAAAGTGAGCTAACCATGAGTTCCGATAATACCGGAAAGATGGATTTGTTTTCTTCGGATGAAATGAGAGTGAGAGCCGAAGAAGAAGGGTATGAGATTGAACTTGAAACCCCCTGCCTGTGTGGTTCCACAAAAGGTGAATTTAAAAAGAAGTTTTCCGGCCCTCATTACGCAAAAATAACTTGCTATAAATGTGGCCGCTTGATCAAATGGGTTGCAAATCCTGACAAGAAGCAACCGAAGCGGAGATCAAAACCGCAATACCGGCCTGAAATCGAATACTGTGAGATGTGCGGCAGAACAAGAGATGAATTGCGAGGAACTACCACCCTTGAGGAGCACCATGTAAAAGAAGTGCATGATTGGCCGGATTTGGAAAACGAAAAATCAAATATTTGGGTGGTATGTACCCAGTGCCATTTGCTGATTCATACCTTCCGCCGGATGGTCAACGGAACAGGGTTGAAAAATGGGGAAAATAAAAAATGAAGGTTAATTTCATTGATTCGGATGAAGTTTATTATCGACTTTGTGATTGTTGTAAAGATGAAAATAGAACTGCACAAGGTTTTCTTCATTGGGAAGAGCCGAGAAGTTTTGACTTATGCCTTCAATGCCTTAGAGACTTATTTTTTAAATATTGCCTTTCTGATTACAAATTAAAAGAAAATATTATTGTAAAAAGATCAAAAATTTCAGAAAACGAAAGAGGCGAAGTCTTTAAAAGGGATAACTTCCAATGTATCAAATGTGGTTCAATGGAAAATCTTTCCATTGATCATATTTTACCTTTTTCTTTGGGAGGAGATACTATCATGTCAAATCTCCAGACCCTTTGTCGTGCCTGCAATTCAAAAAAAGGCAATCGAGATGTTAAATGAGGATAAGTTATCAAAAGGAGCTTTTCATATTTCCAGGTCGATATTTGAATCCGAAATCTGGTTCATGCCTGCCAATTATCTGAAGGTTTGGATTTGGTTAATTGGCAAGGCGGTTTTTGGTGAGAAAGAACGAAAATATAAAGGTAAATCATTATCCCCCGGCCAAATTCTCGTAACCCTAAATGAGACGATTGATATGCTAAAATTCAAGATTGGATTCCGATTTGAAAAGCCCACAAAAAAGCAAGTATGGGGACTCTATGAATGGTTACGTGAAAGAAAGATGATAGTCACTACGAAGGTAACGGAAGGAATTATTGTAACTATATGTAATTATGATATTTATCAAAATTTATCCAATTATGAAGGTAATAAGAAGGTAACAGCAAGGGAACACGAAGGGGAACGGCAAGGGAACAACAAGAGAAAAGAAACTAAAGAAACAGAAGAAACTAAAGAAATAAATACTCTCTATGTGGCATTTTTCGAGAATGATTTTTGGCCTAACTATCCTTTTCGCAATGGCAAGAGATTGGGGAAGGGGGAAACATTGGAGGCGATTGTTCGGCATGTCAAAATAGACGAACTGGAATTGCTGAAAATAGCCTTAGATAATTATCGAAATTCGAGTGAGGTAAAAAGAGGATTTGCAAAAGACCCGAAGCGGTTTATAAAGAATCAAAATTGGAATTGGCGGGATTGGTTAGAAAAGGGCAAACCAAAATCGAACGAGATTCTTATATGATCTATCCTGAATATCAATATGTCGATTCGGCTTTCAATGGCGTGAATCATCGTAACAAAGTGATTACGGTGGGCGAAATCACCGCAAAACTCCCGCCTAACCGGGAAGATTGCTACATTACTTATTTCAGATTCCCCAAAGAGTATAAAGAGCATTGCGATAAAAACAATTCGGTTGCCGGATATAAAGGTAAATGTTATTCGGATTTCTTTTACATGGATGTCGATAACCAAGATTTAAAACAAGCCCATAATACCGTAAAGAACCTTTTACTTTACATCGAATCGGAGTTGGAGCTTTCGCTTCACGTGGTTGAAGTTTTCTTTTCCGGGGCGAAAGGGTTTCATGTAGCAATACCAGCCTCATATTTTGGATTTGAGCCGCGTGAAGATTTACCGCAGATTCACCGGGCAATTGCAAAAGAGTTCTTCAATGCCTTCAATCTTGATTTTGCGATTTATGATATTAACCGCCTTTTCCGCCTTCCGAATACCAAGCATATTAAAACCGGGTTGTATAAAGTTATTCTTGATCCGATAGACATACTTCACAAAGACCTGGAATATATCCGGGCGCTGGCAATGGCTCCGGTCAAAATAATCCGCAGCGAATGGCCGGAGAGAAACCGGCTATTGAATATAGCCTATAAAAAGTATTGCACAGGCAAGCGGTTTGCCGATCCTGAAAAAAATCAGATTCAAAGCAAGGGTACGGCTTTAGTCGATTTATTCAACACGGTTGGGGAAGGGGGTAGGAATGAATCTTGTTTTTCTTTTGCGCATGAATTGAAGCGGAAGGGATTGAGAAAGTCGGAAGTACGGAAATTAACTGAAATGTGGAACTCCGTTTATTGCACTCCCCCCCTTGATAATGATGAATTAAGCCGGACGGTAGATTCGGCCTTCCGTTATCAAACCAAGAGCATTGCGGAGAAATTAGGTCGAATAAAGTTCATGCAGGATATGGAACAGGATTATATTAATTTCCTGAAACAGCTAAAAGAGCATGGTTTAAGTTTCAAGTCATTTATTCCCAAGTTAGATAAATTTATCACTCCCGTCACGCCGGGTAACGTGGTTTTTGTCCTATCCGGTACGGGGGTAGGAAAAACAACCTTTTTGCAAAACGTCAACTTTCATACCGGAATACCGGCATTTTATATAAACCTTGAAACCAGCAGCGCAACCCTGTTTGAGCGATTTCAACAAATGGCGCACAATAAATTCAACTACGAAGTGCGGGATATTTACGAGAACGGAAACCGGTTATCGCTTGAAAGGCTCAAGCACGTCGTCACGCTCGACGACACCGACATAAACATTGACGACATTATTGAGTATTGGGAGCTTGCCCAGGAAAAAGCCGGAATCGTGATTCCCTTCATCGGGATAGATCACATGGGATTGTTGCAGGCAAACGGAAAAAGCGAATATGAACGAACAACCTACATTGCAAATCAATTAATTAAGTTAGCCAAGAAAACCGATACGATTGTCTTTGCTCTTTCCCAGGTATCGCGTGACGATGGCGGTTCCGGCGATGAACCGCTTACAATCAACTCAGGCAAGGGTAGCGGAGCAATTGAGAACGCGGCGGCTTTGATGCTTGGCCTATACCGGCCCAATATGAACAAAGATTGTGCAGACAGCGAAATGAGGGTGCAATTACTCAAACAGCGATCCGGCCCCAGGGCTATAACAGCCGTTGTCAAGTATGATGCGCCGCACATGCTTATTTACGAAGAAATAAAAGTAAATACTGACCAAATGGTACCAGACCAAGCCCCATTTTGAAATGGAACAGCAATACAAAAACGAAGATGAGCTACAAATCGCCGTCGCTCAATACCTGGATGCCCGGAAACTGCATTGGTTTCACCCGGCCAACGAGCGCAAGACGCCGGTGCGGGTTGACAAAAAGGGGCGGTATTATTCCCCCTCCGGCAACAAACTCAAGGCCAAAGGGGTTAAGCCTGGCCTGCCGGATTGCATTATCCTGAATCCCAAAATGGTAATCGAATTGAAAATAAAAGGTAACAAGCCGACCCCATCACAAGAACGGTGGTTGAATATATTTAGGTTGTTGGGGTGGCCTGCTTACGTTTGCGAAACGCTTGATGAGGTTATGGAAATCGTAGAAAGGGCGATCAATGAACACGATAAAAGAAATCAAGCCTGACCGGGTAGAACTCGCAAAGGCGGCGTTGGCGAAAGAATCAAAATGGTTTTTGCGGGCACAGTGTTACGAATTTGCGCTCGAAGGTGAAAACCGGGAAGCGCATTTACGGGCGGCAAACGAGCGCATGAAGGCAGCCCGCGCCCAATTTCGGAGGTTGATAAAATGATTCTCTTAGACAAATAAAAAGGGAAACTCAATCATGGAAGAAATCTTGAGGCTGTTAAACGAAGCGGAACGGGAAGCTCCGCAGGAAATGAAAGAACTAATCGGTAATATCCGGCGAATCTGCCGGAATATCGAAGCGAAGTACCAAAAGGCGGCGAACTCTTTTTTATACGACGACTGGAAAAAGTTCCGGGATGAGTTTGAAAAATGAAATCCCGCCTTTGCCGGATTCCTATCGAATTTAGCCAGTTTAGGGGGGGTAGGTTAAACGCACTCCCTGAAAAGGTATCCCACAGGGGTAGGCAAATTGAGAAAATGGCTTAAAATAAGGATTTCTTGAAAACGGGGGGCTTTAAATGCCGTATAAGCGGCGATCTATTGTTATCACTCCCGACGACGTTACGATTGAACATGAAGACGATGAAGATTAGCGGCGCTGCGGCGCTTGATAACCCCAACAAAGGAGGTCAGGCGGTTGTTCGGAGAAATTTATCAGTAAGCCAAGTGCGATGATGTAAAAGTCACCGGGTGCGCCAATTAACCGTTTCGGAAAAGGAATTGCGCACCCGGTTTTTATTTGTTAAGTTAGCCATGCAGTATTTCTTCATAATACCTCCTCCCTTCCAGAGTGGCGCCCGGTTTTTATGAGCCGGGCGTTTTTTTGTTTGCTTTTAGAAACAATGAGTTTAAATTTGACGGGTAACATGGTTCTCCTAAAGGTTAGGGTTAAGCCGGGGGAGAATGAGCACTCCCCCGGCGTATTAAAAGGCAACAATGACACTTGAAGAGGCTTTGAAAAAAATAGATGCGCAGCGAGCAGTAATCGAACGCTTTGCTGCGGCATTGAAGCGCAAGAATGAAACGATTGAGGAACTATCCCGGATAATTCACGAAATGGAAAAAGAGGTATCGGTTTACCGAATAAACCAAGAACGGGCAAAGGAAAAAGTTAGCCCGCTTATCATCGAAAAATCAAAAAAGGGGAAATGAAATGCCATCAAAGATCATCAACACTTTGATTCTTTTAACGGGACCCGTCATCATGGCACTCACTCAAGTTTGGGGTTTGATATTGCCGGTAAACCTGGGTGATTTGATCATTGCGGTTTTAAATATGCTGTTATTGATCATCGGCGGAACGGTCACAGTTGTCAAGGGTATACCTGCGTTGTTCCGGTTAGCGCCCCGCAATTTGGTGGAAGCATTAAGACAAAACCTGTAAGGTGAAAAAATGGAATTGCTCAAGGAACTTGGCGGGATCGTTGACCTGGTTTTGATTGCCTTAATTGTTGTCGCTGTTCAAGGGATCAAAATCCAGGCATCCAAGACCAAAGCCCTTTCAGATTGGTTTTACATGGGGTTGGCGGCGATCTTTACGATCGTTGTTCAATTCTTTGTTGCCGATTTCAGCCAGGGTTGGCAAGCAGTAGGAAACAAGATGTTCGTCAACTTCTTGGCGACGCTTGGAACCTACAGTTTTTCCAAGAAAATTCCCTGGATAAACAATTTTATCACTTCAACCGAATCGCCCAATGGAACCGAAAACAAAACCCCGCCCCCGCCCGCCCCATAGGTGCGAAAAGTGTAAACGGTGGGTTTTCACGGGGCTGCCGTACTGTTCGTCATGCAACTCTATTCGTTTGCGGGAGGAAGCACGACGGGAGCGGATTGAGCGCACAAGGATAGTCAAGGAAATCTAATGGATCATTTGGAGATTTTTTTTGGGGTTTTGAGCTTATTGGCAACAATGAGTTTGTTTTTTACCGGATTAGCCTATAAGATTTTCTCGACTTCCATCAAAGAACTAAGAAACAGTATCGAAAAATTAGAACAATCGCTTATCGAACAGCGGCACATAAACGAACGCCTGGAAATGCGCATTAATGCAAATTCGGTTTCGATTGCCAAGATTGAAACGTTGAAAGAATTGCTTGAGAAAATGGAAAAGCGCCTCGAAAGAATCCAAGACGCTGTTTTCGATAAATAATCTTCTCCCATCTCCCATCCCCTCAATAAAAAAGCCCCTGGTGATTAGCCAGGGGCTTTGTGTTAGGGGTTTAACATCTTGTTTTGTTTTACCTTCCATAGTTAAACGGTTTTTTCGGCGAAAACGTGCCGAATGACATTTTGCAGGGCTTTTGGTTACGCTGTTTTGAGCGATAACCTTTTTTACTTCCGGGTTTACGGGTAGGACGCTGTAAAAGCCATATTCCTCCGAAGAATCCTTTAAATTTATCCCACATCGTTCGCCTCCTGCCCTTGCGGGCGGTTTAATTCCCTGATTTGTTCCCGCACCATTTCCAACTCATTTTGGGCGCGGGAGAGCTTTTGTAATACTTCCGGGGTTTGTTCGCCGCAGAACCATTCTGAGAAATGGTTCTCATACTCGTTTGTGGCGAGCAATAGCAACTGATTCAACTGTTTTCTTGTCATTTTACCTCACTTTCCCCGGCGCTTATCACGGGTTGATTGTTTGCGGTTTTCGGCAATAAGTTCTTCAATGCCGTATTTTTTGATCAGTGCGTTGACTTCATCCGCCGCTTTCGCGTAGAGTAAAAATAGTATGCGAGCCAGCATATTGAAGCTAACCGCAGGCGGCAAGGCTTTTTTCAATTCCTCTACCTCTCTCTTCGGGCGGTATAAACTAAAATTGGTTTTTACTTCCAGCATGGGTTATCCTTTCTTGGTTTAAGGATTATTTTTCGTTTCGGTTTCAAAGTTTTTTTGATATTTCTCCGCCAATCTCCGGGCGGTTGACCAATTCGGGGCTTTTTGTATCACCTTTATATCATCCCCAAACTCGTTTTCATCCATCAGCACTGCCGAAAATTTCCGGCAGCCTGGGATAAGTTTCCGCCATTCGACGACAGCATAAAATTTCATTCCTCACATCCTTTCTTGGTTTTGATTTCGGTGATTTTACCGGCCATTTCACCCAACGTCAAAACGGCGATTACCGCCGAATTATCTCCCGTTTGTTTTGCGCGAGGGATCAGGATTTCCAAAATTTCCAGGGTTTTTTCATCCGTTTCGTAGGTTTTTCCGTTCAATTCAAAGTTTTTCATTCCATACATCCTTTCTTTAGTTCACCCCCGGCGACCTGGGGAAGGGGGGGGGGAAGGGGGTTAGTCAATCCAAATATTTTCGGTTTTGATTAAATATTTTCCTCTTGGCAAACCGCCGGGAGTAGGAGTTAGTGAATTAATTGCTTCTTGCCTTGTTCGATAACCGCTTGAGCCGATTAAGCGATCTTCCATATCAAAAATTTCTGCGAACCATTTGATATATTTATTATACTCGCTGGTTCGCCTGACTACGCGAATTTTTCTTTGTTGGGTTTTTTCGATTAACATTTTAACCTCACTTTTTAAATTAGCGCCTGTTTTTTCGGGGCTTTCAACTCTTATTTCAGGCGGTTTGCCCCCGGCCTGGGCGAGCCAGGCCACAGAGTTTATTCGGGTTTATAGATTTCCAGACTTTTCCAAGTCGGAAGATCGAAACGGTTTTCCGGGGCAAGCTCTTTATTGCGCTCTTTGCGGAATTTGATTTCTCTCAAATAGCCTTGATAAGAGCACAAAATATTTGAGCCGCCAATGGGCAATACTCTCATTTCGCTGGTTTCAATTCCAAAATCGTCAATGTACTTTTGCATGATAGATTTCTCCAAATTTAAGCCGGGCGATAATGCCCGGCGGTTGTGGTTGTGGTTAATTAATCCCGGTTTTGTAAAATAGTCTGTTGACAAAAGAAGTGCCCGGCCTTTTTCCAAAAAGCCGTTATAGTTTCCCATCCTTCGGCGAATCCAAAATCGGCGCGAATCTTTTCACCGGAAACAAGCTCGACCGTTTCATACATGAATTTAGGAGGCAATGCGTCAAGGAAATAATCAAACACTTCCTCAGTGATTTCACACTTTTCGCCGCTATTCATTTTTTCAATGAATTCTCTCCAGTTTTCGTCTCTCATGCCGTAAATCATAGTAACACCTCACAAGTTTTAGTTTATTTGGCTTTCCTCATCAGTGCCCAAGTTGCCAGCTTAGACAGACGGGGCGAAATGCCCCGTTTCGGAATTAAAGCAGATTGTCAAAGAACGATTGTGGTTTTTCTTCCGCTTTTGCGCCATAAAGCCAGGCGTTGATGTGTTTGGAAGTGGTTTTACTCCACTTCTTTTCGGTGCGGTAGAATTTCCCGCCAACATTAGCGGCGACCGGCGTTGAATAGCTAACTAAGATTGAATCACCGTTTGACTTGGTGATTTCCGTTTGATTTGAACCGATACCTTTAACTCTCATTTTACACCTCACATTACTTTTTAGGGTTTAAGATTTGCCCTTATTGGGCGTTAGCGGCAAGCGGGAGAATCGAACCACCGCACGGCTATCATCCATGAAGCACCGGCATCTTGCCAAAAGGGGGGAATTAATCCCCCAAGAAAATCACATCTTCGATTCTTGTACGAGTCACAAACGATTTACCGTTGATTTCCGTAACACCTTCAACACAGGATATTCCGAGGTAGGAATAAAAGCGAGAAACGGTAAAAATGTTTGTGCGGCCAATTAAGCGGAATTTCATTGTTAATACCTCTATTTGGTTAAAGTTTATAGCGCCCTGTCTTGCATCGAAGCACGGCCAGAAACACCGGGCAGGGCAGCAGACTATTCCGGCCAAACGTGATAATTGAGATACAGCGGATTCTCGTTAATCCGCACATAATGCCGTTTGGCGTAATAGTGCGCTTTTACATAAGCGGCGCGGTCTTTCTTGGCTGCCTTCAATGCCTTGTAGTATGCCGCGAATGCACGACGATATTTACGGTTCATAATCACCTCCATATATGGGAGCGAGAGAGAGCGAAAGAAAGAAATTTAGCAGCCGTAACAAACATAATGAGCATCATCTACACCGGTCGCAATAGGCTTAGGGCCATACGTGACCAGATAGGGGACGCCAGGCTCATCATTGTAATAGATAGAAAAATTCATTACACCATTAGAATCAACTTCAGGTAAATTACTCATAGTATTATCAAGAAAATAGGCGACTTCGGCAATGCCGCGGAAATCATTATTTGCGGCGATCCATACGAGTTTACGAGTCATGGTGATTCCTTTCCGTTATTAAATCCACACGTAATATAATACATTTTATAGGAATGTCAATAGGTGAACCTGATCTCATTTTCAGAAATCGTTATTTAGAGCCACTTCCAGGCTGAAAATGTAACAGAAATGTAACATTTCGTTCACTAAGGGGGGGGATAAAAGCGTGAAACAATTAGCGTTTCACGGGCGCAAAATAGGGGATTGCACCAAATTCAGAAAACCCTTGCGAACTGGGGAAAAATTGGCGATTTTTCGGGAAAAAAGAGGCGACCTTGAGCGAATTAGCACTAAAATTGAGTGAAACCGGCGAAATTTTGATCCCTTTAAAATTGAAAGAATCGCCCAGGGCAATTAAGCTAACCAGGCGGAAACAAGAGAATTTTCTCCGATTTTATGCCGAAACTCCGAACATGACAAAAGCCGCGGCGCATGTGGGAATAAGCAGGGAAGCGATTTATAAAGCCCTTGATAACCATCCCGACTTTGCACATGCTTTTGAGCAGTTGAAAGAGGCGCAAAAGGATAATGTAAGGGAAGTTATATTGTCGATGGGTTCACAGCCCACGCGCGAGAATTTCAATTACACCAAACTATTTGCCGAGGCTCAACTGCCAGAATACAAGAAAAACGCCGAAATTGCTATCGCAATCCAAGTGAATAGCCTTCAGGCCAGCGGTGAACTTGCCAACTTTGTTCATCGGCTGCCATCCGAAAAGTAGCATCATCCCTGCCTTAGCTTCTCAAAACGCTCCTTTATGGAGGCTCCGCGCATCCCACCTAATCAGCGTTTCCGGCGAAATGCCGCCCCGAAAAATGCCCTTTGCCGATTCTGGCGGGTGCTGCGCTGGGCGCTCCGGTGATGTAGCGCGTTGTGCCAGGCGCGTCACAGGCCCGCGCACTCACGCCGCGCCGCGCCCCGTGTGTGTGCCCGCCCGCCCCCCGCCCGGGAAACGGTTCCCCCGCGCTGTGCCCGTTCCCGGCTGAAATTACCATCCCACCCTGTCACTCTGTTCATATAAGCATTTTGTAATTGCCGTCGTCAATCGGCGTTGCGTAAGCGTAGGCAGGGTGTGTCTGATTTGGTAGTTACTGCCGGGAAGCAGTTGGGTTATTTGGGAGTGGTTGGCGAATTTTTTTTGGTATGCGCGGGGATTTTGGGGTATCCCCTATTGATTGCCAAAAAGTATTTGACAGGGTAGATTTTTTTTATTAAGATTTGAGCGACTAAATCACAAGAAATGAGGGTGATTAGTGTTTGCACAATTGCAGGGATTCATTTCGGATTTGAGTCAACTCAAACCAGTGAATTGGTATATGCCCTACACGAAGGCGGGGCTATGCAACGGAACGGCGGTAGCCCATGATACCGCGCACCTGCAAGCTGGCTGGAAAAAGACGGCTTACGAACGAACTTAGGGCACATGGTAATAGTTTAGAGCCTGAGGGGACAGTTCAGCATGCAAACCTATCTGCTTCCTTAATGAAAGGTAGCGGGTACTTGGGTTCAAGGGGAACTAAGCCTTCGTATGTGAATTTGGATTTTGAACGGTGTTCAGGAATTTTTCCTTTCTATGAATTTATCTATGCGTTTATTCAGTTCATTCAGAACTTTTTTGGCATCCCCCACATTCTGAGAAGGTATTCTACCAGAAGATTTGTTATGCAATCCGTGAATAAATTCATGGCAAGGTCGGCAGATTGCAAGTAGTTGTTCAGGCAGTTCTTTTCCCCACAAACCATATTGAATATGATGAACCTGAACCGCTTTCCGCGATTGACAATATTCGCAACGGAACAGCACAGATTTTAATTTTTGGTATCTTATTTCGTGCCATATTTTGGATTTCAGAAAATTCTTATAGCTTCCCCATTTCGCTATATTCAAGACATAGTGCGGATGATCTCTTTGTTCCTGGGTTTCGGCATTGAGAATTTTTTGCTTCAACTCCTCCGGCGTATATTTCTTCTGTTTTTGGGAAATTCCATATTGGCCGCCGAGTTTATCATAGGTGACGATATACTTGGTAGCTATTGAATCAATAAAATGACGTTCGCGATTGTTTAATGTAGGCTTACTTTTAAGCGTTTCCAGATATGCCAATTCTGCTTCAGTCATTATCTTCGAGAACAATGTAAAAAGTTTTTGTAATAATTTTTCTGAGCTTATTCTTTGAAGATCATCTTTGCGGAAAATCAACTCACCCTCCAAACCCGGTATCCGTCGCCGTCTTTTGCGACGTGGAAATTCTGATCTTTGATGATTTCCCGGTTATACGCGGCAGAAATCCACTGTTTTACTGTTGCTATTGCGCGATCTTCGACTAAGATCGAGTCGCCGGGTTCCATTTTTGGCAGCAGCCCCAGGAACAGTTCTTTTGGTTTTGAGGGCTTCTGCGGCAGTTCCGGGATAGGTATGTTCTTTTCGATTTTCATGCCCAATCTTTCCCGTTCCAGGTTTTATTATAATAACGATCCATTATGGCAAGAAGGAGAGCTTTCTCAAAGGAGTCCCCAACAAAATCATGCCTTCTTCCATCATAAAGACAAACGGAAAAGCGGTCATTGTCGCGAATTAGTTTGATGTCGGTTTTTATCATTTCAATCAATTGATCCAATTTGGGTAGCCAGACCACTTCACCTGTTTTATTGACCACATTTGTTCTGATTGCATCGAATACCGCTTCATTCCAGGCAACAAGAGTAATATCGCCATTGAAATACGCGAAATCACTACCAAGCGGTTTCCAGCCGCTTTGCAAATCCGTAGCCTTCCGGCACATTTCGATATAGTGTTGTGATGTATCCATTATTTTATCTCCTTTTCTCCCAATCTACAAAAAACAATTGACAAACGCAATCTAAATGAGTAGATTTGGGGGAAAACAAAGGAGACTATATGATAAGGTGTATCTTGTTCCATGATTGGGAAATAGTAGATAGCCTGGCGATTGATCCTTTTGGCGAACGAGTTTACAAGAAAGTTTGCCTTCGTTGCAAAAAGGTAGATG
>PHFX01000184.1 GCA_007618135.1 Candidatus Brocadia sp. WS118 | reverse complement strand
CACCCTGAACGATTCAAAGGAATTTCACCTAAACCCCCAAGTATGCCTGTGGCTGCCTGGATTAATCAACCAAAACAAATATCGACTCTACCTTTAGAGTCTAAATTATTTACTAAAGTGTCTAATTTCCATTGACATATTCCGGTCTGTGTAAACAATAACAGGGTGCAAAGAGAAAACCATTCGGGTGAGTAAGCAATCATGATTTACACAAAAGAGTCATTAAAAGAACTTATCGCAAGCAAGCTTAAGGATTATAAGCTGATTATTGTATCTAACCGAGAGCCTTACATTCACAATTATGTGGGTGAAGAGATTAAATATATTATTCCCGCCAGCGGCATGGTTACGGCGCTGGACCCTATCATTCGCGCCGAGGGAGGTACATGGGTTGCGTATGGCAGCGGCGATGCTGATAGAGAAGTAGTGGATACGAAGGATCACATTTTGGTTCCACCTGATAATCCCCAGTATACCCTTCGCAGGGTCTGGCTTACCCATGAGGAAGAAGAAAGGTTTTATTACGGTTTTTCTAACGAGGCGCTCTGGCCACTCTGCCATATCGTATATGTTAAGCCGCAATTCAATGAAGCAGATTGGATCATATATAAATCGGTGAATCAAAAATTTGCTGACGTTATCCTGGAAGAGGTGGGAAACGAAAAGGCATTTGTATTTATTCAGGATTATCATTTTACCTTACTTCCAAAGATGTTGAAAGAGAGCAGGCAGGACCTGCTTGTGGCGCAGTTTTGGCATATCCCCTGGCCGAACCGGGAGGCATTCCGTATATGCCCCTGGGGTCAGGAAATCCTGGAAGGACTTCTGGGAAATGATCTTCTGGGATTTCATGTCCAGTACCATTGTAATAATTTTCTTGATACGGTAGACCGCAATCTGGAGTCCAGAATCGATTACAGCAATTTTACCGCTACCAAGGGAGGAAAGACGACTCACATAAGACCATTCCCTATTAGCATTGACTTTGAGGAATTGAATCTCTTATCACAAGCAAAGGATGTTGAAAATGAAATGGTTCGTATGAAAAGAGACCTTGGCTTAAAGGGACAGATTCTTGGCGTGGGTCTAGATCGTGTGGATTACACCAAGGGCATTCCTGAAAGGTTCAAGGCCATCGATAGGTTCCTTGAAAAATTTCCTGAATACAGAAATAAGTTTACCTTTATACAGGCAGGCACGGTAAGCCGAATCCACATAGAGGACTATCGGGATTATAATGATACGATATACGACCTGATGAATGAGATTAATCATAAATACCATAGCGGCAGGTGGACGCCCATACGATTATTAAAATCGCATTTTAATCGGGTAAGTATACAAGCATTGTACCGGTTGGCTGACATCTGTATCGTCAGCTCTTTGCATGATGGAATGAATCTGGTTGCCAAGGAGTTTATTGCCTCACGTATTGATGAGGCCGGCGTATTGCTCCTCAGCCGGTTTACCGGTGCGGCGGAAGAACTCAATGGATGTATCCAGATCAATCCTTACGCCACGGATATCTTTGCTGAGGCGATAAAGACTGCCATCGAACTGCCCCTTGACGAAAAGAAGAAAAGGATGCAACGTCTCAGGGAACATGTCCATGCGCACAATGTATACCATTGGGGGCAAAGTATTGTGAATGAACTGATCAAATTACCACAATGAAATTCTTATTCGATCATATTCAGCCCATCGAAGAGCTTCTCCAGGAATGCAAGAAACTCATTCTTCTGACTGACTATGATGGCACGTTAGTCCCCATTCGGGAACACCCTGACCTTGCCGTCCTTTCCGAAGATGTTCAGCTCCTTTTGGCAGAAATCTCTTCAAACAAAACGATTTTTCTGGGTATTGTGACAGGACGATCTCTTCGGCAGATTAAAAAGCTGGTTAATATTCAGAAAATACTTTATGCTGCCAGTCACGGCATGGAACTGGAAGGTCCAGGCTTACGGGTTACCAGTCCCGAAGCAAAAAAGGCGCGTTGTAATCTCTGGAAACTTTATATGCAGCTCTTTCAATCTCTGGGGCATATTGAAGGGATATATTTGGAAGACAAAGGTCTTACCGTGAGTATGCATTACCGGCTGGTGAAAAACACAGGGGATTTGAAATTCATAGAAAAGACCTTTACCCGTATCACAAATCCGTATATCAAAAGAAAACTTCTGTCACTGAGCACCGGGAAAATGGTCTATGAGGTACGGCCTCCGGTAAAGTGGAATAAGGCCACTACGATTCAATGGCTATTGACCAATTATTTCCCCTCGACCTTCGGTGAAGATGCACTCCTTATGTATCTTGGTGATGATAAGGCAGATATAGAAGTATTTCATGCCTTGAAGGGCAAGGAGCTGACCATCTTTGTGGGAAATCCATCGGATACGGCTGCCGCAGATTATTTTGTTCACTCACCCGAAGAAGTGAAGGTTTTTCTCGAACTTCTGTATAAACTCAAAGGTAAGAACGACCATGATCGGTCAGGGAAATTCGATTAAAAACCTCAATTTTGCACTCGTGCAAGATTGAGGAAATAATTAATAATCCGCCCATTGCTTGAGAACTTCCCCGATCTCTTCTATCTTCTTCAACACGTCATCGCATGCGGTAATTATGGTAAGATATTCCTTATCGCAAACTTCATGAAAGCACTGTGAAATCTCCTCGTCCTGTTTTCTAATAGTATACACAGCATGCCTGATTCAGCAAACGGATGAGGATGTGCGTCATGTACGGAGGGGTGCGGTATTGGTAGGTTATCTTCAACCAAAAGAGGACACAATTCAGGAATAGGCAAATGGGAGTGCTGACTGAATAATATATAGATAAATGGATGGAATGTTACTATAATTATGAAAAAGAATTAGTGCGTTAGGTGGAAATAGAATGGTCTTCCGAACTCATATTATGATTTCAGTAGTCGTTTTGTTGAATACCCTATGCAAACCAAACAGGTAAAAAATGAGTGGCCTTATTATGGGCGCAGGGTGGTGCAGTATCTCTCCTTTTCCATTTTTCTCTACCTACTCCTTTTCTTAGATCCTCTTACAGAAAAAGACCTTTCGGCCAATATATTTCTTCGAATGAGTCCCCTTTCTGCCGTAGGTGTGATGATGGCTTTGAAATCATTTGTTTTGAAATATTGGCCTGCTCTATTTGTGCTGCTCTTGACAATCCTTTTCGGTCGGTTTTTTTGTGCATGGATTTGTCCGATGGGCACAACGATAGACATTACCGACCGTCTTTTTGCCGGACTCAGGAAGAAGTCTCAGGGCAAGATTTACGATGGCCGAAGATTCAAATATTATCTTCTTGCCTTTCTTTTAATCAGTCTCTTGTTTACCCCACAGTGGGTGGGGTGGTTTGACCCAATATCCATTGCCACGAACGCATATGCAATAAGTATCCACCCCTATGGTATTCATCTTATCGATGGTCTTTTTAGTTACCTTAATGCGATACCTCTTATTGGGGATCTCTTCGTCTTTATCCATAAAGGTTTTCAGTCCACGCTCTTTGCCTATCACGCACCGTTCTTCAGGGGACACGGAATTCTTCTTTCCGCAGGCGTATTATTAATTTCCTTTGGCATAGTATACCGGCGCTATTGGTGCAGGAACATTTGTCCTATGGGGGCCATGCTTGCGCTCTTTTCAGACTGGTCATTCTTTAAAAGAAATGTATCTTCCTCATGCACAAGCTGCGGTTTGTGTGTCGAGAGGTGCGGTATGGGTGCGATTAGTAACGATGGGCATGGCACAAAGGAGGGAGAATGTGTTTTGTGCATGACCTGTCAGAAGGTGTGTCCGGAAAACAGCATTACCTTTGGAATGAGACAGCCAACGGAACAAAAGTATGCCGTAGATCTGTCAAAGAGGGCGTTTCTTGTGTCCGGCATAACCAGCGCTGCAATGGCGCCTTTAATAAAATTAAACTATACAAAGAGTATTAATAAGGGACATGCGTCCCTTATCCGTCCTCCGGGTGCAGTGGATGAAGGGGAGTTTCTTGCCCGCTGTATACGGTGTGGAGAGTGCGTGAAGGTGTGCAAGACCAATGGATTGCATCCTGTGGTATTAGAGGCCGGAGTGGAGAGTTTGTGGACGCCAAAACTCATTCCCCGTCTTGGCTATTGTGATTATGGTTGTGTCCTCTGCACCAGGGTATGCCCTTCGGGTGCCATCAGACGGCTGGATCTGGAAGAAAAACGTGAAATAGCGTTGGGAAAGGCGCGGATAGACCATAGCCGGTGCATTCCCTGGGTGGGCTATGCACGGCTGCCGGAGTTGGAAAAACGATGGCAAGACCTCAACTGCGGCGTTTGTGAAGAAGTATGTCCAGTGCCCACAAAGGCCATTCATTTTAATACGTATGTCGATGCACAACAACGTGAGATCCGAAGACCCTTTGTGCGGGAGGATGTCTGCATCGGATGCGGTTTCTGCGAAAAGGTATGTCCTGTGCTGGGGACTGCAGCCATCGTTGTAGAAGGGATACAACCGCAAAAAAAAATAAGGAGCCTGAAGGATTTTTCCAATAAAAGCAACTCTTTTCTTCCCGAAACCATAGGAGAGTGGAGAAGGGTATTTGGTCCTAATACGTACGAAGGAAAGGAGAAGCTCTATGAGTATATTAACGGTGGCGCCGAGCCCTATGTATCATATTCATTTGTTCGCGTTGTCAGCGCGGAATATCAAAAAGGCACTGACAAAAAAATCCTCATTGACATCTGGGAATTTGGCTGTCCAGAGGATGCGTTTGGTGTCTTTAGTAAAGATCGGGCAGGAACTGACATAAAGCTGAGCAACGGAAGCGCACTATTTCATAATTGCCTTTACCTTTGGAATGGGGCAAACTTTATCAGGATTGAACCCAGAGAGGGCGATGTTTTGCCTGAGGAGGTGACTTTTGTGGGTAAGTCTATCATCGATGCAATGCCTTACACAAAAGTGTCGTTGCCTGCCGTAATGGAGTATCTCCCTGAACAGTATCTGATTCAGGGAAGTCCAAAATTTTTTCATAAGAAGATTATTCTCGATAATATCTATATTTCTGACAATTTTATTGAGGAAAATGTGTTTCATCTGAGTGAAAAAACGGATGCCGTTATTGCTGAATATAGACTTGAGGCCGACACAGAGCCTCTAAAGCTTATGCTGATACGGTATCCTGATAATAATATCGCAAGGGTCGCTTTTGATGATGTGATTAGATTATGGAGGTCGTGGAGTGAAAAGGAATTTACGGAAGGAACCATCCTTACTTTTCGGGATAAAGCGCGCCGTTACACCTCATGTCTATTACAAGCGAATATCCTCTTCATGACGTTTCTTGCCTTAAATAAGAATGACGGAGTATTGTTACTCAATCTCGCAAGAGAAAACAGTCAGGAAGTGCAATGAGTGCTGGATAGCATAGGAATTACTTATACTAAATTCTTTATGATTTCTATACACAAAAGACAATCATTTCTTAAGCTGCTTCTTGAGGTGTAGGGGATATATTCGAGAGGACAGGAATCCTATTTCCATACAAAGAAATCATTGAATTTACTCAAGGCATCATTTTCTCCTGATCGTCTCTACCATCGTCATCTCAGTAGTTGGCACACTCCACTTGGCTATCTTCCCTTCCAAGGTTGTGAAAATTGACCAGCAAGCTCGTTTTATAGCAAAATACGTAAAGTAAATTCCCTGCAAGACATTTATTATCAAGAGAAAGCATTTGTAATACATTGTTGCCCATCTTAAACAAAGGTGTCGTTTTTTGCCCAAATTTTCTACAAATATGGCCTCAATTGTGTGTTAGGATCAAAATTGTCATCGTATCACAACTGCAGTTTTTCAAAAGAAAAATTTAAAAACTATACCACACATAAGTCCAGACGAATAATCATATACAATCTACGGCATTATTTTTTGAAAATATACAATATCCATAGCCTGCACAAATTCTTCATTAAGCATATCAAAAATAGTTTTTCCCGTAATAAGAGCTTTCTTGGTAATTGGTATATTTTATGCTTGTTCTATGACTTATTATTGGTATTGAACAATGCAAAACTAAAATATAAATACCGAATTACCTCTCCTCTAAGTTTCCCTTTTGTTGGAACGTCACTATTCAAAGAAAGAGGTTGTTCAGTTGGTTTGCCTTCACAAAGTATTTTATGTTACTAACCACATCACGATACGCCCCTTTGATAACACGATCAATTGTATTCAAACTTTTTGATTACCTTTATAGGAGATATTAAATATGCAGGTGGAATTGGGTTAAATTAAGATGAATTTCTGTGAAGTCTAGGGGAAAATTTGAATAAATCTTATGCTAAACCATTCGGAAGGTTTGACGATTATTTTTCACGGAGGATTTTTACCATGCATCAAAAAAGAATAGGGAGAGAATTAGCTGCTTTTATGTTTCTATTCCTTGTTTTATGTGGTACTCAGAATGCCTATAGTTCTGGTTTTGCCATATACACTCAGGGGGCATCTGCTTTGGGACAGGCAGATTCTGTAATTGCACACACGGATAGCCCATCGTCTGTCTTTTTTAATCCGGCATTAATTAATAAACTCGAAGGAACACACATAGAATCAGGAACAACCTTAATTTTCCCTTCACGTGAATTTAAAAGTGATATCACGGGAGAGGATGACGAAACGGAAGATAGTATGTTTTATCCATCAACAGTTTACGTTACTCACGAATTCAATGAGAAGATAAGCGCCGGTCTGGGAATCTTTACCCCTTTTGGTTTGGCAACTACGTGGGATGATGACTGGGAGGGAAGGTATATAGCAACTAAATCAGAGATGAAAACTTTTAATATTAATCCTGTTGTTTCATATCAAATCTTGCCCAATGTCTCAATTGCAGGGGGGGTGGATGTTCTTGTACTTGATACAACATTAGAAAAGAAGATAAACTTGTCTGGTTTTGGACTCCCTGACGCTAACCAGGAATTTGATGGAGATGGCAATGGCGTTGGTTATAACTTTGGTATTGTGTACGATGTGAATAAAGATATTTCGTTCGGGGCTTCGTACCGAAGTGAAATTAAGGTAGACATTGAAGGTGACTCCGATTTTGATCTTCCATCTGTTACCCCTTCACCGCTCAGGGCATTATTTCCGGATACCGACGGCAAAACGGACATTACACTGCCACAACAGGTCCACGTTGGTGTCTGCTATAAAGGTTTTGATCGTCTGACATTAGAAACCACTTTAAGATGGGAGGGCTGGTCTTCTTTTGATGAATTAAAGGTAGACTTTGATCATCCGATTGCAGGCAGTAATGAATCCACTACAGAAAAGGATTGGCAAAATACCTATTCTGCAAATTTTGGAGCTAAGTATCAACTAAAAGACTGGATTGCACTACTCGGGGGTTATTTATATGGAGGAAATCCGGTACCCGACAAGACCTTTGACCCTGTTGTTCCGGATGCCAATACACACCTTTTTACCTTTGGCACATCCCTAAAGATCAAGAATTTTAAAATCGACCTGGCATACGCTTATCAATTATTAGAAGGCAGGAGTAAGAGTAACTCTGTAGATGACAATTCTTCTGATGGGTTCCTAAACGCCGCCACCAGCACAAATGGCAAGTATGAAACGGATTTACATATGGTCGGTATTAGCGTTGGCTATAATTTCTGATTGATTATTATTTAAAAACACATCGGGAGATAACTATTGGATAGCCTCCGAAAAATTATTCAAGAATTCAAACATACAAGTCTGGACAGCCAGCAGAAAGAGGGGATTAGGGTCAGCAAAAAAAATCTAATAAATGCCCTGAACTACATTAATTTCCACGATGGAGTGGTTTATGTAAATTTCAGACATATAAAATATGATCATATCATATCCCTTCAAGCCAAACCACAACCATGCATTGAAAATCATTTGGATTGTTTCTGGGTTGAACCGGCCGTGCTCAGGCAGAAATTGAATGCATATAAATATCTTGATTTTGTCCTTAGGGACGGACAGAAGCTTGTTTTCGTTAAAGCTGTCGTTGAAGAGATAAGCGAATCAGGGATACGTTTCAAACTCCCGGAAATAGGTCATGAATTCAATTATCGAAAGGTAAAAAGGAATTCCTGCGAAGGAATACAAGTTGATTTTATTCAAAACGGCGCGGTATTTTATGGATTTCTTCAGGACTTTAGTGCGGTCTCATTCTGTGCAAAAATAACGGCTGTGCCGCCTCAGTCATTCTGGTTGATCAATCCGAGTAATATGGTTCAGGTTGTATTGAAAAAAGATCAGGACGTCTTCTATTCAGGAAAATGTAATATAATCAGGCAGACTCATGGCCAAAAAACAAGGAGCTTTGTCCTAGCGCCAGGTAACAATCAGATGCAAAGATTTAAGTCCAAAGAATTCAGAAGTCCGCGGCATACATTGAACCCTCTGCCAAATATTATTTTTAACCACCCGATTACTCGAAAAATGATCAACCTGGAGGTCGAGGATATATCAGGCTCGGGGATTTCTGTCGAGGAGTATCAGGAAGATTCCGTGCTTTTGATAGGATTGGTTATACCGGAATTAATCATCGAATTTGCAAACAATTTCACGATTAAATGCAAGGCCCAGGTTGTTTATAGGAATGACTATAAAAATGAAGATGATAAACTGCATGTAAAATGCGGGATCGCATTTTTAGAAATGGACATGGAAGATCAGAGCAGACTTGCAAGTCTCCTGCACAAAGTAACGGACAAAAAATCATACGTTTCCAACACGGTGGATTTAGATGCCTTGTGGAAATTCTTTTTTAAGACGGGCTTTATATATCCGGAAAAATACACCCATATCCATGCTAACAAGTTAAAGTATAAGGAGATTTACAGGCGCCTCTATATGCAGAATTCCAGCATAGCCAGACATTTCGTATATCAAGACAAAGGTGAAGTTCAAGGACATCTATCAATGATCCGTTTTTATGAAAATGCGTGGTTAATTCATCATCATGCTGCCAGCCGATCGGGATGTAATAAAGCCGGGTTGATTGTTTTAAATCAGCTTGGACGTTATGTAAATGATTTTCATAGTTTATATTCAGCGCATATGAATTATGCTTGCTGCTACTTCAGACCCGATAATAAATTTCCCCAGCGTGTGTTTGGAGGTGTTACTGAGTATATAGATGACCAAAAGGGTGCTTCCATTGATCCTTTTGCCTACTTTCATTATCGAAAAAATTTAAACAGGACGGGAACAACAGAACCATGGATACTTGCTGAGACTTTACCTGATGACCTCTCAGAATTAGAAGGTTTTTATGAGTGCAAATCCAAAGGCCTTATGCTTGATGCCCTTGATTTGAAGCCGGATATGATTGACAACAATGATCTCACGGAAGAATATCATAAACTTGGTTTTAAGAGGGAGAGACGCTTTTTCTCGCTAAAAAAAGAGGGTGCCCTTAAAGCGTTTATCATGTTAAATGTGTCAGATTTTGGTTTGAATATGTCTGATCTAACCAATTGCATTCATGTTATTGTCCTCGACCCTGATGATTTCCCTTATGAGACTCTCTCCTCCAGCTTATGCATGTTATCAGAATATTATGAACAAGACGAAATTCCTACACTGCTCTATCCGGTAAGTTATGCTGTAGATCAATCCATACCTTATAACAAAATATACAATTTATGGGTTTTAAATTTTCGTTATCTTGATCCTTATTTCAAATACGTTGATATTTTAATTAATCGTAATAAACAAGAAAATAAGGTGTTGTCTTTTCCCAGGGTGGATCATGGAAAAATCTAACCTAGACAATAAACCTCTCTATAACAGCCGGATAATTGATACTTATGTAAAGCTCATTAAAAGAAAGTATAGTTATATTAATATTGATGAATTATTAAGCTACGCGGGGATGGGTCCCTATCAGGTCTCAGATGAAGGACACTGGTTTACCCAAGAACAGATAGACTTGTTTTATGAGAGACTGGTATATTTAACCGGAAATAAGGACATCGCAAGGGAAGCTGGCAGGTTTGGAGCATCACCGGACGCTATAGGGGTATTTAGGCAGATTGTTCTTAGTCATGTAGGCCCTGCCAAGGCATATGAGATAATAGGGAAGGCCGCGGCTAATTTCACTAAATCAGCAACCTATGAATCAAAAAGAATAGGTGCCAATAAAGTTGAAATTGTGGTTACACCCTTAGAAGGAGTTTTCGAAAAACCATTTCAATGTAAAAACAGAATAGGGTACTTTGAATGTGTTAGTGCAATGTTTAACTGCAGGATGCCGAAAATAGAACACCCTGAGTGTATCTTTGAAGGTGGAAGCGTTTGCCGATATATAGTTTCATGGGAAGAATCGCGTTTTGCTTTTTGGGAAAAAATAAGGAACTATACAACCTTGCTCCTTTCTCCAAGCTGCATGTGTTCCTTTTTTATATATCCAAAGGTTACAGCAACTGCAATTTTACCCATCACAATATTTATTATTTTATCACTAACCTTGTACTCAAAATTCATGGAAAAAAAGGAACTCAGTTCTGCGATAGATAACCTCAGGGATTCACCGGATAAACTGTTAGAACAAATCAATATGAATTACAATAATGCCCTTATGTTAAATGAGATAGGGCTTGCAATTAGCAAGCAGATGGATGTTGATGGTATTCTATTGAATGTTGTCCAGGTTTTGGAAAAAAGGCTTGATTATGATCGTGGTATGATCCTATTGGCAAATCAGGACAAAACCAGCCTGCAATTCCGTGCAGGGTTCGGCTATACCGATGAACAATCTGATCTCTTGAGGAATACGAGTTTTCATCTGGATAATCCAAAGTCAAAAGGAGTATTCGTTATATCCTTTCGTGAACAGCAATCGTTCGTCGTAACTGATATAGATGAAATAAAAGATAGTCTTACACCGCGCAGCTTGGAATTTACAAAAAAAATGGGAGTAAAATCCTTTATTTGTTGTCCCATAGTCTATGAAAAGGAATCCCTGGGAGTTCTTGCCGTAGATAATATAAAGACAAAAAGACCATTAATTCAGAGTGATGCTAATTTATTAATGGGTATTGCGCCTGGGATTGGGATAAGTATTCATAATAGCATGCTTATTGAGGCAAGGGAACGGCAATTCAAATCCATAATGCTGGTTTTAGCAGCCAGTATCGATGCACGCGATACTTTGACCGCAGGTCATTCCGAGAAGGTAACGGAATATGCTTTAGGAATTTGTAATGAACTTGGTATTTCAAAAGATTACTGCGAAGTCATCCGAGTTGCTGCCTTACTACATGATTATGGTAAGATAGGTATCGAAGACTCTATCCTGAAGAAGAGAGGTAAATTAAACCCCGGTGAACGAATAGAGATTGAAACACATGCAGAGAAAACGAAAAAAATATTGGAACAGATACACTTTGAAGGTATTTACAAGGAAGTTCCTAATATTGCCGGGTCTCATCACGAAAGAATTGATGGAAGCGGTTACCCAAAAGGGCTCAAGGGAGAAGAAATTCCCATAGGCGCCAGGATCATTGGTGTTGCTGACTTTTTCGAAGCAATTACCGCAAAACGCCATTACCGGGATCCAATGCCGCTGGATGCAGCATTTCAATTACTGGAAGATGAAAGCCACGCGCGCTTTGATAAAAGAGTTGTTGAAGCGTTTATTAGGTATTACAGGAAAAAGCATAACTGGGCTCGTCCTCCGTTGGTTTTACAGGCATGAATCAAAGAACGGGTTTTCTCCCCCTGCAGAGAATTACCGGCGTGTAAGTAAATCTTCCCGGATCGGCAAAATATCTATTGAATTCCTTTAAGAACGCTTCATACCCTCCTTCATATTCTTCAAATGAATAAGGCATTTTTCTGGAGACAACTTCAATCTTCTTGATCCAGTTGAATGCATCAATATCTTTTAATTTGCCAAATATCAAGTGGTGTGCAGCAACATCTACGTTTATATCATGATACCCAAGGGTATAAAGATGGGAATAGAGCTTTCTCCCTGCGTAAGGATCAAAATTTGCGTTTTCCTCTAAATACTTTATTATCGCGAAGATGGTTCTTTCCAGTCTCGGGGAAAGAGCAAAATGGTTTAAACAATTATGGTCCAGATCAATCAGGCATAAAATACCGCCGGGTTTTACAATTCTGGAAATATTCTTAACAATATTGAAACTGTCGGCGAGATAATATTCCAAAAGGAATCGGACCCAGACAAAGTCATACATCCCCAGATCATCAAGAGACTCGCGTATGTCTTTACATTGAAATTCTAGCCCTTGGACATTATAGTGCCCCTTGGCATATTCAATTCTGTTTTTTGACCCATCCACTCCGACCGCGATACCACCGGGTTGAATTAATTTGTGCAACACAGAAGTAGTTTTCCCTGACCCACAGCAGATATCCGCAATACGCATACCTGGCTTTATACCCGCCCAAAGGGCCTGATTCTCAACGACCTTGGTATCCGTCTTTATATCTAAGCGGAGTACCTCTTCCTCACTTTCCATTAAATATTCATAGCCTTGCATAACGTATGATTTTCAGATCCTTCTATGGGATAATTGTGGATTTAGGGATAATAAATAAACGAGAATCCTTTTTGGTAATCCTATCTTATCGCCCAACTTCTCCAGTTCTTCCCTCCGCATAGGCGATAATCATCATGTTCGAATTTCAGGTAAGGGTTGATAACAATAATAACGCCTTCGTGGAATCCGTCTTCCTCAGAAACATCTCAGTCTCTAACCCGTAAACTCTGAGAAACTTCATCAGCATTTCAAAAGGCTGGACAATTCTGCCGTCGTCTATATCATGTATTTGTATGTGGAAAACCCGGGATAGCTTCAACGCCTCTCTGAGAGACAACCCCAGCACCTCTCCTTTTCCCCTTCATAAATGCACCTCTGTTATTCATGGTTATTAATTATATCGTTCTTTTCCTTGATAGCAAAGATGTTTTGTTGTCTGATATGCCATAGCTGAGGTACGGCGTAAGTACGATGCGAAAGCCATAGGTTTTTGTATGTCATTTGCATGCTTATAAAAAAATAGCAATTACCTGATACTATGTTCTGGATGAGGTGCCAGGCTTCAACACAAGGTTACATTGTTTATTAAGGAGGAGAACCGTTTGGAGAATTTTTTTTGTTGCAAATGATGGACACGCTTTGCTATACTATTCCCAATCTATCTCATGATGTCATCGTTATAGAACAACAATATCCAAGCATAGATCATTAAGAAGGGTTCATTATCATAGATTTTACGTAAGGAATTTGTGCAATTATGAATAAAGAAGTAAAACAGAGAATCATTAAGGATCTCAGGGTTCACGAGAGTGACACCGGTTCACCTGAGGTGCAGGTGGCATTATTGACCGAGCGCATTAATCATTTGAGTGACCATTTAAAGGGACATAAAAAAGACCATACCTCCCGTAGAGGGCTTTTTCTTATGGTTGGGCGCAGGTCCGCATTATTGAAATATTTATCAAGCAAAGATAACGAAAGATATAAAAAACTCATTACAAAACTTGGCATTAGGAAATAAAGCCAAATTTCTAGGAGGGACCTATAGACTTATCAAAAATGTTCAAAAAATTTGAATTATTCGTATCTTTTGCTGGTCAAAAACAAGATATAAATAATAAAGGCAGGAGGAATTAAATGACGTATTGTAGAGTCGAGCGATTGATCGGCAAAGAGATGCTTATTATAGAAACAGGTAAAATTGCAAAACAAGCTGATGGTGCGGCGGTAGTACGGTATGGTGATACTATGATATTGGCTACGGCGGTATCATCAGCAGAAGAAAATGAAGAAGCGGATTTTTTCCCGCTCACTGTCGACTACAGGGAAAAAATGTATGCTGCCGGGAAATTTCCTGGCGGTTTCTTTAAAAGAGAAGGCAGACCGACCTTAAAAGAAATATTAACCATGCGGTTAATAGATCGCCCTATAAGACCAATCTTCCCGGAAACATATCTTCGCGAAGTTCAAGTCATGTCCATGGTTCTTTCGACAGACAAAGAAAATGACCCGGATATTTTAGCCATGATCGGTGCGTCCGCAGCTTTAACCGTATCATGCATTCCTTTCGGAGGACCGACAGGTTCTGTGAGGGTTGGCCTGATCAACGGTGAGTTTGTTATCAATCCCACACATGCTGAACTTGCTGAAAGCGCTATTGACCTCGTTGTTTCAGGAACAGAAGACGCAGTTACCATGGTTGAAGCGTCTGGTAAGGAGGTTCCTGAAGAGCAGATGCTGGATGCTATTATGTTTGGACATGCATTTATAAAGGAAATCGTTCAACTCCAAAAGGAACTGCTGGCCAAGTGTGGAAAAGAAAAACAACCTGTTCCACCTTTAAAACTTGATATGGATCTTCTGCATGAAATTAAAAAGAAATATTACTCAGAGATCTTAGAAAAAAACCAGACTCCGGGAAAAGATGCTCGAAGCCACGCGTTGCACGAAATTCTGGATCAGATTATCCACGAGTATTGCACCGAGAAGGAAGGCGCTCCGACAAAAAAAGCTATCAAGACTATCTTTGAGAGGCTTGAGACAATTGTTGTGCGTGACCAAATCGTGCAAGAGAAGAAGAGGCCGGATGGCCGGGGATTAAAAGATATCAGACCTATTACCTGTGAAGTTGGGATGTTGCCACGCACCCATGGCTCTGCATTATTTACACGAGGTGAAACCCAGGCTATTGTGGTAACGACACTGGGTACAACGATGGATGAACAACGAGTGGATACCCTTGAGGAAGAATATTCAAAAAAATTTATGCTTGATTATAATTTCCCGCCTTTTTGTGTTGGCGAGATTAAACCGCTGCGTGGGCCGGGCAGACGAGAAATAGGTCATGGAGCTTTAGCCGAGCGAGCTTTAGAGGCGGTGCTTCCCCCGTTAACACAGTTTCCCTACACGATACGAATTGTTTCCGATATCACCGAATCCAATGGGTCATCCTCTATGGCTACGGTATGCGGTGGAACCCTATCCATGATGGATGCTGGTATTCCTATAACTACTCAAGTGGCTGGTATAGCAATGGGTTTAGTAAAAGAGGGGGAGCAGGTATCTATTTTATCGGATATCTTAGGGACAGAAGACCACCTGGGTGATATGGATTTTAAAGTTGCCGGAACATCAAAAGGTGTTACTGCGCTGCAGATGGATATAAAGATATCAGGGATTACTGAAAAAATTATGCGGGATGCCCTGGCGCAGGCTAAAGAAGGGAGGCTTCATATCCTTCAGGAGCTGGCAAAAGTTATCAATAAACCGAGGGAAGAAATTTCTGTATATGCGCCGAAATTAGTGCATATTAAGATCAATCCGGAAAAAATCGGCATGGTCATCGGACCCGGCGGAAAAAATATCAAGAAAATACAGGAAGAAACTGGTGCAAAGGTAGAGATTCAAGATGATGGTACCGTTATTATTTCATCTATACTAACTGAGTCATCACAAAAGGCCAAAATATGGATTGAACGCATGACGGAAGAGGTTCAGGTAGGTAAGACCTATACGGGAAAAGTTCTTTCTTTAAAAGAGTACGGTGCTTTTGTGGAAATTATTCCGGGCCATGATGGATTGGTGCATATTTCCGAATTGTCTGACGGCTACGTTGAAAAGGTCGAAGACGTTGTAAAGGTAGGGCAAGAAATTATGATAAAAGTAATTGGAATAGATGATCAAAAAAGGGTTAAATTAAGCAGAAAAGCTGCCCTCAAAGAAAAAGAACAACCCCAGCCTTCTAGTGTAAGGTGAAAGACTTTACAGGGTAATGTAACGGAGTTTTTTAGCTTGTTTAAGATAGTTTCAAGATATTTACTGACAAGGAGGAATTGGAGAAAAATTTTATAAAACTTTTATCGTTTATCTTTCGGTTTTTATTGGGAGGATAGAGAAGGCATAAAGGATAAAAAAGAGGCATAGGTTGTTTTTCTTGGTATACGGTGTATTTATTCAAATAGGAGAGCAAGAGAATGGCAATAGGTAAAGTGAAATGGTTTGATGCAAAAAAAGGGTTTGGTTTTATTGAACAAGAAGGCGGGGGGGATGTTTTCGTTCACTATTCAAATATAACAAGTGAAGGATTTAAGACGCTGGAAGACGGAGAAAAGGTGGAGTTTGATATCGTTGAAGGGGCAAAAGGTTTACAAGCCCAAAAAGTAATGCGTCTTAATTCCTAAATTACATATAAGCCGTATCTTTGAGCCAGGGAGATAGTGAGTCAAAACGTCTTCCTGGCTTATTTTTTTTGGTAAAAGAAGGTGATTCAGTATTTATTTGGTGCAGCAATAGCAAGTGCCGTTTTTATTCCACTGGTTTTTTTCTCCATACGAAGGGCTGTCAATAAAACCCGTGGGCTTGAAAAAAGAGCAATGCATTCTGAAAGATTAGCTTTCGTTGGAACACTGGCAGGTGGGCTTGCTCATGAGATAAAAAATCCGTTGAGCACGTTCAGTATCAATCTGCAACTCCTCATGGAAGACGTACAAAGCATGAAAGGGGAAAACAGCAAAAAGGCATATACACGGATACAGGCATTACAAAAAGAGGTGCAACGGCTAGAGGAAATCTTGAATGATTTTCTCAGATATGCAAAGGGACAAAAACTAGAATTAGAAAATTGCAATATTAATGAAGTTGTTGACGAGGTCATAGATTTTGTTACCCCGGAGATAAAACAGAAGCAGATACAGATACTGAAAAGTTACGATGCCCATATCCCTTCCTGCCAATTAGACGTCAACCTTGTCAAACAGGCGATTTTAAATGTGGTTATCAATGCGGAACAGGCAATGGAACATGGCGGAGAGCTTATGATCCGTACGTCCGGGAGAAAAAAATTCATACAAATCGATATTACAGATACAGGGTCTGGTATTCCAAAGGATATTCTTGATAAAATATTCCATGTCTATTACTCTACCAAAAAGACCGGTACAGGTCTTGGGCTTCCAACGGCAAAACGTATTATCGAAGAACATAAAGGGTCAATTTCCGTCCAGAGTGAAGAGAGCAAAGGAAGCAACTTTTCAATAAAGTTACCGATAGACTTAAGAATTGATTGAACATATATATATGACAAACCATACCGTTATTCTGGTTGTTGACGACAAAAAAGAGCATGCAACTGCGACTGCAGAGGCGCTTCAGAAGGTTGGATACACCTGCCTTATCGCTACCAGTGGTAAAGAAGGATTAAAATGTATAGAAACAGGGGATGTAGATATTGTAATAACGGATTTAATTATGCATGACATTGACGGTCTGCACATACTCAAAACAACAAAAGAGAGATTGCCTGAGGCTGAAGTTATTCTGATTACGGGTTATGGTACCGTAGAAACTGCGGTCGATGCTATGCAGAAAGGGGCAGCCACTTACCTCCTAAAACCCTTTAATATTAACCATCTGCGTGCGGAGATAGCAAAACTCGTTGAAAAACAGGCGCTGGTGAGGAGCAACAAAGAACTCCATAAGCAACTTGACGAAAAATTTGGACTAACCGGTATTATTGGTAATAGTCCAAAAATGCAAAAAGTGTTGAATATCGTTAAGCAAATCTCTGGCACTACAGCCACAGTGTTGATAACAGGAGAAAGTGGGACGGGGAAAGAGCTTGTTGCAAAAACTATTCATAATAACAGCCCCAGAAAGAATAAGCCAATGGTCATATTAAATTCCGCTGCAATTCCGGAAAATCTCCTTGAGAGTGAGCTCTTTGGACATGAAAAAGGCGCCTTTACGGGGGCTCTCTATCAACGAAAAGGAAAATTCGAGTGCGCCCATCACAGCACATTGTTCTTAGATGAAGTTGGTGATATGCCACTTTCTACTCAGGTCAAACTATTACGGGTTATTGAGGATGGCGTGATTACGCGTATTGGAAGCAATGAACCCCTTGAGGTTGACGTCCGTTTGATCGCCGCTACAAATCAGGACCTGGAAAAACTCATCAAGGAAGGAAAGTTTCGTAATGATTTATACTTCCGGCTAAATGTCGTTTCTCTTAAATTGCCGCCTCTTCGGGAAAGACTTGAAGACACTACCTTGCTCATCGATGCATTTCTTCGGGAATACTCAGAGGTACATGCGAAAGGGGTCTCTCAGATATCTCCCGAAGCCAGAAAGATTTTATATAAATATCCCTGGCCGGGAAATATACGGGAATTAAAAAATTGTATTGAAAGTATGGTTGTCGTAAGCATGAAAGATACCTTAGATGTTGAAGACATCCCTGATCATATATTACAGCGTAGCAGTGAAGTATCGCATTCACCGGGTTTTGTGGCGGGAATGACTGTTGAGGAAGCAGAGCGTGAGCTTATAAAAAGCACCTTGACCACCGTAGGCGGAAATCGAGAGGAGGCGGCAAAAATGCTCGGCATTGGAGAACGCACCCTCTATCGGAAGTTGGACAGATACGGCCTTAAATAACGATGAGGGGAATTGTGGCATGGTGAGTATTTCAAGTCAATTCTCATGAAATATTTAGGTGGAAGCCACAAGGCTTAACTCGTTGCATTATATGCAAGGTGCAAAAGTTCTATTCGTAAAGCAGCGCAATCGGAGCGAATCCGTTGCACGCATCTTCCAATGTATCCGTTTTTCTGTCAATGCTTTCACTATACATTTTTGCCTTTTGATGGTTTATTTTTGAGTTTATGCGTAGGCTCTATAGCTAAACAAACATAAATAACTAAAGTCTGGAAATACTGGATGAACATTGTTAACATTATTGAAGCGATTCAAGCAAACCTGGTCAGAATCACCGACCACGCTGACGAAGAAGCTGAAGCTGATAAGCTCACATTTGATGAAGTTTATTTTTCAGTCTTTCATGGTGAAATTATTGAGGATTACCCGAACGACAAACCATATCCAAGTTGTTTGATATATGGCCAGACTTTTAGCGGTAGCCCTGTTCATAGTGTTTGGGCATACAATGAAATGAATCTGTGGGTTGTGCTTATTACTGTTTATCGTCCAGATCCTAATCTATGGATTAATTGGAGAGAAAGGAGAAGGCAACTATGATGCCATTTGAAAAATGTCCCGTTTGTGGGAGTGAAATGATCGAAAAAGAGGTGGAGAAGCTTTTACGTGGAGGTAATAACACCGCCGTTTTAAAAGTACATGCAGAAGTCTGTCTTCGTTGCGGTGAACGCCTTTACTCCCAGGAAACTGTCAGAAAATTTGAAGAAATCAGAGCTAAACTCGAACATCAAGATACAGCAGGGTTTCAACCATTAGGAAAGTCATTTCAAGTAGTATAATATTTCATTTTGTGGAAACTATTGTCTCGTTTAGCCGTAAGTCAGTACGAGTCTCGGAATATGTCAATGGAAATTAGACACTTTAGTAAATAATTTAGACTCTAAAGGTAGAGTCGATATTTGTTTTGGTTGATTAATCCAGGCAGCCACAGGCATACTTGGGGGTTTAGGTGAAATTCCTTTGAATCGTTCAGGGTG
>PHFX01000183.1 GCA_007618135.1 Candidatus Brocadia sp. WS118 | reverse complement strand
ATATGAAACGGCCCCGGCAAATCCGTCTTCACGTGCGTGCCCTGGATAAACCCAGCGCTCGACACTCCACCCACCGACAGCACCGCTCCTACTACCGCTGCTCCTAGCCATCCTCTTCCTTTCATCGCTCTTCCTTCCCTCCTAGTTCAATTAATCTACTAATCTACAACACAAAATAAAGTACAACTATTTCGTAACGTGCGGACAAGTGCCTGATTTCGTACAGATTATTTCCAAAGCTACACCACACGTTTCACAATCCCCTGCTTTTTCAACTTGTGGCGCATATCTGCCTTTTATCGTGGTAAAACCTTTCCCTGGCTCTGGGGTTTCTTTGCCACACTTAGAACATTTAAACAGTGCTCTTGCCCAGATTTTTTTGCTTGTGATATCGTCACCACATTCATCACAGGCACCAGGAGCAGGCAAACACACGCCATATTTCTTACAGTTGGTATTTACGCAACTATAGGCAATTTTCTGGCATGCCCAACACGTAGGTAAGTCAGTATGGGTCTTGTCCCCGGCAGCACGATGTTTTGCAAAATCCCAAATGTATCCTATTTCGGAACACTCGTTAAACTCCCGAACATCTTTGCAGGCATCGCACCAATATGCTTCTAAAATCTGTCGCTTATCGCAAGGTTTATCCCATGCGGCAAAAACAGAATGACTCAGAGAAACAACCATACAGAACACGCCTACAGCTAGAATAAAAGTCTTTCTCATAATTCTACTCACCCCCTTTCATAGTTTTTGTTTATCAACATTTTAGAAATACCTTCACGAAATTCACACAAAATCCAGCACAACTCATACCAAACATAGAAACAGGCATCAGATACTTCATAACATACAAAATGACGGTAAATTATAAAAACCTCATGATCACTTCACCTCGAATTTAGTGCACCATTATGGTTTTATTCAGCCATTTTTCACTGAGATTTAATCCTTAGCTATGTTCTTATCCATCAATTTGCCAAACCATACTTTTGTAACCTATACCGAAATGTCCCCCTCGTCAAACCTAATAATTTAGCAGCTTTTGTCTTATTATTTTTACTTTTTTCAAGAGCCTGAGTAACCAACTGCTTTTCTAAAGCGTCTAACGACAAGCCATGCGGAGGAATATCAAACGAAACCAATCTATCTACCGGTTGTACTTTATCTTTGTTAATAAGCTGAGCACCTCTCACTATCGTAATCGGCAAATGCTCAGACGTGATTACGTTTGTCTTACAAAGTATTACCGCCCGTTCAATAACATTTTGCAACTCTCTGATATTACCTTCCCACTTATGCATGATAAGCAACTTTTCTGCTTCTTTGCTTAATGAAACGGGAGATTTACCCATTTTTGTTGAAAACCGTTTTAAAAAGTGCCTACTCAAGGGAATGATATCTTCTCTTCTTTCCCTTAATGGTGTTAATGTGATTGGGAAAACACTTATTCTGTAATATAAATCTTCTCTGAATTTTCCTGATTTTACCAACTCCTCAAGATCCTTGTTTGTTGCACAGATAATTCTACTATCTGCCTTAATCGTTTCAGTGCCACCGAGGCGCTCCATCTCTTTAGCTTCAATTACCCGCAATACTTTTGCCTGAACGGCCGTGCTCATTTCAGATACTTCGTCCATGAAAAAAGTACCACCAGCTGCCAGTTCAAAGCGGCCCTTCTTCGTTTTCTCCGCATTGGTAAACGCACCTCGTTCATAACCAAACAATTCACTTTCAAGCAAATTTTCCGGAATTGCAGCGCAGTTCAATACAATGAGGGGACCACACGCTCTATTACTATTATAGTGTATGGCACGTGCAATTAATTCTTTCCCCGTGCCACTTTCTCCCGTTATCAATACGGTTGAATCCGTTTTCGATACCTCACCAACTAATCGCAATGCCTCAATTACCTGCGGTGAATTACCAATGATGTTTTTAAAATCATACTGGGACTCGAGTTCTTGGCGTAAATATTTATTTTCAATAGCAAGAGTACTCATTTTCAGAGCCCTGTTCACGGCTAACTTGAGAATTTCTTTCTCAAAAGGTGTGGTAAGATAATCAAAAACACCTTCTTTCATAACATCAATTACAGAACCAACAGACCCGTAAGCAGTAAGTACAATAATGGGAAGATCAGGAACTTTACCTTTGATTGCCCTGAGAAATTCAAGCCTTCCCATTTCCTGTACTTTCAGGTCCGTTATAAGTAGATGAAAACGCTCGCGTTCAAGATGATCTAAAGTTGATTCACAACAGCTTGTCGTTACAACCTTGACATCTTCCATCTCCTCAAAAACCATAGCAAGCACTCTTCGCATGCGTTCTTCATCATCTGCAATTAAAACTTTGTAAGCCATCCTACACCTATCCAAACGCTATAGTCTTTCAAATTACTTACAAAGGCTTGCTCGTTTCTTATCGAACTGATGCTATTATTGAATTAGATAGCCCAAACAATAAGAGCGGAAAACATGAACCCAACCATTATTAACCCGGTAATTAAAATAGGAACTGCAAATAACCTGGTTAGAAAACTCACAAACAGTGATGGGGGAGCAACTTTATAATTTTCCAATTGCTGTTGATTTTCAAGCCTTTTGAACTGATTAAGTCGCTCATGCCGAAATTCTGCCTCGGTTATTCTTCCGGTAAAAATCGCCTCATCAACTGGCATTTTTTCTGGAAGCAGGTGAGTGTGAAAAAAATGAATGGTGAATATAAAACCAGCCGCTAAAATTGCCTCATATCGATGAATGATCAGGGCAATACTGGGAAGATCAACAACACTCGCGACTGAGACGGGAATAATTTTTGTGAATTGTACAGGGAACCAAAGGATTAATCCGGTAACCGCCATTACCAAAGTTCCCCACATCAACGATAAATATTCAAACTTCTCCCAATAAATCCATTGGTCAAAATCAGGGCGCTTTCCTATACCAAGAAACCATTTAATATCACCAACAATATCAAATATATCTCTGGGTTGAATAAGTAAAGAACCCGGCCCCCAAAAGAATCCCTTTCTTTTTTGCACAGAAATGCAAATAAACAAGTAAAGGAAATGAATAAATGCTGCAAAAAAAGTTATTAAGGCGCAGATACGATGAATAAACCCGGCAGTCGGGTATCCACCGAATAACTCATACAACCATCTCGCCCATCCATAACTTCGAAATGCCAGAGGCATCCCCGTTAAGACCAGGCCAAAAAAACTTATTATAATCAAAAAGTGGCAAAATCTGTGAAACAGACTAAACCTCACATAATTAATGCTGCTCTTCATCTGTATGCCCCTTTCTCTTATACTCATCTCGTGCAACTGCAAACCAACTTAGCAATGAATGAAGTCCAAAAGCCGAAAATGTAAATGCTAATATTCCCACATACATGACAAAGACAACACATAAGATCGTCTGTGGATTCTTCAGTATGGTTTTAAGATTTTCCGGGTTACTGCGCGCATTTTTAACTGCTGCAAGTAACTTTTTGTAATAATTCAGGTTCTTAATCTGTGGGTGCTCCACGTGCTTTACAAAACTCTCATTGGCATTTGCATGACAACTCCCGCAGGTTTCTAAAATCCTCTCTTTACCAACTTTGGATTCCGGGTCAGCCGAGTTTAAAATTTTATGCTTACCGTGACAATCAAAACACACGGGGACATCGACATCTGTATGGCCAAGAGCAGTAACCTGACCATGAGCATTATTCCTGTAGCTCTCGAGATAATCCTGATGACACTCCCCGCAGGAGTCGATCGTTAATTTTCTATGAAGGGGGTCTGTTCCTTTAGGTACATCTCGCGGAGATTTTTCCCCAAGCGAAGTATAGTGGTAAGTCAAACCTGCATGACAATCCTTACAGGTTGGTACATCTTTATTATTCTGTTTCATCAACTTCACATGGTTGCTCTGCAAATAATCATCTGCAGGGTCATCATGACAAAAGGTTATACAATCAACGGGCTTTAGATTTGGCTTATGGCCATCTGTCAAATCTGCCCCGTCGAGATCCTGATGACAATCCGTACAAAAGAAATCCTCCCCCCCATGAGCCGAAGCCTTAAAGGTGACTTCATCAATGAGCATGGAAACCACCTGAATTTCACCCGTAACGGGATCAATCTTCGCCTTTTCTGCCGTCTTTAACTTATCTGGTTTTGTATGACATTCAATACAGGGGCCATTATCGCCTGCAGGTAAAACTGCAGGCGACAGGCCAATAATAGCTGCACTTATCGCAAAAAGCGCATACAATTTAAATCCCTTAAAACCAGATAAAACTAAGCTTTTCTCTGACTTATAAAACATCTACGGAATCCTCCCCAGCTAGATAACTCTTAAGCCCAAAGAGTTATTCCTTTTTCTTTGGTTTTAATGGTGTATTAAGAATTTCATCCTTTGGTAACAGAGCAGCCCACTTCTTTTTGTCTTCAGGAGAAAGCTTTTTAATCGCTACATCAATTTCGTCCTCATCACGGTGATCATCCTTCTTAAAATAATCTTTGTAATCCATAATCTTGTCTGTTTTCGGACATTTATTCTTATCATCTTTACTTTCCCAATGACATTTCAAACACTGTTCCTTTACCGTTGCAGGCCCGTTAATACCTGCTACGATCAGACCGGTATCATATTGTGCTTTTCTGGCCTCGAAAGGATCTTTCTTTAATATTTCTTTAAATGCATCTTTTCCTTTACCTTGATAGTTTTCTTTTATTTTCTTATACTCAGAACCAGCACCATGACAGGCCTCACATTGCACATTCGGCAAATATTTCTTGCCAGCATCAGCAATCTTTTCGCCATATGCTGTCGCATGACATTTCAAGCAATCGGGATTATCCGCATCCGGAGTCCCTTTTAGCCTTTTCTCCCAAGTATTTGAATGCAATCTCTCCTTATACTCTTCACCTTCGAAGCAACCTTTTCCCATGTGACACTTACAACCGCTATTACCAACATACTCCGCACCGTTGGATATTGCAGGAAATGAAAATGCTAAACTCCATACAGAAACCACAATACCACTCATCAAACACAGCGCTTTCCTACCACCAAACATTACGATCTCCTTTCCTAATTACCAAATAAAATTACAAAAACCGCCATAGGCTATCCTTGATCCCTAAAGCAAATTATTATATTCATCAAAACCAGACTCATTCATTTATAATATTATTTCGATCTTTGACAAGCGTTTAAAAAGACCTTAGAACGTTTGATTCAACGAGTAGTTACCTTATAGGGAACTTTAGCTTAGCATGCTTTTTGAATAGTGTCAAGAAAAAATTCATGTATCATGAATGTTGGTTTTTTGATAACAGATTTTCTACAAAATTCGTATTGATGTTTCCACTTGCAAACTGCGGATGTGCTATTAGTTCTAAATTCAGCGGAATGGTCGTTTTAATACCTTCGATTACATATTCAGCTAAAGCTCTTTTCATGCAGGCAATTGCTTCTTCCCGTGTCTTTTGATAAACAATCAACTTCGAAATCATGGAATCATAATACGGAGGGACCTCATAACCAGCATGCACGTGAGAGTCAACTCTTACCCCTCTGCCACCGGGTGGGCTATACAAAGTAATCTTGCCTGGCTGAGGACGAAACCCATTGCCTGGGTCTTCAGCATTTATACGGCACTCTATTGCAACGCCCCGAGGTCTGACTCGTTTCTGTTTTATATTTAACCGTTCCCCACACGCAATTCTTATCTGCTGCTTCACCAAATCAATACCGGTAACCATCTCAGTAACCGGATGTTCCACCTGCAGACGGGTATTTACTTCTATAAAATAAAAATCACCCGCTTTGTTTACTAAAAATTCTACCGTACCAGCATTTGTATAATTCACAGCCTTTGCTATTTTAATTGCCGCCTTGCATATTTCCTCACGTAAGCGGTCGGATATATTAGGAGACGGGGATTCTTCAATAAGTTTTTGATGTTTTCGTTGTAAGGTACAGTCCCTCTCACCCAAGTGAATAATATTGCCATAATTATCCCCAAATATTTGCACCTCTACATGGCGTGTATCTTCAATATATTTTTCTATATATATCGACGGATCCTTAAAAGCCGATTCCGCTTCCCGTTGAGCAACCGCAAGGGAATTTACAAGACTTATATCATTGTGAGCAACGCGCATTCCACGCCCTCCACCACCAGAAGATGCCTTAATGATAACCGGATATCCGATCTTGTGTGCTACATCAAGCGCCTGTTGTTGGCTTTTGATAACGGATTCACTCCCCGGTACTACAGGGACTTTACACGCTATAGCAATTTTCCTCGCTTCGGTCTTATTCCCAAGTTTTTTCAATACGTCCGATCTCGGGCCTATAAATACGATTTTGGAAGATTCGCACACTTCGGCAAAATGGCTGACCTCGGATAAAAAACCATATCCCGGATGTATTGCTTCAATATCAGTTATCTCCGCGGCACTAATGATGCTCGGAATATTTAGATAACTACTCTCTGCTTCTGAAGGACCGACACATACCGTAATATCTGCCTGCTTTAAGTACATGGCATTTTTGTCCGACTTCGAGCATATTGCAACTGTTTCTATACCCATTTCGCGACAAGCCCGTATAATTCTTAAAGCAATCTCGCCCCGATTTGCAATCATTATCCTTGAAAACATACTCTAGTTATCCGTCAGTCATGAATTTTTTGAATTTTACAATCATATCTGTCACTTTGTTGATGGTCTAACACGAAATAGCGGCTGCCCATACTCTACAGCTTCCCCATCATTGACATAGATATCAACAACTTCACCTACCAACTCTGCTTTTACTTCGTTCATTATCTTCATTGCCTCAATAATACAAACCACGGTTTCCTCGTCAACAAAGTCTCCAACATTCACACACGGCTCTGCTCCAGGAGCATTGGCCCGATAAAATGTACCCACCATTGGTGAAATAATCTCTGTAATATTTTCACTATCTTTCGACAATACGGGCATCGGATGTTTTTGTTCTAGCGGTGGAGGATATATGGAGGGAACTGCAACTGATGAAGCAACGGTATGAGTATAACCAACCTCAGTTTTTTTAATCCTTATTTTGGTAACGTCTTCCTGAATTTCAATCTCAGACAATTCGTTTTCATTCATAATTGAAATTAATTGCTTTACCTTGTCTATAACACTCATCTTCTGTTCCTTAATGTGGAGTTTTATTTTTAACTATTAAACAGGAAAGCCAAAAAAATCTTCTGCTAATCCGTATGGGGATTACCTTTGTTTAAGAACTACGCGGAGAAATATGAAACAACAAACTGGTGGAGTAAAATGAAGGGCTATTGTACAGATTATTTTTTATTATCCTTCTTTAACAGACAACGGCGTGCTCTCTTTTTAATTTAAACTGCTATTTCTTTAATCTTTTTTGGTACCTGACTTAAAACCTCACAACCGCTGGAAGTAATTAATACCATATCTTCTATGCGTACACCACCCCACCCCGGGATATAAATTCCAGGCTCTACGGTAAATACCATACTCTCTTCTAATATTTCCTTGCTCCTGCTATTTATCGTGGGGCCTTCATGCACCTCAAGCCCGATGCCATGCCCTACTCCATGACCAAAACACTTTGCATATCCTTTTTTTTCAATATAACTTCTCGCGGCAGAATCAACATCACTCGCCTTTCGGCCAGGTTTTATTCTATCAATTGCGAAACACTGTGCATCTAACACTATTTGGTATATCTTCTTATACGCGGGGGATATTCTATCTACGAAACGAACCCTTGTCAAGTCGGAATTATAAAACTGAAAACATACACCCCAATCGATTAATACTGCTTCTTTCCCCTGTATTATTCTCTCAGTTGCACGCGCATGCGGCAGTGAAGCACGTTGTCCTGCAGCACAAATTATTTCAAAAGAACTTTTTTCACCACCCTGATTTCTTATTTCATACTCCAAAAAATCCGCAATTTGTTTTTCTGATAATCCTGCCTTTATTTTTTCCCTCGTACCTGCATACGCCTTCTCAGCAATCTTAATAGCCGTCCGAATCTTCTCTAACTCCTGATACGTTTTCCGTTTTCGGTATCTTTCAACAATTCCCTGTGTCGGTATAATGCGAATCCCTTCTTTATTGCCTATAATTTCACGGTACTGATAAACCGTAAGATAGAGAGATTCAACATAGAGCTTTTTAATTTTCAGGCGCTTGAGCTTCCCACAGATTGTCCTCATTAAAGAAATCTTTTTTTCAACGATCTTAATCCAGGGAATATCCTGCCGGGCCTGTTCAACGTATCTAAAATCCGTGAATAAGTAATCACAACCCGGCGTGATCAAAAGAATACTTTCACTCCCCGTAAAGTTCGTAACATACCGAATGTTAACTGCACTGGTAATTAAGAATCCATCCACGTTCTCCTCTCTCAGCGTTTGCTTTATGTTATTTAAACAACTCATACCAATGTATGCCGGAGTCAGGCATTTTGATGTCAGGTCGCGAAAACTACTTCTTTTCTTTTTTAATCTTTTCTATTAATGTATCGATAAACGTCTTAAATTGTTTGTCGCTGTCGATTTGTTCTTTCACCTTCTTTATGGCAAACATAACCGTGGAATGTTTCTTACTTGTAAAGTAATTCCCGATTTGCTGGTAAGACCAATTCATGAGAGTTTTGATCAGGTACATGCATATTTGCCGTGGAAAGGAAACAGATTTTATTTTTTTATTTGAGTGAAGCTCATTGCGTGAAATGTTGAAATAGCTTAATATCGCGGCTTCAATTTCATTAATTTTAATGATTTTTCCTTCTGTCAAATAAAATTCTCCCAGTACATCACTGGCCAACTGGATATCTATGCTTTTTTCATTAAACCTGGCATGTGCAGAAAGCGTTGTCAATGCACTTTCAACTTCTCTCACATTATCATCAAATTTTTCTGCAATAAATTCCAGCACTTCTTCAGGATAATGCACCTCAAAATGCGCGGCTTTTGATCGCAAGATTAAAAGTCTTGTCGCATAATCAGGCTTATCTATTTTGACAATCATTCCCGACATAAACCGACTCGCAAGGGTTTCTTTTAGCTGACCGATCATCTTTGGATGTGCATCACTTGCAAATATAATTCTTTTTGACAACTCATATAATGCATTGAAAGTATGCAAAAACTCCTCTTGAACACCCTGCTTATTGGAAAGGAAATGTACATCATCTATAAGAAATATATCCACATTTCTAAATTTCTGTCGAAATGCTTCCATTTTTCCTTTTTGCAACGAATAAATAAATTCATTTGTCCATTTCTCAGCTGGCATATAAATACCATTTATATTTTGTTCTTCCCGAATCCGGTTCCAAACCCCTTGAAGAATATGAGTTTTTCCAACACCAACAGGACCGTGAATAAAAAGGGGATTAAAGGCGGGATATTTGTCCTTAATAATTTCGAGGGATGCGGTATATGCCATTCTGTTATTAGGACCTATTACAAAATCTTCCAGCTTCAGATGTCTCGTTAATGATGAAACAGTTTTGTTCCTGTCTATTTTCTTCTCTGCGAGAGAGTTGCCAACCGGTAGAATATTTTCATCCTTACCGTTTTTTGAGATAGAAAATCTTATATTCAGATCCTTACTATTTACGAGCTTTCCAATACCTTCCCTCAATATAGTTGAAAAATTTTCTTGCAACCATACTTGGGTAAATACATTCGGCACGGCAATATTTGCACAGTTATCATCAAAAGATTCAAGCCGGGTATTTTTAAACCACAGGTTAAATCGCAAAGGACCCACTCTTTCCCGAATATCTTGAAGAACATCATCCCAGACCTTTGTGTAAAACTCCATTATTATTACTATCCTTTTATGCTATGCAGAAATTTTTTTGGAAATGAAGTAAGATTTATATTTGAAGGAGGCCGATATTAGCAGAAGGATTTATATGTGTCAAAATAAAAAGACGGACGTATTCTTAAAATATTTTTGGCATAAACACGTGTCGTACCTAACACCGTTATAAATAAAACAATTAAAAATAATATAGACCTTGCAGCAAATTCATAAATAAATTTATTTAAAAAATATTTACAACCATAACTTTAGTTGTGAAAAATATCTTGTTTTGTAATGTCATATTAAATTGAAACTTAGAAGCACATATTTTTCCACTGCTTTTATACTGCACTAATTTCATTGGGTATAATTATACTCCCCCTTCATAAAATCCATTCATACTCGTGAAAATAAATTGTTGATAAGTTGTTGATTATTGGCAAACAATAAAAACATCTGTCATACATAAAATTATTAATACAAACAACATGCATTAACCTTTCTTTACTCTAAATGATATTTATATCCATGTTAACAACGATAGAATTATTGTGACAATTTAGTTTTTTAAAAATTTCCAATAATTGCGATACTTGTCGTGCAGGGCAGGATGTTCTATCGGGATTTTCGTTTCGGCTTTTTCCGCGGGTTGAGAGATTTCTGTTTCAACAACTATTTTGGGTATTATATCCGTTTCTTCAACACTTGGTTCTCTCTGACCGGTTATACCTGTAGAAATGGTAGTGGGACTTCTTTTCGGTTCTTCCACAATTGCAGAGTTTCGGTTTCGGCAACTGGTGTAAGTAGTATATCTTCTTCCTCTATAATTTTTTTATTCTTATCCACCAATGGTTTTATCTCTGGCAACAGTAACGAAACGTTTCTCATGACTCTCTACGATTCTTTTCATTGATTAAGTTCGGGTTAGCTGTGCAAAAACTTCATGCCTCTATCAATTAGCTTGTGAGTCCTGTATAACAAGTAAATCCAGTTAATGGTAAAAATAGTTTTGCTGAATAATGTAAAAATACATTTTGTAAGAGACTTTTATATAGCTATTTCTTTCCATAAAAGATACACATCCATGCAAAGTATTTAATAAAAGGCAGTTTTAATAATGGGTATGTTATTTTATTAATTAATTTTGCGATAAATATAGGGGTTCTATTATGTACAAAACCTGCCCCAATTACTTTTACATTTACAAATCCACTATGTTTCATTGCATTTGAAAGCAGAAAAGGACTAAAAGATGTTTCGTCTTCCACTGCTCCAGTAATATTGCCGGTGGCTTTTTTAATACATTTAATTATACTATTCAGTGGATAAAAAGAACTTGGTTCGATAGCAAAAAAATGCCCTCCGGGTTTTAAGACTCTGTATATTTCTTTTAAAAAATTACTGAATCCGTATTTAACAAAGTGGTGGAAAAATAAAGGAACAAGAACTATGTCAAACTGATTGTCGGCAAACATATTCATATTGCTTATATCACCTACATGCTTATTGATTGTACCGTGAGATATTTTTTCAACTGCTTCTCTGGATATATCAATTCCGTGTATATCTCCGGCAAGCGGTCTAATATACTTAATGTCGTCTCCTGTCCCTAGTGGAGCTATAAGAACAGAAGGATTATTTGATTTTATCGTTCGAATAATACATTTTGATAATTGTTGTTTTGGAAATATATAATTAAAATCATTCCTTTTATATGAGAAGAACCATTTTGAGTTCAGGAAATGCTTGGTATTAACAGTACTGGTATGCCATTGTTGTTCAGATTTTAATTTGTCTTTATATTCTTTCATTTAGATATAATTAAGGTTTGCCGTGCCCCGCTTTCTCAAGGATATTACACTCTTCTCCTGATGCACAACTTTTTGATTATCCCATGCTTCTTATACTATAATCTCGTTTCAATTCCTTATAACACTATTTGTAAAGAATCGCAGAGAGTCATGAGAAACGTTTCGTTGTGGAAAAACTAAGAATAGCACATGGTTATTGATAATCTTTTCCGACTTGTTCGGTTTAGGGTTACTTCACATGATTCTTTAACTCTGCTATGTAGGCAGGTAGATTCTTGTATAAATGTTTTTTCTTCCGCGGCTTTTTTTCTGACATTACATATCCTGCAATGATCGGCATGGCTATTGTCGCGTCACTATACACAACCACATGGTTTTTCACCTCTTCACTGCGTATCTTACCCCATGATATCGCCTCTGTTGGTGTTGCTCCTGAAAGCCCGCCCCATTGAGGCGCATCGGTAGTAATCTGAATAAAGTAATCATGGCCGCCTTTATTAATATCCAGTATTTGTGCAAGGGTAGGCTGTGTCTGCATGTAGAAATTTTTTGGTGAACCACCTCCGATACTTACAACACCGTTCTTTTCGCTGTTGAAAACAATCGCCGTCGTTTGAAGGACATCCAGATCGGTATCAATCGTTATACCTTTATCCTGTATTTTGAGATAAGACAGATTCATTCCAATCGAAGAATCGCCAGGAGAAGAGACAAAAACTGGCACATTATACCGTGCCGCCTGAGCCACAAAACTTAACTGAGGTGATGGGGTATCAGAAAGAACCGCTTTGCCTAACACATAGTGAAAGTCAGCAGTGGAGACGGGCTGAGTGATAGAATTTTTTTGAGTTACATCCTGAATAAATTTATCCGTCTTAAACAATAATTCATCCGTGATAAAGATATCATAGATACGTTCAATTCCTGCTTCGTAAAGTTTTGTATCGTCAACCCGAAAATCACCCTGATGTATCGGCAAGTCCAAAGCAAAGTGAAGATCATGGTACAGATTAGCGCCGGTCGAAATGATAAAATCCACAAATCCATTTTCAATAAGAGCAATAAGTATCCCCCCCATTCCCGTAGGCGTCATAGCCCCCGAGAGAGTAAGGCCTATGGTAGCATCCTCGCCAATCATATGAGCATAAAGTTTACATGCCTCTGCCAACCGTCCCGCATTAAATGCCCCGGAACGACTATATTCGTCAACGAGATCCTTTACCTTCATACCCTTCTTTAAGACTTGAGGAGTTATGCGCGGTTTACAGAGATATTTATGTTGTAACTGACACTGTTTCGATTTTTTGGACATGGACATCTGTTTTCCTTACATGAATAATTACCCACGAATTCAGGTATCGATAAAAGCTAAAATAAAACAAGGGGAGTCAAAGTATATAAAACTGTGATAAGCCAGTCAATTGAAAAAGAACAATATCGTGAAATCCCAACCTTTTTCAGCCCTTCGATCGTACTTCATGGATGATATCTTCCATTTTTATATTTTCCAAACATATTTGTGTAAAGCAATTTCTTCTCATGTCTGCCACACAGGGACTGCAATGTACTTTTTTATAAAGGATTTTTACCGACTCACCCCGGGGCCCCCAAATTTTTGGATCCGTGGGGCCGAAGAGGGCAATGGTGTAAATACCGAGCGCAGCGGCTAGATGCGTAATTCCAGAATCATTTCCTATAAAGAAATTACATCGCTTTATTACAGCAGCGAGTTTAGCCAGGGGAAGTTGGTCAGTCAAAGTGAAATCATCGTGAATTCCCGCGTTTAATCCTTCAACAATCTCCTGATCCGCAGGGCCAGAGATAACAATGATGTGCGCTTGCAACTCCTGATTGAGCCGGTTTATCAATGCAGCAAATCTTTCAATAGGCCAGCATTTTTGCCTACTGCCGCTCCCGGGGTGAATGGCAATCAACATTTTTTTTGAACCGGCAATGCGGTCTTTTACAAAATCCTCACCAAACCTGATATCTTCATCGTTTAAAAATATTTTTGGGATAGTATCGGTGTATGTGATCCCCAGGGAATCCAACACGTGCAGAAAATGATCAATCATGTGAATCCCTGCATCATCAGCGGGAAAAGGGTCGTAATGAATAATACACCGGGCTTTTGAAGCATTCAAATTATGAGAAAAAATCCGGTCACTGTCAGAAACAAAGGAAATAATCAAATCCATCTGACACAGTCTTTCTCTGAAAGAGTTGGGTATCTCAGCATCTTTCACAAAGAGGTGGGCAATATCCATTTGATCAAATCGACTGACCACATCCGCATAATAGCGCCCTTTGATAAGTTCCAGATGCGCGGGATAGCCCATGACCTCAATAAAGGCATTGGGGAAATGATCACGAATTGCACCGAGGGTAGGCAAGGTAACAATCAGATCACCTATAGCACCTGGACGTATAATTAAGATACGCTTTACTGAGGATTTAAATTTGAACGATGTTTGTAGAATGGGTTAACAGGAATGTTAGATTTGACAACTTATCTGCACAGATGAAAGTTTGTTACAGCGACCCCTCTTTCTTTTTTTTAATCATCTCGGTCACATTCTCAAAGAATTTTGGATTCCCATCAGCCGCGGCACGTTTTTTTGCCTCTGCCTGAATCTTTTTCACATCCAGGATATCACCCATGCATTCTTCTGCCGATTTACACCACTCTACACAGGTTGGAACCTTATCTTTAAAAATGGTCGTGCCGCACTTATGGCAATCCGTCTTTTCTTCGTCACTCCACATCTCCACCATAACGCCACAATTATGACACTTGCGATCTATGGGTGTGGGGGTTGCATTTCGTATACTACCCGGGCATTTTACTTTACTCATATCAATAATCTCCTTAAATTTACAGAGAGATATTCGGTTCTATTTATAGAACGGAATTCTATGCCAAATTGTTTCCTGCGTCAAGAATTTTCTCAAGAAGAGACCGTGTCAAAAACTTTTTTCACCCTACCAGGAGCAAAAGACATCACATCGTATCTGCGGTTATGCAGCAAACAAGTCCCCCCAATTTGGTAAAGCCTACCAAGTCTCCATATTTCCGTCTGAACACTGAGGAATGGCTGAATCAAGCTTATCTTGAAAGGGGGAAAATACACATTATTTTCTTGCGCTTTTATCAAATACGTGTTAAAAATGCTTAAAAATCGTGAATCCTGCGTATTCACACCAATTCAAAATGAGGAACCATGAGAATTCTGTCGGGTTTAGAACTTTTCGTTATTTCCCTTTGTTGCTGTGCAGGAATTTTTATTGGTTTGTGCTGCTACACATTTTATTATGCAAATGGGGCATCTTATCTGTCCAACGAACCTAAGGCATGCGTTAACTGCCATATCATGCGGGAACAATACGATGGCTGGCAAAAGGCAAGTCATCACACGGTCGCAACATGCAATGATTGTCATATACCACATGAGTTTGTCTCAAAATATGTTACCAAGCTCAAAAACGGCTTCTGGCATTCGAAAGGCTTTACCTTGCAGGATTTCCGTGAACCAATCCGGGTCTTACCAGAGAATCGTATTGTTCTGCAAAAGAATTGTTTGTATTGTCATGGAGCATTTGTAAGCGAGATCGCCACCCATCCGGGCAACGATCAGCAAATGCTGGATTGCATCCATTGTCACAGTAGCGTTGGACACGGTCCGGCGCGCTAGATTGAGGAGAAACCTACGCTATGCATTATCAACCACCAGCCGCCCTTCGTTATCGTTCAAAGATTATTTATGTATCCATAACTCTTGCATTTGCTGCGGCAACGGTGGGTGTTGTTTTTCTGTTAAAAAATGTCATGCAGCGGAAAGAAGAGGCGAAACAACACGTGTTTCGGGTAGTGGAAATAACGGAGGAGACCATCGACCCTGCTGTCTGGGGGAAAAATTATCCGCGCCAATACGATGGCTATCGCCGGACAGTTGATATAGAACGTACCCGGCACGGCGGAAGCGAAGCATTTAACAGACTCGAAGAATACCCGCGCTGGCGTGAGATATTCCTGGGATATGCCTTCGGTGTAGACTATCGTGAAGATCGTGGTCATGCCTACATGTTGTCTGACCAGGACGTAACGGAACGTGTCAAAATTGTTAAACAGTCGGGTGCATGTCTGCATTGTCATGCATCCGTCCTGCCCGCCTATCGCGAGGCCGGCTTGAATGCTGGTATACCAGCGGATGAAAAGCATCGGCAGGAACAAATAATGAAAGGTTTTGAAATTGTCTGTGCCATGCCCTATAATGATGCCCGCAAGATGGTCTCTCATCCGATATCATGCGTAGATTGCCATGATCCTGACACCCTTCAATTACGTGTAACCCGGCCAGCCTTTCTTATGGCGCTTCAGGCGCTCGCCAGATCCAACAGTCCCTTGCCCCATTTACCCAGTATTGAACGCTGGCGTAAAGACGGGCGTAAAGGCGAGTACAATGTCAATACCATGGCAACAAGGCAGGAAATGCGTTCATTTGCCTGCGGTCAATGCCACGTGGAGTATTATTTTAAAGGTGAAGGCAAACTCGTAACGTATCCCTGGCACAAAGGCATGAGGGCAGACCAGATCGAGGACTATTATGATGAAACGGGCTTTAAAGACTGGACGCACAAAACCAGCGGTGCACCCTTGCTCAAGGCACAACACCCTGAGTTTGAAATGTGGAGTCAGGGGATTCATGCCCGCAGCGGCGTTTCGTGCGCAGACTGTCATATGCCCTACAAGCGGGAAGGTGCCATAAAAGTCAGCGATCACCATGTGCGGAGTCCCTTATTCAATATTTCCAATGCGTGCCAAACCTGTCATCACACCACAGAATCGGAACTCATAGCGCGCATCGCATCGATTCAGGACAACACGAGGGATTTGATGAGTCGTGCTGAGGTTGCGGTTGTTGATCTTATTCACGATTTACAAAAGTCTCAGGAATTGGGGATACCTGCCGAACGATTGAAAGCAGCTCAATCCTTACACCGCAAGGCTCAGTGGCGGCTAGACTTTGTGGCGGCAGAAAACTCAATGGGCTTTCACGCCCCCCAGGAAGCCGCACGTATCCTGGGTGAGGCAATTGATTACGCACGGCAGGGACAGATTGAAACGCTGAAATTGAAAACGCTGGCTGCAACAGGAGACAAACCATAACAACCAACTGTCGCTCCTGGAAGATTCATCGTGTCAAGAGCATCAGATGGAAGGGTCATTGTATCCATGCGGATTTCATAACCGTAATGCACAACCAGATGTGGTTGAATTGAAGATACGACGGCGGAGTCAGAAAAAAGCTGATTTAACAATCGGCAGAATTTTTGCCGATTTCGCTGCCTACCATACCAAAACTTTGCCGGTATCTACCATAGGCTGCTTATCTCTTTCCATCTGAGCTTTCACTTTATTTTCTCAACTTCCTGCTCTTTTAACAATTTGTACTCAATACTATCCACAAGGGCATACCAGCTTGCTTCAATAACATTCTCTGACACCCCAACTGTATTCCAGATATTTTCCCTGTCCTGGGATTCAATGATCACCCTGACCTTGGCCGCCGTCCCTGAACGTGGATTAATCACACGTACTTTATAATCCACAAGCTTCATATCCTTTAATGAGGGATAGAACCGCTCCAAAGCCTTGCGCAGTGCCGAATCAAGGGCATTTACAGGGCCTGCCCCCTCGCTTGCAGAAAGTTCCTGAACATTGTTGACTTTGACCTTAACCGTTGCCTCCGTCACCGGAAATCCATTTACTCTTTTCTCTACAATCACCCGAAACCCTTCCAGAGCGAAGAAGGTGTTGTACCTGCCAATCTTCTTTCTCACCAGTAATTCAAAGGACGCCTCGGCTGATTCGAACTGATACCCTTCATTCTCCAGGTTTTGCACCTCTTCAAGAATATCCTTCATGAGTTTACTATCATGTGTCAGGTTAAATTTTTCTACCTTGGCAAGGATCGTAGAACTACCGGAAAGCTCGGAGATGAGGATCTTTCTTTCATTTCCCACCGATTCTGGCGGAATATGTTCATAGGTACCTCTATCTTTTTGTATGGCATTTACATGCAATCCACCCTTGTGGGCAAAGGCACTGACACCCACAAAGGGCTGATTGGAACGCAAGAGTAAATTGGCAGTCTCATAAACATACCTGGACACTTCGGTCAGTTTCCTCAGCCCCCCGTCTTCCAAACAGTGATAACCCATCTTTAAGACAAGATTGGGAATAATAGAGCACAGGTCGGCGTTCCCGCACCGTTCACCAATCCCGTTGATCGTGCCCTGCACTTGCCTGACCCCCTGATTCACGGCAGCAAGGGTATTCGCCACGGCAAGGTCACCATCGTTGTGGACGTGAATACTGAGCAAACCTTTTATCTTTTCCCTCACAACTCCAACTATCTCCACTATTTCCGTAGGCAAACTCCCCCCATTCGTATCACAGAGCACCAGGGCATCGGCGCCTGATTCCTGAGCTGCCTGCAGCACCTTTACTGCGTATTCATTGTTTTTCTTATACCCGTCAAAAAAATGTTCTGCATCAAAAAAGACCTCTTTTCCCTTTGATTTAAGATAGATAATGGTATCGGCAACCATCCTCAGGTTTTCATCGAGCGAGACCTTTAGTACGTTTCTTACCTGAAAATCCCAGCTTTTCCCAACAATGGTCACCACGGGTGTCTCTGCCTGCAAGAGCGCTTTTACATTGTTATCTTCTTCCACCCGCTTCCCCGCCCGCCGCGTACTTCCAAAAGCAGCAATCCTGGCATGCCGAAGTCTCAGGGATTTTACCTCGTTAAAGTAGGATTCGTCTTTGGGATTCGCTATCGGATAACCGCCTTCCACATAGTCCACACCAAGATCGTCCAATTTCAAGGTAATGGCAAGTTTGTCCTGCAACGAAAATGAAATCCCTTCACCCTGGCTACCGTCCCGTAGTGTTGTATCGTAAATAAAGATCCTGTTCATTTCTGGAAAATTTGAAGGTAATTCAAGTCATTGAGAAAAATTGTTTAGAATTGAAGATGTTAGCAACGGCAGAATATCTTGTCAAGCTTAAAGAATCATGCTGAATATACTGGGCTGGTTTCATCTGTCTTGAAACATTGCATATTTTCCTTGACGCATGCCTGACGAATTTGAGAGATTGCCCGATAGTTTAAACGACAACGAAAGAAAGACACACGATAAGGGCAACCCCTGAGTGATCAGGGACGCAAAGCAAAGGGTCTTTAGACGCACAGGGAAGTACGAAAAGGCTGGAAAAGCCTTTTGGGAAGAATTTAAGGAAGTCACCGGGAAAAGACAGCCTTACTGCCGAAGATGTTATGATGAAATATCTTTGCAGTAGGGCTTTTTTTGTTTTAGAGATATAAAAGAGCACAGAGAAGGGAACCGAGGGAAATAGACAAGAGAGAAATATAGGAAAACGTCCCGCATTTTTATCAGGATTTAATGAACAGTGAAAGAATACAGAATAAAAGGATATGTATACGATTAATTCAGGTATAAAATTTAATACTTTTAAAGAGGATAAACCATGTTAAAGATAAATAAGTCTATGCACTATGCGAATACATTCTTAGATGTTTTAAAAGGGCAAAATACAAAGGATATGAGGCAAAAGAGAGGTGAAGATAAGGAGAGAAAAATATCCATTAAGGTGTACGGGAAAAAATATGTGAAGTGTTCCTCTTATTTCTCTTTTATATTCTTTCTCACTACTGTCCGGATGTTTAAATAAATATTTGTTGTAAGTATTATAATTCAAGAGAGATACAAGGGAAAAAGGACGTAATCGATTTGAAATTCAACGTATACTATAGCCATTCTATTCTTCATAACAAACAGAAAGGAATG
>PHFX01000028.1 GCA_007618135.1 Candidatus Brocadia sp. WS118 | reverse complement strand
TCCCCTTCTCTGTCTTAATATCTTTCACGGCTATACTCCTTTCTTTGACTTGAATGTTCCTAACTTACTAATCCGATTCATTTCAAGAAAGAGTATAGCTCTTTTATCAAAAGCTCAACTCCTTTCTACATTATAGCAAGCTTTTTAGAGGGGAGATTTAAAGTCGTTGCCAAAGGCAGTCTAATTTAAGGTTTAGGAATTTCAATTACCTCCCATAATCCCCCCGTTTACGGGGGGAAACAGGGGGGAAAGTTGCCGTAGATCCCCTTGTCGTTAGCGTTTTCTCCAGCCGCTCCAAAACGGAAAACCTTTTTCGTCCCGAAGCTTCAATACTTCATCGCCTTTCTTCACTTCCGCAGCAATAATCGCTGGTTTGCCTTCAAAGGTGATTCTTGAGCCCGTAACCTCAACTTTATCCTTTGCCTCGATCTTAGTGTCCTGGTTTTCGATATACCAGCCCGGGCCTAAATGGACGGAAATGGTCTCCTTTTCCGTTTTCACCATCAGATGTACCCCATAACACATCCCTTTTGCCGGGGTAATGACGTCCACACTGACGACTTCTCCGCTGATGGTCTCAACGGTTTTTGGGTCATACATCCTGCTGTACTGGGCACCAGCACCCCATCCACCACCCCCTCGCCACTGCATCCCCTGCTGGGCAAATGACTGAGTAAGGTGAAGAAGACTAAAAACAAAAATCACTCCTATGAACAGCCCTATTTTCCTCATTTTCTACTCCTTTCCTGTAAAATGTGCTCATATCCTTTTTACCCTGCTGGATAGACCTTCTATCTTGCCTTTGGATAGATTTATTATCAAACAGGATCAATCCCTTCTTTGTGAAGGACTCAACCATGACAGAATATTTGTCTTTAAGATTCCTGACCCGAACGAGCCAGAAAAAAATCCGAAGCACGAAATTCATCAGTCAGCCCTGTCAGAGTTTTAAACCCTGACAGGGTTACTTTATCGTTATTTCAGCCTTGCCTCTGCGGCTGACCAATCGATATTCTTGAAGAAAGCCTCGATGTAGTCTGCCCTCTTGAGGCCGTAATCGATCATAAAGGCATGCTCAAATACGTCCATGATCAGGAGCGGATTACATCCCGCAGGGTGGGATACGTCATGCTCGTTTATCCAGAAGTTGATGAGTCTGCCGCTGGCGCTATCCTGGTAAAGGACAGCCCAACCGATACCCCTCATCGCGCCAACTGCCTTAAAGTCCTTTTCCCACATCTCGTAACTGCCAAACTCCTCTGTCATCTTTTTGGCAAGAGCTCCCTCTTTGTTAATACCTCCTTTTTTCCCAAGATTTTCAAAATAATATTCATGGAGCCTCATTCCATTAAACTCCCATCCAAGCCGCCTCTTGAGCTCAGCGAATTCCGGAGTGGTTGTCTTTCCATCCTTCAGCATCTGACTGAGAATATCGAGCGCCTTGTTGGTGTTTGTCACGTATCCCTGATAGAGGGTGAAGTGATTTTTGAGAAGCGTTTCACTGAACCCCTCCATCCCAATAAGTTTTGAGTAATCCTTTGCTGTGTACGGCATAATCTTTTCCTCCTTTTCTGTTGTTGATGCATGTAAAGGGTTTGGAATACCGAATAACAGGGCAGCCCCTCCTGCGCCTGTTACCGCTAAAAATTCACGTCTGTCAAGCATAGCACCTCCTTATTTCTTGTCCTTCTTTGAAAAATGTAGCGCCGATCCCTTGTGGTCGGCTTGTACGGTGGATTCCACCTCCGAACCCCCGCCAGCGGGGGATACCATTAGCGCTACCTGTTCCGTTTCGTGTGGATCACATAATAAAGGCGCAACTTTTTTTCAAAAAGCTGAATTGTTACAAAAGCTCAACTACATCATTCATCAAATGTCCTGGTCATCTTTCCAAGCGCATAACTGATACCGTCTGTACGGAGACTCCCCTGCGATAAAAGCCAGCGTAAAGAACAATATCAACAGCATCATTCAGTATTTTAATATTCCACTTCCTTTATTTCAACTTATTACGATAAATTCAGAAACCAGTCAAGTAGTCAAGTAGGATGGGTTAAACGAAGTGAACCCATCATCTCCGCCGGTTTGTTGCAGGAAACCTGTTTTTGTTAGGTGTGCTCTGCTTCACCCATCCTTAGCTGCCGGCGTTATTGTTACTGTCAATTGCCGGTGAATACCTGCGGTAGAAGATTATTGCGGTATTTTCGTTAATGCCCTCAGGTGTTCCGTCAGTATTTTTAAATGCCTTTTCTCTTCGTCTGTCAGTTGTTCAAATGCCTTTTTCCCTCCTTCGTGCCTGGTGTTTTTTGCAGCCTCCGTGTAATACAGTATAGAATCCTTCTCTGCCTGAATACCGATTTTCAGTGCGTCAATATCCGTCTTTATTTCCGCTGCAAGCCGCCTGGCTTCTCCTTTTTTTGTAAATATGCCCGTCTCTACCAAATCTTTTAAATACAAATCTACAGTATAATCTTCACACCCTTGCACCGGATTTGAAGAAGAGGTGATTTTAGAATACATCTCTTGAAAAAGCGCCAGATGTTTCTTTTCCGCAGAAGCGAGTTTTGAAAAGATATCCTTCGCCTTATCGTCTTTTGCGCTTTTCATGAGGAGAGAATAAAATTCCAGACCTTCTTCCTCGATGTTCATTGCAATCTTCAGCGCCTCTGCATCATTGAAATTTTCATGCTTCATTTGGTATCATTCTCCGGGATCAAATCAGAACAGGAATACTTTAATTGTGTAATGGAAAATTACTCCGGCAACTGCTTAATGTTTGCCAGGCTCGAGTATTTTACCGGCACGGGCTGAGATTATATAGGCCTCTACGGCTTTCATTTTTGGATCGTCCTCAGCAAGTTTTTCTCCTTCCATAGGGTTTTCAATACACCAGTTTATCATGTCTCTCAGGAGAACTGCCTTATTCAGTTGTGTCTGATATTTAGGGTATGTTTCCGGATGGGTATTTGCGGTATCCGGATGGCACATGTCGCAGGAAATCCCGTTTTTACCAAGGCTGGGGTTGTGAAACAACGCATAGCCTTCGTTAATCATACGGCCCGTCTCGGCTGCCCAGACCTTTTTTTCCCTTTCCGTATGCACTTTTCCTCCATGCACGAAAAGAAGGGGTATTTCCGCGATATCCCGAACGGTGACATACGGCATCCCGTTCAGGGAAAGCTGTATTGACATCTCTGTTTTCGGCAACCGTGCTATAATTTCATCCTCACAAAATTCCATCAGCGTCATCAAAAGTTCCGCCACCTTTCTTGCCTTCTGTTCGGGCATCACATCTCCTTCATTACAACCTTCCACGATCACCTTCTTCCTGCCGTCGCAGGCAGTAACAACCTGCACCGCTTTTTCGCCGGACAGTTGTGTATCATTTGAAGTATTATCAGACGGAGTGTTTTCCGCTTTTGCTGCATACATAACCGTTGTCAGACACAGGCAAGCACAGAGAACAAACTTATACCACATCTTCATGTTTATCTCCCTTAGTATCACTTGGTTTTCTGAAGTAATTTAGCTAATGGCTTTAAGTATCCCTCATAGTAGAGCGACCAGCCTGGTCGCTCTACATGGGCCGGAGGGTGTTTCTTCCTTCCCCACTTTTTAGCTTACTGTTGGACAAAATTTCGGCTAGGTTTTTAAAGACAAAAACCCAGCGACTTTTTTACCCACCCCTTGCCCCTCCCAAGAGGGGAATTTGAGAAGTCCCCTCTTGGGAGGGGATTTAGGGGTGGGTTTATTCATAGATTAACAAAAAAAGCATTGAAACGCCTTGCCATGAAATTAATATGAAGGACCAGGGACAGACTCTTTGCTGGTCAACAATTTTTCATAGGACACTACCATAGGGTTCCTGTCCCAGAGATGGTAGGTTTTGTTAATATTTCCCAGAGAAGTTACATTTGCTGTTCCCCATCCGGTGCCATCGAACTGGTTAAATGGGTCTGGCCTGTCCATTTGGATGGTAAGTGCCGGAATGCCCTCCGGCGCATAGGGCCATGGCCATGCAGTGGACAACATGCCGTGAAACACGATGTTCTTTATTTTATTGGTAAGCACCTGATGGGTATGGCCATGGATAACCGTTACTGATTTGAACGGAGTTAACAATTGCTGGACTTTCTCTGCATCATCAGTCCAGAAATTCCAGGGTTTATAATACTTGTATAAAGGCGAGTGAGAAAAAACAACGACGGGTGTGGCCTTGCTAACACCGGCAAGGTCTTCTTTCAGCCACTTTCGCTGTTCATCACCCACGGTAAAAGGTCTCCCTTTGGGATTATCCAACTGTGCCATGAATAACATGCGTTCCATCGGTGTCATTTTTGCTTCCGACCAATAATCCTCGACAATTATACTATTCAGCACAATGAAATGGACTCCCTTATGGTCAAAGGAATACGTTGGCTGACCAAAGAATTCCCGCCATGCCTCTCCCATATCATAGTACCAATCATGCTCACCCACCATCATATGAACCCCGGGCTTTAAGGGGGCGATAATCTCTTTTCCAAGCGACAACTCCTCCCGCAGTCCTAACTGTGCCAGGTCTCCTCCATAGAGCACAAAATCCGGTTGCGGGGACATGGCATTTACATCTTCAACGGCCTTTATCAAGGCCTTGGCAAATCGATGTTCCTTTCCCCGCGCAAGGAGATGAGAGTCGGATATATAAGCAAACAGAAATTCTTCTTTCCCCTTTTTCATTGCAACCAGCTGCACCAGATTTTCTGGGGAGTTGAGCAAATAATCGGAACCTGCAAGAACCACCCCGGCCTTCATCGTGGTTTTTAAAAATTCCCTGCGACTCACACCAGCTAGTGTCGCGCGCTGCACGTGTTCGTTCTTACCTTTGTTTTTTATGCTCATAATTGATTATCTCCTGATAGTGATGACAAAAAAACCAAACAGCCCCTGAAAAACCCACACGTATTTACATTTATTTTATGGCAACCCCCAAACCAGCAAGGTCATCGCTGGTGAGCGATTTCATAAACTCAACCAAATCCTTCTTTTCGTCTTCCGTTAAATTGAGCGGCCGTATCCCGCCATCCAAATTCGGATTCGGAACACCGCCTTTATTATAAAATTCGACAACGCTCTCCAGGGTCGGCTCACTCCCGTCGTGCAAATACGGAGCAGTAAGGGCAATATTTCTCAGCCCCGAGGTCTTAAAGGCTCCAATATCTTTTGGTTCCTTTGTTACCAGATAGCGTCCGAGTTCGGCAGAGGCCTCTTCTTGTGCAAGCGCCGCGGGGTCTGCGCCTGAACCCGCCGCCTTTCTGGCTAATGATCCAAAATCTTTATCCTTCATAGCAACACCGATATTGTGGAATTTGTTATTGGTGAAAAAGGGATACGACCGATTAAATTCATGACAGGTGATACACCGCGCCTTTCCCTGAAACAATTTCCATCCCCTTTGTGCAGATGCGCTTATTGCATCATTTTTGCCGTTGATAAATCTGTCAAACGGCGCATGAAAGGTAATGAGCGTTCGCTCAAAAGATGCAATAGCCATGACGATGTGATCTATGGTGATTTTCTCTGTTCCAAAAACAGCCTTAAAGGAGGTTGTATATTCGGGAATGCCTGAAATTTTTCCCACAAGGGCATCAAGGGACGGCATACCCATCTCCTTCGGGTTAACTATGGGCTGCTTGGCCTGTTCTTCCAGGGTAATTGCCCTTCCATCCCAGAACTGTGTGTCAAAAAAGGCCGCATTGAGTACCGTAGGACTGTTCCTCGTCCCTTTTCGTTCTTGTATTCCAACGGCAATTGCCTTACCGTCAGCGAATCCCTTTTCCGGATCGTGGCAGGTGGCACAACTTATGGTATCATCAGCAGAAAGGCATTTGTCAAAAAAGAGTTTCTTGCCCAGCTCTATTTTCTCTCTTGTTAAAGGATTATCTTCAGGAATGACAGGCTCCAGAACGCCCGGCGGTAAACTTAATACATAAGAATTACTTCCAGTCTCTGAAAAAGCAACAGACTGCAAAAGAAAAATAAAGCAAAAAACCATGAAATGGTAGATGATAATGCGATTACTTTTCCGTATGGAATTAACTCCACAGGTATTATTTGCTCGTGTCATATCTTCCCCTCCTCTCTTAATAAGCTTTCCAGAAGTCTTGTCGAGTCAACTAATTCAACGTATAGGAATTTCAATGTAAAATTGTAGCGCTGGGGTTTATCCCCAGCAATTGGCCGACCACAAGGGATCGGCGCTACGTCTCAAAAGATGCATTCAAAGAAAGAAGTCGTTGGGTTTTTGTCTTTAAAACCCAACCTAATTTAAATGTATAGGAATTTCAAAGTTTCAGAGTTGGTTCAATCGTCCACGATTGAACCGAAACGTTTGGCATGTCTCATACGTTTGGAGTAAAGCAAAACGTACAGACATGTGCTAAACGCATGGTTCAATCTACAAGATTGAACCAACCGTAGGGGTGTGTACATAATGCCGTAACACCCCCCCCCGACCACTACGGTAGGGCAACCGTCCCCGGTTGATATCATAAGGACAAGCGGGGACGCCTGTCCTACCAAATGAAGGGCGGTTGAAAGTCGCTGACGAAAAAAAACTTAATTTTATATTATACAGATAAACTCCTGAAATTTCATCTGTATATTCTTCCATTGTAAACGCTCATGTTAGTTGCTATTATTGCTTTGGAGATGAGAAACGAACGAAAGGTCGATAACCTGAAAGAACAAAAGACGGTTGTTTCCCTGGTGACGCCCCTGGGCGAAGGTGGCATTGGCAAGATTATCGTGTCCGGTTTGGATGCCCTGAGTATCGTGAATAAGGCATTTCAAGGAAAGGGAATTGCCGACCTTCGCGAAGCTACAAGCCACAAGCTCTATTATGGATATATCCAGGATCGTGGACAGAAGATCGATGAAGTTATTGTAACTATCATAAAACAGGAAGACAGTTTTACCGGAGAAGATGTGGTAGAGGTAAATTGTCACGGTGGGATTCGCGTCCTGATGCGCATTCATGAGTGTTTACAGTCCGCGGGTGCAGTGGATGCCCCGTGGAATGCATTGCTGACACGGTCCTTTGCGAACGGCAGAATAGATTTTGTCCAAAAAGAGGCGATTCAGGAGATTATTGAGATACGGACAAGGTTGGGTGCAAAGGTGCTGCTGGATCAATATAACGGTGCGTTGTCAGGGGCACTGAAACGAGGGCTGGAAATCATTGAAGAAATAAGGCACTTTTTCAGTAAAGATGCATTCGTTTCTACCCTGACAAATCTTATCCGGGAATTGTTGGAGACCGCTTCCTTCGGTATGGCGTTGACCACGCCACAAGTCCTGGTAATCCTGGGAAAGCCCAATGTGGGCAAATCGACTATCATCAACGCTATCCTGGGCGAAGAGCGTATGCTGGTGCACCATGAACCAGGGACAACGCGGGATTATGTGAGTGAATTCATTTCGGTTGAGGGCATCCCCTTTGAACTGGTGGATACGGCTGGTATCCGCACTACTACCGATAAACTGGAGGCCATGAGTATTGAGATGACGCAGGAACAACTTCAGCGCGCCGATAAGGTAATTGTGGTATTTGATAACGCCAGACCTTTTGACAAGGAAGACGATGAAATCCTGCGTACCTTACATGCGTGGCTGATGTCGAAAACTTCCGGTGCTTTGCCACAAAAGGCACACACCTATGCAATAATACCCGTTGTTAATAAATGCGACCTGCCGGCAATATTAGACAAACGCCGGATCGAATCCGCACTTCAACGGCCGGTATGTGCCCTGTCTGCACTGAACAAGGATGGTTTTGACGAAATGAACAAAAGACTGACAGAAGAATTTGATACGGTCTACAAACCCATGAGACCCGTGGTATTTAATACAAGGCAATATCAACTATTAGCAAAGGCCAATAGTTTCATTGAAAAGAATATGGGGTGTTTGATCACAAGGCAAAGGACGGGCGAAGCGCTTCACGTAATCGATGCATTGAAAAAGACTTTCACGGCATGCTTGGAAGGACAGGAATAGTTTGCAGGCACGAGAATTAATCCTCGGCTGCAGGTCGTTCCGAAGCTGGTACAAGAGTTCTGTCCTTGAGGAGTGGCCAGTGCAGTGCTTCGCGTAACCGGACGTAACTTTCCGCGCAACGCCGGGCAAGGTTTCTTACCCTTCCAATATAGCCGGTACGCTGCGTGACCCCAATAGCCCCCCGGGCGTCCAGCATATTAAACGCATGTGAACATTTTAAGACGTAATCATAGGCAGGCAGCACCAGATCTTCTTTAATAAGTTGCTGGCATTCCTTCTCGTATGTCTCAAAGAGCTGGAAAAGCATCGTCGTGTCTGCTACCTTAAAATTATACGTGGAAAACTGGACTTCATCCTGCTTATGGATATCGCCATACGTATAGCCTTTGACCCATTCAAGATCGAATACCGATTCTTTTTCCTGGATAAACATGGCAATACGTTCGAGGCCGTAAGTAAGTTCGAGGGTAATGGGTTCGAGTTCAAAACCGCCCACTTGCTGGAAATAGGTAAACTGCGTAACCTCCATTCCATCCAGCCATACCTCCCAGCCAAGTCCCGTAGCGCCGAGGGTGGGGGATTCCCAGTCATCTTCAACGAACCGCACATCGTGTTTCACCAGATCGATACCTAAAAACCGCAAACTGTTTAAATAGATATCCTGAGCGTCGTCAGGGGCGGGTTTTATGATTACCTGGAATTGGTAATAATGTTGTAATCGGTTGGGATTTTCTCCGTATCTGCCATCAGTAGGACGCCGCGATGGTTCTACGTAAGCGCATTTCCACGGTTCAGGACCCAACGCTTTCAGGAATGTCGCAGGATTAAAAGTGCCTGCGCCCTTTTCGATGTCATAGGGCTGCCACAGGACACAACCGTAATCAGCCCAATAGTTTTGCAGTTTTAAGATAATTTCCTGAAAGGTCATAATAGTTTTCATGGGTAAATGCAGAAAGCAGGGTAGGGGCGAAGCATTTGTTGAAATCAGCATAGGCAGGTTCTTAGTCTTGACAACAAATGCTTCGCCCCTACTTTAAACGCCGTGTGGAGTTTATCATGTCCCATTTATGGTGTCAAGCATGAACCAAACATAGTTTTGGCTGAAATGTGAGACCGCCGGGAACGTGTGATGGTATTGACAATTTCTGGCAGATTTGTTATTTTCTAGTCTTATTTTACGCACCAGGACAAGAAACCGAATATTTAATTAGCTTAACAAAGAAGGATTGCAATTCCTTATCATTAATTAAGCCTTCGGAGACTTTTATACCAGAGTAATGGCAAGGTGCGCCTTGCCACTACGGTTGGTTTGAAAATTTCTATACGACAAACTTATTCACAGGAGTGATGTATGACCGAAGACATAAAACACGGAGAGAGTTTTGAGTTTCAGGCAGAAATTAAAAAATTATTAAACATCCTTTCTCACTCCCTTTACACCCACAAGGAGGTTTTTCTCAGGGAACTCATCTCGAATGCCTCTGATGCACTGACCAAGATGCGGTATTACTCCCTCTCAAATCCGGATTACGGGGGAAAAGACCTGCCCCTGGAAATCAATATAGACATAGATGAAAAAACCAAGATTTTGACGATCAGTGATACCGGCATCGGCATGACACGGGATGAAGTTATTCAGCATGTAGGGACTATTGCAAAATCAGGGTCGCTGGAATTCATAGCGAACCTGTCGGAACAGGCACGAAAAGACTCAAGCATTATTGGTCAGTTCGGCGTGGGTTTCTATTCAGTGTTTATGGTCGCTGATGAGGTCAGGATCAGAACCCGGTCATATAAAAAGGACGAACCGGCGTGTGAATGGCATTCGGACGGAACGGGAAAATATTTTTTGAATCCGGTCGAAAAAGAAAAGCGCGGGACAGATATCGTCGTACACCTCAAAGATGACGAAAAGGAATATCTCGATAAAACCAGAATCCAGTCGATTATCAAGAAATATTCAAATTTTGTTAGTTTCCCCATTATGGTCTGCGGTGAAAGGGCCAACCAAATTACGGCCATTTGGAAGGAACCGAAAAAGAATGTCACGGATGAACAATACAATGAATTTTATAAGTTTATCTCCAATACGGAAGACACCCCGCTCTTCCGGCTGCACACCTCTGCGGAGGCCCCGATCCAGTTCTCCAGCATATTGTATTGCCCATCAACCAATTACGAAACCTACGGTTTTAAAAAACTGGAACATGGACTTCAACTCTATTCCAACAAAATCCTCATTCAGTCCGATTGCAAGATGCTCTTGCCAGAATATCTGAGGTTTGTACGCGGCGTGGTAGACTCAGCGGATATCCCCTTGAATATTTCACGGGAAACCTTCCAGGATAACAGGATGATTCAGAAGATGAAGAGTATCCTTGTGAAACAGATAATAACCCTGTTGCAGGATCTGGACAAAAATGAAAAGGAAAAATACGAAACCTTTTGGAGACAATTTGGAAGGATTCTCAAAGAGGGAGTGCACTTTGATTTCGAGAACCGGGATACCCTGTCACATCTGCTGAGGTTTAATTCCTCGCAATGCACCGACGCCAACGGGCTGGTTTCTCTGAAGGAATACGTGGGCAGGATGAAACCTGAGCAGAAGGAGATTTATTACATAACGGCGGTGAACCGGGAAACGATAGAAAAAAGTCCCTATCTGGAAATATTCCGGAAAAAAGAGGTGGAAGTGCTGTATTTAACCGACCCCAATGATGAATTCATCCTTTCCGGTCTTCACGAATTTGAGAAAGTGCCGATTCGTTCCGCCGACCAGGCAAATCTTGATTTGCTCAAGGATAGCGATAAAAAGATTGTGGATACCTCAGAAGAGCCCCAGAATTACGAGGAAATATTTAAGCATCTCCTGAAGACAATCAAGGTAACCCTGGCGGATAGGATCATTGACGTCAAGGAATCGAACCGGTTGGTCGACAGTCCCTGTTGTCTCGTAAATCCCGACGGGGTGCCCAGCGTACATGTCCAGAAGCTGATGCAAATGGTGGACAGCAATTTTAAGATATCCAAAAAGATCATGGAAATTAACCGGAAGAACCGGATGATCCAGAATCTGTCCAGGATGAATGAAAATCCGAGTTGCCAGCCGCTCATTGAAAAAATAGCGCAGCAGCTCTTTGAGAATGCCTTAATGCAGGACGGGGTCGTCTTTGATCCTCCGTCAATGGTGTCTCGTCTGAATGACCTTATGGAGGAACTGACGAAGGCAGTGCTTGGTGAGGGAAAGAAGATTATTATTTAGAATGATGAATTTTTGCATCATTTTTCGAATATCGGCACGGGTGTTGCCTGCAGAGTCCGTAATGTTGGGTTGAGGAACAAAACCCAACACATTATAAACATCTCAATTTTAGCGTTGGGTTTCACTTAGGCTCTGCCTAACCTAATGTGTCACATTCTTGCGAAGCGCCGGGTCGAGTGCGAGCGGTTGTTGGAAGGCCATCAGGCCAACCACCACATCAAGGAAGACCTTACATAGCCCGGTTCAGTAGACAAGAGAACACATCGTCCACTGAACCAGCAGTTGGTTACTCGTCGTCTATTTGCTCACCTTGCTCAGATCAATTCCCAGTGCTTTAGCTACACCTTCGCCATAAGCCGCGTCTGATTTCAGGCAATTGCTAATGTGGCGAATTTTGATGAACTCCGGCGCATTCCCCATGGCACGAGCCGTATTCTCAAATAGCACCTGCTGTTGTGCTTTGTTCATCAGGCGGAACAATTTGCCGGGTTGAGTGTAATAGTCGGAATCATCTTCACGAAAATTCCAGTGACTCGCCGCCCCTGACAATTCCAATGGAGGTTCCTTGTATTCGGGTTGTTCCTGCCACTCCCCAAAGCTATTTGGCTCGTAGCCAGGAGTGTCCCCATGATTGCCATCCACACGCATTAGACCATCACGATGGGATGGATGCGCCGGAGCATGCTTTGGACTGTTGACCGGGATCTGATGATGGTTCACGCCCAGGCGGTAACGATGTGCATCGCCGTAAGAGAATAATCGGCCCTGCAACATTTTATCCGGCGAGAAACCAATGCCGGGCACCACTGTCGCCGGGTTAAAGGCAGCTTGTTCCACATCCTGAAAATAGTTCTCCGGATTGCGGTTGAGTTCCAGCACGCCGACTTCGATTAAGGGGAACTCCTTTTGGTACCACACCTTAGTCAAGTCAAAGGGGTTGTAGGGGATCTGTTTGGCTTGCTCTTCGGTCATCACCTGGATATACATCGTCCAGCGCGGAAAATCCCCCTTGGCGATGCTATCGAACAAGTCGCGTTGATGACTTTCCCGATCCTTGGCGATGATGGCTTCCGCTTCCTGATCCGTGAGGTTCTTAATACCCTGCTGGGTATGCAAATGGAATTTGATCCATACCCGTTTTTTCCTGGCATTAATCATGCTGAAGGTATGACTACCAAAACCGTGCATATGACGATAAGAACAGGGAATGCCGCGCTCACTCATGGTAATGGTAATCTGGTGTAACGCTTCGGGGAGAGACGCCCAAAAATCCCAGTTGTTGGTTGCGGAGCGTAGATTCGTTTGCGGATCGCGCTTGACGGCGCGATTCAAATCCGGGAATTTGTGCGGATCGCGCAAAAAGAAAACCGGCGTATTATTGCCAACCAGATCCCAGTTCCCTTCTTCGGTGTAGAACTTGATGGCAAAGCCGCGAATATCGCGTTCGGCGTCAGCGGCACCGCGTTCCCCGGCAACCGTGGAAAAACGCACAAATGCTTCAGTTTCTTTACCGATTAGGGAGAATACTTTGGCCCGCGTGTATTGGGTAATGTCATGCGTTACAGTAAATTTACCAAAAGCACCCGAGCCTTTGGCGTGCATGCGACGCTCCGGGATCACTTCCCGGTCAAAATGCGCCAACTTTTCCAAATACCAGACATCCTGTAGCAACATGGGCCCACGAGGGCCAGCGGTCATGGCATTTTGATTGTCAGGTACGGGAGCACCAGCGGCAGTCGTTAACTTCTTCTTTTCGTCTTTCATGTTTTTTTCTCCTTTTGAACTGAATGAGGATTAGGAACGAGACACTTTATTTCGACATTCCGGACACAAACCATAGAGCGCAATTTGCTGATGGAGAATTTGGCAGCCGGAAGCACGTTTCATCTTTCGGACGATGCCGGCTCTAGATTAAAATCGTCGTCCACGATTTCTTGGCATTAGGTGCAAATTAGATGCGAATGAGGTTCAGGACGATTGCCGTCATAGCGGCTATCATCGCGCAAGCCAATCTCTTGCACGTGCCCCAATTCCTTATCGAAGGACATTGCTACAAATGCCTGGGACTTATATGCAAGGTGGGATTTGTCTATTTCCAGATGCGCCCAACCCTATTTTTCGTAACAATTCAGCTTTTTGAAAAATTCCAACAATAACGATGTTTGCCACATAGTGTAGGGGCGAAGCATGTGCTATCATTGGCATACATGCGTTCATATGTAAACTGACAAATGCTTCGTCCCTACTTTTTCAAAAAACTAAATTGTTACTATTTTTCGAATATCGGCACGGGTGCTGTCTGCGGGGTGTTGCCTATGGCGTAAAGGTGGCAGTCGTTTGATCCAATGTAGACGGTTCCATCGGGTCCTATCGCAGGGGATGATTCGATTTCGCCCTTGGTTTGAAATGACCATTTCAGGCTGCCGTCCGCATTGATGGCATAGAATCTTCCGTCGCTTGAACCAATATAAACCGTGCCTTCTGCATCGATGGCGGGAGAGGATTCCACCCAGGTGTTGGTCTTAAAGCTCCATTTGAGTTTGCAATCCGGAGTAACAGCGTATACCATGCCGTTGTAAGACCCAAAGATAATGGTGCCATCCGTTGCAATAGCAGGGCTAGAATGGACGGCCTTTCCCGTGTTGACATACCAGTGTACATTACCGTCGGGTTTCAAGGCGATAAGCCTGCCGCTATCCGTGCCGACGTAAATAATTCCGTCAGCACCTACTGATGGTGACGAATAGGAGTCGTATACCCCGGTGCCAACGCGTTTCATCCATTTTTCAACTCCATCAGGCGTTAAGGCATGCATTGCCCCGCTTATCTCGAATAAGTAAACGGTGCCATCCGTCCACAATGCAGGGGCGGCAGTGATATTGCTTTTGGCGGTATATTTCCATTTTAATTTTCCATCGGGGGTGAGGACATAGAGGGTGTTATCGTTTGAACCAAAGTAAATGGCATCTGTTGTAACTGTAGCAGAGGAAAGGACGATGTCGCCAACGGTGTATGTCCATTTAGACTTTCCATCGGGGGTGATTGCATACATTTTTTTGTCCCTGGAACCGATATAAATGGTTCCGTCATTCCCAATGGCAGGTGAGGCGGTTATTTCACTGCCTGCCTGAAAGGCCCATTTTGTGGTGCCGTCAGGATTGATGGCATAGAGCCTGCCGTCAACGGAACCAAAGTAGATCGTGCCGTCTGATGCAACAGAAGGAGAGGAGGTGATGCGGGTATCTATTTTATACGACCATTTCAAGGTGTTCGTCTGCGCCCCTTTGTATGCGCTTTGACCTGTGTGCCGGATATCTCCTCTGAACATTTGCCACGGAGTTTTATTGTCTTCTGCCCGGACGGGCTTGCCTTCTAAGAGAATGAAGAGTATGCTGAACATGGCAATGATGAGCCGGGTTGTATTTTTTCTCTGCATCGCTTTCATAAGGAATAGAAGAAAGAATTTTGGTAACAATTAGCTTTTTGAAAAATCCGTACATTTATTATGTAATCTACACGAAACGGAATGCGTAGCGCGGGTGGTTTATCCCCCGCACAAGCCGACCACAAGGGATCGGCGCTACCTTTTTCAAAAAGCTAAATTGTTACGAATTTTGTGGTTTTTTACGTAAGTAACATAATATAAATAATTTGATATGTCAATAAAAGAATCTTTTCAGGGGGAGTATTTCAGCAGGAATACAGGAAAATTCGCTTTATTTAAGGGTGCGGTGGGAATATAATTTTGATATGAGGTTAACAAATTTTGTACGTGTGGGTGAAGATGATTGAAAATATAGGTGGAATGAAAGGGTTGGTTCGTTTTTTCAAGAGCATGAAGGTTAAGCTCATCTGCTATTTCATCCTTATGACGACGCTGCCCATCCTGATTGTGAGTAGTACGGCATACAACCGCGGGAAGAGGGCGTTAAACGACATGGTAATAGAAAAGCTGACCTCGATTGCTGAATTAAAAAAGGCGCAACTAAGCAACTGGTTGCAGGAGAGAATGGTTGATATCGGCGTTCTTTCGACGAATAAATCCTTAGAAGTATCATTTTCTAACCTCCTTTACTTAAGAAAGGCATTCCGTTCCGTTGAAAGGATGAAGGAATCTGAAATTGGCGAGGTTTATTACAAGAGACTTTCAGAATATCTGGGCAAGCTTAAGGAAAAATTTATTTCCTGTGATGAAATATCAATGCTGGATATAGAAAATGGCGAGATTGTGATGTCTACGACCGAATCAAATATTGGATTGATCGATGGAGATTACCCGTATTATCTCGATGTGTTGCGAAATAATGGAATGCCTTTTAAAGATATTCACTATTCGGAATATACAAAGCGGATAGGAATGACCCTTTTTGGCACGATGAAAAGAACAGACCCGATTACCATGGAGGAGACAGACGTAATCAATGGCATCGTCACGATCCGTGTAAACACAAACGATGCGATAGGACCATTGTTGCAGGACTGGCCAGGCAGCGGAGAAACGGGTGAGACCCTTCTGGTGCGCCGCACGGGGGATCAATTGCAGTTGCTCAATGATACGCGGCATCTTGCGGATACGGCACTGAAAATGAGTATTCCCGTGAATTCAATAGCGCCGGAGTCTTTTATGTTAGACGCCGGGGAAGAGGGTATTATCAAAGTTCTTGACCACCGGGGGATAGAAGTGCTTCTGGCCTTTCGGTATATACCCCAGTTGAAATGGGGATTGATCGTAAAACAGGACACCTCCGAGGCCTTTATGTCGATTACGGAATTGAAGAATCAGGTAATTACTCTGGCGATGGTAAGTGTGTTCATCATCGTTGTTATCGTTTTTGTCCTGGCACATGGAATTACCCATCCTATTTTCCGGCTGGTTCAGGGTGCACATGCGATTGGGAAGGGTAACCTTGGGCATCGCATCCCAATTAATTCCGAAGATGAAGTGGGTGTCCTTGCAGCAGAATTTAATAAGATGGCTGAAAAATTAGAAGGGTCGTATGCAGGGCTTGAACAAAAAATTCGTGAACGCACGGTACAACTGAGAGAATCTGAGGAGAAATACCGGGAATCAATTAATCTCGCCAACGATGCCATTTTTACCCTGGATGCCGACTCTGCGCTGATCATTGATTTGAATAAAAAAGCTGAGGAGTTGTCGGGGTACTCAAAAAATGAATTGCATGAGAAGAAGATATGGGAAATTGTGCCGGAATATGATCGTGAGAAGACAAGACAATTGTGGCTGACGATAAATGAGACAGGGTCGGGCATGCTGGATAACGTTGATTGCCAGCATGTTGGAGGAAGGCTTACTCCTACGAGTATCAGCGCCAGCGTGATTGAATATGGGAAAAGGAAGACCATTCAGTGGATTTGCCGGGATATTACCGAGAGGAAAAAAATGGAGTTACAACTGATTCAGGCCGAACGGCTGGCCGCCGTGGGAGAGTTGGCTGCGGGTGTGGCCCATGAAGTGAATAATCCATTAGGAGGTTTGCAGAATTTTGTAAAAATGATGAAGAAAGAGCCAGAAAATGTATCGCAAAATCAGGAGTTTCTTGATTTAATGTCTGAAGGTTTGAAACGGATTGAGGTTATTGTAAAACAGCTGATGGCGTTTTCCAGACCATATTCAACCCACATGTCCAATCACAGTTTAAATGAAATTGTAGAAAATTCTTTACGGTTTGTAGGTCATCGGATAAAAGAGTGTGGCATCCGTTTGGAGAAGGATTTGTCTCTGGATTTGCCCGAAATCTATGGTGATGCCGACAACATCTCTCAGGTCATTATCAATATCATGGTAAATGCGCTGGATAGCATGTCGGGTGGCGGCCATCTGACCATAAAGACCGGGTATTGCGACTTTCATCCGTCAAGTATCCAGGTTGCAATTGCAGACACGGGGTCGGGAATTCCGGAAGAAATTCTCGCTAAAATATTTAATCCGTTTTTTACCACAAAAGAGATGGGAAGCGGATTAGGCCTTGCGATTAGCAAGAGGATCATCGACGACCACAATGGAAACATCGTGGTGAAGAGTAATCCGGGGGAAGGAACGACATTTTATGTTTGTTTACCGGTGAGAAAAGTGGCGGTAGCGACATGATGCAACATATCAAGGAGCGATATGATGGTTAGTAAGGTGCTAATCGTGGATGACGAAAAACTCATGAGGATATCCCTGGAGAGTCAGTTGAGAAAGGAAGGGTATCATGTGAAATCGGTGGATAATGCCTTCGACGGTTTAAAAATGGTCAGGTCTGAAGACTACGACGTGGTGGTGACGGATTTACGATTGTCGGGTATGAATGGGATGGAGCTTCTTAAGGAAATTAAAAAATACAACCAGGAGATTATTGTTGTCATCATGACAGCGTATGGCACCCTTGAAAGCGCCGTATCTGCGATCAAAGACGGTGCGTACGATTATATTGCAAAGCCTTTTTCGACGGATGAGTTGATTCTCAAACTTCAGAGGGCGCTCCACCATAAAAATACGGCTGCAGAAGTAAATCGTCTCAGAGGCGAAATTCAAGCCGAGTTTGAATTTTGCAATATTGTTGGAAAGAGTGAATCGATGAAAAGGGTGCTTGAGATTGTGAAGAGTGTTTCTGAACGGGATACAACCGTTCTTATACGGGGGGAAAGCGGGACCGGAAAGGAAAAAATAGCCGGTGCTATTCATTACCACAGCAGCAGGAAGACGGGGCCTTTTATTAGGGTGAGTTGTGCAGCATTGAACAGAGAAATCCTGGAGAGCGAGCTTTTCGGGCACGAGAAGGGGGCATTTACGGGTGCAATTAAGACGAGACGGGGAAGGTTTGAGCTGGCGGATGGCGGGTCGATTTTTTTGGATGACGTAGATGATATTCCGCTGGATATGCAGGTCAAACTCTTGCGTGTGCTTCAGGAAAGGACATTTGAAAGGGTCGGCGGCGAAGAAACCCGTGGTGTCAACGTAAGAATCATTTGTGCAACGAAAAAGGACCTCTTGGATCGGGTAAAAGAAGGTTGCTTTCGGGAAGACTTGTTCTATCGGTTGAATGTGGTTCAAATGAGCATACCGCCATTACGGGAGCGAAAGGAAGATATACCGCTGTTGATCAATTATTTTTTAAGAAAGTTTGTTTCCCAACACGAAGATGCCTTGCCGGATATTTCGCCGGAGGCAAAAGCAGTCCTGATAGCTTATGATTGGCCCGGTAATGTGAGAGAACTTGAAAATGTTATTGAGCACGCCATTGCATTCTCTAAATCAAAGGGTATCTCGTTAGAAACACTCCCAGAGTATCTGAGAAAGTGCGATACCAACACCGATTTGTTATCAATGGATTTACATAACAAACAGGTAATAAACTTGCAAGATGCACTTACCGAAGTGGAAAAAAAACTTATTCAATGGGCACATCAAAAGACGAATGGCAATCAAGTCAAAATGGCAGAGATATTAGGCATTCCTCGAACGACACTCCGTAACAGACTGGTTAAGCTACAATTGTTTGAAAAAGCAATGCCTTAGTGCTGCGAAACTGCAATCAAGGCACCGAAACCTTGAGAAAATAACAAACTTAAAGCGTTCAATAGCACATAATTCTAAATTTTGAAATTTTCGTGCAGGGCGTCAACCTCACCCACCTTTTATTCAGTTCCATGAGCTACAAATAAGTACATGTTCAGGAATTTCAATTACCCCCCATAATCCCCCCGTTTACGGGGGGAAACAGGGGGGAAAGTAGCCGAAGGCCTAATTAACTCAGGCATGGCAATAAGATAAAATTTGATGACCATAAATAGTCACGTCTTATTATGTTGTTTATCAATGAGATAGAACCAATATCATAATAAAATCGTTTTTTTTGTGACCGTTTCTAGTCTTTTGTCTAAAAACGTTGGTTATACGATAATTTTTATAATAGACTAATTTACAATCAGTTACGTTATGTAAATATGAATGAGAAAAACGTGGTACAAATGTTGCTAACTTTTTCAACACGTCGATTTCTTTGATTCAGATGTAGTCAAGTCTTTTGTCTTAATCAAAGTGTGTTGGATCATAACAACGTGTAAATACCAGATAATAACTTGCGAAAGGGGGTGATCGGAAAATTTGTTCAGCGGGAAGTTTTGCAAATACATAGTAGTGATGAAGGTGTCGTATTAAAAAGTTTCAGGTTTATATTCCTAAAAGTCGATGATTAGGAGGGAAGGAAGAGCGATGAAAGGAAGAGGATGGCTAGGAGCAGCGGTAGTAGGAGCGGTGCTGTCGGTGGGTGGAGTGTCGAGCGCTGGGTTTATCCAGGGCACGCACGTGAAGACGGATTTGCCGGGGCCGTTTCATAT
>PHFX01000027.1 GCA_007618135.1 Candidatus Brocadia sp. WS118 | reverse complement strand
CCATTCCTTTCTGTTTGTTATGAAGAATAGAATGGCTATAGTATACGTTGAATTTCAAATCGATTACGTCCTTTTTCCCTTGTATCTCTCTTGAATTATAATACTTACAACAAATATTTATTTAAACATCCGGACAGTAGTGAATCCGGCTATAAAACTTGAACAACCTAACGAAGGAATGAACATCGTAAGATACCTTGTCAAGAATGACTTGGCACGCAACCAACAAAAAAATCTTGCAAGTTTTGTTGAAAATACACCCCGATTAGTGTATATATACTGCATGGAAAATCCCTTTTCGCATTTCAACAAGGCGGAGAAAAATATCTATCAGGAAAAGCCAGGATGGAACCGATTAGACGTTTAAAGATCGATTTCGAAAAAGAACTCATTTCTTCCATTCAGCTCTATTTGATGAGCATCTTGAACACGAGCGACATAGTGTATGATGTGGATGGAGAGGTGATAGGCGAAGTTAATGCCTCTTCCTATTGTAAAACCCTTCGTTTTGTCAGCGGACGGAAAGATTTATGCCTGTCTTACAGCCGCGAGATGGCAAAAAACGCCATTCAATCCCAAAAACCCTTTGAAGACGTGTGTCCGGGTGGTTTAACGATGCTTTCCCTGCCGCTTTGCCTGGACGAAAAAACCGTCATCGGAGCGCATTGCGTGACAATTTCCAACCCACTCCGTTCAAAATTCAGTGTATATGACATTGCAGCACAGTTTCATATCGATGCCCGTATTCTCTGGGATGCCGTGAAAAAAACCCCGGCTATACCAAGACCAATTTTGAAGATTGCCCGTGAGCAGGCGATTTTAACAACCGAGCTGATGTCAAAGATTATGAGCCGTATGTATACCTTAAAACAGAACGAGACAGCAATGGCAAAAAAATATCATGAAGCCGAGGAGATTTTTAAAAGCTACAAAAATGAATAAGTCGTCAATGATATTAAATTTATACCTTGAAATTTCCATGGGAAATGCTACACTTTCTGGCAGTTTGTTTCTCTGTGCTTGCACCGATCTGAATTCTTTTTCAGAATAACAATAAATCTCTTATGTTTGTGCCGTTTACAAGACCTACCTTTAGATAGGAGGATGTACGGAATGAGAAGTATTGCCCTGCTTAACCAGAAGGGAGGCGTAGGAAAAACCACCACAACTGCAAACCTGGGTGCCTGTCTCGCAATGCTGGGGAAAAAGGTATTGACTATTGATATGGACCCGCAAGCCAATTTAAGTGTGCACCTCGGCGTGGATATTCATAATTTAAAGCATTCAGTGTATCATCTCATTATGGGAGAGTGCAAACCGGAAGAGGTGATTTTGCATACCACCGTGCTGGGTTTGGATATTATTCCCGCCAATATAGAACTCTCGGGGGCAGAAATTGAGTTGGTTGGAATCGTGGGGAGAGAGACGGTACTCAAGGAATACTTGGGGAATGTCCTCGACCGGTATGATTATGTTCTTGTTGATTGTCCTCCCTCCCTTGGTTTATTAACGCTGAATGTGCTGACCTTTGTGCATGAGCTCTTTATTCCCTTGCAGACCGAATTCTTTGCATTGCAAGGGGTAAGTAAATTGTTAGATACGTATGAAGTTGTCCGGAAAAGACTGAATAACCAACTGGAGATTACCGGAATCATTTTTTGTATGTATACCAGCCGTGCCAGACTGTGCAACGAGGTTATCGAAAAGGTGAAAGAGTATCCGCCGCTTGGAGATAAGGCGTTCAACACGATTATCAGAAAAAATGTAAAACTCTCAGAATCGCCAAGCCACGGTAAGCCAATCATCTCCTATGCGCCTAGTTCTCATGGTTCCGAAGACTATATAGCCCTTGCTAAGGAAGTACTACAACAGGAAAACGGCAAAAGGGTGGTTTGATTTGGGAAATGGTTGCATATAACGAATCACTGGCATCCTGCCTGGCTAAACGATGGCTTACGTTTTAGAATTCGTAAATAATTTTCAGGCAGGTGTTATTTTCCGTTTATGCCGGTATTCATCATTGGCATAGTGTTGGTTTGGAGGAAACATGGGAAAGGATAGCGTACTTGGCCACGATCCATTGAATTGGATGAAGGTGGTAAAAGAGACTAAAAAATCAGCTTCTTCGGGAGACGTGAATGCGGCAGATCAAAATACCATAAGAAATGATCAACCTTCCGGTCACCAGATAACGGCGAAACAACAAATATCCTATCCGGCAAATGATGATAAGACGCCAAATATCCCGAAACAATCGCTGCCTTCTGATAAGATGGATAATAGCAATAGAACCGGCAACGTTTCGGTGCCAAAACAAAAGATTGCAATCGGACGATTGTACGAGAAACCATCCGCAGAAAAGATAAAATCAACACCGCCTACCGAAGGCGTATTTCAGGAGTCCAAGCCGTATCCTGAACCGTCAATACCGACATCCAGGCGCGTACCTCAGATTCAGAGAAATGAGCCTGAAATACATCGTGTGCCTTTCTCTGTGTCCGCGGAACGAACGACCACGTATATCATTGTTGCTTATACAGCCCTTTTGCTTATCCTGGGATATTTTGTGTACACCGATCTCTCGAAGCGTACGAGCAAAATTGAGGCAAGGCTTTTTGCTATAGAAAAGGCTTTGCGATCGAAACAGCATTAAGATTTGATCGTGGCGTGTTCCCCGCGGATTATCTTTATCTGCCCGTTATACAACTTCAACATCAAACCGCCGTTATTTGAGATATCAATGACCTTGCCCGTGTATTCAGTATCACCGTCTTTAATGGTCAACGTTTCACCAACAGTAATGCAAAGATTCTTCCATCGCTCGGTAATGTATCCAAAATGCTCGTCTTTGAGTATGGAAAGCCACTTGTCAATGTCCTGAAGCAGTGCCTTTGCAAGGGAGATACGATCTATAAACCTGTGGTTTTCTATAGCCAGCGAGGTTGCCGGCAGATGGGTTTGTTTCGGCAGTTCTTTTTCGGAAGTGTTCACATTAAGTCCAATCCCAACCAGAAATACCGACTGGTTTTTGGGTACCTTTTCCAATTCTACTAATACACCGCCAACCTTTTTCCCGCCGATCAGGATATCGTTTGGCCATTTAATTTCAGCAGGAAGCTGTAATGTTTCGCGTATGGTTTCTGCGATTGAAACGGCCATCGTGCCTACGAATAAACAGAGATGATCGGGCGATATGTTGTGCCGTAACAAAAAGGTAAAAAGTAAACCCTTATATCTGGGGCAGAACCATGAATGGCCAGAACGCCCTTTCCCCTGAGTTTGCTCCTCGGCAAAAATTACCGTTCCATTTTTAAAACCCGTGCGTGCAATTCTCTTGGCAATGTCCATAGTTGAAGTTGTTTGTTCGTAAGTTATTATCGAACTTCCAACAATCTTTGTTCTTAGTTCCCTGGTGATTTCGTCCGGATTTAAACGTTCCGGTGTTTCAGGCAATATGACCCCATTGCATGGCTGATGGTTAATCGTATCATCGCCTTTTTTCATAGAGTCTGGTTCGTTTCTGTGTACTTCTCCATGTACCGATCTTTTGCCCCGGTGCTTGCCTGAGTTTAGAACCATGTTGTTATCGTGGTTTGTTTGTAACATAGATACCGACTGCTTGCAGGGATATGTTTTTGTGAAAATAATTTTAGGCGCACACTACTATGTCATAAATCATTGAAAAGTCAAGCACGAAAAAAGGAAAGCCGATTTTTATTTTTGCGGTAAAGAATTCTTAGCGTCCTGCCATACTGACAGATGTAATTAATGCCGAAATTTTTCTGCTGTCACAATGGCATCTCTATCATGAAAGAGGCGTCTTTGATTTCGGTTCTGTTTATTATAAGGCTTTATGTTAAGAGTGGTTAGCACTGTCTTGTCTTTGTAAGCATATTAAGGCATGATATTTGCTAAAGTTCGTTAGTCGATAGATTTTTAAAGTTTTGATTTTATTGTGGTTCTGATAAAAACCTAAGGTATTGAAAGGAGGTACTCAATGGCAAAACAGCTATCCTTTAATGAAGATGCAAGGGCGGCTATTGCACGAGGCGTTACAAAACTTGCTAAGGCGGTCAAGGTTACCCTGGGTCCCAGGGGAAGGAATGCTGTGTTAGATAAAGGATACGGGAGTCCCACGGTAACGAAGGATGGCGTGTCAGTGGCTGAGGAGATTGAATTAAAGGATCCTTATGAAAATTTAGGGGCCAGGTTGGTGCGGGAAGCTGCATCTAAAACCAGCGACGTTGCGGGCGATGGCACCACTACGGCTACGGTTCTCACTGAAGCTATATTCCTGGAGGGTCTCAGGGGTGTGACGTCGGGGGCTGATCCTATGTCGCTCAATAGAGGGATGCGCAAGGCTTTAGACAAGGTTGTAGAAAAACTCAAAGAGATGAGTAAAAAGATCAAGAATCAGGCAGAAATATCAAGCATTGGCTCCATCGCTGCGAACAATGATCCGGAGATTGGCAAAATGATTGCCGATGCAATGGATAAGGTGGGGAAGGATGGTGTTATTACCGTGGAGGAAGGAAAGGGTCTTGAGACCAATGTGGATGTTGTGGAGGGTATGCAATTTGACCGTGGGTATCTTTCTCCCCATTTTGTTACGAATCCTGATTCCATGGAGGTTGAGTTCAAAGACCCTTACATTCTGATCTTTGAGGAAAAGATATCCGCTATTAAAGGACTGGTCCCGCTTCTGGAAAAGATAGCAAAGACCGGAAGGCCTCTTTTTATTATTGCTGAAGATGTCGAGGGCGAGGCATTGGCAACGCTTGTGGTCAATAAGCTTCGTGGTACGCTGAGTTGTGCTGCGGTAAAAGCTCCCGGATATGGTGACCGCAGAAAAGCAATGCTGGATGACATTGCCATTCTTACCGATGGAAAGCCGATATTTAAAGACCTGGGCATTCAGTTGGAAAGTATAGATATCCGTGACCTGGGACGGGCAAAGAAAGTTACCATCGATGCCGATAACACAACGATCATTCAGGGGGCAGGAAGCACTGATTCAATCTCGGGACGCATTAAGCAAATCCGTAACGAGATTGATGCGACGACATCTGATTATGATAGAGAAAAGCTGCAGGAGCGTCTCGCGAAACTTGCCGGAGGTGTTGCACAAATATTTGTAGGTGCGGCTACAGAGAGCGAGATGAAGGAAAAGAAGGCCAGGGTGGAAGACGCGCTGCACGCCACGAGGGCTGCCGTTGAAGAAGGCATCCTTCCCGGAGGCGGTGTTGCGTTATTAAGGGCTGCGGATGTATTGAATGACCTCAAACTGAAGGGTGATGAAGCTATGGGCGTTGCTGTTGTAAAGAATGCCCTGTTGGCGCCTGCAAAACAAATATTTAAGAATGCAGGCATGGAAGGATCGGTGGTCGTCCGGAAGATATTGGAGTCAAAAGATAAAGCATTTGGGTATGACGCTGAAAAAGAAACCTATTGCAATCTTATTGATGCCGGTGTTGTAGACCCAACGAAGGTGGCACGGAGTGCATTGCAGAATGCCGTGAGTATTGCCGGTATCCTCCTCACTACCGAATGCATCATTACGGATATTCCGAAAAAGGAAGACGAAAAGATGCCGGGAGGGATGAGAGGCATGGGAGGCATGGGAGGCATGGGAGGTATGGGCGGTATGGGAGGAATGGGTGGTATGGGCGGTATGGGAATGTAATCGCTGGTATACATTGATGTATGATAATTTCAATATTTCAATTCTTATTTTCATGAGGAGGTAAAGAGGAAAAATGATCAGACCATTAGATGATAGGGTAGTTATTGAACCCATGGAAGCTGAAGAGAAAACAGCAGGAGGAATTGTTTTACCTGACACGGCCAAGGAGAAGCCCATGAAGGGAAAGATTATAGCAGTTGGAGACGGGAAGATGTTAGAAAATGGGAAAAGGGCAGAACTTCTGGTGAAAAAGGGAGACAAAGTTCTCTACGGGAAATACGCCGGGACCGAGGTTACTGTGGACGGCAAGGAATATCTGGTTATGAGAGAAAGCGACATTTTGGCGAAGATCGAGTAATGCGGGTCGGATTTTTGGGTTTGTAAGGATTAAAATTTTTTGGAGGTTATAAAATGGCGGCAAAGCAATTACTGTATGATGAAGATGCCAGAAAATTGCTCCAAAAAGGGATTAAGCAGTTAGCAGATACCGTTCGGGTAACTATGGGCCCTACAGGAAGGAATGTGATTCTTGAAAAAGGGTTCGGTGCGCCTTCGGTTACCAAAGACGGTGTTACCGTGGCAAAGGAAGTTGAGTTGAAAAATCCCTTTGAAAATATGGGGGCAAAAATGGTTTGCGAGGTTGCATCAAAAACCAGCGATGTTGCAGGAGACGGTACAACCACAGCAACTATTTTTGCAGAGGCTATCTTTAACGAAGGGTTAAAAAATGTGACAGCAGGAGCAAACCCGATGGCAATCAAACGGGGTATTGATAAGGCCGTGGAAATTGTCGTTGCAGAACTCAAGAAGTTGAGTAAACCCGTAAAAGGACGTGCTGAAATTGGTCAGGTGGGAACCATTTCCGCTAACAATGATGCATCGATTGGCAGCCTGTTGGCTGATGCAATGGATAAGGTTGGTAAAGACGGGGTGATTACGGTAGAAGAAGCCAAGGGAATAGAAACTACGTTGACTGTTGTTGAAGGCATGCAATTTGACAAGGGGTATCTTTCTCCGTACTTTATTACGGATGCGCAGAATATGGAGGTCGTTCTGGAGGATGCCTACATATTGATTCATGAGAAGAAGGTATCCAGTATGAAAGATATTCTTCCCTTATTGGAAAAGATCGCCACGAGTGGGAAGCCGTTGTTGATTATTTCCGAGGATGTAGAGGGAGAAGCATTGGCGACCCTTGTAGTCAACAAGCTCCGTGGTGTGTTAAGTTGTGCAGCGGTAAAAGCCCCAGGTTTTGGGGATCGCAGGAAAGCAATGCTGGAAGATATTGCCATATTGACCAAGGGACGTGCTATTACTGAGGATTTAGGGATAAAGCTGGAAAGCATAGGAATTGATGACCTTGGCCGCGCAAAGAGGATTACCATTGATAAGGATAATACGACGATTATTCAGGGTTCCGGCAAGAAGGCTGATTTGCAGGCCAGAATTGCTCAAATCAAAAACCAGATCGAACAGACAACCTCCAATTATGATAAAGAAAAGTTAAGCGAGAGGCTTGCAAAGCTGGCGGGTGGGGTTGCAGTCATCCATGTGGGAGCTGCTACCGAGGCAGAGATGAATGAGAAGAAGGCACGCGTGGAAGATGCGCTGCATGCGACCAGGGCCGCTGTTGAAGAAGGCATTGTCCCCGGCGGCGGCGTAGCCTTTATCCGGGCAATACCAGCCCTCGATGAAGCACGGAAGAAATTCAAAGGAGATGAAAAAGTTGGTGTAGACATCATTGCAAAGGTGCTCGAGTCGCCTTTACGTCAGATTGCGTCAAATTCAGGCGTTGATGGTTCTGTGGTTGTTGAAGAAGTAAAAGAGCTGTCGACCAATATGGGATATGATGCCAATACAGGAAAGCATGTGGACATGCTCGGCGCAGGTATCGTGGATCCGGCAAAGGTGTCACGAGTCGCTTTACAGAATGCTGCCAGCGTTGCCGGACTCTTACTGACTACAGAAACCATTATTACCGAATTAAAGGAAGATGAGGAAGAAAAGGAGGTTGCGGGCAGTATCCATTAATTTGGTTTTTTATGAACAATTGAGGTTCTCAGAAAAGTAAAAAGGCTGCGTTACGTAGCCTTTTTATTTTTATACGCTTACCAGTGATCCGGGAAGTGATGACAAAGAATCGGTTTGGTTGGTTTTTTGAGGATGAATCGTAAAACATCTTGATTTTATGCAGTTGTATGTACTATAATTTATCATCCTATTCATGTTTCATGTCTGATAGCATCTCTTTATGAAATAGCGACTTATTTAATAAATCATGGAAGAAGATTTATACAAAATCCTGGGTGTTGACAGAAGCGCAAGCGGGGAAGAGATAAAAAAGGCGTACCGGAAGATTGCCTTGAAGTATCACCCGGATCGAAACCCTGGAAATAAAGAAGCTGAACAGATCTTCAAAAAGGCTGCAGAGGCTTATGGCATACTTGGTGACCCCGATAAGAAGCGTAAGTATGATCAATTTGGGATGGATGGGCTGAGAGGTACGGAAACCCGGGGCTATAGCACCTTTGAAGATATCTTTGACGCCTTTGGGGATATTTTTGGTGGCGGGAGTATTTTTGAGGATTTCTTTGGAGGAGGCAGGGCCCGTGGAAAGGCTGCACGGAAAGGGGCGAGTCTCAAGTGTGATATTGAGGTCGATTTTAAAGATGTTGCCACCGGTGTTGAAAAAAAGATTGAACTGACGAAAAGAGAGGTTTGTGACGTATGTCATGGAAGCGGTGCACGCGCGGGTACATCTCCTGTTACCTGTCCGTACTGCAGAGGAAAAGGGGAGGTGCAGCAGTCCCAGGGGTTTTTCACGCTGAGGACTACGTGTCCGAAATGCCATGGGGCAGGTAAAATAATAGAATCCCCCTGTGCGAAATGCGGTGGTTCCGGACGTTATCCAAAAAAGTCAATTATCTCTATTCAGGTTCCTCCGGGAGTGGAAGACAGTACACGGCTGAGGCTAACAGGGCAGGGGGAGCCAGGTGAAAACGGAGCCCCGGCAGGAGATTTGTATTGTGATATTCACGTTAGACCCCATCCGATTTTTAAGCGGCAGGGTGACGATGTCTTGTGCGAGGTGCCAGTCCCTTTTGCGCAGGCGGCATTAGGTTGTACCATTGATGTGCCTACCCTTACCGGCAATATTATTCAGGTCAAGATACCGAGAGGAACTCAAAACAATGAGGTCATTCCGATACGGGGAGAAGGGCTTCCAAATTTGCATGGATATGGCAAGGGGAATCTGTTGGTTCAGGTAATTGTAGATGTGCCTACGAAGTTGACTCCGCGACAAGAGGAGTTGTTGCGTGAGTTTGCAGAGCTAGAGAAGAAAAATGTTTCTCCCAGGCAAAAAAAATTTTTCGAGAAAATGAAGGATCTTTTTTAAAGAATTCCGTGGAGAAAAATAAGAAAGACACGAAGGTATCAAGGATTTTCTTCGTGGCAGAGAGCTGGTTCTATTTAACTTGATGTATAGGAATTTCAATTACCCCCATAATCCCCCCGTTTACGGGGGGAAACAGGGGGGAAAGTCGCCGAAGGCCTAATTCAATCATATCGGGTTTTTATTTGCGCATTTTTTGATGCGATGATCATAGAACAGGCACAGCGCCTGTTTTGTATCCGTTTGTTCATTCTAATCCGGTCAACCGGGACGCGGTTGGCCTACCAATTTCTTCGAGTAACGTGATAATTGACGGGGGAGAGATATGCCAACATATGATTATAGATGTAATGCCTGTAGCCATTCATTTGAGCTGTTTCAACATATTAAAGAAAATCCCGTAAAAAAATGCCCTGCCTGTGGAAAATTAAAGGCAGTGCGGGTGATCGGGGCGGGAGGTGCTGTTATTTTTAAAGGGTCAGGTTTCTATCAGACAGATTACCGGAGCGATGAATATAAGTCAAAAGCTAAAAAAGAAACCGAACCGGCCAAGACTGCCAAGCCTGAAAAATCGGAAACGAAGACAACAGAAAAGAAATAACGAGGAAAAATACGATATGAGAAGAATTGATTGTCCTCATTGTAAAAGAGAGATTTTCTATCGGATGGTAAAAGATGTGCCGACGTTTCCTTTTTGCAGTGAACGGTGTAAGCTTGTTGATCTTGGCGCATGGTTGGATGAAGCGTATCGAATTGAGGAACCGGCAAGCGCCGAAGCGTTGAGGCAATTAGAAAAAAAGGAGAGAGGGGAAAATGGGTGAGGCAAAAACGGTAAGAAATGACTGGCGCGATATTTTCCGAGCCTTTAAAATGGCTTTTGATCCCAAGAAAATGTTTCTTGGATACGCCGGCCTTTTGATCAGCCTGGCGTGGTGTACCGTGGTGGTTACTTTTTTTTCTGCATTAAAAATGATTGATGCCACTCCCGCTATCTTCACAAAACTTGTCCTCTATTCTGTCAAAGAAAGCATACCGGTCATGGTGAAAAGTTTATCCTCAGCAATTATGCCGTTAGATTTTGCGGAATTTTTCGTTTTCGGCGTGCTCATTTTTGGTCTTCTGATGATTTGGTCATTGGTTGGTGGGGCCATTACACGAATTGCCGCATTGGATTACGCCAAAGATGAAAGTGGACGGTTGTCTGATGCCCTGAAATTTGCCCGAAAAAAGATATGGTCTTATTTTTGGTCACCCTTGGTGCCGGTAATTGGTGTTTTCTTCTTTGCTTTATGTAATGTAGCCGGCGGCTTAATAGGGCGGATTCCAGTCATTGGTGAAGTCGTGGTTGCCTTAGGCTTTCCGTTTGCCCTGATCTCCGGGTTTTTCATGGTTTTTATTGGTGTGATCGGTGCGTTGGGACTATGTTTTATGTTTCCCACGATTAGTGCCGAAGGATCAGATGCCTTCGATGCAATGAGCCGTGCCTATAGTTATGTCCTTTCCCGTCCCAAACAATTTCTTATATACTGCATGATAAATGTGCTGTATGGAATCGCTTGTTTCTTCGTAATTGCATTTGTTGCGTGGTTCATGATACGCCTGTCCTTTTTTACCGTAGGGGCAGGGATGGGCCAGAAGTTCTCTTTGATTCAATCCCTCCTCTCGCAAAAGTGCAATATTGCATGCCTTGGATTTTGTAGTGCAACTTCTCCGGCAGCCGAAACTGCTGCGGTTTCCCTTGACCGGTGGTCACTGAAATTTCTTGCAGGCATGCTTGTCGTTTATATCTTTCTGATTAAAATGGCCGTATGGAGTTTCCTTACCACCTATATGTTTTCTGCAAAGACGATTGTCTATTTCCTGTTACGAAAAGAAATTGATAGTACCGATGTTTCTGATGTTTACCTGGAAGAGGATGTACAGAAAACGGCAGGAATATCAGAGAAAAAAGAGGAGATAGCGTATTCACGTGAAGATACGAAGGAAAATCTTCCTCCTGACAAAGAAAGAAAATCATAGGCTTCATAGAGTATTTACATTTTCCGGTGAAACGATGGCTCTTCCGGTTGTTACTATTGTTGGCAGACCAAATGTAGGAAAATCTTCCTTGCTGAACTGCCTTGCAAAGCGCAGAATCTCTATCGTTGAGCCCACCAGCGGTGTCACAAGAGATCGTGTCTCGACAGAAATTCAATACAAGGATTACCTGTTTGAGGTAATCGATACCGGAGGGATGGGGGTAAAAGACGCAGATGGCCTTACGGAAGAGATAGAGGCCCAGATAGAAATTGCACTTCATAAAGCCGATATCGTCCTGTTTGTCGTAGATATTCGTGACGGCGTAACTCCTTTAGATATTATGGTGGCGGAGAAATTACGACGACTGGGGAAAAAAGTAATCCTCATTGCGAACAAGGTTGATACCCCGAAGTTAGAATACCAGGTGCCGGATTTTCATAAATTGGGCTTTGATAAACCAATCCCCATGTCGGCCATTGAAGGATTTGGAAGATCCGATGTGCTGGATAGGGTCGTTTCGTTCCTGCCGGCACTGTGTCCGGATTTGATTTCTGCAGAACCGGGTATGAAGCTTGCCATCGTGGGGAAGCGAAATGCGGGTAAATCAACGCTCATGAATACCCTGGCAAAGGAACCGCGGGTTATTGTGAGTGAAGTGCCGGGCACCACGCGCGATTCTGTGGATGTACGATTTGAAATAAAGGGTAAACAATACCTGGCTATTGATACGGCAGGTGTAAGAAAGAAGAGACAGGTCAAAGATTCTATTGAATTTTATAGTATGGCGCGTGCCCAGAGAGCTATCCGTCGGGCTGATGTGGTATTATTTCTTATTGATGCAACACTTAAAGTGTCTGAGGTAGATAAAAAACTAGGGGAATATATCGTCTCCGAATATAAACCGTGCATCATTGTGATTAATAAATGGGATTTGGTCTATGGAATAGAAACGCAAAAATTTAATGACTATATTTATAAATGCCTGCCTGGGCTTTCTTTTGCTCCTATTTCTTTCATCAGCGCCAAGAATAACGTACACGTTGTAGAGATGATACATCTGGCTTCAGAACTGTATGAACAGGCTCACACCCGGGTTACAACGTCTGAATTAAATCAAACGCTGGAGGAAGCGCTTACTCTGCATCGGCCAACCCGGACACGGGTTAAGTCCCCAAAAATTTATTATACCACTCAGGTGGGAGTTGCTCCTCCCACCTTTGTCCTTTTTGTTAACGACCCCAAACTTTTTGATCGTGATTATGAACGATATCTTTCCAACCAGCTCCGCAATAAACTGCCTTTTTCTGAGGTTCCCCTCAAGTTTCATTTCCGGGCCAGAGCGAAAGCGCCATTAAGCCACGTTTAGGTACATCAAAAATTTGTTGCATTTAAAATAATAAGTCTCTACACTGAAAACATGCTGAATCAGTATAGGTATGCTAAAGTGCTTCTTGTCTTTGCAGTAACAGGATGTTTCTGTGTAGCTATTGGCGCTCCGGAAGAGATCAGGCGTGAACGCCCAGGCACACTCTTCAGCCCTTCCAGAATACCACTCCTCGAAGACCCTGGACGTGATGTATGGCAGAAACCAGATGAGGTATTGAAAGCCTTAGATATAAAAAGAGGTCAGGTTGTTGCGGATATTGGTGCCGGCTCAGGTTATCTTACCGCAAAATTATCTGAACGTGTAGGGGAATCCGGAATTGTTTACGCCGTAGATATACAGCAGGAGATGGTCGCCTATGCAAGGAAGAAGTTGATGGATAGAGGATTAAAAAACGTAGTAGTCGTCCTTGGTGATATGGATGATCCAAAACTGCCTCCGGAAAAGATGGATACCATCATTCTTCTGAGTACCTATCATGAAATTGCAAAACCTATTGAATTTATGAAAAAGCTGAAGTTGGCTTTGAAACCTCGCGGGAAATTGGCTATTTTGGAATTTACTGATGAGAGCCCTATCGGTCCCCCGTTGAAATTTCGCCTGCCAGAGGACGTCGTTATGGATGAAATGCAACAGGCTGATTTTATATTATTACAGAAGCACACGCTGCTTCTTCCTTACCAGTGCTTTTTGGTCTTTACTGCATCCAATTCCTAAGTAGTTTTGAATATTATCTGAAGAGAGGAGAACCATCGTGAAATTTCTTAATCAAAGGATTCTGAAATTTTCTTTAACTTGGATTGGTATCGTTTTCCTGTGTTCGTGTGCGCCAACGCGATCCTATCGGCCGTATGAGGAAGGGGTGCGTATCATAGTGAGTCCACACAAGCTGAGTGTCCACTCTGGTTCTGAGGATAAAGTATTTGTTCAGGTGTTGGATGAGCAGGGCGGCCCGCTCTTTGGGATAAAAGTTACTGCCACGAGTACCTTGCCGACGGTTGCTACGGTTACCCCTGAGGCACTTACGGATCCCGTTGGCAAGGCCATATTTACCGTACGTGGGGTTTCCCCGGGTACCACACAGGTCGTCTTGTCTGCAGCAGGACTAAAGGCTATGATGGAAGTCATTTTTATTGGGCACTAATGTGCGTGATGTTCGTGCTGGTTCGTTTCTGTGTGATGGTGTTCGATGTGTGCGTTATTGACTTTGCATTCACACCCAAACTGAATTACGGTATGACCGATCTTAAATTTTTCACCCAGAACACGGTTGATTTCTTTGGAAAGCTTGGTCGTCTCGCTGATCATCATATCCTTGGTGTCAATATGTCCACTCATGGAATACATTCCGGAAGTGATTGTCCAGATATGAATGTCATGTGCGTCATCAACGCCGGGAATCTGTTTGAGACCGGCGATAACGTCTTCAATATTAATTCCTTTCGGCGTTGCTTCCAGCAAAACGTCAACAGATTCCATTACCAATTTATAAGACCAGATCAAGATGAGTATGCAGATCATGACACTGATGACGGGGTCGACGATAAACCAGTTGGTGTAATAGATAACAAGAGCTCCGATTATGACACCTACGGAAGAAAAGGTATCGCTTAACATATGGAAAAATGCTGTCCTGACATTGAGGCTGTGCTCATGTTCATGCGCATCCCCTTTTAGAATAAAGACACAGAGAACATTGGCAACCAGACCTACCAAGGCCACGATGAACATCTTGCCGCTTGAGATGGTTTCGGGGTGCATAAAACGGTGGTAGGCCTCATAAAATATCCATAGGGTAATCATAAAGAGGGTCACACCGTTAAACAAGGCCGCCAGTATCTCCAACCGATAGAAACCATAGGTTTTTTTTTCTGTGGGGGGTTTTGCCGCAAAATAGAGGGCAAACAGGCTTACGAGCAATGCAAACAGGTGGGTGAGCATGTGACCTGCATCGCTAATCAGGGCAAGACTATTGGTGATAAGTCCCCCGACAATCTCCACAACAAAGACGCTGCCCGTTATGATGCTGGCAAGAACCAGCCTCTTCCGCTCATGCGCCCGGTATTCATGTTTATGGCCATGCTCATCCTCAAGGTGATAATAATCTATGCTATGAATGTGTTCGATGGCATATCTCCCGGCTAATAATTTTCTGGCATCTACTCGTATGGGTGTCTAACCTTTGATGTGCGTTTCTCATGATCAACGGTTATTAACGATAAAGCAGGATTGGACAGTGCGTGGACCTCATAACCCTTGCCGTAGTACTCCCAAGGATCATTTCCTGAATTCTTGAGTGGCCATAGGCACCCATGACCAGGATATCATATTTTTCGTCTTCATCGTTACAGAGTTCCAGAATGCCTTTCGCATGATCGGTTCCTTCTTTTGCAACGGTACTGACGGTAAGTTGGTAACTTTCGAGAAAAGTTTTTGCCTTTGATAATGGTTCCAAAGCTGCGTCTTTTTTGTCTGCCACACAGACCACCGTTACCGGTAACTTCATAGCCACTGCTATTTCAGCGCCGCTCTTCAGGGCCTTATCCGCAAATATGCTTCCATCGTAAGCAATCAGCATCCTGGTAAACGGTTTGTATTCTGACGGGCTAATGAGTACCGGTTTATGAGTCTGCCGTACCACAAATTCAACATTTGTACCTAAAAAAACATCTCGCCATTCAGCATGAATCCCCATCTTCCCCATAGAAATAAGGTCACAGTCATCTGCGGATTTAACGATTTCGTGGCTTACAACCCCCTCGCGTATCTCCTGGCCAAATGGTACTCCTGCCTCCTTGCATTTCCCTTCTACCAGAGCCAACGCCGCATCAGCTTGTGATTCCAGCATCTCTCTGATGGTTTGGTTAAAGGTGCCATAGGGGACCATTCCGCCAATGCTTGTCCCAATATCATGGATTAAGGGGCCGGTTAATACCTTGACGTCTTTAACGAACAGCCCTTTGATACTGGCTTTAAAAAGCCCTGCTATGGCTACAGCGTAATCGGCAGCAGTGAGGCTATTGTCTGAACCATCAGTAGGAACGAGTATTCGTTTAATCATAACTGCAAGGCCTCCGGTTGTCTGTTTTTGGAAACGGCATGAAAAATAAGCGTTTTATTTTCTAAGGTATCGGCAATGTATCATATCGCTGCTCGCTGCGATTATTACCGAATGGCAGGAGTTTGTCAAGAGATTAGTTTAAAATCAGCACGGTGTCTTTTGATCTCCATCCTCATTATGAATTTTATTGACCATGTATCTTTACTTGAGGTATAATTGGAAAATATTTTTTTAAGCCTTTGTTTTTCAATTGTTTAAAACGAGGCGGTCTTTCGTACTGTCAGGGCTGAAAGTATGGATAAAGAAATTCTAAAAGAAATATTCCTCCTGATCCTTGAAGTCATCAAGGCATTTTGTGAGATGCTCTGGGAAAAGATAAAAGGCTTTTTTCGTCTTCTGTGGGACAGATTTTTTGGCGTAGCGGATATTTCCTCCCCTGAGCGGGGGGAAGTGCAAGAATGGGGAGATACTGGTGAGGATACCTGGCCGGTAACCTCGAAGGAATCGTTTGTCAGAACGGAAGAATCTCTGCCACCGAAGGAAAGGAAAGGGATGGCAGATACTCCAGCAATTCCAGAACTTCCTGAGGATTATGGAGATAATCGCATTGTATTGATGGTGCGGGACACAGGGTGCCTGTTTGCTTACTGGGAGCTCAGGAAAGAGGTCTTGGACAATATTCTCAACACGCTCGGCAGCATGGCGCATAGTGCAAAAATGGTATTGCGGATTTATGATGTCACGGATGTAATCTTTAACGGAAATAATGCCCATACTTACTTTGATATTGAAGTAACCGGGGGTACGCGAAGTTGGTATATTCATACGGGGAAACCCAACAGGTCATTTTGTGCGGATATCGGGTTCCTTACCCCAAACGGGACATTTCGTCTCATTGCCAGATCAAATCCGGTGATAACTCCCCGTGCAGGGGTATCGGAGGTAGTCGATGAAGCATGGATGAGTATTGAGGCCCTGTATGAAGGAATAGGTGTCCCGGAGGGATTTGGCAGTAGCGAATCTGTATTCGAAAGGGTATGCAAGGGTTGGGAGGAAATACAGAAAGAGAGCGTTTCTTCGCCTGAAGCTTCGCGTGTTTTGCCGGTTTTAAAAAAATAAGGTATGGAAAAGGGTTATTTGTCGTTTATTTTGCATGCACACCTGCCATTTGTCCGCCATCCGGAATATACTGAATTTCTTGAAGAAGACTGGTTCTTTGAAGCGATTACGGAAACCTACATTCCGCTTATTAATGTCTTTGATAAACTGATCGAAGACGGCGTTGACTTTCGCATAACGATGTCCCTGACCCCTCCGCTGATCTCGATGCTGACGGATACTCTCTTACAATCTCGTTATATCCGTTATGTAGAAAAACGGATTGAACTTGCGGAAAAAGAGATCGGGAGAACGAAACATCAATCAGAATTTAACCGGCTTGCACAGATGTATCACGGGTATTTTACCAATGCACGATATATCTTTGTGGAAAAATACCGGCGGAATCTTGTTGCTGCCTTTAGAAAATTTCAGGATGCAGGCAATGTGGAGGTAATTACCTGCAGCGCTACTCATGGTTATTTCCCCCTCATGAATAACAATGTGAATGCCATGCGGGCACAGATACACGTTGCGATGAACCATTATGAAAAACATTTTGGCCGGCGACCCCGCGGCATGTGGCTGTCTGAGTGTGCCTATGAACCGGAAATCGATAGGATACTCAGGGAGGCAGGGGTGCGCTTTTTTATTATGGAAACGCACGGGATTCTCTTTGCTTCGCCGAGACCGAAATATGGTGTTTACGCTCCCATAGTGACCCCTTCAGGAATTGCTGCTTTCGGCAGGGACAGGGAGTCTTCCAAGCAGGTGTGGAGTGCCAGGGAAGGATATCCGGGGGATTTTTTTTATCGCGAGTTTTACCGGGACGTGGGCTTCGATCTCGATTATGATTACATAAGGCCGTATCTCCATGGAGATGGCAAGCGGAGCAATATCGGTATTAAATATTATCGGATTACCGGCAAGACTGATCAAAAAGAGCCTTATTCCCCTGAAAAGGCAATGGATAAGGCTGCTGAGCATGCAGGCAATTTTCTTTTTAACCGGGAGAAGCAGGTTGAGCACCTGTCGGCAGTAATGGATCGGAAACCCATTATCGTCGCACCTTATGATGCGGAACTTTTTGGCCATTGGTGGTTCGAAGGGCCTCGCTGGATCGATTTTCTGTTTCGAAAGATTGCCTCTGAACACAAGACGATCTCGTTGATTACCCCCCTGGAATATTTCGAAAAATATCCGGTCAACCAGGTTTCCACGCCGGCTCTTTCGAGCTGGGGATACAAGGGTTATCACGAGTACTGGCTGAACGAAAGCAACGATTGGATTTACCGCCATTTGCATAAAGCAGCAGAGCGGATGGTTGAGTTGGCGAAGACCTACCCTTGCCGTGATGAAAATCCTTTGCAGAACCGGGCGCTCAACCAGGCCGCGCGGGAACTCTTGCTGGCGCAAAGCAGCGATTGGGCATTTATTATGAAGACCGGCGCCATGGTGGAATACGCCATAAAGAGGACGAAAGAACACCTCTTCCGTTTTACGAAACTTTACGATGATATTCGGTCAGATAAAATTGACGCTGCGTGGCTTTCTGATATCGAGGGCAAGGACAATATATTTTCCGATATCGGGTATCATATTTACCAATAAATATAACGGGATTCATGAATCTGAGAAATCAAAGGGAAATAAGTTTCCGGGTAACAATTTAGCTTTTTGAAAAATTCCAATAATAGCAATATTTGTCGCACAGGGTAGGGGCGAAGCATTTGCTATAATTGGTATAATTGTATTTATACCCAATTTGACAAATGCTTCGCCCCTACTTTTTCAAAAAACTAAATTGTTACGATTCCGCAACAGGAAGTTGAACATTGGCGAAAGCTCCCTATAGATTAGAAAATTTGGAATACGTTGTCCAATGCCGGCAGAAAGTTTAATCACATTTGAAGAAAGGAGAAGTCAATAGCATGAAAGTGCCAAGAGAGGTTGGAAAACATACCAGGGATAAAGTTTATTCAGAAAATGATCCGTACCTGCCGCCAAAGGGCAAGGGATTGGTGGGAGTTGTCATTTGTAAAGATTGCACTTCGGTGTATCACAATAAAAAGTGGTTCCTTGATGCCAAAATGTACAAAGAAAAAAAAGGTTTAAAAAATGTAAACTGGGTAATCTGCCCTGCATGCAAGAAGACGAAGGAAAATGTTCCGAACGGTGTTGTGAAGCTAAAAGGTGATTTTTTGAAACAGCACAAGGATGAGATCATGAATCTTATTCATAATGAAGACGCCCGTTCGAAAAAATATAACCCTTTAAAAAGGATTATGAAGATTCAGGATAAGGGAGGCGAGGTCGAGGTGCACACGACCTCCGCTAAACTGGCGCAACGTATCGGATCGATCTTGTTTAAGGCTTATAGTGGCGAAGTGGAATATAAGAAACATGAAAATGCAAAGTTTATGCGTGTGGAATGGAGAAGGTGAATCAATACATTAAAAATTTCGTGAGGAGTGTATGTTTATGATTAAAATAGAAAAAATTCTGTTTCCCACAGATTTTTCGGCGTGTTCGAAACATGCCTTAAAGTATGCCCTGGATATTGCCTCAGAACGTGGAGCAAAACTCTACATCCTGCATGTAATTCCGAAACTGAATGTTCCTATTGGTACGGGGGGACTGACCTTTTCAGTATCCAAACTGTACGATGATATGGAACGGGAGGCAAAAAAGAATATTTATCGCTTGGTGCCCAAGCGATTCCTGGAGAAGATAAAAGTTGAAAATATTATTATACGGGGAACGCCGTTCCAGGAAATCAACAAGGCTGCCAAAAAATACGATATTGATCTGATTACCATCGCTACCCATGGTCGGACGGGACTTTCTCATGCAATTCTGGGGAGTACGGCAGAAAAGGTCATCAGAACAGCTCCTTGTCCTGTTTTATGCGTTAAATTTCCTGAGCGTGAATTTGCGAAACCATAAAAATTTCACGCAGAAACTTTCTTGTTGCTTTCACTGATACGTAGTGTCTGAACGGAAACACTAAATAGCCAGGTAAAACAAGACAGAGCAGGTGGAAATAGTTAATGAATCGTGTTGAGTATTTTTGCGAGATAGGGTAAAATATGGCTTAAACAAAGGGATTTATGCATATTGATGGGGAAAAG
>PHFX01000182.1 GCA_007618135.1 Candidatus Brocadia sp. WS118 | reverse complement strand
TTGAATTATAATACTTACAACAAATATTTATTTAAACATCCGGACAGTAGTGATGCGTATAACAGATCGAATTGAAATGAATCCGAAGGTGATGATGGGAAAGCCTGTGATTCGGGGGACACGGATAACGATAGAGTTAATCCTGAGAAAACTCAGCGAGGGGGCGAGTGTGGCATCTCTGCTTGATGCCTATCCCAGGCTTACCCGTGAAGACATTCAGGCTGCAAGCAGATATGCCATGAATTAGGTGACCAATAAAAATATTTTAACATTTTGAGCAAAAACGTAGCGCCGATCCCTCGTGGTCGGCATTTGGCGGGGGATAAACCACCCGCGCTACTCTTCCGATTCGTTCGGGTTATGATCGTTAGGACACCAGAGGATTAGAAGAAATGGAACCTTGGTATAAAGTAGTAACACCGCGCAAGGAAGTCAGGGAGGGGCGCTCATTCAATCCGGATGAGTTTGCCATTGCCCTTGAGCAGGTAGTGGCAGGCACGGCGCCTGAAGATTATTGTAATCCAGAGCAGTTTTTCAAACGCACGTGTTTTACCAGGGCGCTCAGGGAAAATGCGGGAATGGCGCTCAGACGGCTGGCGGGAAAGACTGAAAATACAGCGCCCGCCCTTACCCTCATCACACAATTTGGTGGAGGTAAAACACACACCCTGACCGCGCTCTACCATTTGGCAAGAAATGGGGAGAAGGCGGCACGGCACAACGGCGTCTCCGAACTCCAGAAAGAAGCGGGACTTTCTGTAATTCCTGAAGCAAAGGTGGCAATATTTGTTGGAAACGCATGGGACCCTCGGGAAGGGCGTGAAACCCCGTGGATTGACATTGCCCGGCAGCTTGCTGGTGATAAAGGTATAACCGAACTTGGACCGGCAGCCAGAACCACGCCTCCAGGAACTGATGCGATCCTTCGGGTCTTTAAGGCTGCAAATGGCCCGGTACTTATCCTGATGGACGAGGTATTGAACTTCTTTAACCGGCACCGAAACTTAGCAGAGCATTGCTACGCATTCTTTGATAATCTCTGCAGGGCGATGACGGGAACCACCCATGGGGCTGTGTTGATTAGCCTCCCCAGAAGCCAGGTGGAGATGACGGATTGGGATCTTCAGTGGCAGGATAGGATTACCAAGGTCGTCCGGCGTGTTGCCAAAGACCTTATCGTGAATGACGAAGCCGAGATTAGCGAGGTGGTGCGCCGGAGGCTGTTCGAAGACCTTGGGGGCGAACGGACATGTAAGAACATCGCCAGGGTTTATGCTGATTGGTGCTATGAACGAAGGGCACAGCTTCCTTCAGAATGGACGGCGGTGGACACCGCTTCTACGGAGTCAAAGGCAAGGGAATTCCTGCGAAGCCGGTTTGAGGTATGCTATCCGTTTCATCCTGCGACGCTTTCCGTATTCCAGAGAAAATGGCAGGCGCTTACACAATATCAGCAGACACGCGGAACGCTGGCAATGCTGGCTCAATGGATTTCGTGGGCATATCGTGAAGGTTACCAACTGGCACGGCGTGAGCCCCTTATCACGCTTGGCTCAGCGCCGCTTGAGGTGCCAGAATTCCGCAGCATTATTCTTGGACAACTTGGTGAGACAAAGCTTATTGCTGCTATTGATGCCGATATTTCTGGTGAACAGTCACATGCCCGGGCGCTTGATGCTGATACAAAAGGACCGCTTCGCAATATCCATAGAAGGACTGCAACGGCTATTCTCTTTGAGTCTTCAGGCGGACAGAAAGACAAGATCGCCCATCTGCCTGAGTTGCGATTTGCGCTTGGAGAGCCAGAGATAGATACTACTTCGATAGACAATGCGGCGCTCGCCCTTGAATCGAGGGCATTCTTCATCCGAAAAGTTGGTACGGACGGCTTTCAGATACGGCATCAACCTACCCTGAGAAAGGCAGTAAACGACAGACGGGCATCTCTTGATTATGAAACGGAGATCAAGCCAACGATGCGAAATCTTGTTCAAAAAGAGTTTGAACGCGGCGCAAGCATCCCTCTGGTATTTTTTCCTGAGGACAGTGTTGCTATTCAGGATTCCCCGCGGTTGACACTTGTAATAATGGAACCAGAATGTGAGTGGAGAGGAAATGGCACACTTCGCCAGCAAATTGCCGAATGGACCAGGCAGCGTGGCAAAACACCGAGGCTTTATCCCGGCTCCCTCATCTGGTGTATGAAAAAACCCGGGAGAGAACTGCGGGAGAAAGTAGAACTCTGGCTTGCGTGGAAACGCGTTTCGAGAGAAATCGCTGAGGGAACTTTAGGCGGTGACTTTGACCGTACAGACCGCGCCGAGATTCAATCCAGGGTTGTGGATGCCGACGAAGCGGCAAAGGATGAGGTGTGGGGTGGATACCGATTCGTGGCGCTTGCTGATAACAAAGAACCTGATGGGCTGAGTAAACCTATCGATCTGGGCGCGGGACACTCCAGCAGTAGTGAAACCCTTTGTGGCAGGGTGATAAGCGCTTTGAAATCCGGGGCGCTCCTGAATGAATCAATAGGGGCCGGATATATTGACCGTAACTGGCCGCCAGCGCTGAAAGACAGTGGCGCCTGGTCACTCACAAGCCTCAGGCAAAGTTTTCTGAACGGGTCTCTTACAAGACTGCTTGACCCGGATGCGATATTAAGGGGTAAGATAGTTGATTTTATCGGAAAGGGAGATTTTGGGTTGGCATCAGGGCAGAAACCTGATGGAACGTACGATCGGGTATGGTTTCTGGAACTCATTTCTCCCGAAGAGGTGGCATTTGAATCCGGCGTATTTCTCCTGAAAAAAGACAGGGCTAATGCACTCAAAGCAGGGATAGAACTTCAGCCATCGTCTGAATTGCCACCGAAACCCTTTCCACAGCCAGAAGCAAAGCCAATATCAGACCATGAACCGGATGTTGAAACTATTGTCGAAAAGCAGACCCGCACTCTCCATTTAGCGGGCCTAATTCCCCCAGAAGTCTGGAATCGGCTTGGAACAAAAATCCTGCCAAAACTAAGATCAGGGACGGAACTACACATCGGGGTCGATTTTAGAGTAACCCTGAAGTCAGATATTGCCCAAAGCATGAAATCTGAACTCCGTCAAATTCTTGATGATCTGGGCTTGACTGGCAAAGTAGCAATGGAGGAAACTTAAAAATATATGTTTGTTTTTATTTGCTTTACAATAAATTATCGATTATATTGTATTAGGTTCACTCAATGATCCAATTCCTTTACCAGGAAATACATGGAAAAAGTGATTTTTTTAAAAAAGGATTTTATAGTCCCCCTGACGGTATGGTTTATTTTATGCATATTGCCGGGTGACTGCTTCGTGTTAGGTTGTGGAGAAAAGGATTCATTCCATAGTGGTGAAAGGGAATCTGCCGTTTTATCACACAATGGCGACTGTTCTTCCGTTCCCAGTAATGATCAGCATTGCTCACATTGTTGTCTCCTGTGCTCCCACAATTTAGTCATTGGTTTACTGCAAAACTCTTTACTATTTCTCGATGGTTCTTCCTCGTGGTTTCAACCCCTTCATTTTGATCATTTCAAAAGCATTTTCCAGACGATCATCTATCATCCTCCTCGTTCAGCCGCATAATCCATTCTCTTATTTTCAACATCTCATAACGCCGTATATAATCACTACTGAAAGACACGGAATATCCGTGAATTAAAAGATATATCCGGGTAGTTGCGGCTGGTAATCCATGCAATACTTCGATTTACTCATGGCAGGTTTCAAGATCGCAGCTATCAGTAGAATTTCCTGATGCTATGAGGAATTTTCACCTGAAGATAACAACACTCTGTCATTCTGAGCCCTTCGCTTTTTGTCATTCTGAGCGAAGCGAAGAATCTTTATTACCGCTCAGGGTTACATTTTATTATCTCTTGTGAGCCAGAGGCTCATGGATGTTGCATTTTATGTAAGCAGCTTTCAAGGTGGCAGCAGGCAGGAAGTTTCAGTTTGCAAAGGATCACTTCCTGAAGAATCCATGTGAGCTATTATCCATTCATTGGTTTATCGTGAAAGGTTTTTGTTATGGATTTGCATTTTGGGTTTAAACCTTATCTTCAAAGATGTGGGTGCATTTTTTCTATCATCACAGTTTCTATACTCGCTATTTTACCGGGTTTTTGGTTAACAGCCTTCGGGAATGATTCTCCAGTACAAGTTGTGGACGAGAAGTACCAATCAGCAAACAAAAAAATTTCACTCGAAGAGGCCATTCGTATTGCCGTTGAAAAGAATCCTTTCTTGCAATCGACCAGGGATCAGGTAGAGGCTGCTTTGGGCTCGCTGAGGCAGTCGAAATTATATCCTAATCCCGTTCTTGAGTTTTTGGCAGAAGAAATTCCTGAAGATGAAATCGGATTAAATCAGAGCCAGAACCTCGTGGCCGTAAGTCAGCCCATCATCACGGGGGGTAAGAGAGGATTAGGAATCAGGGTTAGTGAAAAAGCAAAAGAAAAAGACGAGTTTGATCGTGATACTGTTGTACTCAATGTCATCGCTGACACAAAGAAGGTGTTTAGCGGGGTTATCGGAGATCAGGATGGGCTGGCTATAGCAAAGGAGACAGAAAAAATAGCGAAAGGAATTTATGAAAGTGAAAATCTCAGATTTGAGGCGGGGGAAGTGGCTATTACGAATGTCCTTAGGGCGGAGGTGGAATGGTCAAAGGCTAGAAACCTCGTTTCTCATGCGGAAGGTAATCTTCAAAATTCCCTAAAGGAATTACAAACGGTGATGGGCATTCCGGAAGAGACCATCGGTGGTGTGACGGGAATGCTTTTATCAAGACCCGGAGAGTTGTCACTTCCTGAGCTTGAACTGAAGATGAGTAATAATCAGCCCATCCTTAAGGCATCAAAGAAGAATATCGAAATAGCGGAAACACAATTGTCATTGGAAAAAAGGCAGGTGATACCCGACATCAATGTATCTGCTGGCTATAAAAGGCTCTCATTGGAAAATATAGACACCGTACAGCTCGGTGTTGAGATTCCGGCCCCTTTCTTTAATCGTAACCAGGGTAATATACAAAAAGGCAGGGCCCTTTCAAAAAAAGCGAAAAGTGAAAATCAGTCCGTTTATAATGACCTGCTCTTTCAGTTACGAAGAAATTTCAATTCATACCATGTAGAACGGAAGCGAGTCATGGAATTTAAGGATAAGATTTTGCCAAAGGCGGAAGAATCCCTCGCGTTAATTACGAGGGGATACAGGGAAGGTGAGTTTGATTATATCGACCTCCTGGATGCCCAGAGAACATGGGCAGAAACGAGGATTTCCTACATTGAATCCCTGAAAAGTTTAAATATGTTTATTGCAGACATCGAAAGACTGGCAGTAACGAAGATAAGGGAGCAATAATAGCGATATGAAGATATTTTCAGTTAGGCATTCGTCAACATTTGCGCTGTGTCCCTTCGCTGGTTCAATCGTCCTCGATTGAACCGAAACGTTTGATGTAATTCCGTCTCACGGCACAAGCTTTAGAGTGTCGTTCAAATACATGGTTCAATCTGCAAGATTGAACCAGCTGTAGCAATGATGGTGATAAGAAGACATTTTCAATTAGGCTTTCGTCAATTTTTACCCCCTGTTTCCCCCCGTAAACGGGGGGATTATGGGGGGTAATTGAAATTCCTAACATTTACTTAAAAGGGAAAAGAAACTTATGAATTATTTACAATCATGGAACATCCGAATTATTAGTTTCGCGATACTTCTTTTACTTATGGGAGTTTTTCCTATTGCAAATGTTGTAGCACATCAAGGTTGTCAGGATACCCACAAAGACAAAATATGCCCTGAACATGGTGTTCCGGAAAGTGAATGTGCCTTGTGCAACCCTGTCATGAAAAACAGCAGTTACGAAGAATTATTAAAAAAGCACTGTGAGCACAATATCTCCATTATTGACTGTGACGGGTGTCGCTATGAGGTTGGGGCCGTCAAGGTCGATACATCGATAATAGGGGAGATTATAACCGTCGAAAACGTCGAGTTGTTTGACATAGATGTGATTCATAAGGCAACAGGTGAGGTAGGGCCAAACCGTGATCGTTTTGTTATTGTTTCCCCAAGGGTATCAGGAGTCGTTAAGGAGTTGTTTGTGGACTGGGGAGATCATGTGAAGAAAGGACAAAAGCTGGCCGTATTGGATAGTGTAGAACTGGGGGAGGTCAGGGCTAATTATAAGAAAGCGATGGCAATGTTAAGGATGGCAAAGAAGAACTATTCCAGGGAAAGGACTCTCTATAAACAAAAGATTTCATCCACAAAACATTTTCTGGAAGCGGAGAACACGTACGAACAGGCGCAGATAGAGCTAAAAGCGCTAAAAGAGAAATTAATACTCATGGGTCAGGTGGAGGATGACATCCAGGGTATAGCCGAAGACCAGGTGTCCTCACTGTTTATCCTTACGGCCCCCTTTGATGGTACGGTGATTGAAAAAAATGTAGCCATTGGTGAACTCAAGGATGCCTTTACGCCGGTTGTCACTATTTCTGATCTTACCAATTTGTGGGTATGGTTTGATATCTACGAAAAAGATATTTCCATGGTTCAGCCAGGAAATAAGGTGATGATATCGGTTGCCTCCTGCCCGGATGAACAATTTGAGGGGATTGTTACGTATATTGGAGTTACCGTTGATGAAAAGACGCGGACAGTGAAGGTTCGGGCAGAGGTTGACAATCGTCATGAAAAATTGAAACCGGGTATGTTTGCCAAGGTGTTGCTGCTGTATCAATCGGAGAAAGCAGATAGTGCTCCCATTGTGCCTGCTAAAGCCGTTCAGGCAGACGGACAAGAATACTTTGTCTTTGTGCCCCTTCACGAGGGACTTTTTTTAAGACGGGATGTGACCCTGGGTACCCGGATAAATGGCCATGTGAAAGTTGTGAGTGGTTTAAGCAAGAACGATAGCGTGGTTGTCAAGGGGGCTTTCCTGCTCAAATCTGGAATTATGAAGGAAAAATTTGGGGAGGGGTGCGTACACTAACGACATGATCAACAGGCTTATCGAATACGCCTTAAAACAGGGTTTCCTTGTTATTATCGTGATAGGTGTCATTATAGGAGTAGGTTTATACTACATTATGCGCTTGCCAGTCGATGCCGTCCCTGATGTAACCACAAACCAGGTGCAGATTAATACCGAGGTGTCGGGACTTGGTCCTCTTGAAGTGGAAAAACTCATTACCTTTCCTATCGAGTTCTCCATGGGTGGATTACCCAACGTTGTGGAGACGCGCTCCCTTTCAAAGTCGGGACTCTCACAGGTTACGGTAGTTTTTGCTGATCACGTAAACATCTATTTTGCCCGCCAATTGGTCCTGGAGCGTTTACAAACAGCAAAAGAGCAACTGCCGAAGGTTTTCAATGCCCAGCCTATCATGGGGCCGATTAGCACGGGACTTGGTGAGATTTATCAATATGTAGTTACCGGTGCGGGTAAAGATACCATGGAACTCAGGACCATCCAGGACTGGATAATTAAACCCAGACTCCTGACCACACCAGGGATCATTGAGATCAACAGCTTCGGCGGCTTTGTAAAGCAGTACCAGGTGCTGGTGGATCCCAAAAAGCTCATCACCTATGATATTGCTCTCCGGCAGGTCTTTGACGCCCTGGCATCCAATAATGCCAATGCCGGTGGACAATACATTGAACATGCCTCTGAACAATATTTCATAAGGGGTATAGGACTTATTAATACCATACAAGACATTGAAAATATTGTCGTCCATGCGACGGCAGAAGGCACCCCCATTTATATTAAAAATATTGCCGATGTGGTGGTAGGTCCGGAGGTGCGTTATGGAGCGGTTACCAAAGACGGCAAGGGAGAGGTTGTTACGGGTATCGCCATGATGCTCAAGGGTGAGAATAGCCGCACCGTGGTGGAGAGGGTAAAACAGAAGGTTGAAGAGATCAGGCAGAATTTGCCAAAAGGCGTTGATATCGTGCCGTTTTATGATCGGGCTGCCCTGGTCAATGACGTTATTCATACCGTTATTAGCAACGTCATTTTTGGTATTATCCTGATAATCATAGTTCTTACGTTAACGGTAGGCAACTGGCGAGTCTCACTCCTTATTGCCTTCTCCGTTCCTTTAACAGTCGTTTTAACCTTTTCAGGCATGTATCACCTGGGGATTGCCGCTACGGTAATGAGTATCGGTTCCCTGGGGTTTGGTAACATTACTGATGGTTCAGTTTGCACGGTGGAAAATATTGTCCAGCGCCTAACCTTGAGAAAAAGGAGTGATGGTTACACGGAGACAATACTCCGTGCAGCTCAGGAGGTGGGACGTCCCATCTTCTTCGCTGTGGGAATTATCATTATCATCTATGTGCCGCTGCTGACTTTACAGGGTGTTGAAGGCAAGATGTTCAGGCCTGTAGCCCTTACAGTCAGTCTTGCCATGCTGAGTTCCCTTTTTGTTGCTCTGGTTATTATGCCCACTCTTAGCTCCCTTATTTTTAAAAAAGGGGTAAAGACAAAGGAGCATACTGAGGAAATGGATAATCGCATAATGTTGTTCCTGAAGAACCGTTACAGGCCGTTATTACAAAAGATTGTGTTCCATCCCAGGATCACCTTAATTATTGCAGCCTCGTGCTTTCTTTCAAGCCTTGTCCTCGTTCCCTTTTTAGGTTCTGAGTTTATGCCCGAATTGGACGAAGGTGCTATAGCAATCAACGCACGGAGACTGCCCAGCGTCTCTTTAAAGGCTTCGATAGAACTCTCTATGCTCATAGAGAAAACTCTCATGAAATATCCGGAGGTTGAGACCGTTGTATCCAAGACCGGCCGGGCAGAAATTGCCACGGACCCCATGGGACAGGAGATCAGCGACGTGTTCGTAATGCTCAAGCCGAAGGATACCTGGCAGACGGCCAGGACCAAGGGTGGCCTCATTGCCCGTATGGAAGAGGATTTGAAAAAGATTCCGGGCATGCAGTATAGTTTTTCACAGCCCATTGAGCTCAGGGTCAGTGAGTTAATAGCCGGCGTTCGTTCTGATGTCGCCATTAAACTTTTTGGTGAGGATTATGCGGTATTAAAGTCAAAGGCGGGGGAGATCGAAAGAATTGTTGCTCATATAAGGGGAGCTGAGGATGTGAAGGGTGAACAGGTGGCAGGTTTGCCGGTGATACAGATAAAAATTGACCGGACCGCCATTGCCCGTTATGGCATCAATGTGTCGGATATACAGGATGTTATCACTACGGCAATTGGCGGCAGGGCGGCATCGCAGGTACTGGAAGAGCAGATGCGATTCGACCTCATAGTCCGTTTTATCGAAGAGGCAAGAAATAATATAGAGGAAATTAAAAATATCCTGATTAGCGCCCCGGGTGGTGTGCGTGTGCCGCTCATCCAACTGGCGGATATTTTTGTTGAGGAAGGACATGCCCAGGTCAACCGCGAGAACGGGCATCGCCGTATCGTTGTAGAGTGTAATGTACGGGACAGGGATATCGGCAGTTTTGTGGCAGAAGCAAAGAAGAATATACGGGAAGGTGTGGATATCCCCGCAGGATATTATCTGGACTGGGGTGGTCAGTTTGAGAACATGCAGCGTGCGCGGAATCGGATGGCAATCGTTATTCCCATTTCCATGGGATTAATTTTCATCCTTCTCTTCATGAGTTTCCGTTCCTTTAAAAATGCTGTCCTTATTTATATAAATGTACCTTTTGCCGCTACCGGAGGGATTGTGGCGCTATTCTTAAGGGGCATGCCGGTGAGTGTCTCTGCAGGGGTGGGATTTATTTCACTGTTTGGTTTATGCGTGTTAAATGGCACCGTTATGGTGTCGTGTATTAATGAATATCTTCAAAAAGGAAAAGAAACAAGAGATACGATCGTAGAGGCCGCTACAAGACGACTGAGACCCGTACTGATAACAGTCATGACCGATATTATTGGGTTATTGCCGATGACCATATCTACGGATGTAGGGGCAGAGGTACAGAAACCACTGGCAACGGTGATCGTTGGCGGGGTATGTTTTTCCAGTTTTTTAACCCTTTTCGTGATTCCTGCCCTCTACCAATGGTTTCCCAAAAGACTCGAAGCTGCATAAAATAATTTTACCGCAGAGGTCGCAGAGAGCGCGGAGATTAATAAAATAAAAACTGTTGAGGAGCACAAAATATGGTAGCAATTTATTGCAACCGCTAAATAAATTGTCATTGCGAGGAGGAACGGTTGCGAGGCAAAGCCGAAGCAAACTATTGGCAAGATTCCTCACTGAGATTCGTTCGGAACAGGCTCAGCAATCTCAAGACAGTGATTGCTTCGCTGTCACTTGCAATGACGGATTCATGCTTCTGTCATTCCTGCGAAACATGTTCTCTGAAACTGGGCATCAGGAGTCCTTTCATTGAAAACTGGATTTCCGTTTTGTAAGGGAATGACAAAAAAACATTTGAAATTCCTTGAAAACATTTAATTAGGCCTCCAGCGATTATCCCCCCTGTTCCCCCCCGTAAACGGGGGGATTATGGGGGGTGATTGAAATTCCTTAACGTTAAATTATTGATGAATGAGATAAAAATGGAAAAGATTGAGATTGCCAGGTCAGTTTTCTTCTTTATCTTTGCCGGACTTTGCGAAATAGGTGGAGGATACCTGGTATGGCTCTGGCTAAGGGAAGGAAAGGGTATTTGGCTTGGTTTATCCGGAGCAATGGTATTAATTATCTATGGAGTTATACCAACCTTTCAACCTGCAAATTTTGGACGGGTATACGCCGCTTATGGTGGTGTATTTATAGTACTCTCTATTCTTTGGGGATGGAAGATTGACAAGATAGCTCCTGATAAATTTGACCTGATTGGTGGTTTTATTGCCCTCATTGGTGTGGTTATCATCATGTACTGGCCAAGGGGATAATGTTGATAGACATATAAAAAAGTGGTTTTAGGTTTACTGCTCATTTTATTGCCGTGTGGTTGTGCTGAAACGCCATGTTCAACTAACAGACCGGTAAATTAACGAACTTTCTCAGCACGGTATTGAGCTTTGTGAAGATGAATAAACAGAAGACCTTCCATGTATCCCATAGGTGTTAAGTTAAACGGTTTTCTGGTGGCATGGACAAACCCCGTTTGTCTATGCTTGCCCCTTGTGACTTACAACGGTATGAAAACAATCGGAAATGCAACGGGCAGTTGTCCACGGCTGGCATCTTCTTGTTGTCCCCAGCTGGCGAGGGGATCAAGGGGGTGGACAGGCTGAATCCGGAATTTTGACAGGCCCATAATCTGAATATCTATAAGCATCTTTAAACCATGGCGTACGTGCAATGATTGGTGAATCAACTCCAGGGTAAAGATGAAAATTCGTATCCATAATAAAGGGGTATTTGAAGCGATAAGAGAATTCCAATCCACCCCCTATACCCCCGCCAGCGGGGGACAATCGGATGCGGCACATATAAGGGATTGCCGGTGATTGTTGTTCCTTAACTTAATACGTATGCCATGTATCCCCTCCTTGCGAAGGAGGGGAAAGAGGGGTAGTTATAAAGGAAGGTTGGGTGAAGCAGAGCGCACTCAACAAAAAATGGTAATGATGGGTTCGCTTTGCATAACCCATCCTGCTCTCTTTAATACTGATGAAAGGATGAATCTTCTCTACGTTTATGAAAGACTTAATAATCCGTTTTAGAAAGTATTTTGCCGTTGGCATTGTTGTATTGGTGGGAATTGTTTTGGCGGTAATTATTCTTCGTATAAAAAAAACAACCGTTGAAGAACATCATGAGCACTCCGCCGTAGAGCATGAGCATGAGGAGGAGGATCACGTAAACGGTCCGCATGGAGGGAGATTGTTGTCAGAGAACCACTTTCAGGTTGAGATTGCTATTTATGAAAAGGGGGTTCCATCTCTGTTCAGGGTTCATGTATATGATAATAAAAAAGTGGTTGATCCTGATAAAGTGAAACTAACGATAGAATTACACCGGCTTGGTGAAAAAATAGATGTTATCAACTTCAAGGGTGAGGGTGATCATCTTTGCAGTGACAGGATTATTGAAGAACCACATTCTTTTGATGTTAAAGTAATAGCAGAATATAACGGTCGTGTTTATCGATGGGAGTATTCACAGATAGAAGGGAGGATCGAGCTTGCACCCGAGGCTGTACAAAGCGCTGGAATTGTTGTTGAAACTGCCGGTTCCGTTCAGATGAAGACTGTTCTTGAACTTCCCGGCGAGATTGAGCTCAACGCCGATAAGGTGGTACATGTCGTACCAAGAGTCTCAGGTGTGGTTACTGAGGTATACAAAAACCTTGGTGATGAGGTAAAACATGGTGAGGTTATTGCTGTTATTGACAGCCGGGAACTGGCAGAATTGAGGAGCGATTATTTGGCCTCTATTAAACGTGAAGAACTGGCGCAGGCAACATTTGAACGGATAGAGCGTCTTTGGAAAGAAAAGATTTCCTCTGAAAAAGATTATCTTGCAAGCAGGCAGGCATTGTCAGAAGCCAGGATTAATCTGCATGAAGTTACGCACAAATTGCTTGCATTGGGACTTTCTCAAAATGACCTGAACAGCATCTCAGACAAGGAAGATGCGGATTTTACACGCTATGAGATACGCGTACAATTTGATGGGGTGGTTATAGAAAAACACATTTCTATTGGGGAATCGGTCAAGGAGGATGCCGATATCCTTGTTTTAGCTGATTTATCAACAGTTTGGGTAGGAGTCACGGTGTATGCCAAAGATTTAAAAATAGTTAAAGTGGGACAAAATGTTGCGGTACGATCAAAGGTATTAGGACTGGAAGTTGATGGCACACTCACCTATATCGGACCACTCGTTGGAGAAGAAACAAGAACTGCCAGGGGAATAGTGGTTGTGCAGAACCCGGAAGGACAGTGGCGACCAGGCCTCTTTGTAACTGTTGAAATTGTTCAGGAGGAGGTATTGGTGCCTGTGGCGATACCTGTCGATGCAATCCAAACATTAGGCGATAAATCTGTTGTTTTTTTACAATTTGGAAACCAGTTTGAGGCCAGACCTCTGGAGTTGGGAAGAAGTGATGGTCAATGGGTGGAGGTTCTGCATGGTCTCTCACCTGGTGAAAAATACGTTGCGCGCAATAGTTTCATCCTGAAAGCTGAACTGGGGAAGGCAGGGGCAACACATGAACATTGAACTCTTACAGATTATAGTTGGCAGTTGGCAGTTTAAAGTAAGTATTTTATGAAAGTTGAAGACTTAGAAGTATACAAAAAACTGTTTTGCTTAGTATTGGAAGTTCATGAATTAACAATGACTTTTCCAAAAATTGAGTTGTATGAATTAGGTTCTCAATTAAGGCGTTCATCTAATTCAGCTCCGGCAAATTTATCCGAAGGTTTTGGCAACAAGCACACGAACATTTATTTAGAAGGAATCAGTCGGTCACAAGGTGAAATCAGGGAAACTATACATCATTTAAGAGTAGCAAATGCAAAAAGGTATTTGAGTAACGAAAGGTTAAAGATGTTTATCAGTCGATATGAAGAGTGTTCAAAAATGCTTTATGGATTAGAACAATCATTATTGCGAACACATAAAAAATAACTAAAAACTTTCAACTTACAACTTTCAACTTATATGCTTGAGCGAATCCTAAAATTCTCCATCCATCAACGATGGTTAGTCCTTATGGGAACACTGGCCATTGCAGCTTTAGGTGTATATAATTTCCAAAGGCTACCCATTGATGCAGTACCTGACATCACCAACGTTCAGGTCCAGATTAATACAGAGGCGCCTGGGTACTCCCCCTTAGAAGTTGAACAACGTGTCACTTTCCCCATCGAGACGGTAATGGCAGGTCTGCCCAACCTGTTTGAAACACGCTCTCTTTCCCGCTACGGGCTTTCACAGGTAACCGTTATTTTTCATGACGGAACGGATATTTACTTTGCACGCCAATTAATCAATGAACACATCCAGGAAATCAGAGAGAATCTGCCGCCCGGAATTTTCCCCATTATTGGGCCCATTGCGACCGGCCTTGGCGAAATCTTTATGTGGACGGTTGAGTCCAAAGCAGCCGTTACAAAGCCGGATGGTACCCCTTATACTCTTACGGATATGAGAACCATTCAGGACTACGTTATTAAACCGCAGCTTCGCAATGTCCCAGGAGTAACCGAAGTGAACACCATTGGTGGCTACGAGAAGCAGTATCACGTCACCCCTTTCCCTGAAAAGCTGATCGAGTATGGATTATCATTTCATGATATTCTCCAGGCCCTTGCCAAAAACAACGCTAACATCGGTGCCGGGTATATCGAACACAGGGGGGAGCAATATCTCGTCCGATCACCCGGACAAGTCGCCGATATTGAGGATATTCGTCAGATCATCGTCGGGAATTACAAGGGAGTGCCCATTTATATCAAAGACATTGCAGAGGTCTTGCTCGGAAAAGAACTGCGTACAGGTGCTGCTACCGAAAACGGAAAAGAAGTCGTTTTGGGCACAGCCTTTATGCTCATGGGTGAAAATAGCCGTACGGTATCCAAGAGGGTGGCAGATAAGATGGTTGAAGTTAATCGTACCCTCCCGCCTGGAGTTGTCGCAAAGACGGTTTATGATCGTATAACCCTTGTAAACAAGACCATCGAAACCGTTAAGGAGAATCTTTTAGCAGGCGCTCTCCTTGTAATCACGACACTGTTTTTCTTTTTAGGCAATATAAGGGCAGCGCTTATTACAGCCATGGTCATTCCATTGTCCATGTTATTTACCATCACGGGAATGGTGAGCAACAAGGTGAGTGCAAACCTCATGAGCCTTGGGGCATTAGACTTTGGAATCATTGTTGATGGCGCTGTAATTATCGTTGAAAATTGCATTCGCAAGCTGTCAGAAGAACAACACCGGCTCGGACGGTTACTAACCCGCGAAGAGAGGTATGATGTCGTCCTTGAGGCATCAAAAGAGGTGCGAAAAGCAACCATGTTTGGTGAACTGATTATCATGATTGTTTACCTGCCTATCCTGAGCCTGACAGGTGTCGAAGGAAAGATGTTTTACCCCATGGCGTTTACGGTGATTGCCGCACTTGTTGGGGCAATGATCTTTTCGGTGACGTTCATTCCCGCAACGGTGTCGCTATTCCTTTCAAAAAAACTTTCAGAAAGAGAAAATATGCTGATACGATGGGTCAAAAGGGGATATATCCCGTCGTTAAACCAGGCAATGCTCAATAAAAAATTAGTGGTTACGACGGCCAGTGTATTCGTCATTCTAAGTGTGTTGCTTGGATCCAGAATGGGAAGCGAATTTGTACCAAGCCTTGATGAAGGCGATATAGCTATTCATGCCTTACGTATCCCTGGAACCAGTTTATCGCAGGCAATTAAGATGCAGGGTATCCTTGAGAAAACGATAAAAGAATTTCCCGAGGTTGAAAACGTGTTTTCAAAAATAGGGACAGCGGAGATCGCAACCGACCCAATGCCTCCAAGCGTAGCCGATACATTTGTAACACTGAAACCACATTCAGATTGGCCAGATCCGCATAAATCAAAGGACGAACTGGTACATGAACTCGAGGAAAGTCTGAAAAGAATCCCTGGAAACAATTACGAATTTACCCAGCCGATCCAGATGCGATTCAATGAGCTTATCGCCGGGGTGCGAAGCGATGTAGCGGTAAAGGTGTTTGGAGATGATATGGACACCCTGCTTGATACCGGCGAGGAAATCTCCCGGGTTCTTGAGAAGATTCCTGGTGCGGCAGACGTCAAAGTAGAACAGGTGACAGGGCTTACAACCCTGACCATTCAGATGAATCGTAAAGAGATGGCACGGTATGGTCTTAATATCGCTGATGTACAGGAGGTAATCGAAATTGCCATTGGTGGAAAGAGCGCGGGGAAGGTATTTGAGGGGGATAGACAATACGAACTCCTGGTGCGCATGCCTGAGGAAATGCGCAGTAACGTGGAAGCGCTTAAGAGATTACCGATCCCACTCCCGGATATTGGGAGTGCGTTGCGCGCTGGCTTATCTCCAGCAACATATAGAGAAGAGAGCAAAAGGCCAGGCTATATACCTCTTGGTTCAGTCGCGGAGTTCAACATTGCACAAGGCCCCAATCAAATCAGCAGGGAAAATGGGAAACGGCGGGTTGTTGTAACAGCGAACGTGCGTGGGCGTGACATCGGGTCGTTTATACAAGATGCTGAGAAAATGATAAAGGAAAAGGTAACTATTCCGGCAGGTTACTGGATTACGTGGGGAGGGCAGTTTGAGCAAATGCTGTCAGCCAGGAAACGACTGCAGATTGTAACCCCCGTTGCACTCGTATTAATATTTTTCCTGCTTTTTACCACCTTTGGAACGGCAAAAGATGCCCTTTTAGTCTTCACAGGTGTCCCTTTTGCTCTTACCGGAGGAATAGTTTTACTTTGGGCAAGGGGTATTCCACTATCGATTTCTGCCGGTGTTGGGTTTATCGCACTTTCAGGCGTAGCTGTGCTCAATGGACTTGTCATGATCTCGTTTATTAATAAGCTGCGTGCAGAAGGCACCCCTTTGGATGAGGCTATCCTCCAAGGTGCAATCACTCGGCTGCGGCCGGTATTGATGACTGCCATTGTCGCCTCTTTAGGGTTTCTTCCAATGGCTGTTGCTACGGGAACGGGCGCAGAAGTGCAGCGTCCACTTGCCACGGTAGTGATCGGTGGAATTATTTCGTCAACAGTCCTCACCTTGCTGGTACTCCCGATACTCTATCATGTCTTTCATGGCTCTGACACTGTCTCATAAGTATCATTATCCGACAATGCCGAGGATTGAGGTTATCGTATTACCGTGCAAATACTTTTTTCCAGAAGTTTTTTGCACCTCCCCTGATAGGAGTGATTTGGCTGTGGCTTTGATGCGCTATAGTATTACTGCGTAAAAACCTCTTCTTTTGTAAGTTTTTTCACAACCCTATTTACCCCTTATCAGGAGGTACAGATTGTTTGTGAGAGAAAGATTGCTTCGCTTTGCTCGCAATGACAACGCATAATATGTCATCAAAGGCATAGCCTGTGTCATTGCGAGGGTCTTTTCCGAAGCAATCTCCCGCTTTCACAACGGAGAATTGGTTGTGGCTTTACTGCGTTAGGGGTTATCTGATGCATAATAAAATACTGCAAACCGTTTTTGCATCCCTGATAATGCCTTTCTTTATCATTTCTAATGCATCATTCAATTTAACCTGTATAGTGCCTTTAATTGATTCGTCCATCTGATAATTTGTTTGGGTCTTTACAAGATTTGTTGCCTTAAAGAGGTGCATTGTTTCATTCAGAATGCCTGGTGATGGGTACAGAATAATGAGGGGTTCAAGTGTTCCTGCCCGGTAGCCCGTCTCTTCCTCCAATTCACGCCCTGCGCATGCGATGAACGTCTCACTCTTGTCGAGGGTGCCTGCGGGAATTTCATAAAGAGTTTCTTTCACAGGATATCGGTATTGTTGAAGGAGGATAATTTCGTCTTGGGCAATAAACGGAATAATGGCTGCTGATCCCGGGTGTTCAATAACTTCCCTCGTGACCTTCCTTCCGTCATCTAAAAGCACATCGTCCTTTCTAACGTTTATTTTTTTACCAGAGTAAATAATCATTACGCAACCATAACCTATATTGGGCAGCTCAAATAGATTGCTATGTTTCTTACATGGCAACTATTTATCTAATGCAAACGGAATAAATAAGCACGAAAATATCATCTATACAATCGCAATAACCCAAAGCGGTTTATAGGGTTTTGATTGTTTTGCCAGTAATGACAACCACCCGCTTGCATCTACCATAGTATCTATTATGTACGGAATAGTGTAAAGATTAAAAATCAAAATGACAACTAATTTTTTCGTTCATCAAAGATAACCATCAACATACATGTCATCTCTGAATATAGACTAGTTCAGATCTTGCTGCCAGCCAACCCTCTGAACCATTCTGACGATCGGAGTTCCTGGTGGCAAGTTGTTGAAATCGATACCATATGACCAAACACGTGTAGGTGCTTCATAAACTGGGGATCCGTATTTCCATGTTCCCGTGGCTTTTTCACTTTGCCAGATCGATATCAATGAGCCGCTATATGTAAAAGTCTTGCCAGACCATTTTTCCAAAAATCGTGGGAAATTTTCCACTCCTCCACTGTACTGAGTACCATTCGTCGCCACATGGCCTGCCATGATTACCGTTTTAACTGTTGTATCGCTTGCAACCCTGTTGTTTAGAGTGTTATTACTATTTGCATCATTCCAAGCATTTGATAGAATAGTAACAGCATCTCCAGCTACCGAAGCAGGTTTATTATCTAAATTATAATTGCCCTGAATATAAACAGGATTTTCAGATGCGACAGTTAATCCTCCCGTTGGTAGTGAAGAACCATCAGTCAAACGAACGGCCTTGTTTGAACCTGATTCTGATATGTAAAGTATACCTGCCGGGGGGTCATTTAATGCATTTATTGCAACGGTATTTGTTCCTAATGCTAGTAAATTAATCGTTCTTATCGTGATGTTATTCCCTTCTCTTGCATCGTAAATAGTATGGGTAGAGAGTGGAGTAGTTACTGTTCCACCGTTTGTTATATCAATGATGTCACCGCTTCTATCATAGAAAATACCATCAATGATTCTGAGTCCAGCTTTCCAATAATATCTTGCATTGAGAAGTTCCTCTGGTTCTGTTGAATCTTCAGGGTCTATCGTATCACCTTTTTTAATTACCTCAATTGACTCATCTCCCTGTGGCAAGGGCAAATCCAATTCAATTATTCCATGATCTGTGCTTTTAACTTTTCCATTCCATCTGTTTATGGACTCTGTAACCCAGTCAGAATTGTCGCTGTCCAGGATGATGCCACTTATTTTCATTGCCTGATAATTTCCAGCGCCATCTTTAATTTGAACAGTACCAGATGTTACAGTACCAGTATCTTTGCGATGGTTATAAATGTTGCCAGCAGAGGTTATTTTTGAGTCTATGGAAAGTGACTTATTTGTACCATCTGAACCCAAATAGATATTACTATTAGAATGAATTCTGCCGCCGGAAAATATCATATTTTGGCCAGGTACTATTTCTAAGTCATCTTGATAAAAAATTCCAAACTGAAATAGAGGAATGAGATTGTCTTCAACAGATTGGACTACTTTTGCTGCAGAGGAATTATTTCCATCTCGTTTAGCCTCACTAACAATTTCATATTTTTGTATAACAGCTGTTAAATCAGTAAAACTACCAGTTGTAATTTCTTTTGTGCTTGCTACTCCGACTTTTGAAACCGAAAACTCATGAAAATTGTAATCAGTTATTGTAGGAGCTGTTATACTACTGAGATCAGAAGATGAAGGATTCAACACAGTTTTGAGCTTTTGTCTGAGTTTTTCAACACCATATTTTGCTCCTCCTTCTGCCGTATAAAATGCTTGCGTACTGCTCTGGTAGTTGTTGCTGATTTTCATATCAGTAGTAGTTGTGACGACTGAGGTTGTTCCCACAAGGGCAAGGGTAGCTAACAAACCAAGGACAATAATAAAGACCATTCCTTTGTTGTCTGTGCATGCTGATAGCATTTTTACTAATTTTGAATTCTGTTTTAAACCAATCCTCTTTTTCATGTTAATCCTCCTCCCTATAATAAAAATTGGTCAATAATTAAGATTTTCGGGAATTACAAGGGAAGTCAGCGTACCATACCTGTATCCATAATTAGAATCGGCTTTGGTAGTCCTCCCGGTTATAGTAATGCGTATCTGACGTACACTAGATGCCGTTGAAGTAGCAACGCCATTATTGTCATAGTAAAGAAAATTGCACCCATCTATATTTTCTGCAAACGGTTGAAATGATGCTCCATGAGTCTTCCTCTTGATTTCGCATGGGTACAATGCATCATTTGTGTCATAATAAAGATATGTTATATCTTCATTTGTGTCAGTAGTTGTTCCATTGCCATCAATGTCCGCCAAGATTTGAAGCAATCCTGATGTATTAGTGCCGATCCCAGCAAAGCCAGCCCCAGTTGGATCATAACCAGTCATTCTGATTTCTCTAACCATCATATCCATGGCCGCTCTGATATTTTGTTGCATTTCAGTAACCTGCTCTTGCATGCTGTATGATTTGCGTTGCACCTGAAAAATCTTGACTGTCACACCCATGAGAATCATGCAGATTGCAAGACCAATTACCACTTCTATCAGTGTAAAACCTTGTTTGTTGTTTTTTAGCGCTGAGAACATTTCTTTAATTCTATTTTGTAAAAATTGTCTGTAATGTTACTTTATGTTTTGAAGTTGCAGTCCCTGGATTCCAGTATACATCGACCGTAACGGTTTTCATATTTGTGCCAGGGATATTGTTTTGTACTAAAGCTTCCAGATAATAATCTGATAAGACGGTAGAGGTTCCAGAGATATTATCATATCCGATGCCTTTAAAATACTCTATCTTATCCTGTGCAATGGTTATCGCAGTGGTAGCCTTTTTACTGTGCGTATTACCCTTTATAACCGCTGTTGCTAAACTCATTACTGCAAATAACCCTATGGCGATGAGAGCTATGGCTAGTATGACTTCTATCATCAAAAAGCCTTTATTGTCGCGTATTTTGAAAACGATTTTCATGATTATTTTATGTTATTTAAGACAATTAATTTATTTTAACTCGGCCAGTTACAGAAATTGATACCGTCTTTGTTCCGCTTGCATTTGTAAGGGTAATTGTTGTTAAATTTGCTGCATTTCCCCTGGGATAAAAAATAAGATCGTTGGTATTGCTTGAACTATAAATTACGTCATCATATTTGTCTCGAATATTTTTAGCAGTAAGAGATTCGCCGGCAGTGCTGGTGCCATTGTTGTTGTCATCATCTAATATGCTGTATTGGTAATTGTTGTCGTAGATAATTCTGAATTCGTTATTTTG
>PHFX01000004.1 GCA_007618135.1 Candidatus Brocadia sp. WS118 | reverse complement strand
CTACACAATTTTACAAATTTTGAGTATTACCCTATTTGAGAAAGCCCCTATTTTGCAAGTACTTACAAATTCTGATTACAAAAGCGAACCGCGCGTTCTTTATAAACAATTGTCTTTGTTCAACTTATAACCGGACACTAGTGAGCCGGATTATGAACAAGACAGAGCTGTAGATGTGGAATAACATTTAACCATAGCAAAAAGCGAATACTGTGTTTGCGCTGGTCAATTTATAGCTTATATCCTTTTTATTAGCAAGGTATTTTTAATCCACTAAATTGCCTGGTTTTATTCCAATCTTTCTATTGATTCTTGACAAAGACTCCTGGCCTGATTATGCTAACGACATCGAAGAAGGGGCCTTTAACCTTTACTACACAAGGTATGATCTAATTTTTCGTGAGGGGGAAATGAATTATGAGAAGGAGCAAATATCTGTTAACCGTGTTTGTCGCTTTGATGATGCTATGTGGTATTTCCGGCGCTGTTTTCGCTGAACCTGTCTGGTCAATCGAAGGTGAATATTTTGAGGGTTGCACCTGCAACCCTGGCTGTCCGTGCCTCTTTGGTAGTGAACCTACTCATAACAAGACGTGCAAGATTAGCGGTGTCTTTCGTATTCAAAAGGGGAATTACGGGCAATATTCACTGGCAGGCCAAACCGTCATTGGCATAACGGACTTAACGGCACAACCTGACAAGAATTGGATAGTCTTTTATATAGACGAACAGGCTGCAGCCGTTCAGAAAAACGCATTACTGGATATCTTTCAAAACCATGTATTCAGCTTTGCAAAAGTACCGGTTGAGAGGGTTACCGTAAAATATGTGCCAATTCATGCGGAATCTTCCCCGTGGCACAAGAAGGCAGTGGTGGCAGATACCCTGACGTTAGACGTTGAGTTACTCCATGGCGCAGGAGATCCTGATAAACCCACTCAAATTGTGAACAAAAATTTTTTGCTCTGGGCAAAAGAATTTGATGTAACACTGGATATGGGAAAGGCCGTTATGCATAGGTTCCGGGAGGGCAACCAGGAGTGGAATTATGATGGACGAAGCGGCTTTGCCACGGTATTTCGTTTTACCAGCAATTAAAGCTTAATCAGGAATGCCCAACGCCGAACGAGCCGGAAGAGACAAAATTCCGAAGCACGAAATTTGTGAGTCAACCCTGACAGGGTTAACCTTGGTCATATTTTTGCAAAATGTCAAAATATTATTTGTAAGACACTACGCCTTCATTTCTTTCCATCCACAATTTTTCCGTGCACTCGTGCAAGATTCAGGTATTACTTCGGCCGAAAATGCTTCTTTCGGGGTGTTTCTTCGTCTCTGATATAGTCCTTCACCAGGTTCATGCATGCCTCTTTGGTACAAACGGCATCCAGATTTATATAATTTACGTGATCTTTGTTTGCTTCCAGCCAACTCAGCACGATGTCTCTTTCCCCGCTTTCCATGCGATCCGGCAAACAGTCATTTTGGAAATTTTCATCAGCGTTTGCGTGCATGGGAGAATTGCCATGTGTCTCTGCCCCACAATACAGGGTGTCTAAAATTCTTTCGACCGTAGAAAAGTCTACGGCGTCTTTTAAAACTTCGTATTGTTTCAGGGGCAATCCTTCCCTGGCAAAGAACAGCTCCAAATTTTTTTCTGATGATGAAGGTAAGATAACAATGAAATTCCTTAATTTTCCATACCTGGCTGGCCTTTCATGCACTTCGAGTTGCTGGTTCAGTCGTGGCCGGTATCGTTGGATCAACCGGTATTCCGTAAGCATTGCCGAGAGTTCAGATCCGGCAACCTCATATTCAATGGAGTAAACGTTCCGCAAGAGATCGGTTATCTTTTGCAACCGGTCTGGCGTATTCCAAAAATAGGAACCCACCCGTGTCCTCAAATTCTTTGCCTTGCCCACGTAAATTACCTCACCATGTTTGTCCTTCATTTTATAGACTCCTGGCATCTGAGGGATGGCCCAAAGAAAGCCCTTGTCAAAGGCATAATTGCTGAAATCGATATATTCAATAAGAGGATATTGAAATTCCAAGACCTCTTCCACAGTTTTAAATCCCTTTTCTTTTAATAATTCTTTATACCGTGAAAAGATGTCAGCAACGATGTTGATCTCTCTTTCGGTACGCCGGACGTCCAGGGTGGGGAGTTTGAAGTGAGCGGCTACATCGTTCAACGATTTCTGATGAAGCGCTGGCATGAGTTTCTTCGTAAGGTGGTGTAAACACAGTGACTCATTTTCAATCGTTCTATCGAAGGTATTCAGCATCTTATTGATCTGATGTATGGCAGACGAGATGTCGTAGCCGACCAAAACTGCATCACCGAAGAAATCACCAAGAGAACACGCAGCATTCTCCCCGGAAACACCGTCTTTGATTTCCTGCACAAAATCCGGAGGCAGGTGAATGGCCGATACGGCTGACAAACCAGGATTTATGCAGACGTGAAGGCGGCCTATTGTCGTGTCATTTTTGATTTTTTGTGCACTCACTTCGACAACCGTTTTTGACCTTTCAGCCGTGTCAACGGTCACAAGACTGAGGAGAACAAACTCAGCCTCCGGGAAAGGCGTGCCCCCTCCCTCTGCAATTTTCCAGAGGCGATGCTCATCAACAGCAAACCTGCGGTCGCCTGCAACGGCAGTCTGTATGAGTGTTTCACTGATGCCGGGTGAGGCGCCTTTGATCTTCAATACCTGTTCAACCAGTTCATGGCTGGTAGCGCCGCCATTATGAGACTTCAGATAGGCATATATCTTATCCCGCATAGGAGTTGACGGACTTCCGCATGATGAAACAAAAAAAGAGGGATTTAACCCTCTTTTCTATGAGCTTCCGGAATATTGATGGCGCACACTTATTACAGCTTTCAGGAGGTATATCTCCCGAAAATTTATTTCCTGCATTCACCGGTTAATTGCTTGTATGATGAAAACTCACGTTGTGCTTCTTCTTTCATCCCCTTTCGCTCATAAATAATACTTAAACCATAGTGTGCCTTTGCAAAATTCGGATCAATTCTGACGGTCTCTTCAAGAGCCGCTGCGGCATCATCAAGGATTCTGCTTTGTGAATAGGCGCTTCCGAGGTCAAAATATACCGATGGATTGTACGGGTTCACCTCAATGGCCTTTTGTAGCGAGGCAATTGCTTCATCCAGCGCCCTCTTGTCCGAATAAGGATTCTGTATGTTGTAGTGGGCTGCCGCAGCCTTGCGAACGGTGGCAATGGCATTTGCAAGCACCCGCTTGTCCGCATAAGCCTTTCCAAGCCGATAATGCGCTTCTGCATCACCAGGATCAAGTTTTACTACCGTACGGAACTCTTCTATGGCCTCGTCAAAAAGCCTCTCGTCCGCATAAACAATCCCCAGGCTATAATGCACCTTTGGATTTTTTGCGTCAATTTCTATTGACCGCCGAAAGGCCTCTGCGGCCTTAATATGGTCATGTTGGGCGTAGTAGGTCAAACCCAGGCAATAATGCGCAGGGGCATGGTACGGATTGATATCAGAGGCCTTTTTTAATTCTACGACCGCATCTTCCAGTTGTTTCCTGTCTAAAAATATCTGACCTAAACCGAAATGTGCGTCTGCATAATTCGGATTGAGCTCAATGGCCTTTTTGAATGCCTTGATTGCTTCCTCGGGTTCGTTTTTTTCAGCATAAGCTGCACCCAAATTATGCTGGGTCACAACGTCTTTGGGATTGGCCTCTAACACCTTTTTGTATTCATGAATGGCTTCACTAAACATCTTTCTGGCTTTATAGACATCGGCCAGCTTGCCAAGAGCCAATTCGTTCCTGGGATCCAACCTGATCACCGATTCAAGCGCTGCAATTGCATCTTCCCAACGACCTTTTTCCAGGCAAAGCAAACCCAGATGTAAAAGTGCATCCTTATAGTTTGGATCAATTTCCGTAGCCTTTTTTAGCTCCGCGATAGCCTCATCAACCATGGTGCGATCATTGTAGGCCATTCCCAGGTTATAGTGGGCATCCGCCATTTTCGGGTTAATCTGGATGGCCTTTCGGTATGCGGTGATAATTTCATCCGGCATATCAACCTTAGAACATCCGTATATACCTCCAGAAACTAATACTGCCATTAACGTTAATGACCTGAATGGCGATACTAGGTTCTTTATCATTATCAAATCTCCCATGAAAACGGTTATCGATAGATGGACATGTTTATAAGGGACTTATTTGACGTTCACGTTCAGGAATTTCAATAATCTCGTGTAAGGGCATATCATAACACACCCCTTGAAAGTTGGTTAACGACCTCGTACTTTCAGGGGGAATATATCAAATAGAGCAGGTATTGTCAAATGTTTATTTGATCGGCAGTTAGATAATCGGAAAACGGTTATTCCCAACCAAGTTTGGTAATATCCCTGATCGACTTTGTAATGTCATCACAAACCTTTGGGACTAAAGTCTCATCCTTATACCGCACATCAATGTTGTACTGGACTTCATTCTTCACGAGATTGCGCTCAAACTCATAATGCTGAAGTTCCATGGAGTTGTTTTTTAGCACCTCCGTAATAGAGGTAAAATTGGGTTCTGTACCAGAAACACAAACCTTCAGGGTTCTATAGATATCACGTCTGATACCACGCTCAAAGAGAGGCCCTAAGAATAGTGCAAAAACGGTTATAAGGGTAGTAAGTATCGCAGGGATATAGCAACTGCTTCCTACTGCCAAACCGACACCGGCGACGACCCATAAGGATGCAGCGGTCGTCAATCCCCGTACGGTGGTTTTAAATCTCATAATTGTACCCGCGCCCAGGAAGCCGATACCCGTTACCACCTGGGCAGCAATTCTGCCGGGATCAACCCGTATAATAGAATCAGCGGCAAAAGTTTTGTATTTTTCAAAGATATGCTCAGAAACCACCATCATCAGGGTTACCCCGACACAGACCAGGATGTGTGTCCGCAATCCGGCTGGACGTCCCCGCCGTTCCCGTTCCCACCCAATAATCCCACCTAGTGCTAATGCGATGAGAAGTTTTCCGACAGGGTTATCAACACTTTCCGCAACATTTAACAGGCAATGCATACCAGCTCCTTATCGAATGAAAATTTTAACTAATAACCTCTGATGTTGAAGATATTTACATGTGTGACAGAGAGTATAAACAGGTTGACGATGAATGTCAAATGTTTCCATTGGCAGGGAAGAGGGAAGTATTAATGATACTTATTACATGCGACGTACCTTGAGTAATAAGGAATTGGTTACCACCGATACAGAGGAGAAGGCCATCGCCAGTCCGGCATATTCAGGTTTCAGGCTGATACCAAAAAGCGGATACATGACGCCGGCTGCAATGGGAATCCCAATCACGTTATAAAAGAATGCCCAAAATAAATTTTGCCTGATCTTGGACAAGGTTCTTTTGCCCAGTTGAATCGCCCTCACAACATCCATCATATCATTTCTTATTAAGACAATATCCCCTGTTTCCTTCGCGACGTCAGTTCCTGCACCGATAGCAACGCCCACGTCTGCCTGTGCAAGTGCCGGGGCGTCATTGATACCGTCACCTACCATGCCCACCTTCAGCCCTTTTTCCTGGAAATCCTTTATAACCTCCATCTTTTCTGCGGGTAATACTTTTGCGCGGTACTCTTTAATGCCAACCTCCGATGCCACGGCCTTTGCCACTTGTTCGCTATCGCCTGTCATCATGATGGCCCGTATGTTCATCTGTTGTAATTGCATCACGACACCCCGTGCAGTTTGTTTTATTTTATCCATAAGAGCCAGAACCCCCACACCTGCGCCACCATATGCTACGAACATGAACGACCTTCCGTGGGATGCTAATTCTTCAACCTTGTCTTTTAGTTTATCAATGGTAACTCCGTGAGAGCTCAGAAGTCCCTCGTTTCCAATCAGCAACTCTTTTTCCTTGTAACGGCAGACAATTCCACTCCCTGCCTTTTCCTGAAAATTTTGAACCGTATCCCACGTGAGCTTCCTTTTCCTTGCTTCATCTACCACCGATTGAGCGAGGGGGTGATTGGAAAAAGCACACCCGGCAGCTGCCAGGGTTATCAATTCAGATTCAGCAATGGTATTTGATGGTACAACATCAGTTACGGTAAAATGTCCTTCTGTAATGGTGCCTGTTTTATCGAATACCATAACATTGAGCCGCGCAACCTCCTCAAGGGCGCTGGCGCGTTTGATGAGGATGGCATGATCGAGGCCTACCCCACTTCCCACCATAATAGCTGTTGGGGTGGCAAGTCCCATGGCGCAGGGACACGCAATCACCAGTACCGCGATCGCCGTCTTTAATGCCCATACAAAGGGTTGCTGCCCGGGAGTATCATAAAAAACAAAATACCAGCAGAGAAAGGTCACTATAGACAACCCGACGACTATGGGAACAAATATGTTGGATACCCGATCTGCAAATCGCTGGATAGGGGCCTTATCCATCTGGGCATCTTCCACCATCGTAATAATCTGCGACAGAACGGTTTCTTCGCCCACCTTTGTGGTCTTTACCTTCAAGAGACCTGTTTTATTTATCGTTGCCCCCACGACGCTATCACCTTTCTGCTTTACCACGGGCATGGATTCACCCGTCACCATGGATTCATCCACCGATGAAGCGCCTTCTATCACCTCGCCGTCCACCGGAATAATTTCACCCGCCCTGACTACCACAACATCCCCCACTTGAAGGGAGGATGCATTGACCTCGGATTCATTTCCTTCCGGCGTTAGTAACCGCGCCTTATCGGCCTGTAGTTTTACCAATTTCTGGAGTGCATGGCTTGCCCTGCCCTTCACCCGTTCCTCCAGATACTTTCCAATGCGGATAAAGGCAATCAGCATCACTGCCGTTTCGAAGAACGCATGGCCTGAGGTGCCAAAGCTTCCGAAGACAGCGAAGATACTGTAACTATAGGCAGACAGGACACCCATCGAGACCAGCACGTCCATATTGGCAAAGAGATTTTTAATAGACTTATAGGCGCTCACAAAGAAATCCATCCCCGGTCCCAGTACCGTTATGGTAGCAATACCCATCATCACGTACGGCATGTAAATATGCACTGAGTCTGGCATGGGTGTATACATGAGTGCCATCATGGCGACGGAGGCCAGGATGCTGAGGATAAGCCATCCCATCTGGATGGATGCCTGGGAGGTTTGATCGAGTCGAACGCGTTCTTTGGCGGTATAGCCGATCTCTTTTACATACCGTGTGATTTGGGACTGGTTTGTAACATCGGTATCATAGGTCACGATCCCGGCCGCACGGGGAAAATTAATCCGGACGGATTTAATCCCTTGTAAATCCTTCAGTCTTCGTTCAATCGTCATGGCACAATTGACGCAGTGCATGCCGGTAATATCAAATTTTATCGTCTGTTCAGACATGGTAACAATGTTTTGCCGGATAATGTAGGTGCGTATTGCAATACGCACCTACTATAAAAAAACACATGCTGATACAATTTTTTTAAAAAACGGAATTGTTCCTAAATATTCAGTTTACTAAGAAACTTCCTTCATGATACAGCAGTTTCTGTTTTACATTTTAAGTATTGAGAACCTATAAAATCATTTTGAGGAGAAATTATAAATTTATCCGACGCTTCAATTCTGTCGTGATTAAGCTCTTTCACAACTTGCTGTGGTACATCGATATTTTGCCATAATCCTTTTTTCCAAGTTGCTAAAAGGCATATTTGCTTAGAAAGGGGTATAGTAACCTCGATACCCTGGGACATAAATCCATGACCATACCATGGAGAATTGCTCTTAGGATTCCGCATAATTAACGGACTGTCCGAGGTAATAAACCATGCATCTTTACTAGTGTGAAGGAAAGCCCATTCCATATTGAAAATAATCTTTGCAATTTCTGATGATAGACTAACCATCATTTTTAGAAGAAAGCTCTTTGTTGTGCTAATTTTATATCTCGAAGGATCTAACCAACTTTCATCAAAATTTTCTGGCAGTTTCTTGCCGGTATCCCTTTCGTACTCCTCTTTAAGTGATTTGGCTGCCTCAGGCCTGTCTTTATACATCCGCATCATTATTGTTATTATTTCAGACAAAGAAGTATCAACTGTGTTATGAAACATTGGAATACGCATTATCATGAGTGTAACGAATTCAGCCATTGTAGCTTTTTCTTGGTTTGTTAGACATTGTATTGCACAAATTTTGTTCCTATAAATTGAGGCTGTCTTTCCCTCGATAATTGATAGCATTTTCTCAATTTCATCACGTCTCTTGCCTTCTTGATCAATAAATGAATAAAAATCTGGTTTTGATGCAATATTTCTTGGTGATTTCTTTTTCCACTTTTTAGATTCATGTTCATATTTCCACACATATGGTTCGTAGCCATTAGGGGTTTCAGGATCGGTAAATTCTCTTAGATAAAATCGCGGAATATAGTGTTGTGACTCTGCCATGTTTGTTGTGCTACATACCTTGTTTACTTAAATTCAAGCATGAAAATTGCAATTGCTCAGTAACTTATCTTTAAATTAAGCTTATGATTAATTTAGCAGTACTTATCCATAACTTTATCTTTGCTCAAACGCTTCTCAATTACTTGAGTAGAGACCTCAAAGTCTTTAGCTAATTGATCAGCAATTCGATCCCAAGCAAAATCCCAGTTTTCACTTAGTGAAATGCCTTCTTTTGTAATCCGTTCAATATGGTATTGAGTACGTTCTGTAAGATGTTCGCCTGGTACGAGGACTAAACCTCCAAACGCATATGCATGATATTCTAGCCAACTATGATCTTTGTCTGAAATTGAGTTAATAAAGTCTTTCCATTCCTGGATGTTCTGGAAACTTGCCTTTAAATAAATATTTCTGTGAAGTACAATGTGACCAACTTCATGGGCTAAAGTGAATCTGTAACGACCTGGACGGCTTTTATAAACGAAATCATCCACATAAATAGTAGAGAGGTCACTTATTGTGAAACCATCTACATCAAGGATTTGGTGTAAGCCTTGAATTGGAAATATATCGATATGCATTTGAAATTCAATAATCTCTTCGATAGGGACAGGTATCTCCCTATTTGGATGGTATTGCCTTAAAAAATCATCGGCACGATTGTGAATCTCTTCGTAGGAGAAGAAAGGTATCTCTATATCATCACACATGTTTACGTGTCTCTAAGAATTTTGATTAACTTCTCAAGGTTTTCATCTGATACCTTTTGCCCTCGTAGTGTTCTGAAAAGTATTGGAAGTTTATCTTCTATCTTCCCTTTTGCCATGATGTCATCGGGAATCTTTCCTGTTTCTGCGGCTGCCAAATCAAAAAACGTATACCAATCATCCGAACCCTTCTTAATTTTGAGATAGTTGACATATTCCTCAAGCTTCTCTCTGCTTTGAGGTGGTGGCAGTAAGCCCCGTTCTAACTTGCTTATATTGCCAGGATCCAATCCATTTTCAATGCAAAACTGCCTAAGGGTTTTTTTGATAGCTATTCTACGCGTCTTAAAAAACTCACCAAATATTTTTATTTTATTCATTCCCTTCTCCTTTCGTGTTGTATTTATTATACAACATTGTAATAAAAAAAACAACTTTTTTTCATGGTAGGAACTGTATCAGGGTTTACTGGACTTTTTACTGATATTCAGATTGCAGATTTCCGGTATTTCTTCAACCTTGCATCCTGTTCCCCGCCGCAACGTCTTGCAGGCATTTTTTATGACATTAAATGCATCAACGGTCTTTTCTTTGTATACATTCGTTACCAAAAATCAATGAAAAAGGTTTTGTTGCTGCCGTAATTCAATGGTTGCGACGGGCTGAAACTCAGAATAATCAAGGGTTGATAGAATGGGTGATTGCAATTCAAGGCCGTTTCTGCGAAAAAAGCATCTTTCATGAAATACCCAGCGCCTGCCGTGCTTCTCCCGCCACATAGGCTGAGCCGGTAATACAGATCATATCTTCCCTGGAGGCCGTTTGTTTTGCGGTGTTTACGGCATCCTGAACGTCATTTACCGTCTCTGCGTGTTTGCCGCAGAGTTTCTCTATTCTTTGAGATACATCCTCGGGGGGAGCGGCGCGCGGATTTTTGCTCCTGGTTACAATAATGGAGTCTGCCTCCTTGACGATTTCCTTCAGTATGTTGTCCAAATCCTTGTCCTGCGAGAAACCCAGAACTAAGATGAGCTTCCGGAATTTGAAATTTTCTATCAATGCCTTTTTAAGAAATCGCATGGAATCTACGGTATGCGCAAAATCAAGGATGATAAGGGGATTTTTTGCAACGACTTCGATCCTTGCCGGACAATGGAGGGAGGCAAGGGCTTCCCGGACGGTATCATGGCTTATGGTAAGGTGTGCCCGTTCTCTGAGAATTTCCAAAGCGCCTAAGACCAGGGCGCAGTTCTTTGCCTGATGAATGCCAACAAGGGGCAGATACAGATTATCATAGGCGCATCGCCAGGTCTTTATCCTGCATATCATTCCCCTGGCGCCATCTTTCTCAAGTTGCTTTACCTCTTCAACCCAGATATCCCTGCCGAGAAGGTACAAGGGGGCGTTTTTCTCCCGGCAGGTTCTTTCTACTACGGAAAGGGCTTCCGCTGCCTCTATGCCGGATACGACGGGAACACCTTGTTTGATGATGCCGGCTTTTTCATATGCAATGCTCGAAAGGGTGTTGCCCAGAATGGCGGTATGATCGAATCCGACATTGGTAATAATTGACACCAGCGGCACGACAACATTGGTGGAATCAAGACGCCCGCCAAGCCCTACTTCCAGAACGGCCATCTCGGTCAGATTCCTTTTAAAATACACCATACTTATTGCGGTAAGTATTTCAAAAAAGGTGGGAGATGCGGACGGCGCCGTTTCCTGTAAATGTTGAATGTACGGTTGCATTTCATGCATGATGCCGGCAAACCCGGTCTCTGATATCTTTTGGTGATTTATCTGAATGCGTTCCTTGAGATCAACAAAGTGAGGCGAGGTGAAGAGTCCGGTTCTCAGGCCTGCACGTTCCATGACAGTGGATAACATAATAGCCGTGGAGCCCTTTCCCTTTGTGCCGGTTATATGAATGCAGGGGAGTCCTTTATGGGGATTTCCTATATACGCAAGCAGTTTTTCCATCCTGTCTAAACTAAAGGTTGACGCATTATACTGATAGCTAATCAGTTTTTCGTAATCAATCGCTTTATAAAGAAAGGCCAGCGCCTCCTGGTATGAAAGAAAAGCAGTTTTACCTTGTTGATTATTCATTCCTTTTCCTGTTTTTAAAATACTCCCAGGCTGTTCATACAACACGGCAAAATCATAAGAATCGTATTTTTCAGAGCGACGTGGCTTACGACTGTGCCAAGTAAGCACGCATAAAGGCGCGACGGTTGCGGTACGTTCGTATTAAAGAGGAAGGTGAACAATTTCAAGGGGAAAGACTTCTTTATTCGCTGTATTTGGCTGGCAACTTTGCAAAAGCACGATTACGTTTCATAAATGCCAGAGAAGGGAGTCGAACCCTTACCCCCTGTGACGGGGACCAGATTTTGAGTCTGGCGTGTCTGCCAATTCCACCACTCTGGCATAACATTTAGTATAATAACTTATTTACAAGAATCAAAGAAAATTTCATGGTTTTATTGCGGGTGGTGGAATGCCTGGTCTTGAAACTGACGACGCGCGCATCTCGGTATCGGCCTGGATATTCTTCAGATGATAGTAATCCATTACCCCGAGATTTCCCTCGCGAAACGCCTGGGCAATAGCCTTTGGCACTTCAGCCTCGGCTGAAAGTATTTTTGCAATATTTTCTTCGGTGAGCACTTTCATCTCCTGCTCACGGGCAAGAGCCATACTTCGTCGTTTCAGGGCATCTGCCTGTGCTATGCATTTGTCTGTTTCCGCCTGGTCTGCCTGAAGTTTTGCGCCAATATGGTCGCCGATCGTAATATTTACAATATTGACCGACAGTATTTGAAAGGTGGTATCGCTATCATACTTTTTTTCCATAACAAGCCCAGAGAGCACGTCAGGGCTTTCAAGCGCTTTTTTATAAGTTTCAAACGTACTGACGGTTGCAAGAATGCCTTCGCCAACGCGCGCAATGATGGTTTCTTCAGTAGCTCCGCCTACAATTCTTTCGATATTCGTGCGAATGGTGATACGCACTTTCAGTTTTAGCTGGATACCGTCCTTGGTGATACCATCCAGAGTGGCACAACCCTTCGATGGGTCGGGGCAATCAATTACCTTCGGGTTGATGCAGGTTTTTACGGCATCAAATACATCTCTTCCGGCGAGATCTATCGCACAGGCATGATCAAAACCCAGCGGGATATTTGCCTTTCGTGCGGCAATAAGGGCGCGGATGACCTGATTCACATTTCCGCCTGCCAGGCTGTGCGCCTCAAGGGATGCTGGAGCAAGGTCGATTCCTGCCTTCTTTGCCATAATCCGGTGATCCACGAGAGACCGCACGTTGACATTCCGTAAAGTCATGTTGATCATCTGCGCAAGGGATACGTGGGCGTCCGATAGAATGGCCTTGATATAAAGCCCGCCGTATTTATAGAGGATCAATGCGCAGGCAGAAATGAAAAAAAAGAGCAAAACATACAAAAAGATGGACGTACTTATGCACAGCGTAAGAAGTGGCATATATTGCATATTCTTTCCTCTCTTAAAACTCTTTTTGATAAGTCTGTGCTTCGGTTGCAGCCATTGGTAATTCAATGGGCGTTTTTACCTCGACGGTAATGCCTTATCCGTTTTGCTATACTATACCATCAATATTGTCCGTGTCAATGATTGTTCCATATCCCTGATACAGAGGAATGCCGTGTAGTCATCCCTTTATCAGTGCCTTTCCAAAGTCTGCGGTTCTTTAGTATGGCAGCCGTAAAGAGCCTGAATTCACACGCAGGCACTTTCCTGTTGTAATTTCGAGGCAATAAATTGTATGGCTTTTTTATCTGTTTTTACGTTTTTTGATATTCTTTGATTTGTCCAGTATTTTCAAGTCATTCAAGGGAATTTACTTCTTGTCTCTTTTTATCATTTTTGATATGTTTTTATGATTAGGTACGACATAAGTACGACATGAGAAAGGCGATGTCATGCGTATAATCATAGCAATCGAATGTAAAAACGAACCAAAAGCTTTCCCATGTCTGAGCCGAAGCGTTTCTAACGGCAGAAGGCCATAAAACACTTTCGGCGACGATAAGGGAACAGCGAAAACGCAATAGGAAGGCCTAGAAACGATTCCGAAGGGGTTTGGCATGGTTTAAAGGTCATCGAAGGTCTTCCAAGTGGCAAATTGCTTATCTGAGATAGGCTTTTGCGGTGTTAAAATTGATTAAGGGATAGGTTGGCCGACCGAAAAGCCGTTATCTCCAACGGTTTCCCTTAATTTTTTTTCCTGGAGAGGTCATTTGGGAGAAAATGACGGATGAAGGAAACCATAAGTGAATACGATAGATTACAAGGATTATTGCGATTACCACAATTTCAAGGTGACGTTAGAAAAATCAAAGATGAATACAATTGGCAGAGAAAGGAAAGGTTGAAATCTAAATTTTCCGAGAAATACAGCGTACATTTTGCCGATATAGAATTCATTTCAAACCACTTTACATTTCTTCCGCAGTTTCCAACAAACAAAGATTCTCCAGTAATTAAAGGCCTTTGTAAAGACATCCTTGCTACTCCTGGAGTAACATTACTTGATAAAATAACGGCAGATTCTCATTTTGAAAAAGCTTCATTAACAAGCGGAAAGTATCTTGCCGTCATGGTTGATTTATCCCAGAATAAAAGCAAAATTCTTTCAGATTTTGAAAATCTTATAGACTCAATGTTCAGGCATACTGAAACGATCAGTCATTTTTGTGAGGAAAATAGAGGGAAAACGAAAGAGTTTAAATATTCGATATGGCTGGTTTACGATATGTGTTCCGAAAAAAAGAAGCCAAACTTTACAGATGTTGCTAGAAGGCTAACCGGAAGATCGGGACAAGCTAGAGACGATGATTGCCTTAGAGCGGGCTTGAAAGCCGTTAGACGAGCATATAAGCGGGCGAAGGAAATTATGCAAGAAGTGGAAGAAACAATTCCAAAGGGGGTGGACGTATAAAAAGTTTTTATAACGGGTATCTTTAAATAATTTTTTAGCAATATAATAACCCTTAGAATCGGCAATGTGGCTGGTCCTGAGGGTTTTTTATTTCAAGGAGTAAAAAATTTATGAAAGAGCCTTGTAAATTGTTCAGTGTGGTTTTGCCGTTTGAAGTTTATGAAAAGCTGAAGGCGGTGAGCCGTGCGGATGAAATTTCAGTCGGAGAGCTTGTCAGAAGAGGGGTTGATTTGTTGTTGCATGATTTAAAAAATGATGGGGTTGCCCGGCGGTAATAAGAAAATGGCCTCGTGAGTAAGGTCAAACACGAGGCCACTTGATGAAACTTATGAGGATATCATACATGACAGATTCCGAAGTTGCAAGCCTGAAATCCATACAAGGAGGAGGGCAATAAATGAATTTAGTTGATGCAGCAATCCAATATTTACGGCAGGGTTTTTCATCAATCCCGATGAGTCCTACCGATAAGCGACCTCTGGTTAAGTGGAGTCAATATCAAGATCGGTTGCCTTCGGAAAATGAAATTCAAGAAATGTTTTCAAGACACCCAAAGGCTATGTGTGGCCTTATAACCGGCAAAAATAGCGGGTTGGCTGTTGTTGATTGCGATTCTTCCGAGGCATGTGAAAAAATTGATTCTATACTCCCGGAAACTTTTGAAACCCCAATTGCCATGAGTCCACGAGGTGGGCGCCATTATTATTTTCGGTGTCCTGAAAGTCTTCAGACGAGAGCTGGCGTTTTGCCTAAAGTGGATGTTAGGGCAAATGGAGGTTTGATCGTTTGTCCACCTTCACAAAATTTTCAAGGTAAACAATATCGGTGGGTTAACGGCCTTGAACTTTCCAGGGAAGCCTTGCAAGAAATGCCCGCATCGCTTTTGTGCACCCTCAAAGGTGCACTAAATAATAATACTAATACATTATATAGCGAAAAAACTGACAGGGTAGGGGTGTGCGTGACAGAATCTTCCCCACTGTTTAGTGTCGGTCGCCGTGATACTGATTTGTTTACACTTGCCAATAGCCTTGTAAAATCAGGCATGTCAGAGGCAGACATCTTCAAATACCTTGATTTTATTATGCGTGCATGGGGGGAGAATGACGAAACATGGATAAATGCTAAGATTGCGAGCGCATTGAAAAGAAAAAACGAGCGGGAAAAATCGCTTTTCGAAGAAATTGAGGCCTGGATTAGCGTGACAGAGCGTGACTTTTGCGTGACAGAATGTGACAGAGACCTCGGAATCGTGACAAAGCGTGACAAGGTTAATCGAAGGCAGATTTTTAAGAGGTTGCTTGATCGTGGGGTTATCGAAAAGGTGGGAATGAGGGAGGGGGGGTATCGTCGAATGTTACGAGATTACGAACCCATTGACTTGGCCGGTGTTTCAATAAAACCACTTAATATTAAATGGCCGTTTGACATTCACGAGAAAGTATACATGTTGCCAAAATCGGTTGCGGTTATTGCAGGGCAGACTGATGCAGGGAAGACAGCCTTTTGTCTAAACCTCGCATATTTGAATCGGAATCAAAACAAGGTCCGATATCTTACCTCTGAAATGGGAGCGCAGGAAATTAAAAGTCGAATTTTGTCTTTGGGTCAGCCTCTGTCTGAATGGCAGAAGATTCAATTTATTGAGCGGTCGAGTCAATTCCAGGATTTGATATTGCCAGACGGGGTAACGATTATTGATTATCTGGAAAAATCTGAAAATTTCTACGAAATCGCAAAGGATATCAAAAATATTTTCGACCGTTTAAAAAGTGGTTTTTGCTTGATCGCACTACAGAAAAAGGAAGATCGGGACTTTGGCCGGGGCGGGGATTTTTCGGCGGAAAAAGCCCGGTTGTATTTGAGCATGTCGCCAGGGAAATTAAAGATTACGAAAGCGAAAAACTGGGCAAAAATGGATGCGAACCCAAACAGGTTGGAATGTGCTTTCAAATTAGTGAATGGTATCAAATTTGTCCAGACATCTGGCTGGATGAGACCGGATTGAATTTTACCAAAACGGAGTACATTTCTTTGGCGCAATCGAACAACGTTCACGTCCAGAAGATTCGATTTCGTGAGATCGGGCAGCCAGGTATGGTTTCCTTAAAGTATAACGTTTTCTCGAAACGTTTTGAATAAATCCTAAAACTTTTTATGGAGGGTGTAGAAATGTCGATTGAGGCAGCGAAGAAAAATTTTGAGGTAGCGAAAAAAGCGGTTGAAGATTGTCAACGGTCTATTTTTGATTTGCAAAAGAAATGCGATTCATTACAAGAATCATTGCCGGGACTTGGCCGTGAAATTGAGAATGCCGAAAGAGCAAAGGCTTCGGCACTTGACGATTTTGTCTTATTAAATAACAAGGAATCAGATTCCAGGCTACGGCAGGCAAGAGCATCGCATGAGAAAGCCCAAAAAGATGTGATCGAAACAAACGAGCTGATTGGAGCTACTCATCGTGGTTTGAAAAAACAGGAAGCTGAGCTTATTCGATTGAATGAACAAATGTCGGTTGCTAAGCGGTTATGCTGGGAAGCGGTTGCCGATGAAATCGAAAAGAAAATATCCGTAGATGTGATTGCCGTTATTCAAAAACTGATCATCTGCCGAACACAAACCGGTGGAACACGGCAGCATGTTTTGAACATGCTCATACCACAGTTGAATCCGGGCGAGTATCAAAGCATCAGGGAAAATCTTATGGAGCAATACAGATTCGGGGATTAAGCCTGTTTCCTCCAACAGGCGGGAAGGGTGGGTTTCTTGTTTTTCCCTGCCCTTCCCAAAACTTTAATAACTTTTTTTTAGGAAGGGATTATTTATGAAAAAAGAACCAGCGTTACTAACACAGCGCGGAAATGGGGAATATAAGCAGAAAATTATTGCTACGATAAAAGGAATGCGGGGGCAAAAGGAAGCAGCGGGTGAATCTACTTCGCAAACGCAATTCCAGCAGAAAAAAAGTGAAATCCTTGCGAGGCTAAGAGCGGAAGTTTTGAAAACACCTGTCCAGGTGATCACACCCACACAGCAAAAAGCACTTGATGATCTTGTAAAGCTGCGTGTGGGTATCCCTTTCAATCGGAGCTATGTTCCACAAACCGAGACCAAGACAGCTGAACTGCCGAAGATTGAAATGACTGTCAAGGAAAGGGCAAAGGCGGAATGGGACGGGAATGCAAATATCAGGAGCGAATTTACCTCTTTTGCTTCATTCCTTGCCTATAAAAAGGCTTCTGAGGCTGGGCGAACAAAGATCATTGGTGGAAGAACTATAAGATAAGCCGCGGGGGATTCCACGTGCCGTCCGGTCCCTACAGCGAATCAAATGTTTGCCGGGCGGCACGCGCCTAACGTTTAGGTACTTCCAGCGTCCATTTTAATACGGGGGGCAAAGCACCGCAGAATTCGTCTAGTTATAGGGGGTTAATTTAGGGTTTTTATATGGTAAGGAATGTATGGCGGGGAAAAAGACGGTCAATCTCAAACAATTGTCGAAAATCCTGCAGATAAGCCAGGTCACGCTTCGGGACTGGATTCAAAAGGGCATGCCAGCACAAAGGACGGAGAAAGGCTATTTGTGCAATCCTGATTCGGTCTTTAAATGGCGGGAGCAGTTTTTGGCGGAGAAAAAGCAGAACAGCGAGGGGTATGAGCAGGCAAGAACCGAACGCATGCTATGGCTTGCCCGTCAATCGCAGCTTAACTATGAGAGGGAATCTAGTAAGTTGGTTGATGCCGAATCGGTCGGGCAGGCAGCTTTCGAGAAAGCGAGGCAGGTTAGGGATTCTTTGCTTAACATACCGGCGCGAATCAGTTCGATTCTTGCTGCTGAAAGAGATCAAAAAAGGGTTAAGGAAATTCTTACCAATGAAATCCGGCAATGTTTAGAGGCTTTGAGTGATGATTTAAATCGATCGGAGGGCGTGAAAAATGATCAAAATTGAAGAAAGCAAAACCGAGCAATTAACTGTTCTGTGGTTGAAGTATTTCGAAGCGATGTGCAAAATCGGAGCATTGGCGAATGAGGCCATTTTGGTAAAAGAGCAAATTAGGATTTTGGAGGGCAGAGAATGTCAAAATTAAAAATTGTCGACAATAGTCTTTTAACACCACAAGAGGCGGCGGATTACCTGAAAATCAAACTAAGCACGATCTATAATTGGTCTTTCAGAAGGGTATTGCCGATGTGCAAAGTTGGAAAGTTAAACCGGTATCGCAAGGACGATCTGGACATTTTCATCAACAATAACATGACCGAGATACAGGGGGTAGATTGAAGTTTTTGCGTTCCCCGGTCAATCGGTTTGGCGGTAAGTATTATATGCGGGATTTTTTGAACCGGCATATACCTGAGCATACTCTTTATTGCGAACCCTTTTGCGGAGCTTCCCACTTACTCTTTGCCAAGACACCAAGTGGGGCGGAGATACTGAACGACACCGACCGCCATTTGATAAACTTCTTTCGTGTCCTTCAGTATCCAAAAAAGAGGCGGTATCTCATACATTTGCTCAACGGCATGCTTTATTCCCGTGAGGTATGGGATATATTACGGCAACGGTGGAGATGTGGCGATATTCCTTCGGGGCGAACCGAAAGGGCGGCGCAATGGTTTTACCTGAACAGGACATGCTTTGCGGGTGACCAGTTAAGGGGCGGGTTTGCTGTTCCTTCTGTCACCGGAAGGAATCCAGCACAAAGCTTTCGGAATGCCATTGATATCTTTGAGGATATCGCAGAGCGGTTACGGCATGTGACCATAGAAAACCTGCCTTATCACGAATGTCTCAAGAAGTATGATTCAGAAAACACCCTGTTTTATTGTGATCCCCCATACTTGAATGCAGAGAGGTACTACAGCAAGGATTCCTTTGTCCAGGATGACCACTGTGCCCTTGCAGAGCTCTTGCACGAGGTAAAGGCCAAAGTTATGCTTTCGCATTACCAGAACAGCCTATACGATGAATTATACAAGGGCTGGTATCGGCATGAGTATTCAAGCTTCAAGGGATCGTCTAAGGCTGAACCGGGTGCAGAAAAGCCTAAAACAATCGAATGCCTTTGGACGAATTTTGAACCAAGACAGAGAACTTTATTTGCGGGAATTAAAGCAAATGAAAACATACTGGAATGATTTTCTATTCTTCGTAATGACTTTTGAGCTAACCAGGTTTATTTGCTGGATGATCTGGACGGGGCCACAATGGTAATTAACCATGTCCTAAAGCTGCTAGTTTTGCTTCAAGGGCTGCAAGGCGTTCCCTTATCTGGATAGCAACGTCAATCTTATCCTCAAGGGAGTCAATTTTGGAATCCAGTCTTTTTATTTCTGTGGCTACTTCAGACCTTAAGGATTTGATTTCTGTAGTCATTTCAGACCTTAAGGATTTGATTTCCACCTGAAGGGATTTTAATTCAGGAGCAACAACGTCCTGTAAGGCTTGTTTGACTTGTTCGTATACGCTCATAGTAGTTTAGCCGTGTTTATGCTTCTTTTCCTGTCTCATTATGTAAAAATATGTTACCCATAAGGCAACAATTCCTGCACCGAAGATTATCAAAAGGTTGGTTTCGTTCACGATGGATGCTTAGAATGCTTCTGGCTGTAATATGTCCAGAAAATACCGATTAACCCAATTACACAAAGAACAGCAAAGAGTATGGCAAGGTTACTCATGTTTAATTTCCCTTTCCAGGCTATATGCCCAAAAGAAAAAGATAATAGTTGCAAGAAGTCCAAGAATTATAACAGGAATATCCCATTTGTCTTTTATAAAATTTCCGACAATAGCAACAAGGGCAATCCCTTTACTAACGTCATACAGATATTTGGCCGTGCTTTCTCTTTGCTTCTTAGTCATAATCTTAAAGAATAATACCAATTTCACCCAAACACGTCAAAAGAAATAAGAATAGATGAAAACAGGTAAAAAGACTTGACAATGTTGAAGTGGTACGGTAAATACGTGTTGGCTAAATTAGTTCAGTTAAGTTTTGTTACGTTTAGCTCAGTTGATTTGTGGTATGTTTAGAACGTGGTCAGGACGTTCGGGAATATCTTACTTCTGAAGTAATCTTCAGGGGTAAACCAAAGGCAACGGCTGTGGGACCTGACCTCTCATGGCTTGTTGCCTTTTTTATTGAAAGGGATGGTGAATTTATGGAAAAGCAGGAACGGCAAATCATACTGTCGGATAACCGGATAAAGGTATCTGGTGACTTCGGCGGTGGATATACGACATGGCTACCGGGCAGGGACAAGATGCGGGAAAGGCTTGATGCCATAACCAGGGCAATGATCTACATGCCTGGGGCAAGGATGATCGGCATTACAGAAGATGAACGCAAGGCTCTAGGTCTAGGGAAGGGATGGTGATCGTATGGCGGTAAGATTCCGGAAGTATTTCCCACAGTGTAAGCTTATTCCTTGCAGTGGCAGGCCGGGCCGGAGTTATTGTCCAGGTGACAGGCCTAAGCGTGCAAATGGTGAATTCAAAGATTGTGGTGTATGGTGTATTGAATTCTTTGACGATAGCAAGACCTGGCAATCGCTCACCTTTAAAGATGTGAGAAACAAGACGGAAGCAGAGAAAAGGTTTGCTATGTTCATTGGTGACCGTGAACGCGGCAAGCTGAATCTGCCTAAGAAAAAGGTTATTCCTACTCTGGCCGCGTATTCCAAAACCTACCTGGAACTATACAAGAATGCCAAAGAAAACACCAGGATAATGAAGAAAAGCATTACAACGTCTTTGGTGAAGTATCTGGGGGATTACTCCTTAGACAAGATAACTCCGTTTGTTATTGAGAAATACAGGCTAGAACGCAAAGAAAAGGATAGCGTTAAGGATAGCAGTATCAACGTTGATGTCTCTATTTTAGGGCATATTTTCAATACGGCAATCAAGGCCGGCATCTGGGATAAAAACCCCTGCAAAGATGTAAGGCGGTTGAAGGTAGCACAAGGCAGAGACCGGGTTTTAACCGCCAAAGAGATGGACTTGCTCTCCGATAAACTCCAGGAGAAAGACCGTCTTATGGTATTTGTCGGCATCCTCACAGGCATGCGTCTTGGTGAAGTATTGCGTTTAAAATGGACGGATATTGACTTTGATAAAGGCTTAATATGCTTCACCCAGGGCAAGACAGGGAAGTTAGTTACTATTCCATTTTCAAGCTATTTAGCAGCGGAACTATTCAGGCACAAAGAACGGAATCCAGGGGACAAGGTATTTGAACCTAGAGAAATAACGAATACTGTTATTATCCGGTACAGTGAACATTTCAGCCATTTGTTTAAGAGATTTGGTATTGGTAATTTCACGTTTCATAACCTGAGACACACCTTTGCAAGTTTACTTCAAGGCGAACTCGGTATTGGTGCCGTAGTGGTGCAGGGAATGACAGGTCATTCAAGCTTGGGAATGCTACAGAAGTATTCACATACAGGTTTGGACAGCAAAAGAAATGCGATTGAGATGTTAACAGCCCACGTCTTTAGGGCAGGTGAAAAGGCTACTATTCCCATGGTATCCAAAACAGGTACGGCATAAGTACGACACAGGGAAAGCCATGTATTTGTATGTTGCCAATATACCAACACTTGAAAATATGTTGTAATTTCGAGGCAACAAATTATAATGATACTAAATTTAATGGAGGAGAGGGGTTGTCTTTTGACCTCGTGTTTCCTGTCTATTTTTTACCATAAAGACGTTTATCGTGAAAAAAATTTTTTTTACCGCAGTTATTATTCTCTTTATACCATTCTTCCTCACTACAGGAATCTTCGCTCAACTACCATCCTTTCTCATTCCTCCGACAGAATTCAAGGCATTTGATACCCCAAACGATGCAGGAGAAACAATATCACTGACCTGGTCAGTCTCTGCCAGTGACGCCCCCGATGTTTTCTACGTGGTTTACATCGACAAGGATGAAAACGGTGCCTTTGAAAAGGAGGCCCTCCGGATAAAGTCAAACACCAGTTATCGAACGGGCGCCCCTGAAATTTACGGGCACAAAAAATCGAATGAAAATTATCATTATGTTCAGATATTCCCCAGAAAGGTGTTTAACGGGGAAGCGATTGACAAGAGGCAGGCCTACTACTTCAAGTTAGGAATGGTCTCCGGGGAGAGTAAAATTGTCTTTGATACGGTAGCCTCTGCAAGGGCGCGTGGTAATTGGTTGCATATGAAAAAGGCAAACAATTTTATCATCATGATTATCCTTTCGGTGATTATTTTTTATTTTATCGTGCATGCTCGCCGAAATCCCAATATGTTTTTACGAAAGATAAGTGGATTGGATGCCGTGGATGAGGCCCTGGGTCGCGCCACGGAAATGGGTAAGCCCGTGTTGTTTGTTCACGGGTTGACCGGTATGGGGAGTATATCGACTATAGCAGCAATAAGTATCCTGGGCAGGATTGCACGGAAGATTGCCGATTATGATGCCAACTTAAAGGTCGTGAATAATGATCCTATTGTGATGTCGGTTAGCCAGGAGGTGGTGAAGGAATCGTACCTTGAAGCGGGACGGCCTGATGCCTATAGCCCGGATAACGTCTTTCTGGTAGCGTCGGAACAATTTCCTTACGTGGCGGCGGTTGGCGGCATCATGACCCGGGAAAAACCGGCCGCGAATTTTTTTGTCGGATATTTCTATGCAGAGGCATTGATCCTGGCAGAAACCGGTGCTTCTACCGGTGCGATTCAGATTGCCGGTACCGACGCTTACACTCAGTTGCCTTTCTTTATCACCACGTGTGACTACACCCTGATTGGAGAGGAGTTGTATGCAGCCAGTGCCTATTTGTCGAGAGAGCCCATGCTCATGGGTACCCTCAGGGCACAGGATGTGGGGAAGGGTCTCCTCATTGTTATACTGATATTCGGGACGATACTTGCCAGTTTCGGGTTGACATTTATCACACATTTGTTTGAGGCTTTTTAAGAATACTTAGCCACGAATTTGCACAAATAGACGCGAATGAAAATAAGATATTGTTCAAGGACTTATCTTACAAAATCGTTGGATTAGCAATGCAAGTGCACAATAAACTTGGCTATGGTTTTTTGGAATATGAGAACGCACTGATGGCGCTTTTCCGGAGAGAAGGTATTAAAGCAAAGCAGCAAGCGCCTGTAACTGTTTATTTTGAAAAAGAGGTAGTGGGAGAGTATTATACCGACATTTTATTCGTGCTAATTCGTGTCGATTCGTGGCTAAATAAATTTAAATAATAAATACTATGAACTTTCTTAAACGCACCATCCCACTCATCATCGCCTTCGTCATGGGCGTGCTCATGGCCATGCAGTACTATGTCCCTCATAAAATTTCACAAGACTTGCTGGAGGTAGTATCCAAATGGGATCGGATTATAGCGGGTTTTGCCGTATTTATCGGCGCCTATAGCCTGTTTCATCTCCACTGGACGAGGATTAAGAGGAAGGTGGAAGGCTGGGGATATAGCGTCTTTGTCTATTTTGGGGCGATTATTACCCTGTTCTTTGGTTTTCTGAACGGGGGCAAGTTTTTCTGGAATGACAAGCAGGAAGGCACGATGTTTGACTGGCTTTATTATTACGTGCAGGTGCCTGCAGGCGCTACGATCTTTTCTATCTTGGCTTTTTTTATCGCATCTGCGGCCTACCGGACCTTTCGCGCCCGTACCAATGAATCAACGGTACTACTTATTGCCGCTGTTATCGTTATGCTCGGAAGGGTGCCCATTGGGAATTATATTTCTCACTACATCCCGGCAGTCGCTGACTGGATCATGGCCGTTCCAAACCTCGCGGCCAAACGCGGCATTCTTTTAGGGGTAAGCCTGGGGGCAATTGCGACCTCTCTCAAAATCATCTTTGGCATTGAACGGTCTTATCTGGGCGGGGGTGATTAGTGGAAAGGCTTTTACGGATAGACCGCCGCATTATCTTTGCAATCATTACCGTAGCGGTGATTGTCTCCCTCGTCCTGCGATTTGAACTGCCCATACCCGCCTCGGAACCGGTTCAGGGAATTTATAAAAAGATAGAGTCATTGCCAAAGGGTTCCCACGTCATGATTGCCTTTGATTATGATCCCGCCTCAAAGGAAGAACTCCAGCCCATGGCCGTTGCCTTTCTCCATCATTGTTTTAGCAGGGATTTAAAAGTCATTGGCATGACCCATTACCCGGGCGCTCCTGGACTAGCTGAGCAGGCAATGACCTCTGTTGCCAATCAATATCAGAAAAAACATGGTGAAGACTATGTCTTTTTAGGTTACAAACCCGGCTCGGCATCCCTCATTATCAATATGGGGGAAAATCTTTATTCGGCCTTCCCCAAGGATTTCTACGGGAATGACACCACGGCGTTGCCGGTCTTGCAGGGTATTGATTCATTACGGGAAATAAACTTTTTATTCGATCTTGCAGCAGGGACAACGATAGAGACCTGGATAGCATTCGGGAAGGAAAAATATAAATTTGAACTGGGTGCGGGATGCACCGCCGTGATGGGCCCTGATATGTATCCCTTTCTCCAGTCGAAACAGCTGACCGGCTTGCTTGGCGGCCTCAAGGGGGCTGCAGAATATGAGGCGCTGGTCGGGAAAAAGGGCAGCGCCGTCATCGGTATGCGCCCACAAAGCGTGGTGCATGTGATTATTATTATTTTTGTCATCTTTGGCAACATCATCTATTTTATATCCAAAAGGTAAGGCATGCGTAAGGATTCTAATTTCTTCATTCTTGTTGGCACGATTGGATTATTCGTCTGCATCAATATCTTTTTAATGGCATCGGGGAAACTTCCTTTCTCCTTCGATGGGTTTGGTATTATCCTTGGCGTTGGGCTTACCCTGGCCATTTACAGCTTCCTGTATAAGGACAATCCTGCCTTCAAGATTGCAGAAAATCTTTATGTAGGCGTTTCCCTCGGTTACACCATCATCATTACCTGGTTTAATTTCTTAAAGCCTGATCTCTATGACCCCCTTATTGTCCCAATGTTTTCAAAGGCTGCAACGAAAGCCCCTCAATATGCATTGATCATTCCTTCCATGCTGGGGATCTTTATGCTCCTGAGATTTTCGAGAAAACTATCGTGGCTGAGTCGATGGACGTTTGCATTTGTGGTGGGACTTGGTGCAGGAGTGAGCATCCCGCGCGTCATTTCGGCATTTATCCTTGAACAGACAAAACCCTCCCTGCATCCCGTCTTTTCCGGCGGGGAAACCATCCTTTCCAGCATCAACACCGTACTTATCCTGCTTGGTGTTATCTCCGTACTCATCTACTTCATTTTTTCCGTTGAGCACAAAGGGACGATCGGAACGGTGTCGAAGATTGGCATCTGGTTTCTCATGATATCCTTTGGCGCATCCTTCGGCTATACCGTCATGGGCAGATTGTCGTTGCTTATAGGCCGTATTCAGTTCTTGCTCAGGGATTGGCTGGGGATTTTGCAATAATATTATAATTCGTATATGTAGGGGCGAAGCATTTGTTTGCCATAACCATGACATATTTTCAAATGCGTTAAAACAAATGCTTCGCCCCTACCAATGCACATAATGCGCATCATGATAGTTATGTTATTGGAAAGGCTAATAAATGCCACGCATCTTCGATAACATAGAACAACAACTTCTCCCTGCACTCCAGGAAGCGCTTCATCTCTCTAAACATTCTGACTTTTGTGTTGGCTATTTCAATCTGCGTGGCTGGAAGGCAATTGACGCCCTGATTGAAAACTGGCATGGCGGAGATGGCAATCAATGCAGACTGCTTGTGGGCATGCAGAAGCCTCCCCATGAACAATTGAGACAGTTTTACAGCCTCCTTCCTCAGGATGATACCATAAGCAATCAGGTTATTATTCGCCTCAAGAAAAAACTGGCTGAGGATTTTAGAAATCAACTTACACTTGGCGTACCAACTGATGAAGACGAAGCAGGCCTTCGCCGCCTTGCCTCTCAACTTAAAGCAGGAAAGGTCGTTGTTAAACTATTTCTTAAACATGCGCTCCATGCCAAACTTTATCTCTGTTTCAGGCAGGATACTATCAATCCCATCATCGGCTATCTTGGTTCAAGTAATCTAACCCTTGCAGGGCTATCTCATCGGGGCGAACTAAATGTGGATGTCCTTGACCACGACGCGGCGCAAAAACTTGCAAAATGGTTTGAAGACCGCTGGAATGACCGTTATTGCGTTGATATAACGAATGAACTTATTAAGGTCATAGAGGAAAGTTGGGCAAGAGAAGAGGCATTGTATCCCTACTGGATTTACATCAAAATGGCTTATCATCTTGCAGAGGAGGCTAGGGCAGGATTGTCAGAATTTGAGATCCCCCGCGATATGCGTAATATACTCCTTGAATTTCAATCTGCTGCTGTTCGTATCGCTGGCAGGGTGGATGAATTTACAAGGCGGCATCAATGCCCTGTCAACAGCCTGTCTGCCTTTGAAAAGAGCGGATACTCAGACGACTGGCGGGAACTTATGCGTCTATTTATGGTGCGCAGGACACAAAGTTTTGCAGAGAGAAATTATGCATCTCTTTGATGCAGCACGGCAAAAGTGCCGGATTGCATTCGAGGGAGAACACCCCATCTGGCAACTCTTGCAAAGCTCTCCCGATCGTTATATATATACTGCGGTAAAACATGGCATCGTGCAACAAAACAATGTAGGGGCGAAGCATTCTCCTGTGGAGTCTACAAATAATTTGCATAGAACACATGAGAATAATATATCCCCACAACATCTGCATGCGGTGGAGAATGCTTCGCCCCTACCACCCGTGAAACCATTGCCGCCTGAAATTGCCGCCGGTCTGCATGACGTCTCCAAACGCACAGAATGGAATAAACCTGCGCCTGCAGAATATGCCCTGCCCACAGAGCTATGGCGCGAGGTAGTGGCAAGACGCAAACGGTATGAGGAAATCCGCAGGAAACTTGAATCTGGAGAGGTTAAGGATATCAATGACCTGATTACATTAAATCTTGACATACGCCAGTTTGCACAGGATGTTATCTCAAATTGTGAAGGCCCTGACCTTTTAAGGGCTTTTTGGAATGTCATAAAAGATATTTCCATTCTTGACCCGACCTGCGGCTCCGGGGCATTTTTATTTGCAGCCCTTAACATACTTGAGCCTCTTTATGAAGCCTGCCTTGACCGTATGGAAGAGATGCTGGAGGATGAGGCGGCAAAACACGCTATTGTAGGGGCGATTCATGAATCGCCCTTACGGCATACCCCTCACGGTTATCCTTTACTACCGCACAAAAAATTAGAAGACTTTTCGCACACCCTTGAGCAGGTAGCAAACCATCCAAATAAGCAGTACTTCATTTACAAAAGCATAATCCTCAACAACCTCTACGGTCATGGAAGAGGCAGTGGAAATCTGCAAGCTCCGCCTTTTCCTCAAACTCGCTGCGCAGGTTGATCCTGATACTTCTAAACCCAATTTTGGCATTGAGCCACTGCCTGATATAGACTTCAATATTCGCGCCGGGAATACCCTGGTGGGATTTGCTGCCCTGGAGCAAATAAAAGAGGCAATTACGACGGAAAGAAAAGGGAAGGCAACACAAAAAAAATTGTTACAGCCGGAAGATATAGACACAATAAAAAGGATAGAAGAAAAGGCGCAGGACGTTGACCGTCTATTCGCCCTGTTTCGCCAACAACAGACAGAACTCGGCGGTGAAGTAACGACTGCCGACAAGCAAGAATTAAAGAAACGATTAAAAGTGTTGGAAGAGGAACTCAACCGATACCTTGCCTCAGAGTATGGGATAAGCCAGAACAATTTTAAGAACAAACAGCCGTATGAAAAAAAGTTTTTAGAATGGCTTACCTCCCATAAGCCATTCCATTGGTTTATCGAGTTTCATGCTATTATGAAGGATGGCGGGTTTGATGTGATTATCGGGAATCCACCGTATGTTGAATATAGCAAGGTCAAAAAAGAGTATACTATCCTTGGGTATCAAACAGAGGATTGCGGTAATTTATATGCTTACGCTATAGAACGTAGTTATGAAATATTGGGAAACAAAAGCCGTTTCGGAATGATTGTTCAACTACCACTTGTATGTACCGATAGGATGAAGCCCCTTCAGAGAGATTGTCTTGGAAAGAGCCTTGCCATCTGGTTTGCAAATTTTGATGATAGACCAGCACGTTTATTTGAAGGGTTGGAACATATTCGTGCCACGATCGTTACTGCTAAAAAGGGTAAAGAAAACTATAAGGTTTTCTCAACCAATTATAACCGCTGGTATTCAGAAATTCGTACTGCATTGTTTGAATCAATATTTTATGAAGAAACAACCAGCTTTTTAACAGAAGGTTCTATTCCAAAAATAGGAAGTATATACGCCAAGAGCATCATGGAGCGCTTAACTACCTTCGATAATTTAGGAAATTTTCTTATATTACAAGACGGTAGGGGCAGGTTTCAAACCTGCCCCTACACCATATATTTCCACAACGCTCCACAATACTGGATACGGGCAATGGATTTCGCCCCTTATTTTTGGAATGAAAGGGATGGAGAACAGATCTCTGGTCATGTCAAGTCTTTTAATATTAAAGCAAAAATAGATGCGTTTGTTACTGTTGCAATTCTCAATAGTTCACTTTTTTATTGGTGGTTTATTTTGCTTTCAAATTGCCGTGATTTAACAAATCGTGAAATTGAAAACTTTCCAATAGGGTTGGATAAAATGGCTGACTCTGTTAAGCAAGAACTATCCCAATTGTCCAAAAGGCTTATGGAAGATTTGAAACAACATAAACAACGCAAAGAGTGCCAATACAAGGCAACTGGAAAAGTTGTCTATGACGAATTCTACCCAAAATACTCAAAACCCATCATTGACGAAATTGACAGCGTCCTTGCCAGGCATTACGGTGTTACGGATGAGGAACTGGATTTCATCATCAATTATGACATCAAATACCGTATGGGACGGGATACAGATGACGACACGTAGGGGCGAAGCATTTTTTCTCACTCAATAAATTACGCTAGAATTTTGTCACAAAAAATGCTTCGCCCCTACCAGTGCCACAAAAATTGCACGTAATCAGCAATTTCACAAAAATGCAATGAACATTTTATAAGGCAATATACATGGTAATGTGTAATGAATGCTATCCAAAATACCCAAAACCCATCATTGACGAAATCGACCGTGTCCTTGCCAGGCATTACGGTTTTACGGATGAGGAGCTGGATTTCATCATCAATTATGACATCAAATACCGCATGGGACGGGATACTGAGGACGACGCGTAGGGGCGAAGCATTTTTTCTCACCCAATAAATTACACCAGAATTTTGTCACAAAAAATGCTTCGCCCCTACAATTAATAACCAAACAACCATGCGACCAAACAATCAAAACAAAAAAACAATATACGATCCTGAAAAACACCACCGTCGTTCGATCCGGTTGAAGGGATACGATTATACAAGACCCGGGGCATATTTTGTGACCATCTGCACAGAAAAACACGCATACCTGTTTGGAGATATTTGCAATGAAACAATGCAGTTGAACAGATACGGCGATATTGTTAAGGCATGTTGGGACAAATTACCGCAAAATTTCCCATTCGTAAAATTGGACACATTTGTGGTTATGCCAAATCACATGCATGGAATTGTTATCATTACCGATCGTGACTGCAACAATGACGACGCTGGTAGGGGCGAAGCATTTGCCGTGTCAAAACGAGTGCAAAATTCATTAGGCGCGGTAAATGCTTCGCCCCTACAATCAAAAATGCAACAGCCGCACGGCACCCAATCAGATTCGCTGGGGGCAATTATGCAAAATTTTAAATCGGTTTCAACACGTAAAATTAATACCATGAACAAAACCCCAGGTATTTCACTGTGGCAGCGCAACTATTATGATCACATTATACGAAACGAAAAGTCATTAAATATAATTCGTCGTTATATTCTGTACAATCCCGTGATGTGGACATACGATATGGATAATCCTGACAGGCCTTGCTTATCCATAGAAAAGGTGACATACGAGATGAAGCAAAAATATGGTTTTACGAACGAGGAATTAGACTTCATCATCGATTACGAAACCAAATACCGGGTTGGACGGCAGATGGATGTCAGAACGTAGGGGCGAAGCATTTTTTTCTCATCCAATATAGTACACCGGAATTTTGTCAAAAAAAATGCTTCGCCCCTACAAGGAAAAGGAATCGGAAAAAATATCCTATGAACATAACAAAATTGCATAAAAGCAACCCTTCTTACCCAGTTAACCTCCAAACGTATCTTGGTGATGACACACCAGAATTTATCACTGTTTTGGGAGATCTCAGCATCCTTCAGAACAAATCATTAGCCTTGTTCTGTTCGGTTAAGTGTCCCGGCACCCTTATCTTGAAAACCTACGACCTCGCACAGCAATTGCGACAAGCCGGTGTGACTGTCATAGGCGGCTTTCATAGCCCAATAGAGCGCGAATTTTTGGAGATTTTGCTGCGTGGCTCACAGCCAATCATCATTTGTCCTGCCCGGAGCATAGAAGGTATGCGGATACCAAATACATGGCGATTGCCAATGAACGAAGGGCGTCTCTTAATTCCCTCACCATTTGACCAGAAACATCATCGGATTACTGTGGCGCTTGGGGAAAAAAGAAATGAGTTTGTAGCAGCAATTGCTGATCAGATATTTGTTGCTCATGCAACATCGGGTGGTAAGACAGAACAATTTTGCCAGAAGGTAATTTCATGGGGCAAAACCCTTTTAACATTTGATTGCAAGGAGAATACTCATCTGATACATATGGGAGCAAGAAACAGCCAGCTTGAGGATATACTAAAATAGGAATGGGTTAACTATTTTATTATTCGATATGAAAGGGGATTCTAAGCCAGGAAGTCTAAGAGACCCTTTTGTGTTTCTACTGATGTCTTCAAGGCAACGGCGTTGGCAGAAAAGAGGTGCTTGGCGCTTATCTGTCTGAGAATTTCTTCGTTAATGTCCACGTTTGATGCCTCAACGATAGCCCCATTTGCATGCTGATATAACGGCCCCGGGTCGGCGCCTTCCGTTATGTTGACGGCAACCCTGCCATGGTTATCTTCGCTCAGGCCGGCACGCTGTTTTTTAAACCCATCGGTATTCATATTTGCGACATTATGCGCCAATACGCTCAACATAGGTAGCGATGCTCGGTATGCTTGGCATTAAATTAGAAGCGGCATTTACAGCAACATTACTATTGATGGGGTTCTCGCTGTGGTTACCCAGGCTTCCCGGTTTGTGGCTTACAAAGCGGGAACTGCGATAATTTATTTGTCCTGAAAATAGCATGAAACCTTGACAGTTTATCTCAATGAAAAATATTTGAAAGCAGTCGTTTTTATGATAGGATTGTGTCTATGAAGGGTGTTATAATTGCTATTCATGGAGATGTTGTTGAGATCGAGTTCAACGAGGGACTTCCCAACATCAATGGTTCACTTGCTGTTAAGAAACCGGACGGAACAAATATCATCCTCGAGGTCCATGACCACATAAGCAGTACTGTTGTAAAGGCTATTGCGCTTGGATTTACTCAGGGTCTGAAAAGGGGTATGGCCGTCGTTTCTTCAGGCAGTTCGCTCAAAATTCCTGCCGGTAAGGATTGTCTGGGAAGGGCATTCAATGCCTTTGGTGAGCCGATAGATGACAAGCCGCCCCTGGAAAAGCATGCTTTTATACCCATTCATAAAGCGTCTCCGGCTCTTGAAGAACAGATACCGGCTTCGGGCATCCTTGAAACTGGTATAAAGATCATAGACCTTCTATCTCCATTCCCTAAAGGTGGTAAAATCGGCCTTTTTGGGGGGGCTGGAGTCGGGAAGACTGTATTGCTTATGGAATTCATTTTCAAGATAGCAAAGATTTATTCTGGCACCTCCATATTTTGCGGTGTTGGAGAAAGGATGAGAGAGGGGCATGAACTTTGGAAAGAGATGGAAAGGCAAAATATCCTAGACAACGCAATACTTGTGTTTGGTCAGATGTGCGAATCCCCAGGGATTCGGTTTAGAACCCCGTTAACGGCAATAACCTTAGCGGAATTCTTCCGGGACGAAATAGGAAGCGACATCCTCTTTCTGATGGATAATATCTATCGGTTTGTTCAGGCAGGAAATGAGGTCTCTGTCCTTTTGGGAAGGCTTTCCTCCCGGGTAGGTTACCAGCCGACCCTCCTCTCAGAGATTGCCGAAGTGGAGGAAAGAATCGTATCAACAAAAAGGGGTTCTATTACTTCTGTGCAGGCGATATATGTGCCGGCTGACGACATTACCGATCCTGCCGTTGCAAATGTCTTTCCTCATCTTGATACAAACGTCGTCCTTTCTCGTGAAATAGCGGCAAAAGGGCTTTACCCTGCCATTGACCCCCTCCTTTCAACTTCAAAATTCCTTAGTCCCGAAGATGTCGGAGACAAACATTATAAGATATCAAGAAAGGTAAAAGAGCATCTTTCGAGGTATAAGGAACTCCTTGATATTATTGCCATGCTGGGCATAGAAGAGCTTTCGCCGGCTGACAGACTCCTTGTGAAGAGAGCCAGGAGACTTGAGATGTTCCTTACACAGCCCTTTTTTCTCACGGAGGAATTTACGGGCAGAAAAGGGAAGCACGTGCCTCTTGACAAAACCCTCGATGGTTGCGAGATGATACTTTCAGGAAAAATGGATGCTGTATCAGAGAATCAATTTTTTATGATTGGCGACATGGGAGAGATAAAGTGAGCAATGCATCCTTCCCTTTACATATAGTTACGCCTGCAAAGATCGTGGAAAAAGAGATAACCTATATCAGATTAAAAGACGAGACAGGTTTTTTCGGTATTTTAAGGGGGCACACAAATTTCTTAACAGTCCTTGTCCCCTCCCTGGTTTATTATACAGATGCCAACGGCAAGGAAGTTTTCCTTGCTGTTGATGAAGGAATATTGAGTGTGAGGGAAGGGACGGTAACGATAACATCACGAGAGGTATATGAAAGCGACAATGCTGAAAAACTTGCAGAAATCATTGAAAATACCCTTGCCAAAAGGGACGAATCTGAGATGGCTTTTCGTGAGATGTTTGGTGGAATCGAAAGGTCATTTATGGAAAAGACGATAAAATTGGCTAAAGGAAGTATTTGATGGAAAATAAAAAATTCTCCAGGGATATTGAGAAATCCGCCAGGGAATTGCTTAACGCCCGAAAGGAGGAGTCGAATTTCTGGCGTTATGCTAATGTCCTTGGTGTTGGAGGATGGGTTTTTGTTATCCCGGTAGTCGGAGGGGCTTATCTTGGGAGGTATCTGGATAAAAAAATGCACGGAGAAGGTATTTCGTGGACGATAACCCTTATAATCATTGGTATAGCTGTTGGTATTTATAATGTCTGGTATTTGTTCGTCAGGAAACCACAGCAATGAAAATATTTAATATTTTCCCGGAAACAATTTTTTCGATTGGCCCTGTTCAGATTACAGACACGGTTATCACCACATGGTTTGTCATGGTTGCCATAATAACAATCTGCTATCTTGCGACAAGAAAACTCTCCATAAAGCCATCTTTTTTCCAGGAGATTTTAGAAGCTATCTTTGAGGCTATCGAAAAAACGATAAAGGACATCATCCCGTTAAATCCCTGGTTGGTTTTGCCGGTGCTGGGAACCCTATGGATCCTTATCGGTTTTTCTAATCTTGCCGGTTTAATACCGGGGTTGAAAACCCCTACAGCAGACCTCAATACAACGCTCGCATTTGCATTAATATCTTTTTCAATGACCCACGTCATTGGCATAACAACGCAAGGATTAAAAGGATATCTCCTCCACTACAAAGAACCAACCTGGATATTGCTTCCCTTCCACCTTATAGCAGAGGTCACACGGACTGTGGCGCTTGCCGTCAGGCTCTTTGGGAATATGTTAAGTGGTGATATGATTGCCATAATACTTCTCGGTATAGTCGGCTTGCTGGTGCCGATCCCGTTTAGTTTACTGCATATTATTATTGGTCTTATACAGGCATATATATTTGGTGTTTTAACCCTGGTGTTTATAGCAGGTGGCATGAGAACGAAATCATGAAAGGAGATTTAAAATGGATGCTAAAACCGTAGTTATTTCTGCTTCTATAATAGCTGCCGCCCTTGTCATGGCAATTGGTGGATATGGTCCTGCAAGGGCATTGGGCAGGGCGCTTACAGAGGCGCTTGACGCAATAGCAAGGCAACCTGAGGCCTCTGATAAAATTATGAGGGCGCTTTTTGTTGGAATGGCATTGATAGAATCAATTGCCATATATGCATTTGTTATCGCATTGATTATCCTTTTTGCAAATCCTCTTATCGGGTATATTTTAAAATGAAATTCAACATCTGGACACTGCTATTTCAGATAATAAACTTTGTTGTGCTGCTGTTTATTCTGAAAAGGATATTATATAAACCCATACGGGAAATTATAGAAAAGAGGAGAGGGCTTATAGCAAAAACCGTTGAGGATGCAGAAAAGACAAAAAAAGAGGCACAAGAGCTTAAGGAAAAACACGAAGAAGAGTTGAAAAAATTAAAGGAAATGCAAAGCCAGATGATCGAGCAAACAAGGGAGGAATCTCTTAAAGACAGAAATAAGTTACTGGGTGAGGCAGAGAAAGACGCAGCGAAAATAACCGAAAAAGAAAAGGCCTTGTTTGATGCGGAAAAAAGGAGGGTAGAAGCAGCGTTAAAAAATAAAACTCTTGAAATTGCCTCTGCCTTTGCATCAAACCTTTTAGAGGACATTTCAGATGAAGAGCTTCATAAGGCCATATTCAGAAAGCTCATAAAAGAAAATGGGAAAATGGTTTCTGATATCTCGAAAATAGAGGAGAAAGGTGAAACATTACCTATAGACCTTGTAAGCGCATATCCTTTAAAAACAGATGAAATAAAGATGTTTCAGGAAACGCTGGAATCACAGCTTACAAAAAAAGTGAACATTACTACGACCGTTGACAAGTCGCTTATCGCTGGGGTAAGGGTAAAGGTCTGCGATATGATTTACGACTCCTCGCTGACAGGCCAGGTAAACGCACTCGCTTCCAGGCTGAAAGAAACCACATAAATGGAAAAAGAATTAACGGTTTTTTGGGAAAAAGTAAAAGAGAAAGCCACAACCAGCAGATTCTCTATCGGAATTACTGAAGAGGGGAAAGTGCTGGCCGTGGGTGACGGCATTGTGCATGTCGCTGGTTTGAGAGACGCAAAACTCTACGAACTGATAAAGTTTGAAAGTGGCGACGAGGGAATAGTTTTTGATCTCGACATCAACAGCATTGGCGTGGTGCTTCTCACTGAGCGGAATGGAATACGAGCGGGTGACAAAGGATATAAAACTGAACAAATTGCTTCTGTAAAGGTAAGTGAAGAGCTTTTAGGGCGGGTATTGGATGCCCTCGGTAATCCCATAGATGACGGACCGAAACCAGAGCAAACGACATCCTATCCCGTAGAGAGAGAAGCCCCTCCACTGTTGAAAAGAGAATTTATTACTGAACCTCTTTATACCGGCATAAAGGTCATTGACTCTATGCTTGCCATAGGCAAAGGGCAAAGGGAATTAATTATCGGTGACTCTTCAACAGGTAAGACATCAATAGCTGTAGACACTGTTATCAATCAGAAAAACACTCAGGTAATCTCTGTTTTTGTTGTCATAGGGCAGAAGAAGTCACAGGTCTTAAAGATTCTTAACGAGGTAAAGCGATACGGTGATTTTTCTAAAACCATATTTGTTATTGCCGATGCCTCAAATTCTCCCGGCCTTCAATATATTGCGCCTTACAGCGCTACTGCCATTGCCGAGTATTTTCTCGACAAAGGGAAGGATGTCCTCGTTGTTTACGATGACCTGACAAAACATGCGGATGCATATCGTTCATTAAGCCTTTTACTGAAGAGACCGCCGGGGAGAGAGGCATATCCGGGCGATATTTTTTTCATCCATTCAAGACTTCTCGAACGATCTGCAAAACTCAATCAAAAGAACGGCGGAGGTTCCATCACTGCCCTTCCGATCGTGGAAACACAGCAGGGCAGGATATCTTCCTATATTCCTACAAATCTCATATCGATAACGGATGGGCAAATATATCTTGATGCCTTCCTGTTCAACAAAGGTATCCGGCCCGCAGTGGACGTTAGCAAGTCTGTGTCGAGGATAGGGGGAAAGGCTCAGGTAGAAGCAATGAAAGCCGTGGCTGAAAGACTGAAAATAGATTATTCCAGATTCACTGAAGTGGAAGTATTTACCAAATTCGGGGCGCATTTAGAAGAAGAAACGGCAAAACTCATCAGGCGCGGGGAACGGTTAAGGGAAATCCTGAAACAGCCGCAGTTTCATCCCTTCACCCTTGAAAATGAAGTATTAAGCTTCGTAATTTTAGAATCAGGCATACTCGATACTATTGAAACTGCCGCGGTAGAAAAAGTTTGCGAGGAAATACTCAATAAGACAAAATCCACCTTCCCGGAAATTATAAATACTATGAATCGCGATGGTTTGCTGGGGAAGAAAGACTTGGATACCTTAAAGGATTTCATTGCAAAGGAAAGGGCCTAAACGTGCTTTCTTCTCTGGATATTGAAAAAAAGACAAGGGCATTATATACCATAGAGGATATTGTCAGCGCTATGAAGGCATATGCGGGGGTTACCATACGAAGGACTGAAGATATTGTACAAAATATAAGGGCATACGAAAAGAATTTGCTTTATGCGATGGCCGATATTGTAACGCATTACCCGGAAATATCATTAAAGGAACAAAACAAAGGGAAAAGAATTCTCGCGGCTTTCGGTTCCTCACAGGGGCTCTGCGGTTCTTATAATGAAAAAATGGTTGATGTTGTTTCCGGAGTAATTACCCGTAATGATATGCTATTCGTTATCGGAAAAAGGCTTAAATTGTCTCTGGAATTAAAACATATAGCCTATGGAGATTCCAGCGACTCAGTAGCAAGCATTAGCGGAATACCGTCAGCACTGAAAGAAACGGTTTCAAAAATAATGAATATATACCGTAAGGAAGAGTTCTATAACCTGACCCTCATCTTTACCAACATTTTTGAGAAAAAGGCGGAGGTCTCCGTGGAACAAATCCTCCCCCCTGATACGCGTAAAATACTTGCTTTAAACCCAACCAAGGTTCCGCCTTTCACCTATCTGGAACCAAAGAAAATATTTGGGAAAATCCTGGAAGAGTTTTTGTTTATCAGCCTTTACCGATGCTACATGGAGTCACTCAGAAGCGAGAACTGGTATCGATTAAGAAGCATGGACGGCGCATCCGAGACTCTTAAGCGACAACTTTCGAACCTTAATTCTATACAGATGTACACCAGACAGGAAGAAATTACGGAAGAGATGCTTGAGATACTGGGGAGCGGGATGTTCTATAAAAAATACTAAGGAAGTCTGTTGCAGGAACCTTTTTATTTTTCAAAATATAGTAAGCGCATAAAGAAAGTTGTCATTGTGAGGGCGCTAGCCCGAAACAATCTTAATCGTGGGATTGCTTCGCTGTCGCTCGCAATGACCAACGCATATCAACTTATTTAATACGTTTGCGATAAATACATGTTCTGCTACCTTTTTAGTCTGGCCACGGAGGGACTATGAATCACCCTGATAGACCAATTGCTGCTGAACCCGCTTATCATAATCAAATATTTCTCGACAGCGACGACGGAAGGCCTCTTCGCATTCTGGCCGAGTACCTTGAGCCTCTTTACCGGCTTCGGCGAGAAGGGATTCATGACACCATTGTTTTTTTTGGATCTGCCAGAATGAAGGAAGACGGGTTGCTAGGACAGTATTACAAGGATGCGCGCTTGTTGGCGCGGCTTCTGACCGAATGGTCACACAGCCTCTCTGACTCAAGGCGATTTGTGATCTGTTCTGGTGGCGGAGGCGGTATTATGGAGGCAGCGAATCGAGGCGCTGCGGATGCAGGCGGCAGCACGATCGGATTCAATATCGGTCTGCCTTATGAACAGCGCCCTAACCCCTACGTCACCCCATCGCTCTTATTTGAATTTCACTACTTTTTCATGCGTAAATTATGGTTTTCGCATCTGGCGCGGGCGCTCATTGTGTTTCCCGGAGGATTCGGTACTCTGGACGAGTTTCTGGAGACGCTAACACTTGCACAAACGGGAAAGATTGACCGGGAGATTCTCATTCTTCTCTACGGCTCGGAATACTGGAAAGAAGTGATCAATTTCGACTCCCTCGTGAAGCACGGGATGATCGACGCAGAAGATCTGAATCTTTTTCATCGTGTGGACGATGTGCAAACTGCCTTTGAATTTCTCAAAAATTGCCTGCCGAAAGAAAAAGAAGCGGTTTGCCCCGCGATCGCTAAGGCGAAATTTTCAAAGCCGCGAATTGAGGAGGCTTCACGATGATAGAACTAAAATTTATAGGTGCAGCGAAGACCGTCACGGGATCCAAACATTTATTACGCACATCGCGCGCATCCGTGTTGCTGGACTGTGGTTTGTTCCAGGGCCATCGCAAGGAGTCCTACGAGAAAAACCGGAATTTTTCAATGGATGGCAAACAACTCGACGCCATCGTATTATCTCATGCCCATATCGACCATTCGGGCGCTCTGCCAAGCATTTTTAAAAATGGCTATCGCGGTCCGATCTACGCCACACCTGCCACGCGCGATCTTTGCTCACCCATGCTGATGGATACAGCATGGATCATGAAGCGTGATGCCGAACACATTCAAAAACTTATCTCGCGGGGTGTTGCGCATCTCGATCCCGTCGAACCTCTTTATGACGAAAGTGACGTGACCGGCATGCTGTCACAGTTTATAGGAATTCCCTACCATAGAAACCAGACCATTGCCCCAGGCATTTCATTGTCATTTTTCGATGCTGGCCATGTATTGGGAAGCGCCATATCCGTGCTCGATGTCGAAGACGATGGTCAGAAAGTGCGTCTCGCTTTTACGGGCGACTTAGGCCGCAAGCATCTTCCCATTTTGCGAGACCCGGAAATTCCGGATGGGATATCCTGTCTTCTGACGGAAAGCACCTATGGAGGCAGACTTCACGATCCTATTGAATTGACGGCTGAGGCACTGGCTGAAGTGATCAATCGCACCGGCAAAAGGGGAGGGAAAATTGTCATTCCGTCCTTTGCTCTGGAGCGGGCACAGGAGATCATCTATGAACTCAAGAAACTCCACGACCAAAAGCGGATTCCTTCAATTCCGGTGTATATCGATTCTCCTCTCACCATGAAATTGACCGACGTATTCAAACTGCACCCTGAGTGTTACGACGCGGAGACCTTCGCTCTCCTTCAGAGTGAGAATTCGCCCTTTGAATTTCCAGGCCTGAAGTATATTTCAAGCGTCGAAGACTCAAAGAGGGTCTCTTCGGCCACTGAGCCATCCATTGTAATTTCAGCAAGCGGTATGTGCGAAGGCGGAAGAATTCTGCATCATCTCGCTGCCACGATCGAGAACCCCAGGAACACCGTTATTATCGTTGGCTATCAGGCAGAACACACGTTAGGGAGAAGATTGGTGGAAAAGCGACCGGAAGTTAAAATTTATGGAGTTATGTACCGCCTCGAAGCCGAGGTGGTTGTCATGAACGGTTTCTCTGCCCACGCAGATCAGAATGGATTGCTCCGTTTTGCTGATGCTGTCCGAAGTCAGGGCCATCTGGAGAAAGTTGTTCTTGTGCATGGAGAACCAAACTCTCAGGAGACGTTAAAAACGAAACTTAGTAGCCAGGGTTTCCAGTCCGTTAAGATCCCGGGGCCTGGAGATGTAATAAAACTATGATTATTGATTCGCAGATCCCGGATAGAATTTCAGGACTTGTTGAATTAGCATACAATCTCTGGTGGAGCTGGCATCCGGAGGCAAGAATGCTTTTTAAGATGCTCGATCGCGCCACATGGAAGATAAGTATACACAACCCGGTAAAAATGCTTCATGAAGTTGATAGAAAAATCCTCAATGAAGCCGTACTGGATCAAAAGTTTCTCAGGCATTACGATTCAGTTATGGCGCGATATAAATCCGACATGACTACAAACGGTGGCTGGTTCTCTAACAATATTTCCGATTCCAGCATGTTGCCAATCGCCTATTTTTCTGCTGAATACGGGCTTCACCATTCCCTTCCCTTTTATGCAGGAGGTCTCGGTTTTCTTGCAGGAGACTTTATAAAGGAATGCAGCGATCTTAAAGTGCCTTTGGTAGCGGTTGGATTTATGTATCCCGGCGGATACTTAAAGCAACGAATTAAACCTGACGGATGGCAGGAAAAAGAAAGTGAAATACTTGACAGGGAGAACGCCCCAATTTGCCGCATATTCGACAGCAAAGGGAATCGGTTGGTAGTTAAAGTCCCTTTTATCGACCCTCCCATATATGTTGAAGTCTGGAAGGTTCAGGTTGGCAAGATATCCCTGTATCTGATGGATACCGATATAGACGTGAATGACCCATGGAATCGCAATATATCAGACCGTTTATACAGCGGGGGGCAGGAACAGCGCTTAAGACAGGAAATTGTCCTGGGAATAGGCGGCGCACAGGTGCTCAATACCCTTGGTATAAAACACTCCGTCCTTCATTTAAACGAAGGTCATCCGGCCTTTGCCATCCTTGAAAGAATCAGAGAAAGGGTTGAAGACGGCATGAAATACCAGGAAGCCCTTGATCAGGTGAAGGCAACAACAGTATTTACCACTCACACCCCGGTGCCGGCAGGTCATGACGTGTTCCCCTTTCCGTTGATGGAGAAGTATTTTAGCGCCTATTGGCCTGTGTTTGGATTAGATCGTGATGCCTTTTTCAACCTGGGAATTAATCCGGAAGCGCCAAATGCAGGATTTAATATGACCGCGTTCGCGCTCAGGATGTCCGCCTATCACAACGGTGTAAGTAAAAAACATGGAGAAATTGCAAAACGGATGTGGAAATCTCTCTGGACAGATATTCCGGAAGAAAAAACACCCATTGATCACATTACGAATGGAATTCACATCCCAACCTGGATTGAGCCGAAAATACAACTCCTTTTCAACAAATATTTAGGATCCAACTGGTTAGCAGACCACGACGACCGGGACATCTGGAAACTCACCTGTGACATCCCGGATGAAGAACTATGGAATATTCATTCCTGGTTAAAGATGAAATTAATAATAAACATCCGGGGAAGGGCAAGAAGAAGATGGCACCATGATAAGGCAGACACACAGATAATTATTGCTTCGGGAGTACTCCTTGACCCCAATGTATTGACACTGGGTTTTGCCAGAAGATTTGCTACCTACAAGAGAGCTACCTTGATTTTGCAAAATATTGAGCGCCTCAAGAATATGCTGAATGATCCCTGGAAACCCGTACAGATTATCTTTGCGGGAAAGGCCCATCCCGACGACAACCCCGGGAAACAACTCTTGCAGCAAATATTTAATGCAGCAAAGGACCCGTCTTTCGGTGGACGAATAGTTTTTGTTGAGGATTACGACGAACAATTGGCGCAATATCTTGTGCATGGCGTTGATGTATGGCTGAACAATCCACTACCCCCTCTTGAAGCGTCTGGTACAAGCGGAATGAAGGCGTCTCTGAACGGTGTTCCCCAACTGAGCATTCTCGATGGTTGGTGGTCAGAAGGATTCAATGGTAAAAATGGATGGGGCTTTGGTGACGGTGTTGATAATGCGGAAAACAGGGATGCCGCCGACTCGGATGCCTTGTATACACTTCTGGAGAATGAAATAATTCCAGCCTATTATCGTATCGATGATGACGGAGTGCCCCGTGAATGGGTTAAGGTTATGAAAGAAGCGATAGAAAGCAATTCCCCTCTGTTCAGCGCCCGGAGAATGGTGAAGGAATATGCGATAAAGTTTTATCAAAACGCATTGAAAAGGGAATTATTCAACACTCTTCATTAACTATTTCCACCCGCTTTGCCTTATTTTATCTGGTGTTTTACGGTTTCCATCCGGACAGTAGCTATCTCTAAACATGTATATTCCTCATGGGCCGATTTGACAAAGGCAGGCTTCTGATAACCACCAGAACTGAGGAAAATTGAGTTGATATTGCACGCCTGATGAATCATCAACAATAAGCATCCCCCTGGAGTTCCTTCCATTCTAATCGCACGATCTCATTACGGAAATTTATAATAGTTTAGTCTTTGAAAATAATACAGTATAGGTGAAGAAATATACATGAACAAAAGGGCTTTGCTAATTAACGAGATTCGCGAGAAGATTTATGTGAAAAATTGAATAATTTTCATTTTTTATGTATTTTTGCAAAACCATTTCCACATGTGCATAGCACATTTCAAAAACAAATACTAGTTTATGGGTCATATTATTATAAAGGTCACATTCTGTAATGTCCGCAGTATCAATGAACTAGGAATATAGCCACGTAGTTTTGTGAAAAGGAATATAATTTGCGACTATGCCATATGCATACATACTCAAAAAAACCCAGCTAAACGAAGCCACGATTATTTTTTATACTTGACTTATTTTGTAAAGATAAACCGCCTACGAAGTATTAACAGCATTTGTTGAGACTCTTAAAACCTCTGGTAAACAAACTACCAGAACATAATGAGAACTTAAAAAAGGAAAAAGGCTGAAGAACTGCCATTCGCAAGGCTTTTTAAGCATTGAAAATACTCCGGTAAATGAAAGGAGAACGTATGAAGAAGTTGGGGTTCGTATTATTGGTATCTATTTTCATATTTGCAATTATGGATATCGGCGTTGCTCAGAATACAGAGGTACAGCTTTCAAAAAAGGAATACCAGAGCGCAAACTGGGAATATTTTAATAGATGTGGCGGATGTCACGGCATGTTAAGGAAGGGGGCAACAGGTCCTGCCCTTACGCCTGACAAGATGAAGCCAATAGGCACTGAGAAACTTACAAAGACAATCTTTGATGGAACTGAGGGCGGTATGCCTGGATGGGGCGCGGGTGTTAATGTTTACACAATGGAAGATGCCAGGCGCCTTGCGAAGTATATCCAAATGGAGCCTGTTACCCCGCCTGAATTTAACATGAAAGATATTAAGGCAACATGGAAACTCCAGGTGCCGGCTGACAAGAGGCCCACAAAGCCGATGCACAATAGAAACTGGGAAAATTTCTTTGCAGTAATTTTGAGAGACGCCGGCAAAATCGCTATAATTGACGGCGATACCAAAGAGGTTGTATCCGTTCAGGATTCAGGCTTTGCGGTCCATACCCTCAGATACTCCAAATCAGGGAGATATCTCTATACCATTGGCAGAGACGCCAAGGCAACGCTCGTCGATCTCTGGATGGACCCTATCCAGACTATTGCAGAGGTTAAGACCGGGCTCGACGCAAGGTCAATTGAGAGCAGCAAGTATAAAGGCAGAAAAGGGGACTATATTGACAAGCTTGCCGTAGTTGGAAATTACTGGCCGCCAAGCTATGTCATTCTTGACGGACTTACGCTTGAGCCGCTTAAGATTGTGAGCACAAGGAGCTACACTTATGACACCCAGGAATATCATATTGAGCCGAGGGTCGCCTCTATCGTTGCATCACATTCTGACCCCGAATGGGTAATAAATGTGAAAGAGACCGGACTTATCCTTCTTGTCGATTACTCCGACATAAAAAACCTCAAGGTCACTCAAATTGAATCAGAGCGATTCCTTCATGACGGCGGATGGGACAAATCAAAGAGGTACTTCCTCGTTGCGGCCAACATGAGGGATAAGATCGTTGCCGTTGATACGAAGACAAAAAAGCTTGCAGCTATTGTAGAGACAGGTGTCAAACCTCACCCTGGAAGAGGCGCAAACTTTAAGGATCCGGAATATGGATGGGTTTATGCAACACCGCATCTTGGAGAGGCGGCAGTGGCCCTTGTATGCACAAAACCTAAAGGGGGCAATGCTGAAAATTTGTGGAAGGTCGTGAGAAAACTTAAGGTTGCAGGTGACGGCGGATTGTTCGTCAAGACTCATCCAAAGAGCAGGCACCTGTGGGTAGACCATACACTCTCAAAAGATGTAGACGCTCAAAGAAGCGTTACGGTATACGACATCAAAAACCTTGGTGCAGAACCAAAAATACTAAAACTTGCTGACAGAGGAAGAATTGTTCATATGGAGTACAACAAGGACGGCGATGAGGTATGGATATCTGTCTGGGACAAACAGGGCGAGATTATTGTGTTTGACGACAAAACACTTACAGAGAAGGCAAGAATAAATGATCAAAGGCTTGTAACTCCGACTGGTAAATTTAATGTATATAATACAAGGCTTGATATTTACTAAGAGATTTAAAATATTACGTTTGATGTATTAACACTGAGACCGGTAGTGCTGGAAAGATAGTATTCTATCATACCTAATTTAGATGTTAAGGAGGTAATAGTATGGATTTAAGGACAATTAAAACAGCGATTATTGCGTTTGCATTGGCAGTGCCGATGTCTGTCATGGCAGGAGAGGGGGAAGTTCCAAACGAATACACCACAATGAAGAATCCTTTTAACGGAAGTGACAAATCGGTGATTGAGAGGGGCGAATATATTTATTCAAAGAAGTGCGTAAAGTGCCATGGGGAAAAAGGCGATGGCGCCGGCTTAATAGAAGGAATCACAATGCCGGTTTTTAATAAAGAGTTTTTTTCAGCAAAAGAGGATGGATATTTATTCTGGCATGTGAAAAATGGGGTGTCTGACAGCCTGATGCCTTCTTACGGACCAGGTAGCGATGATAATCTCTCAGTAAATGATATATGGAAAGCAGTAGCTTTTATACGCGAGAGGTTTGGCAAATAAGGTTCATACAAAAAAGCTGACAACTGCCGGAGGAAACATACGGTTTTGTTGTTTCTGTACATGTTTTTTACGGCGTCTGGCTTAAATGCAGCTACTAACAGGGGCAGTATGGATTTAAGGGCAATTAAAACAGCGATTATTGCGTTTGTAGTGGTAGTGCCGATTTCTGTCCTGCTTGGGAAAGAACACACAAAAAGGAAAGTTCCAAGTGAATACCTCGCAAAGAAAAATCCATTTAGCGGGAGTGACAAATCGGTGCTTGAGAGGGGTGAGCGTCTTTTTTCAACAATTTGCGCAAGGTGTCATGGGAAAAATGGTGACGGTGTCGGTTCTAGATTAGAAGGGTACACAATGCCCATTTTTAACAAAGAGTTTCTTTCAAAAAGAGAGGATGGATATATCTACTGGGTAGTAGAGCATGGATTGTCTGGCACCCCGATGCCTCCTTATGGACCGGGTAGCGATCGTAATCTCTCAGAAGCCGATGTATGGAAAGTGATAGCCTTTGTGCGCAAGAGGTTTGGCAAATAAGGCTTATGCAAAAAGAATGGTTGGCAACAATCAGAGGAAGCGCCCTGTTTTTTGTTGTTTTTTGTACATGTTTTTCTACGGCGCGGGTCTTAAGTGCAGCCACGCAAGGCGAAGAACTCTATCAGGCAAACTGCTCTCTGTGTCATCATCCGCAAAGGATAGGAAAAACTGCCTCCGCACTTCTGCCTTCACTTATAAAAAATTTCTCTGACAAAGACCTTGCAGGCATTATTAAAAATGGACTTCCCGCAACACAAATGCCGCCCTTCAGCCACCTGAGCGATGAAAATATAAATAGGATAGTGGCATTTCTTAGAAAGCCCATGGCTGTTACCTGGAAAGAAGATGATATAAAGGAAAGCCTTGAAATTACAGACGGGAACGCAAAACCTGTAAAGATACATGACATTAAAAACCTTACTGCGGTAGTTGAGAGGGGCAACAACAAGGTATGGGTCATGGAGGGAGACAGCATACTTGATAAATTTGATTTCGGCAATATACACGGCGGCTTGAAGTTTACGCCTGACGCCAAGAAGTTTTTTATACCAGCGAGAGACGGCTGGGTTGGAATATATGATGCTGACAGGGGGTTTTATGGAAGGATAAGGGTATGCGTGAATTTAAGGAATATATCGCTTTCAAGAGACGGAAGTCGGTTGTTTGCCGCTTGTCTTCTCCCGGAGTCCATTGTTGTTATTGATGTTGAAAGTATAAAAAAGGACAGCGCCCCTGTAGTAAAGGTTATCCCTGTTAAAGGAAAGATTAACGCTATATATGAGCTTCACTCAAGGGATGAGGCAATATTTACATTCAGAGACAAACCGCTTCTCGGGATAATAAATGCAAAAAGCTTTTCTATTAACTACATAAAGCTCAGGAGTCCTTTTGATGACTTTTTCATAGACCCGCTTGACTCCTATGTAATAGGCGGCTCAAGAAACGGCAAGCTTCTTCAGGTATACAGTATTAAAGACAGAAAAAAGATCTTTGAGTATCCAATAGAGAGTATGCCACATCTGTTTTCTGCAGCCTTCTGGTATGACAAGGGATCGTTTTATTTTGCCACCGCTCATATAGGAAAGACATACTTAAGCATATGGAAGATGTATGACTGGGCGTTTCTGAGGAAGGTTGACGTTGGCGGAAGCGGTTTTTTTGTGAGGACAAACTCCAATAACCCCTATCTCTGGGTTGACAACGGCAGCGACGAACTTGTTTTAATTGATAAAAGAGACCTTTCACAGAAAAAGATAGTTCCTGTAAAAGGCAAGAAGATGCTGCATACCGAAATAAGTGGAGATGGCGATACTGCATATTTAAGTATCTATGAAAATGACGGGAGCCTCATAGTGTATGATGCGCTTACATTGAAGGAGCTAAGGCGGTTTCCTGCAAGCCTGCCGGTAGGAAAATATAATTTTGTAAATAAAAGCAGGCGCTACGACCCTGTTCAGCTTGGAGGAGAGGTCTTCAGGCAGAAGTGCTGGGGATGCCACCACCCCACGCACGAGGCATTTGGTCCTTCTTTCAGGTGGATCTATGAGAACAGGAATGAAAACATAATAAGGAGTTATATATCGCACCCTCATGCCACATACGAGGCGCTCGGCTATGCAAAGACATCTATGCCAAAAATAACGATAGGTGCGGAGGAGATGGAGTTTCTCCTTAGTTTTATAAAGGAATCCGCAATTGCTAAGAATAACTGAATTCATAAGAGACGCTCTTTCTAAAAAAGGCCATAGACCCTTTAGCGGCGCTATCGTTATATGGAATATTACAAACAACTGCAACCTCTCATGCAAACACTGCTACGCATATGCAAATCAGATAAAAGGCAAAGAGCTTGACAGTGAAGAGGCAATATACCTTGTACACCAGCTAAAACAGTCAAACGTAAAATTTGCAATTCTTTCGGGCGGAGAACCGCTTATGCGGGAGGACGTATTTGATATAGCCCGTGAACTAAAAAATGCAGGGATAAAGACACACCTCTCAACAAACGGCATTCTTGTAAGCGAAGATAATATAAACAGAATAAAAGAGCATATTGACTATGCAGGCATAAGCATAGACGGAGAGACGGAGATACATGACTCATTCAGGGGCAGAAAAGGCGCATTTGAGGATTCGCTGAGGGCTATAAGATTATGCCTGAAAAACGACTTAAAGGTCGGTGTAAGATTCACGCTTACGGAAAACACGCAAAAGAGCCTCCCATTTATATTCGAGCTTGCCCGGAAGGAAGGCATCCCGAAGATATACATATCCCACCTTGTATATTCAGGCATGGCCGGAAATTTGCGTGACCTGGACAGGGATGACTATCGCAGGGCTGTAGAGTTTATGCTGAAAAAATCTTTTGAATTTGTGGAGATGAATGTTCCAATAGATGTTGTAACAGGCAATAATGACGCAGATGCCGTAATGCTTCTTACGGTGTTTAAAAAGATATACCCTGATGCATATGACAGACTTTATGAGAGATTAAAGACGTGGGGAGGAAATCAGGCAGGAAAACGGCTTGTAAACGTCGACTCTGAAGGCAATGTAAAACCCGACCCGTTCTTTTCTGATGCAGTTGGAAATGTAAGAATAAAAAGTTTCTGTGAGATATGGAATTCAAACGGTATACTCTCACGGCTTAGAGAAAATCCGAGGCAACTTAAGGGCAGATGTGGAAAATGTGCCTATATCGAAATATGCAATGGAAATTCAAGGGCAAGGGCATATGCCCGACATGGAGATTATTTTGATGAGGACCCGGCATGCTATATATAAAGTTTAAATCTGGTAATGTCCGTCATTATGAACAAAGCAAAGCAATCCAATTTTCTTATATAAAATTACTTCACACCATTTGTATAATCATTACGACAGGATTGTTTATACTTTCTGCTTTTACGCCTGCTCTTGCAGAGAAGGTCTATGTCGTTGAAAGGGAGAGGGAAAGGCTTGCTGTAATAAAAAATAGCATCCTTTCCAGTGAGATAGGAAATCTCGGGAACCTCAACCACGCCACGGTAAAGTTTAATAAAAACTTTATGTATGTAATCAGCAGGGACGGCTGTCTCTCGAAAATAGACACAGGCTCTGACAGCCTTTTAATACAGGTTAAAGCTGGCAAAAGCGGGATAGGCTTTATATTTATTGACGACATGGTGGCAGTTGCAAACTATGACCCTCATGATGTGGTTATACTTGACGGGAGTCTTAATACATTAAAAAAAATTGAGACAAACTCAAAAAATGTTGGCATAAAGTCGTGGGAGAGATTTCTGATATTTGCTCTTATGGATAAAGACGAGATATGGGTACTTGATTCAAAAAAGAATTTTAAAGTGCATAAGACGATAAAAAATACAGGCAGCATGCCTTTTGACGCCCTTATGTCAGAGAATAAATATATTGTTGGACTTTTTAATGAAGGTAGCGTGGGCATGCTTGACGCAAAGACCATGAGCTATTCCAGAAGAGATCTGAGAAGGAACGAGGGCGAGGCGGTATTTAAGATACCTCATTTTGGCACATGGGGAGTATATAAGGACACCGCCTTTATCCCTGCAGTTGGCGAGAGGAGGCTTCATATTGTAGATATCAATAGCTTCAAGCACATCGGCTATATAGATTTGATAGGACTTCCCGTATTTGCTGCAATTTCTGCCGACGGCAGGTATATTGCTGTAAACTACAGCGGAGACAAGGAAGATTTCCTGACAGTAATAGACACTAAAAGCAGAAAGGTCTTAAACGATATAAAGGTGGGAAAGAGGATAATGCATATAAGATTTTCTGATGATAGCAGGAGACTTTATCTCTCGTCTTATTTTGATAACGCTGTAAGAGTTCTTGATACAAATGAGTGGAAAGTTTTAAACGAGATAACAGTCCCAACTCCATCAGGAATATTTATATTGCCAGCAGTAAATAAGGTTAATTAAGTAATAATTCATTAGTCCTAAATTATATACAGCAGGGATTTTTAACTTCCCTCAATCTAGTTTTACCAATAGAAACTCAGAATTGTTGTATTCTTTTCTGTTTCCCAAAGGAAGGTTATAGCATCCCTTGTATGAAAACTAGCCCGACCTTCTCAATTCGAGGGGTGAACAAGCCGCTAAGCCAGTAAATTCAATGGGTCATGTAAAAAGGTCGGCACTACAGGCTGGTTTGTCCGGAGGCATAAACCTTGGGCGGTGGTTCTTCGGGAAGTGATAATCCCAGTTACGCTAATAGGTTATGGTATTGGATAATAAGCTATAATCAATAAAGTTTTCCCATAGTGGCGCTTTTCGATTTCAAAAACAGAACCATCGTTTACAGTTTCGTTATCGTGCCACTGTCATAGTTTACCACCCAAACGTTGGTTCCATCGAAGATCACTCCCCTTGGATTGATGCCTACATTATAGGTGCCGAGCACTGCGCCGTCATTCACCCTCATCTTTGTTACATTATTACTGCCAGCATTCGCTACCCAGATATTGACACCATCAAAGGCTATCCCGTATGGAAAAATTCCCACGGTATAGGTGCCGAGCACGGTTCCATCGCTCGCCCTCAGCTTCGTTACTTTACCACTGGCATAATTCGTTACCCAGATGTTAGTGCCATCAAAGGCCAACCATTTTGGTTCCCAACCACCGGCATAGGTACTGAGTACAACGCCATCACTTGCCCTCAACTTCGTTACGCTGTTGCTGTTAGAATTTGCCACCCAGATGTTGTTGCCATCGAAGATCACTCCTCTTGGGTTGAAACCAACGGTATAAATCCCGATTACGGTTCCATCGCTCGCCCTCAGTTTTGTTACATTTTTGCTCCCGGAGTTCGTCACCCAGATATTTACCCCATCAAAGGTTACCCCATATGGATAGAAGCCCACGGCATAGGTGCCAACCACAGTCCCATCGCTTGCCCTCAATTTCGTTATGTTGTCACTGCCAGAATTTGCCACCCAGATGTTAGCGCCATCAAAGGCCACGCCTCTTGGAATGAAGCCCACGGCATAGGTGCCCAGCACGGCTCCATCGCTTGCCCTTAGCTTTGTAATGCTGACACTACCAGAATTTGTCACCCAGATGTTGGTGCCGTCAGAGGCAACTCCGTATGGTTGAAAGCCCACGGTAAAGGTAGAACTGCTGTGATTTGTTGCTTCGTACCATTGCCTGAGTTTTTTAAATTGCGCATCCTCCAAGTCGGCATCTTTATTAGAGACAGTAAAGAAAGGACGTTGAACGTTCAGAAAAATGAAGCGAGAAAGGGTCTCTGCTGGAGTTGTGAGTTTTTCATATGGCTCTGCACGGACAGTAAAGGTAGTGAATAAAATTAACGCAATAAAAAAGAATATATCCCTGGAGACTTTCATTATTTATCCTTTCATGTGAAGATGGTTACGGAGGTGACGTAATCTCGATTTCCTGTAGGACGGGAATAACGATTTTATTAACGTATTTAAATGACTCAAAAAGCATGAAAAAGAAGATGCCAACAGCTACCGCAATAATTGCTGCTCCTGCCCAATGCTGAAAGTGAAACCGTTTCAATGAAGGAGCGAAAGCAATCAGGCCAAACACAGCAGAAAGCACCGTTATAGCGTCCAGACTTGCCCGTTGCCAGTAAGGGCCTCCCAAATGCAGCCACATTCCAAACTCATCAAATGTTAATGCCATACCACTTCCGTAAATAATCGTCGCTATTTCTAGTCTCTGCCCAATCGGGTGCCAAAACAACAAATATGCGCCAACACCTGCAAGGAGAAAAATGCCATAGTTGAGATGGTGAACATGTGTTCCACCCAGATGCAGGTAGAGATCGGGCATTCGACGGGACATAATCAAAAAGGCCAGCACTCTAACCACGATAAACGTTAAAATGAAAGTGACAAGCACTAATCGAGCCAGGTGATTGGAAATTTGCAGTGGTGCTATACTGGTTTTTGTGTTGTTTGTCATGGTGTTATTGCCAATAACCTACGAAAACTGACGATGAAATATCAGGGTAATATATCTCTCTCTATCAAAGTGCAGCAATTCCTTTAGTTCCTCTTGAGATAAGGAAGGCGATGTTGGTAAGAATCCGTGGTAGTTTTAAACCGCCAGGCGATGCCAGATATTTCGGCTCCCATTCAGGATCAAATTTTTCTTTGTACCTCCGCAAACCCTGAAAATTATAAAAATGTTCCCCGTGGCGGAAAACTAGCGCACCAAGCCTGTTCCATAAGGGTGCAAGGGCATGTCCCTCAAGCCCTGAGAGAGGCGCCATTCCCAGGTTAAACCACTGATATCCTTCCTGTTTCCCCCATAACATGAGCTGGATAAACAGATATTCCATGACGCCATGCGGGGCATCGGGGGTGTAGCGCATAAGATCTAACGAAAGCTCCTCCTTCTCCGCTCCTTGCCAGATATTCACAAAGGCAATGATTTTGCCATTTTTTCTTACTATTCCGGCAGGGAAATTTTTCAAGTATTCTGCATCAAAAAAACCTGTGCTGAATCCTTTTTCAGTAACCTTCTTCTTTGTCAGCCATGAGTCTGATATTATCTTGAATTCCGGCAGTAACGACGGAACTTTACCTGTTGGAATCAGTTCAAAAATACAACCCTCTTTTTCAAGCCGATTGCGGGTATAGCGTAGTCCTTTATGCATCATACCTTCAAGGGAAAATCCCGGCAGGGAAACGCGAGCCTCTTCTCCAAGCTTAAGCAACGTGAGGCCAAGGTCGATATACACATGGAGATTCCTTTGATTGATTTCATAGAAGATGGTCCATCCATCATGGCGGTCGCACATCTCGCGAAATTTCCAGATCAGTTCAGGCATTTCGCTTTCAGGGCCAACCGGGTCACGAAATGCCACCCAACTCCTGCCGTTGATAGCATACATAATAAAGGCGTCTTTGCGTTCACTGAATAGGAAGGATTTATCACCAAGCAGGGCTATGTTAGCATACGTATTTTTTGAACTATTTACTATGGAACAGATCATGCCTAAATCAGCCGTGAGAGGAATCGAGGGCCTTATAAGGGCCGGACGGAGTAATTTAAACACGGCAAAACAAAGCGCTATAACCACAACTCCCACGGTAGCACGAAGAGATCTCGGAGCATCTCCAGACAGACTGAAATGCCACCATAATTCATCCGAATACTTAATATGCTTGTATGTAAAGAACACCAGCCAGACTGAACAAAGCATAACAAAGACAATAGCCGCAATCCATCCTGAAGTGACCGGTTCGTTTATGAGAGATGTTTTGCGGTAGAAATGGCTGCGGGAAGGCAGGAGTGCACCCAACATGATCGCAAGGATGATCGCCGCCTCGTAATCGAATCCTTTCAGCAGGGAAAAGACAATTCCAGCGATAAGAAGAGCTGCGGCAAGCGGGTATGCGGCGTTGAGTCTTCGCTGCAGCCCCCAGGATAGTATGAGAAGCAACATGCCTGCCAGGCTGCCCAAAAAATGGGAGATTTCCAAAATTGGAAGCGGAATTATATCCTTAACCCACAGCATGCGAATTTTTTCTGCCGGAACTGATCCAGAAAAGAGCAGGATTGCGCCTCCAACAAAAGTGGCAAAGCAAAGTATGTTTGGTACAATCTCTGACACCCACTGTCCAAAGATACGGGCAACCAGTTTGAATGCCTCCTTTCTCTGAAGGAATTCGTGCATACCCAGGAGGGCCGCGGCAATACACATGGGCAGTAGATAGTATATTCCCCTGAATGCCAAAAGCGATCCAAGGATGGCTGAAACGGGTAGGATTGGCGAGAGAAAGAAGATGACTACTGTTTCAAAGATTCCAAGTCCGCCGGGAATATGGCTGACTAATCCTGCTGACTGTGCTATTACGAAGATGCCAAGGATCTTTGGGTAAGACAAGGCATCATGAGGGGGGAGCAGGACATACAGTACGCTCCCGTTCAGTATTACATCCAGGCAAGCTATTGCTACCGAAGAAAGAGAAAACTTTAAAGAGGGTATAGAAAACTCCCATCGGAAAATTTTCAGAGGTTTCCTTTTCAATTCGCTGAATAATAAGTATCCGGCAATAAAGACGAGGAAGAGTATTCCAAGATAGGTTAAAGACACAGAGTGAAAGCGGATCCCAGGTGGAATTTCAAATGGATCAATGATAAAAAGCACTCCTCCTACGGTAAAGATGCCTAACCAGAAGGCCAGACCACAAAAGGCAACAATTTTTATGATATCTACCGGAGAAAGTCCCCAGGATGAGTAGAGCCGGTAGCGTATCGCAGCAAGCATGGTGAACCCGATATTGTTGCTGAAGGCATAACCTATGAAGCCAGCAATAGCAATCTTACCATATCCAAGCGGATGATTTACATAGCGAAGGGCAAGGAAGTCGTACCCGGTCATTACCAAGTAACTAAGTGAAGTGAACAAGAGGGCGAGAAGAATGCACATACTGGGGAGTGTCTTCAAGTGTTGCAATACATCTCGATAGTGATACTCTTTTAATTCATAATGGAGCGCCCAAAGCGCTGCAGCAAAGAGTAACACACCAAATAAAGGAGTAAGGTTGCGAAGGAATTTGTTTCCCATGCGTGATTCAGTCGCTAACGAGGATGACAAGGCTAATCACAGTAAAACTTAATCTTTTGCAAAAATAGGAATACTTCAAATAACTCCAGAGCAATGATTGGAAATAAAGAGGAATAAACCGGATGAAAGAGCAGAAGAACCGAAATATTCCAATTTATAGTTTAACCGTAAATTGGTTTGACATCAATTTTTTATTTATCGGGTTTGTAAAATCAATAATACCATTGAAAAATTATCCGTAATTCACCGCTTATTAGATGATCTATTCGTATGAAAAATATAAGACAGAGAAAACGGGAAAACAGTTCTTATCGTATTGGGTATCCTTTTGCAAAGAGATTTGTTCGATGTTACACTATAAGTATAAACACATTCCATAAGAAATGGGGATGAAGGCTATGAACGAAAATCTGATAACGCAATACCGGTACTTTCTCAAGGATAGTATCCGGAAAGAGATTGATTTTTCCCAGACAGACCAAAACCGGGGAGTTGATATTCCACCCGTTGAAAAGCCGTATCGTGCTGATGCCGTGCGCATTGACCTTGTGAAACCTGGGGCGTGGAAAAATATTGGCGGCGCCGATATTGTCACGGCGATCGGGCATCGGGAGAGCCGGCGGTCATACACAAAAGAACCTCTCACCCTGGAAGAAATCTCTTTCCTTCTCTGGGCGACCCAGGGTGTGCGGGGGGAGATTGTGGGCGGCCATGCCTATCGCACCGTACCCTCAGCAGGATGCCGCCATGCATTTGAGACGTATCTGGTGGTACTCAACGGAAAAGGACTGGATCAGGGCGTCTACCGGTATCTTCCGCTTACCCATCAATTGCTCTTTGAATTTTCTGAAGAGCACCTTGCAAGAAAGCTGGTCGATGCCGTTTTCCGGCAGCCCTATCCGGGGAATGCAGCGGTGTCGTTCATCTGGACGGCTATTCCTTACCGGATGGAGTGGCGCTACCACCTGGCAGCCCATAAAGTTATTGCTATCGACGCAGGGCATGTATGCCAGAATCTCTATCTGGCATGCGAGGCGATTGGCGCAGGGACGTGCGCCATTGCCGCCTATGATCAGGAAGCCCTGGACCGGTTGCTCCGGATTAATGGGAAAGATGAGTTCGCCATCTATCTGTCGCCCGTGGGCAAGGTGCGGGATTGAGCATGAAAAAATAATCGCTTCACGTTTCCTTACGGTTGTTTTTTCAGGGACAGGGAAATCCTCTTCCTTTTCAGGTCCACATCCAGCACGGTGACGGTTACTTTCTCATGAACTTTCACGACATCGCCGGGATTTTTTACAAAGCGATCGGAAATCTGACTGATGTGTACCAGGCCGTCCTGGTGAACCCCGATATCGACAAAGGCACCAAACGCGGTTATGTTCGTTACTACACCGGGAAGTTTCATGCCTGGCGTAACATCCTCAATTTTTTCGATCCCTTTGGTAAAACTACATGCCTCAAACTTCTCGCGTGGATCACGGCCAGGTTTTGCTAATTCATTCACAATATCATTGAGCGTCGGCAGTCCTACCGAATCCTTTACATATTTTGTGAGGTCTATCCTTCCCCGAAGGCGCTCGTCCTGCATGAAATCAAGCACCGAGCATTTCATGTCGTTTGCCATGGCATCCACAAGGTGATAGCTCTCCGGATGCACAGCACTCCTGTCGAGCAGGTTTTCACCATTCCTGATGCGCAGGAAGCCTGCCGCTTGTTCAAAGGCCTTTGGTCCCAGTTTACTTACTTTTTTCAATTCCGCCCTGGATCGGAAAGGACCGTGTTCGTCACGGTATTCAACGAGGTTTTTGGCAATCTGAGGTCCCAAACCAGAGACATACATGAGCAATTGCCTGCTGGCTGTGTTGACCTCAACGCCAACAAGATTTACGCAACTCATAACGACGTCATCCAGACAGCGTTTCAAAACTCCCTGATCAACATCGTGCTGGTATTGTCCCACACCAATGGCTTTGGGGTCTATCTTCACCAGTTCTGCAAGGGGATCCATAAGCCGTCTGCCAATGGACACAGCCCCCCGCACCGTTACATCCTGATCGGGAAATTCTTCACGAGCCACATCTGATGCAGAATAAACCGATGCACCGCTTTCATTTACCATGACGATAAGAATCTTTTCAGGCAAATCGAGCTTCCGGATAAATGCCTCTGTTTCCCTCCCGGCGGTGCCGTTTCCGATTGCAATGGTCTCTACCTGAAAGGTGTCACACAGCCGGACAATCTTCGCTGCCGCCTCTGATGAACTTTTCTCAGACTGTTGGGGATATATCGTGTCGGTATGGAGCAGTTTGCCCTGTTTGTCCAGGCAGACCACCTTGCATCCGGTGCGAAATCCCGGATCGATGGCAAGGACGTTTTTTTGCCCCAGGGGTGGCGCAAGCAAAAGTTGCCTGAGATTTTCGGCAAAAACCCTGATCGCCTCTTCATCCGCTCTTTTCCTTGTTTCGAGACGGATCTCCGTTTCCATGGATATGGACAGGAGCCGTTTGTAGCTGTCGTGAGTTGCCATCCTGACTTGCAGGGAAGATTCTCCGTCTCCTTTTACAAAGAGCGATTCAAGGATGGCGATGGCATCTTCTTCAGCAGGCGCAATGCGCAGGCTCAGGAACCCCTCTTTTTCACCGCGTCTCATCGCTAAAATTCTATGGGACGGGGCAGTTGATACCGGTTCTTCCCACTCAAAATAATCCTTATACTTCAGTCCGTCCTCTTCCTTGCCTGAAATTACTTTTGTCCTGAAGGCTCCTTTTGCAAGAAATAGTTCACGAATCCTTGTCCTGGCAGTAAGGTCTTCGTTGACCCATTCGGCAATAATATCGCGTGCCCCTGCAAGTGCATCTTCAGCGGTATCAACCTCTTTTTCAGCGCTTATAAAGGTATGAGCAGAACAATATGCGTCAGGTTCACCCTGGGCAAAGATACCCTGGGCCAGTGGTTCTAGCCCCTTTTCTCTGGCAATAGTTGCCCGGGTGCGGCGTTTCGGACGATAGGGCAAATAGATATCCTCCAGAATTGCCATCGTCTCTGCTGCAAGGATATTCTCCTTTAGTTCGTCGGTAAGTTGTCCCCGCTCCTCCAGAGATTTCAGGATGGCCTCACGCCGTTTATCCAATTCCCTGAGCTGATCAAGCCGGTCACGAATCGTTGTAACAGCAATTTCATCCAGAGAGCCGGTGGCCTCTTTTCGGTACCGGGCGATAAAGGGCACAGTAGCGCCTTCCTCAAGGAGTGCGGAAGTTGCCAGTACTTGTTTCGTCGTTAGATTGAGCTCTTCACCAATCTTTGCAATATGTCCGTTGCTCATAATATCATCTCCTTAATAATCATCCGTTGTCCTTACGATTGAAGATGCAGCCGGGGCTCTAGCAAAACCAGAGTATCCTTCCTGATGCTGCGGAAGCATTGTCTCCTTATGCATTCTCAAACTCTTCAATTATAACATGACCACATTCGTATGAATAATCTGATAATACGATATGGTATAGCTTGAGTATATGAAAAGAAAAATACCAAAAATTATTCCTGGATTCCATAAGGAATACGTCATTGCAGGTGTAGTTTTGCGGAGAAAACGCAACTTCTTCGACTTGAAGTATGGAACAGAGGTCAAAGCATGCTTATGAACCTAAAAATCATAATATTTAGTATTATTAAATATTTTATATCAAATAATTTTCATTAATTTGCCGATAAGTATGAATCAGGAGTGGCATCAGGCAAGAATGAATATATTTTATGTATCCTTTCGGGATATCTCCTCTGCCCGTGGAAGCTGGATTCTACCTCCCTGCCCTCCATGAAATTTTAATTTCCCTTCATGCAGATATACCGGCATGAATGTTTTATTAAAATGTCTCATAACAAGAGGAGGTACTACGTTAATGAAGATTACCCTTAACACAAAGATTATTACCCTATTTGTAATTGCTGGTTTACTGCCTTTTATAATTACGAGCGTGTTGAGTTATCGCATAGCCAGTAAATCTCTTTATGAGCAGTCTTTCAACCATTTGACTTCTGTGAGGGACATAAAAAAGAGACAGATAGAGGAATATTTTGAGAGAATACGGCTGGATATATCCGCATTATCTGAAGATCCGACGATCTCCAACGCCATGATGGAACTAAAACTGGCATTCAAGGAGATAGGGGCGGAGAAAGCCCATGAGCTTTACGTCAAAAAAAATCCTTTTCGTAACGAGAAAAAAATCGACTTTCTCCACGCGACCGATGGAAGTAAATACAGCAGTTTACACGCTACGTATCATCCGTATTTCAAAAACTTATTGGAAAAATGCGGTTATTATGACATTTTTCTAATAGATTCAGAGACCGGTGATATCATATATACCGCCTTTAAAGAACCAGATTTTGGTTCTAACCTTGTGAGTGGCCCATATACGGATACGAATATTTCCAGACTCTATCATGAAGTAAACAGCGCCGATGGACATGATCTTGTAAAGATGGCTGACTTTGAGCCATACGAACCTTCCAACCTTGAACCCGCCTCGTTCATTGCTGCGCCTATCTATTCCGGGTTTAACAAAATAGGTGTTTTGGTGATTCAAATACCAATCGATCAGATCAATAATATTATGACGGAAAGGGCTGGCTTAGGAGAAACAGGCGAAACCTATCTTGTGGGAAGTGACAGATTTATGAGGTCTGACTCCAGATTTTTTGACAAAAGAACGATATTGGTAAACAAGATAGATACAGAGGCAACAAGGGATGCATTGGCAGGGAAGAGTGAGTGTAAGATAATAAAAGATTACCGGGGTTCGGAAGTATTAAGCGCATATGCATCTCTTGATATAAAAGATACGAAATGGGCGGTTATTGCAGAAATCGACAAGGAAGAAGCCTTTAAAGCAGCGGCCTTATTAAAAAATTGGAATTTTATTATTGGCATAGCGGCATTGCTTTTTGTAACAGGGCTTGGGTGGATCGTGCTGAAGATTACGGGAAAGATTTCCGGGCTCTTTAAGATGTTGCTCTCCGATCTTACGGAGGGGTCTTCTCAGGTTGCTGCAGCAGCGGAACAGATTTCAGAATCCAGCCAGAATCTGGCTGAGGGATCATCAAAACAAGCGGCTTCAATTGAGGAGACCTCTTCAGCTACAGAAGAGATATCCTCGATGGCCGAACGAAATGCCGATAATGCCAAAGAAGCCGCCAGCCTGGCCAACCTGTGTAATACTTCTGCAGAACAGGGTGACCGTGCCATGGGAATGCTTAACTCGGCGATACACGAGATCAGTGGCAGCAGCAAGAAAATATCAAATATTATCAAGATTATCGATGAGATTGCATTTCAGACCAATCTGTTAGCCCTGAATGCTGCTGTAGAAGCAGCAAGGGCAGGAGAACATGGGAAAGGATTTGCTGTAGTTGCAGAAGAGGTAAGAAACCTGGCACAACGGAGCGCCAACGCTGCAAAGGAGACCGCCCAGCTTATCGAAGATAGCGTGGGGAAGGTAGATGCCGGTGTGGAATTAACAAACAAGGTAGGAGCATCTCTCAAAGAAATTGTAAAAAATGTCAAGAAGACAACTGACTTGGTAAACGAGATTGCCAATACATCACAGGAACAGTCTGAAGGTGTCAGCCAGGTAGGTAAAGCCATAACCCAGATGGATCAGGTCATACAGCAAAATGCTGCAAATGCTGAAGAGACGGCATCGGCAAGCGAAGAGCTGTCTGCACAGGCAAACAGCTTGCTCTCTCTGGTAGATAAAATTGCTCAAGAGTCTGGGAACAGGAAGGCGGAGACGCATAAAGATAAACCGCAGGTGGAAAATAAACCTGACCAAGTAACAGAACCGGTACAGATATCTGTAGGAAGGAACAAAAAGGTATTAACCAACAAACAAAACACCGATCTTATCACGCATGATAAAGGCAACGGAAATGGAAAAAAGCGAGGTTTTGGCAATAGACATTTGATAGGTTTGAGTGCAGATGCAATTATTCCAATGGATGAAGAGGCTTTTAAGGATTTCTAACGGATACATCAGAAATGTGTTGATTGTCTCTTGGGGATTTAGAACCTCCCGTCTAACATCTCAAAGGCTATCAACACATTTTATCTTTGCAAAATACGTCATAATATAAAGTACAGCGCAAGCAACGCCAATGCACCACCGAGGAAATATTGGGAAATATCTTTGATAATGTTTTTCTTTTTGATTCCCACGATATTCCTGTGTTTCTCAAGCACCTGTTCAAAGATATGCCTGAGTTCGTCACCCGTGGCATCGTGCTGATAGTCTCCGCCTACCGCCTCTGCAATCTCCCGTAAAAATGCCGGGTTAGGCTTGGTATAAATCGTTTCCCCTTCTTCTGTCATTTCATATCCCGATATGTTCCCTTCACGGTCTCGTTTAGGTATGGGTGAGGCATCATTAGGATCTCCGATTCCAACTACATAAATAGCGATATCTCTCCTCTCCAACAGCAGTTTTACGGCCTCAGCTACCTGGCTTCGGGTAATGATTTGTTCTTCACCATCGGTCAGGAGGATCATTACCTTCTTTGCGTTTTCCGTGCCAAAGCTATTCATTGCCAGGATAAATGCATTGCCGATGTTCGTTCCGTAAGGCACAAAGCGTACGTAATTTTCATTAATCATATTCAGAACACGCAGAAAGACTCGTTCATAGTCATTGGTCGGGTATGGGAGAAGAGAAAATGCGCGGGCGGCAAATACGATCAAACCGACACGGTCTCCTTCCAACCGATGCACAAGATGTGATATCTCCATCTTTGCACGCTGTAGTCGGTTGGGTTTTACATCTTCAGCGAGCATGCTGATGGAGACATCCAGCACAAAGACGATCTCCAATCCTTCTTTTTCATAGTGATCCCGGCTTGTCTGCCATTTCGGCTGCAAGACAACTAACCCCAGGGTGCAACACGCGGCGCTCATGCAAGCGCCTTTTAAGAGGTTTCGGTATATGGTGGGAATTCTGCTGAATTTGTTAAGTAAACTTCGCTGGCCAAAGGCCTTTAACCATACAGATTTTCTCCGGCAGAGGAATAAATAGAGGAGAAAAATCAGACCTGAAAGGACATAAACAATGATTCTATAATCTTCATAGCTGAAAAATAACATGTTAAAAAATAGTGTGTCTTATCATTTTGTTGTTTTAAAGGGGTTGGGTGTCAGATGTCAGGAGCCAGGCTTTTGGTTTCTGACCCCCGATCCCTATTATTTATGTGTTTGGTTACCGCCAGGATGCTCCATGATTTTCATGCTCTCAGCAAGAACTTACCATCGCAGTTTTTGTTCTCCGCTATACTTATATTTCGTACCCCAGGGCAGGAGTTTTAATGCCTCAATCCTGTCTTCCCGTTCCTGTTGTTCAGGGCTAAACATCGTATTAAACTGCTGCTCGCCTAGCCTCATCCGTTCTAAGTTTTTTTTTGCCTGAAAATCATTGGGATCAATCTTCAATACCTCGGTATATTGCATGGCGGCAGTAGAAAAATCCATATCGGTTGCGATGAGGTTCGCCGTATTATAAATTGCCCGCGCCTTTAATACAGGATCGTTCGTTTCCATCGCCTTTCGAAATTCGGCGCTTGCCTTTTTCTTGTTTTCCATAAGGGCATACACTACGCCTTTAGTATAAGCGATCGTCGGATCGTCTTTCTCTAATTTTGATACGATGCGAATGATCGAGGATTCCTCCATTTTTTGGACAGAGGCCAGGGCATCTTTATATTTCCCCATTTTGATCTTTTCATCAATCAGGGATACGGTCGTGTGCTTTTTATAATATCCATAGCTGTATAATACCAGAAAACCGGCAACGATTAAAAGGAACACCGTTACAATTTTTTTCCCACACATGGTACTCTCCTTGAAAAAAACTTCCGATTTATGGTTGTGATATTGACGGTTCTGTCCTTATTGCTTGTATCGTTTCTTTCGGCTCCTGCTCGTCCTGTTGCGGCTCTCCCTTGCGCTCCGCTTCCGCCTTTGCCTTCTCCTTTGCCGCAGCTTCCGCAGCACGCTGTTTTTGTAAGCGTTGTTTCTCTGCTTCTTTTAAGTCATATTCAAGTTCTCTGTTTAACTTATCAGGGTCCGTTTTCGCATCATCAATATAAATTTCTCGTGAGCTTTGAAATTCAATGTTTACCCGGTCAGATCCGCAGCCAAAAAGAAAAAGGAGAGAAATACTACCCAAAAAGAGCGACAGCATATAACGATGGATGCGCAGAGCCCCCTTCTGTTTATCATACCAACAACTTTCTTTGATTTTCATGAGACTTCCTAAGAACAAGAACGAAAAAGGTAATTCAATTTACTGCGCCCAGGAGACGTTGTATATTCTCACGAGAAGGGTTATGAATTACCCCCTTTTCGGTAATAATGGCGGTGATATTGCGTGCCGGAGTGACATCAAAGGCAGGATTAAAGACCTTTACTCCGTCAGGCGCAGTTTGCTTGCCAAATCCATTGGTGATCTCTTCCGCAGAACGCTCTTCGATGGGAATCTCATCTCCGGATTTTATGTTGAAATCAAAGGTTGAAACAGGCGCTGCTACATAAAAGGGAATTTTATGCTCCTTTGCCAGAATGGACACGCTGTACGTGCCAATCTTATTTGCCGTATCACCATTGGCCGCGATCCGGTCGGCACCCACAATCACACACTGTACCTTTCCCAGCTTCATGACATGCCCTGCCATGTTATCACAAATCAAGGTAACGTCAATTCCCGCGTGAACCAGTTCCCATGCCGTTAACCTTGCACCTTGCAGCAAGGGACGTGTTTCATCTGCGTATACCGTAATACGTTTGCCCTGTTCCTTTGCCTTGAAAAGGACAGCCAGCGCAGTCCCGTAATCAGCCGTGGCTAACCCTCCCGCATTGCAATGGGTTAAAATACCATTGCCATCCTTGATAAGACTGACACCATTTTCTCCGATCTGCCTGCAAATAACCTTGTCTTCATTTTGTATCTTGAGCGCTTCCTGCAGAAGCACTTCTTTTATTTCCAGAACCGGTTTGCCCTTATTTTCCTGGGCAATGCGCTCCATGCGGGCAAGTCCCCAGAAGAGGTTGACAGCTGTGGGCCTGGATGTCCCCAGATAGGTGGTCACCTGCTTGAGTTCTCTCAGGAACGCATCCGTGCTCTTCCCCTGCATATCTTTTATGCCCAGGACTACGCCCATGGCGCCTGCAATGCCGATTGCCGGCGCGCCTCTTACCATAAGTGTCTTAATGGCATGCCAGATGCTTTTTATATCCTCGCAGTAAACAAACTTTAATTCGGTGGGCAACAATGTCTGGTCGATCAACCGGATGCGACCGTTCATATCTCCTTCCCATTCTATGGTTGGTAATGGCATTTCGCTTTCCTCATGTAATATTTACCCTGATTTCATCGTTACGTTGAACGAATAAAAAATTGTTTCTTCGCTCTGATACTATAGTAAACGCTTAAAGAAAGTTGTCATTGCGAGGGTGCTAGCCCAAAGCAATCTCTATCGTGGAATTGCTTCGCTGTCGCTCGCAATGACCAGTACATGTCAACTTATTTAATACGTTTACTATAAAGTCGTCATCTTCTTTGCGAAAGCACTAACTATCATAATCCAAATTCCATCCTCACGGCTTTGTCTTTTTTTGCAACCTCATCTGCCAGCTTTTTTTTATAGACGGCAAGTTTTTGTCTTAATTTTGGATCTGATACGCTTATGATCTGTATTGCCAATATCGCGGCATTAACGGCTCCTGATTTTCCAATTCCCATGGTTGATACCGGAATGCCGGATGGCATTTGCACCATAGAGAGGAGCGAGTCTAATCCGCCCAGTCCTGATGTCAGCATTGGCACACCAATAACAGGAAGGGGAGTAAGGCTCGCGATAACGCCGGCCAGATGCGCAGCTCCCCCTGCGCCAGCAATGATTACATCGTATTTCTTTTCCGCCTCAACCGCATAAGCGTGTGCCCTTTCCGGTGACCGGTGGGCGGATATGACATTCACATCAAATCCCACCCCAAATTCTTTGAAAACGCTTATGGCCTCTTTCATCGTAGCGAGATCAGAATCGCTGCCCATCACAATCCCAATTGTTTTACTTGTCATCCATCACCTCTTAACCACCTTATGCTAACAAAGAATTGTATATTTGTGTAATAAAATTTGGAAAGAATGCGGAGAGGGTGTTTGTCGCCAGTCTGGTTTGCTTGCGAAGACGATTCAGATAAGGAATGTGGTGCGGTTTATTAAGCAGATATCGCGCTGTGGCGGAAATATTCACCCTTCCCCCTTTGGTTACCATATTTTCTCCAATTTCCATATCCTCATCCACCCCATCAGAGATTGCACGCACAACGATAAAAGGGATTCCCATGGCATTGGCCCGCTCCGCTATGGCAAAAGATTCCATGTCTACCGCAATTGCAGAAGTTTGTTTTCCAATATGCTCTTTGAGAGAGGACTGGCGGATTATTTTATCAACAGACAAGATGTCTCCACAATGGAATCTCAGGGAGTCGGTATTGCATAATTTAACAGCGATTTCCACAGCTGATGCATCACAGGGCAAGGTAGAATCGATGCAGATATCTTCTTCCGAAACTTCCCGCAGAGAAGAGAGGACATGGTTTCCTATGACCAGATCACCAACACCCACCAAGGGATTTACGCTGCCGGCAAAACCAGAAGAGATCATAAACTGTATCCTGATATACTTTGATAATTGATGGATAATTTCCGATACATTTTTCCCTACTCCTGACTGAACTAGCGTTATCGGGAAACCGCAAAACTCTGCCTGATAAAATATGGCGTGAGAGTACCGGATCTTTTTTAAGATATTTATGTGTGATTTCAGTGACGCCACTTCCTGGCTTAATGCAAAAAATACCGCTATCATAAATCTTCCTCTTCACCAGGATAGCGTTTCATTAAAATGTTTACCGTAGCCGCAATCTTTAGATTGCGTTACTTCATTCATTTTACGCAGGCTAAAGCCTGCGGCTACCGCGGACATGTCAAGGTTTTCATGAAACGCCATCCTGGATAACAAGTAAATGGAATCAAATTTAGTAAAAATTTTCAATACAATTTATGAAAAAGTACCTGGTTTTATTCATTCCAATCGCATCTAACGCTTTTCAGAGATGACACGTTAAATAATACTTGACAGTCTCACATAATTGCTATAGCATCTGGTATACAATCGCAGCACAGCCGCGCAACCAAATCCCCCTGAGTAAAGAGGGTTAGGGGGTTATGAAAAAACTTGCTAAAACTTGTCCTCATGAAAATGGGGAAAAGAAGTTTTTATAGCGTAATATTATACGGTATTCTGCCAATTACCTTGTTTTTTTCCCTTTATTCATGAAAACGGAGCAATGCCTATTATGAGGGTATCATTATCACTAAGTTCTTCTTTGACGAAATACGTGCTTAAGAACAAGTTTTCCTCCAGGGAAAGATTCCCGCTGGTGTTAATGCTGGAGATTACCCACCTCTGCAATCTCGCCTGTGAAGGCTGTGGCAGAATCCGGGAATATAAAGAAACGATGCGGGAGATGTTAAGCGTAGATGAGTGTGTTCAGGCAGTGGACGAATGTCCCGCCCCCGTTGTTACCGTTACCGGCGGTGAACCCCTCATGCACCCGGAGATTGATAAAATTATCAGCGCTATTGTCAACAAAAAAAGGCATATCTATTTGTGCACCAACGGAATCTTGCTTGCGGAGGCGATAAAAAAACTAAAACCCAGCAAGTACTTTAATCTCAACGTGCATATCGATGGGCTTGCCGGCACCCACGATGCCATTGCCGGGAAAGGGGTCTTTGAACGTGCAATCAGGGGGATCAAGGAAGCGAAACGGGCCGGATTCAAAGTCTGTACCAATACCACCATATTCAAAAATACCGGCGAAGATGAAATCGAAGAACTGTTCTCGTTTCTTGAAGGATTGGGAGTGGATGGCATGTTGGTCTCTCCGGGGTTTAGTTTTGAGCACAACGACAACGAAGTATTTCTTTGCCGGAATGAGATACAGGAACGGTTTGGATTTATTTACGGGATTTCTAAAAAATATAAGATACTCAACTCCCCCTTGTATTTAAAATTTCTGAAAGGAGAGAGATCGCTCAAATGCACACCATGGGGAAATCCAACCCGGAACTATTTAGGATGGAAGAGCCCGTGCTACCTCATTACTGATACCCATTACAAAACCTTTGACGAATGCATGGAACACACGGATTGGGAGAAATATCAGGAAGGCAGTGACCCGCGTTGTGTAAACTGCATGATGCATTGCGGCTTTGAACCTACCGTGGTCTTGGAAGGCGGAAAACGAATATCAGATATCATAGAAATGGCCAAGTGGAGTTTCAGCTAGCATTTTGCATAAGACTGCGGTATCTGCTCAATGCTATGAGAGGGAAGTAGTTGCGATACATATGGTATTTCAGATAAAAGACCTTTGGGAAGCCGGTTGCAGTAAATTCAGTTTCATCCCACGTTCCATCTTCTTTTTGTTTCGCCAGGAGGAATTTTATACCTCTTTCTACCGCTTCTGATTTAGTCTCCCCACCGGCAAGCAAGCCCAAAAGCGCCCATGCCGTTTGTGAAGGCGTACTTTTACCAATTGCCTTAAGGAATGGATCATCATATGACTGAATGGTTTCACCCCACCCCCCGTCAGAATTCTGTACGCTTTTCAGCCACTCAATGGCCTTTCTGATATAGGGCAGATTCATATCCTCGTCAACCGCAAAAAGTCCGGAAAGTACCGACCAGGTACCATAAATGTAGTTTGCACCCCAACGTCCAAACCATGAACCGTCTTTTTCCTGTTCTTTCTGGAGAAATTCTACTGCTTTTCGGACATGCTGAGAGGATTTGCCAAACCCGATACGGCCGAGAAATTCCATACATCGGGCGGTAACGTCGCTCGTGCTGGGATCCAATAAGGCATTAAAATCTGCAAAAGGGATATGATTTAGAATAGTCTTGTTGTTATTGCGGTCGAAGGCACCCCATCCACCGTCATCGCATTGCATAGCCAGAATCCATCGTATCCCGCGCAAAAAAGACGCTTCTTTACCGGCCCCCTCCGGCAGTGATACCCGTTGCAGCGCCATCAGCACAGCGGCGCTATCATCGGTATCGGGATAAAATTCATTTGCATATTGAAAATACCATCCGCTCGGCTCATCTACCTTGCACTTTAAAGCCCAATCACCAAAATTCCTGACTTCCTTGCTGAGAAGCCACTGACCTGCCCTTTGTACTGCAGGATCAGCGCCAGCTACCCCGGACTCATGAAGCGCAATAATCGCCCATGCGGTATCCCATACCGGTGACACGCACGGCTGTAAATAAAGCTTGTTGCCATCATAGACAATCAGATCTTCTATCTCCTGACGCTGCTTTACGAATGCAGGATGATCGTCCGGATAGCCAAGACACTTCATGGCAAAGATCGAATTAACAATTGCCGGCCAAATGGCGCCAAGTCCGCCGGATTTCTCCAGATGTTCCAGCATCCATTGTTCCGCCTTGCGAAGGGCAATTCTTCGAATGAATTGAATGGGGTGTTGTTCGTAGCGTCTGAAAATACTGTCGGCGTCAATGAAGAAATTATGCCAGCTCAAACCCGATTGGTCCCGTTTAATACGATAAACAACTTTTTCGCGGGGTATTACGTAGAGTTCTTTCAGCAGGTCATCCCCAACGGGAATATGGGGTTTTTTTGCTATGGCAATGGAGAGCGGCACCACGATACATCTTGACCAGTACGACATCTCATAAATACTAAAGTAAAATCCGGCTGGAAACAGGATCATTTCAGCAGGAACAGCGGGCACGGCTTGCCAGTCAACCTGCCCAAACATAGCAAGGTAAATCTTGGTGAAACAGTTGGCCTTCATAATGCCGCCCTTATCGAGAATGCATCTCCTGGCCCGCAGCATAAAAGGTTCGTCTGCAGGATATCCTGCCAATTTCAAAGCAAAGTATGCCTTTACCGAAGCGCTGATTTCACTTGGTCCTCCGTAGTAAATATTCCAGCCACCGTCGGAAAGTTGATGTTCCTTCAGGAGATTCGCAGCCATTTTTTGTTTCTCGGGATCTATCTTTCCAAGAAAATGCATGACCATGATATATTCTGACGTTATGGTGGTATCTGCTTCTAAAATTCCTACCCAATGTCCATCGGACCGATTTTGATTCCTGAGAAGGTAGCGCTGCGATCTGAGTATTCCCGTATCCAATGGATTTTTTACTGCTGATGAAGCAGGGATGCTTGTCCTGATCGGCAGACTTTCAAATCGTAAGTTATCTTTGGATACGTCAGGAACAGGGTGCTTTCCGTTTCCATTTCCGTTTCCATTTCCATTGAACTTATAAATACTTGTTTCCAATCGTTCAAAAAGGCTTAATAAAAAGTTTCTCATACCTCAACGACCCTCAAAGTTACGTAAGTAATAGTAAGGCAATAAAATAGCAAATTTGGAAGGTAATTTCAAGAAAAACTTGCCTGTTGATATTAATTTCAAGGCAAACATGCAACCCCGTGTTATTGCTTTTGAAAAGACATGATTCTATTTGTTGTATTACACAAAAAAAATTCCAGTGAGACGTTAACGACTCACTGGAATTCTAAAAAATAAATCTGCCTACAAAGACAGCGGATCTTTACCTTACTTTACCTTACGGCTATCTTCTTCTCTTCAAATCAAAATCAACCTTCGTAGCCTTCCCCGCCTCTACCGTAATTTCCTGTGATAGTTCCTTTAGCTTTTCGTGCCATGTCTTCACCGTATATTTTCCCGGTGGAACTCCTTCAATCGTATAGTTCCCATCCTTATCGGTAATAGCAAAATACGGATTTTCAAAGGTTACGGCAAAACCGGCCATCTCACTGTGAACATTGCAAAGCAACGGCGTTTCACCAATAACATCAAAGAGCACCTCTTTTACAACGCCCGTTGGGTACGTCCCCAGGTTAAATTGCAATGCTGCAGTAGGAGGTGAAAACACGTTGTGACGCACGGCATCGCTGTTCGGAAAATCCACCGTTGTACCTTTCTGCATAGCAACAACGCGGGGCACATACGTAAGATTAAGCTGATCAACAATGGCATGTTCTGTAGGTGGCGCAAACTTATTATCCCCTACTTTTTCAATAAAAACAATAGCATCGGCGCTATTCCTCATTTTTTGGCAAGTGACAACACCGGTAATAGAGCCTGCATTGTCCACCTTCGGTACATTTTTGACTACTTTCTTTAACTTTTGCTGCGCCTCTTCCAGCTTCTTCGCTGCTGCGGCCATCTCTTCAGGCGTCAATACCTTCTTTTCCTCTTCCTGCGCCCATACCAATGAATGTGACAAAAATGCTATCGACGAAATTGCAAGTATACCAGAAATAAGATATTTTTTCATATGCCCTTTGTATCCTCCTATCCTCAATAAATTTTCCTAAAAACAAGCGAGCTAACAAATGTTTCATATCCATCTGTTAGCTCACTTTTATTACACGTGTTACGCCTTCTCCACTTTTATCAACTCACCATTCAGGTATTTCTTCATGAAGTCATTCTCGTTCCCGGTGGTGTATCCGGTTTTCGCGGGATCCCACAAGCCTTTACCGCCAATACCGCCATCCTCAGCCTTGGTAACCTTCACCAGGGTCTCCTTCGGAACCGTATTGATACCATGGTTATCGGCCTCGAAACCGAAAACAAACTTCATACCAATCTTTGCCTTATGGAACAGGCTGTCGAGCTGGTGCATCGGCATCGACCAGTCTCTGGTAAGACTCTGTTGAGAACCATAACGGAAACTGGACTGGTACCCAGTTCCAGCGGACAATGCCCTGCCGTCCGGTCTTGTTTCATGGGCCTTTACTGACCTTTCCGTTGCAATCCACGAGGAATGTTTAATCATCGTCACATCGTACGGATAGGATGAATTATACTTTGCCCTCAGCATAAGCCTTGAAACCTTATAGAAAGGATCACTTGGCTTCCATCCTTCATAAGGCCTATCAGCCGGATTGGCGTCAACATAAACATAGTCGCCATCATTAATACCCAAATCTTTCGCTGCCTGCGGGTTGATATTAATTTGATGCTCACCTACACCCGGCATTCTCTTGTCCATTCTGTATGGATCACCAAAGTTATTGTTCCAAATAAAATTCCAGTCAGTCACAGCCCATTGAGAATGTACGGTATGCCTTGATTTTGGCGTTACACAAAAGAACTTGTACCCTTTTTCCCACAGGAAATTCTTTGTTTGCTTGGTCTCAGCCCAGGATTTCTTGATATTCCTTACCGTTCTCTCGTCCCAGTGCTCTGCGCTCTCTGGAACTCCATAATCATCCGGACGGATATACGGATTGGTACTGACAATTACGTTTGGTAAGTACTGAGTTGCCTCAGGCCCTTCACGATGTACAATAAAGTTTTCGCCATACTCAATGATCTCTGATTCATCATTGTACGCCTGTAATCTCCCTGTCGGCGTATAGAATGGCAGACTTTCGTGTACCTGCTCCCAGAATGGCTGTCTTGGATACGTTCGGTAATTTAACAGGGCAACACCAGGTTCACCGTATTTTCCAGCTACGATATCATCAAAGGTATATCCCTTCGCGGTTGTACTGCCGTCCAGCAATCTGTTTATATAAATCTCCGGTCTGCCTTCCAAAGCAAATTTCCAGAAGTCCCGGAATCTCATATCCCTGAGCAATTCACCCAGCTTAGCCGCCATACCGGCAATAACCATCACATCATCCTTGGAGTCATTTACCGGACGAATACCACCTTTCCATATCTGGTAGAACGGATTTGAGCATGAACTGGTAATCTCATGCGTTTCAAACTCCATCCATGAATTTGCAGGGAATGCAAAGTCTGCATACTCAATGGAACCCGTCATCTCAATATCGGTAGACATGATCTGCTCGATATTGGGGTTGACATTCTTCAGCATCTGGTAGACATGCTTTGCATTGTTCACCAGGTTTACGTTGGTAAACCACATGATCTTGGTTGGTGTAGGCATGTGTGTCTTACCCGTAAAGCATTTACGTCCATACTTCGGCGTATTTACGATCAATGGCCTGTCATTGTGATTCCAGTACGCAACTTCTTCGTCGTAGGCACGACCCTTTACCTTTAAATCCATCGCTGGTGCGTTCGGATCGAGATTTGGATTAAACACATCTTCCGCTACCCATCCGTAAAAACCAGGACCACACCACTTAGCCGACTGGAAATTACCAGCCTTGTAGTTTCCTGCCCAGGTATGAGAACCTGAACCCATATAACCAACATTACCCGTCAACATTAAAGGTAAGTATGTCGATCTGTTCATCAGGGTTGCATGGAAATAGTGATTAATACCCTCACCATAGTGAATTGCTACTGGTTTTATGGTTGCAATGTCATGCGCTAACCTCACAATTAACTCTTTTGGAGAGTTAGTCATTTCGACAACACTGTCGACATCATAATCTTTCAGGTGTATCTTATACATCTCAAAGAGCGGCATAACCTCAATCTCTTTACCATCAACCGTTTTAACCTTAAAGGTACCATCGAGAACGGGATCAATCCCTTTCGCCGTCAGCTTATCACCAACATCATCCCTGGTAATTGGTTGTGGACCCTTCGTCTTAGCATCCCAAACCACAAAGTCCCCGATAATTTCCCTCTGGTCATCGTGCAAACCATGAATCTTGTAACTAGCGCCATGCGAGATATCCTCTAATTTGTAATCGGGAAAGATATCCTTTGCCTGCAACCGTTTTAAGGTGTCCGTTCTGACAAGCAAAGGGAAATCGGTAAACTTCTTTACATAATCTGCATCATAGAGTTTCTCATCCATCAATATCTTCGTCAAACCAAGGAAAAGCGCCGTGTCGGTATTACACTTGATCGGTATCCAGTAATCTGCTTTTTGAGCAGACGGGCTATACTCAGGCGTAATAACAACGAGTTTTCCGCCTCTTTCCATAACCTGTGTCAACCAATGCGCCTCCGGCATCTTATTTTCAATCAGATTCTTTCCCGTTTGGATGACCAGCTTCGAAAACCGGATATCGTTCATATCCACATCAGAGGTCTGTAATCCATGAGAGAATGGATGACCAGGTGCCTGATCGCCGTGCCAGGTATAGTTTGACCAATTTCTTCCACCCAATGCTTTATCCGGTCCTACACCTCTATTGTGGCTATCAACCAGGGAAAGCATGTTGTTAAATCTGTACATGCCGTATTTTCCAATAACGCCCAAAAGACCCATACCGCCACGGCCTTTGAACGTTCTGGTGCCAGCACCCTTCATGGCATCCACCATTTCTTTGGGATACCCTTGCTCAATAAGCTTCTTGGCGCCATCTTCACCGCTGTATTTCTTAGTAATATGGATAATCCCTTTCGCGGCATACGTCCACGCATCATCCCAAGATGCCTTTAAGAGCTCATCCTGTCCTCTGGCATCAAACATATATTTTGATTTATTTTCCGGTGTCAGTTCAGGAAATCCATCATCTGCCCATTGCTTCCATCCCTTTCGAATAAGCGGATATCGTAACCTATATGGACCATAAACCCTGCGATGGAAGGTATACCCTTTTAAACACATCCTTGGATTCCAGTTCCTGGTCGCCTTATTTCCGTAAAGATCTGAATAATTCTGATGGTCATAATTCTGCTCTACCCTCATAACCACTTCATTTCTTACGAACGCCCTTACCCTGCAGGCATGGGTGTCATTTGGCGAGCAAGTAAAGGTAAACGTCCGATCATACCGGTACTGGTCACGATAGACACTTTCCCATGCGCGATCCGGATAAGCATCTAAGGGATTTCCTACCTCCACGGCAGGTTTTAAGAGTCGGAACGCCATTGCCTTATTGGCAACGGTAAAGGTCGCTCCTGTAGCCCCTGCCACCTGTAGGAAAGTTCTTCTGGTAAGTTTCATTTTTCCTACTCCTTTCTCAACGTAAAACCATGTATATAAAAATTTTTCCTATTTATCGGGAAATATCAACAAACCGCTTTTCTTACTTTATAAGCCTCTATACACTGCCCACACACACCGTCTTCCGGCTCCCAGTCGGGAAAATCCTTTTTTATTTCATTCACAAGATAAGTATCTCGTTCAATATTTTCTTCCCACTGATATGTCCGAAATTGGCAGAGCGGACATTGGGCGCCAGGCAAGATGGTCTTTTTCTTCTTAAAGGTATGCTTTATCGGTAACCCCTCAGAAATTTTTATTACTTCATTCACATCTTTTGCCATCCCCAGTATCCTGTCATGCGTTAAATTCTCATCCTGCCACAGGACATCAAAGATAGCCATTTTCACTTCGTCAGGAATCTTTTTATAAAGAGCAGCAAACTCCCGGTATCGCCCCTCTTTATCGGAAAACGTTTCTTTCCCGTTCTTGATCAATCTGCTATCAACATAGATATCCCAAAAAACGCAATATCGCTCTTTAATAATGCTTTCTTCCATGGGGTTACCGCCGAGGCGTTCATCACGATAGCCGTACGAGTCACTGAACATATCAGAGGTATGCATCAATTCATGTCTCACCAATTTCTTCAGATAAGGAATATCCAGGAAGCGGTCCGGCAGTATTTTGACCACAATCCTTTTCTGCCCAGCATCCTGATTCATACCCTTCGTAAGATACGAGCCTTCGTCAAAATTATTCACCGCTTTGGCAATCACCCCTCCACAAGCTTTTTCTTCAAGTCCGGGGAATTCATCAAAAATCTCTTTTATGAGCTTTACAAGCCCAAGTTTCTTAAAAAAATCCCACTCAATCTTTTTGAATTGTGAAGGCCTTTCATCTAAAGGAAAATTTTCGTAAACCGGATCAGCGCAGGAGTGATATTCGAGAGTCAGGGCAAAATCCCCCTTTTCCTCCCTGGCCTTTAATTCGTTAAAAATTACTTCCTCTATTAAACTCGGATCAAATTCCAGCTTCATATCATTCCTCACCGAAATCTTCAGATGATGCGCAGGACAGACATTCATCTGAAGCCCCTGCCACTGCTTCCTGATTAAGATCAGATTCCTTATATATCTCTGTCTTTACATCCATCAACTTCATTTCCAGCCTCAAGAACTCTTTCGTCAAAGCGGACACCGCAGAATAAAAACCCTCCCCTGCCTTCCTGGCAAAGAGAACTGAGAACAGAGGAACCCACTTCCCTATATGCTCTTTCAGGAATTTTTTTTGCGCATCCACGCATATCTGTGACTTTTCATCACCATGATTTTCTATGGCATAGGCTTGCTTGTACAACAAAAAGTGCATAAACTCTAACTCTACACTGACGTGGTCGCACCGTTCCTTCTCTACCTCAGAAATATCAAGCCCAAAAGCCCGATAAAAACCCTGAATATCTCCTAATTCATGCACTTGCTGGAACACATGGGCTGCGCCATATTGAGTTTCATACAGGGGACACTCTTTTGACATCGTGTGCCCGACAATGCGCTGGTATTCGGATTGCAAGGTTTCAATGGCGGTAGAAACGCCCAATTCCTGAACCTCACGAAAATACCTCTTCAACTCAACACCATCGTCTATTCCTTCATAACACAGCGTCAACGCATTCTGATGTTCCTGAATTTCGGGTGATTTCAACATTGACAAATTTTTATCAATTGGGTAGAGAAAAAAGGCAGATAAAACCTGATACATAGCACTCCGCGTAAGCAAACCATCTACTTTGGATGCAACTTCCTGATCTAAAAGACTACTCCTGTCGGCTTCCATAATAAACCTCAATTCTAAATTGAATTGTAATGTTTCGGATCTCTGATGTAGACAGGCTCTTCCACCGTAGTCCTTACAACCTCTTGTCCGTCCTCACCAAGTCCAATAACGGTATCATTGTACAACTCAAACTTCTTACCATGAATCGTTGTCTCAAATACCTTTGGTCCTTCCTCAATCTTGTACTCATATATGATCGTTTGAGTCATCCTGAATAAAGACATCACCGCCAGTCTTTCTCGTGAAGGCACCATAAATTTATCAATCGCCTCATCAACGCCAGGACCAAACATCTGCCTTAAATAAGCACGTGGCGCCCATCTCGGCGGTATGTAATAGATATTGGGCTCTGTTCCAAATTGAGGATAGAGCGGCAACGCCAACTTATCATGCCTGATCAACCAGGTAACCGGGTTCTTTGGGTTATCATCCAGAAAACCCTGCAAACGAATCTGCCCAACGCAAGCAGCCATACATCTCGTTTCCATCGGGCGCCCCTTCGTCAACGGGTCCTTTCCTTCAATCCTGGGATAACAGGCAATGCACTTTTCACTTACCCTTGTTAAACCCCGGTACATGGGTTTTTTGTAAGGGCATTGCTCAACGCATTTCCGGTAACCCCTGCACCGCTTCTGATCTATCAGAACGATCCCGTCTTCTTTTCTTTTATAAATAGCCTTCCTGGGACAGGCAGCGAGGCAACCCGGATAAGTGCAGTGATTACACAATCTCTGGATATAGAAAAACCAACGGCTATGTTCCGGCAACGACGAATATTCATCGGGCTTGTTGCTCTTTGCCACATCTTCTCCAAAATTCGGGGAACGCCATTCCTTATCTTCAGGAATATACCCAACCGCCCACTGATTAATATTCTTCTTGGCTGCAGCCTCAAATATGGTGTCACCTTCGTAAACCCCGTAAGGAGATAACTTTTCATCTTTTTCGTCGGTATACCAGGTATTTTCACCATTATCAATTAACTTGAGCGTTTTAACATCCCAGGATTGTGGATAACCGCCGTATGGCTTGGTCTCCACGTTGTTCCACCACATGTGTTCCTGTCCTTTGTTATACGTCCAAGCGCTTTTGCATGCCATAGTACAGGTTTGGCAGGCAATACACCTGTTAATATTAAATATAGCCGCAAATTGATGTTTTGGTCTGGATTCAAAATAGGGATACTCCATGCGTCTCCCTAAATGCCAGTTGTGTACTAATGTCATTTTTCAATCCTCCTTAAACTTTATTTTCTATAGAGCAAACTATTGCCAGGCAACTCTTTCAAGTGTTACAGGATGCCATTGAATAGATATATTCTTTTGGCCATTCCTGTCTTGTTCGCCACCATTCCATACCGCCATGTTGAAATAGCTCGTCCCGCCAGGCACAAACTGCACGTCATGCGGATCCTCGGTAATTAAAGAACGATAGATAATCACAGTCCATACCCCATCCTCGTATTTACTGCATCCATTTACATCCTGGTGAGCCTGCGTAGTAAGGGTTCCAAAGCCTTCAGCGTTTAAATCCTCTACCGTCCTGCCTCTTGCCGGCTGAGACAGCAGATTATTTGCCGCTCTTCCCCCTGATAAAACTTCAACGCTCGTTATTAATTCCCGATGATAATATGCACTGTATGGATTCAAGTTAAAATCATCATGCATATTTGGGTATTGGGCTTCAACATCTTCCAGCTCACCTTTAACCAACAAATCTGACTCCCAGTCCGCCTTCCAATGCCAGAGGTTTGTTGGTTTTTCCCGGTCTCCCATTCTAGGGCTGAAATGCTCCGCAGGCGTTATCTCTACTGCACCCAGAGGGAACATTAAAGCAACGGCATCCCTGAATTCCTGAACTGCAATTGCCCTGGCGTTCTTCGTGGGGTCACTCCAGGTAACCTTAAAATACGCGACAAGACCATCATGAATGGCTTTCACTTCTGCGCTACTAACTGATCCACCACCATTGGGAAACGCCTTGTCCTGCTTCTGAAGCTGAACCGTAACGCCCTTTGCATCATTGAAAAAACCCTTCAACGTTTCAACGTCCATATGATACGGTTTTCCTACATCTACATATTTAATAGTCAACACTTCCTTTGCCGGAGTAAATTCCTCTTCACTCGCCCCCGTCACCCCTGGCGCTGTTTCCTCAGCAGCAAACAATGCAGTGCTAAGAAAAGCACAGCTTAAGAGGGCTACACCATATCTTTTTAAAACCGAATATGTTTTTTTCATTTTCTCCCTCCTCCTTCAATATTTTTAGATATAAAAATCATTTTGTTTATTCATGATACCGTCAAACCGAACTACCACGTAAAAATCCACAGACCTCCTTCCTAATTACTCAAACGCTCATTGCATGCCACTAAGTCAGACAGTGATTATCAGAACTTAACTATCATAATATTATGTTAAAACATTTTAGATATAAAGGCAAACTACATTCCACAAAAAAAAGATCAATGTCTATTTACAAACATTACCTATTTTTTTTATTTTCAGTATATTACGATAGTATCTGTTTTTTTACGGGAAAATAAAACAGCCCATGCATTTCTCTTTTGCAACACACCATGCATCAATGAAACGAACGATAACACCGGCATGAGAAAAAGATATACGATAAATACTTACGTGTACGCAAAAGGGGGCACCAGATGGTTGGTTTTGAGGAAAAGCCAGAAGTGGCCATTTAGATCATAAGCCTTTTTTCAAGCACTATGAAAAGAATTGTCACTCATTAATAACGCCTTTGCCTCATCTACAATCTGGGGTGTTATTTCTAGATATCCCCTTTCCTGTGCAAACTCCTCAATTTTTTTCTTAACCATGCCTCTGACAAAAGAAGGAATTCGAGCGGTCTGTATTTGCGCCTCATGCGTCCATGCAGGTATCTGCTTTTTTTTATGCTGCTTATCAGAAATTTTTTGATCGCCCTTAACAGACCTAAAGAAACCATCCTCACTACTATGCTGGCATTCAAGGGTGTTTTTTATAGAGGCTTTTTCGTTTACAGGTCTGTGAAATTCTGAAAAATCGGACGGCATAGTAATCCTCGCGTCTGCAATCCCACCGGTAAGCAAAACGTTACATGGCGCCAAGCGTAAAAGGTTTTCCGTTGTACTGCCAATATCTAACCCGTTAGTATTATGAACGCCGGTCCGTCCTAAGATCAGGGTTGAGGGATTTTCTTTTTGAATAAACTGCAATATTTTATCATAGGGTTTACCATCCATAAGGACAGTGTCAATCTCAACCCCGGCATCACCAGCCATTCTGCTTACCGTATCAAGATGGTTCTGGTATATCTTTGCTAATCCCTTATCAATGATCTCCTCATGAAGCGTTTCCTGCTCCTTAAACCTGAAAATTTGACCGGCTTCCTGAGAAAGCACATTCGCAATACTCTCAAAAGCAATGCGGTGATAATGTGGGTCAAAGACAGAAACCGCAATAAGTTTCAGGTTGAATGACTTTGCAAAATGGATAGCGGAGGTAAATCCGGCAATGGACGCCGCACTTCCGTCCACCGCAATTACCACCTTCCCCTCAAAACAGCGGTTCTTTACTACAAGGACATCGGTTTTTATACGCCTGACAACGCGCTCACAAACACTGCCAATTACCTGTTCGTTCACGGCAGCCAAACCAAGCGCCCCTAAAATCACCAGGTCATACCGGTTTCCCTGAAGTTCTTTTATGATCTCATAATAATTTTTACCTTCTAACAAAAGCTCCTCGTGAGGAACAGACATGACGCTGCACTTTTTCTTAAACACGTCCAGATACGATTCGGAAATCAGCTTAAGCCCCAAATTGATCAGTGAACTATGAAGGTCGCGCTGTCGCTGCAAGACGCTTTCATCCTGATACTGGGGAGGCAATCCCTTCTCCATATCACGAAAACGCCTCTGATGCAAAGATGCATCATAAACGTGACACCCTACCAATAAAGAACCAAACTTTTGAGAAAGGGCAACACCTAAATCAATGCAAGAATTGGAATAACGGGAATTATCAATAGCAATAAATATTTTTTTATACATAGAATTTTTTAAAACCATACTAACACTTCGGGGATTCACTCCTCAGTTTCTTCCACTCACAGATCGCGCCGCCTGCCAATGCCAGGGTAATTACTGCGATGAAACCCCATCGCATCATAGATTTAACCGGGCTTTCTTTTATATCAGCCGCGACAGGGCCTTTTGCCACAGCGACCGGACTTGCAGCTTCCTGCGTTGCAAGTCCTCTTATATATGCAACCAGTTCCTTAATCCTTTTGTCCGTAAGCGTTTTCCCCCAGGGAGGACAAAGGTTTGATTTATCAACGGACTTTGAACCATCGGTAATCGACTTTGTAAGCTGTTCATCTGTCCTTTTTTTCATATAATCCAGATCAGTAAAGTTTCTTGGTTTTGGCTTTAGATCAATGGTAAAAAAAGTCCCATCACCTTTTCCTTTCAAACCATGACAAGGAGAGCAATAATATTCAAAGGTCTTTTTCGGTGATAGTAAAAACACCTGATCCCGCGGGGAAACTTCAACACCTTTTGCCGTTGAAAACCAACCTATTACCCCAAACACAAGCGCCGTGCCTGTAGCAAATTTTTTCCAGCACGCAAAATATCCCATTATTTACCCTCTTTCTTCTTCACATGATCCATCAGGAACCCTACCAGTTGCTTTAATTCCTCATCAGACAGACCAAAATTTGGCTCAACCCCCTGAGGGTTTGCCTGCTGAGGATTTTTTAAATGATACACGATATATGCGGGTTGCAGCCGGTCGCCAACTGTTGCAAGGTTTGGTCCAACAACACCGCCACCCTTGGTAATATTTTCAGCATGACAGGTATTACACCCCTTCTCATAAAAGAGTTTTTCACCTGAAGCAATAATTTCCGCAGTCGGCGGACCATCTTTATAAAAATCAAGCAAGAGGTCTTTGAATACCAGATTTTTTTCAAGGTATTCCGTAGCAGCCTTTGCTTCATCCTCCGCCAAATTGAACTTCGGCATCTGCTGACTTAAAGGTCGAATAATGTCGGGCGCCTGCAAAAACTCACCTTCCCAGTTCATCTTGATTTTACTGCCGGCAAATGTCAGGTTCGGCGCATACGTACCACCTTTATCCTGTATCCGATGACATGTCAAGCACCGGATCTCATACAAAAGCTTTTCAAATCCGGCAAGTCCGTCCCGTTTTTTTTCTACCACCGGCATTAACTCGGAAATGCCTTTGATGTCATGACAAACAAAACAGCGTGCCTTTTCAACGACATTCCGCCCCTTTTCGATAAGGGCAGTATCTTTTCTGATGTCTGCAAATTCCTTTTCAGTCAGAACCTGTGTTTCAGGCTTCGGCTGTCCTGTCCCTTCCTCCTCATCCTCTTTCTCTTCGGGAATAAACTGTGTATCACGCATGACAAACTCGACGAGCCCTCTGACATCCTGATCCGTGAAACGATATTGAGCCATCATGGTATCGGGAAAGTGGTTTTTTGTGTTCCCCAGCCAGGCGTGCAACCAATTTCTATTGATTTTTGTCGTTATCTCCCCTAAATCTGGCCCAACCCCGACATTTCCACCAACTCCCTTTATCGGGTGGCAGATCGTACAACGAGCTCGCCCCCACACGCCTTTACCAAAATTGAAAACCTTGTCCATCTTATCATATTCGTCTTCAGAAAGGTCATCTTCCTTCTTCAGCAAAAAATTATCCCAGGTTACCTGCGGCACGTCCTTTTCGGCAATACTGCTCAGGAAGACGATAACCGCCTTAATCTCATCAAAATCGAGTCCCAGATTTGGCATCTTAGCATTTGCCACCACCGTTTTGGGATTTGCAATCCATCGGGATAACCATTCAACATTCGCCTTATAGAGAATATTAACTAAAGGAGGGCCGTTCTTAATCCTTTTATAGGGGTCTTCCAGATCAAAGGGAGGGACAGACCACTGCTCAGGCATCCGGTACTTTTTATCTAATTCCAGAAACATGCTATCGATCTTTCTTTCCTGTCCGAAAGAAAGATGAATACTCGCCGCGAAAGACAAGCAACCTAAAGTTATTATCAACCATCTTTTCTGTAAGCTCACGATAGACCTTAACCTCATCAAAAACTCCTTACCATGATATAGTATTCCTGTGTAAAAACTTGTTTTTTTGGCAGGTTTTTACAACCCCCTTCACCCCCTTATTAAGGGGGATTTGATTGAGGCTTTCCTACGCTATGTTATTCTTGTTCTTCTTCTTCCAATTTTGGCGGAAACCTGCGTAACCGGGCAATAAACCACATCTCAACGCTTGCACCCATAATAAGAGCTACCAGCACATAAGCGAAAACTGTCTTTGGCACGGGCTTTTCAAGAGAGACATAATACCAGGACGATACTGATTTCTGGCCACCTACATCACTATTAGAACCATCCCAGACCGCAAATGCAACAGGAATGAGTTTGCCAATCTCGAATTGAATGTCTCCCTTTACATCCTCCGTGTTCAATGTTCTTTTCAGTACTGCCTTCCACCTTCCATTCTGATACATTCCCTTCCCCGTGACATTCTGGCTTTCCGGTGGTTGTACCGTAACATTTTTAAAACCCTTTGCATTCAGTTCACTCACTACCCCTTGCTCAGTTTCAGGAGCTTCCACTACCGTTCCAAACCCTTCCTGCCAGTGCGCTTTCCAACTCCACAAGTTCACGGAACCACTAGAATCTCCCATGGCAAAATAGGGCTTCTTCAACGACTCCGGGATTTTTATGGGAAATTGCAGAGAAACGGCATCCCTGAAAATCTCCTCTTGCCGGTTGGTAGCATCATCCCATTCCAGCAAAAAGGCAATTTCGTTATTATTATACAACGCCCTTACCTGAATTGCATCAATGGAAGGCGCCCAGTGGCGCGGGCTCACCAATATCTGCCCTGCCAGCGGAATCTCAACGGCTGACGCTTTACTCCAGTTTTCATCCAGAGGCTCCGAAGGCAATTCTTCACCCTCAAACAGCTTCACTTTTACAACAACATCCGACGCCATATCTTTTGCCAGGCTTTTTACATAGTGCGCAACATGCCAACGATCTTCATCGGAGAGTTTTTCCAAATATGAGCCCATCGGGGTTTCATTAAACCCCGTCGAGATCGTTCGGTAGATATCCTCAATGGTATTTCCACCCTTAAAATTCCAACCCTTCGTTAAATCCCTTGCACGGTAAGGCAGGCTCCATTCCGTTTGCAATGCCACCGTTAACGGACCATTTCCTCTGCCATCCTCCCCGTGACATTCGTAACATTTCATTTCCTTAAATAATTCCTGCCCCCTTTGTATGCTCTCCGGCGTTGATGGAACGCTTCCCACAGGAATTACTTTCGGCGGAGCATCCTTTTTAAACTGGTCGTTAAACGTCTTCACATAATAGAGCACCTGCCATCGCTCCGTCTCAGTAATCGTACTCCAAAAAGGCATTGCGGTCCCCTCTATGCCGCTGGTAATAATTCTAAATAAATCCTCATCCGCAGGAACTGAGCCAAATGCAGTTGACCGTACCTTGTACTCATTCCTCGTAAAGTTCCGGGGTTTCGGAAACATCGTTACCGCAGCAGGCCCATCGCCTTTTCCTTCAATTCCATGACAATACCAGCACCTCTTCTCGTAAACTTTTTTTCCCTCTGCAACAGCTTCCGGAGTCTCAGACAATTTTTGTGGCACTTCACGCTTATACGTTCTAAACAAAAGCGATGACTGGGCTACTACCTCATTCGGTATCCAAAAGGCACCACCACAGACACCAACGAATACAAAGCTTATGAATCCTTTTTTTAACACGTTTCTCATAGTAGTACTTGATCTTCTTCCCTTGCTGTTTTTAAATTAAATCCAAACACACCTCTGTGCACATTTAACGCAGCCTTATTCGAGCTTTTCCCTTTGCCGGGGCATAACTCCCGCTGTATCATACTCACCCATAATGATCTTCCATACCTCATCGTCTTTCAAATCATCTTTCCAGGAAGGCATCGCAGAATCCCATGGTGTAGATTCGGAAGGCAAACCAGGACCGCCCTCTTTGATACGCCAAAAAAGATAATTGTCCACAACCGTTGCAATGGTGCCAGGATCCTGGAAATTAATCGGCCTCAGACGAAAAGAATTCGCAAACGGCCCGTTTCCATCCGCTTTTGACCCGTGGCACGGCCGACAATACGTCTGGAAAAGTATCTTCCCTTCTTCAATGCATTTTCGCTGGGTCTCTGCATCTGCTTGCCTGAACGGATTTTCAAGCTTTTCAAAGTCCTGCGGCAACGTAGGATGCTGAATCCTTAATTCCACCGGCGACGCGGCTCCAGGAATCGCCCACGTATAAACAAACCATCCGACGAGGAGCGGAAAGCCAATAAAAAGAATTTTTTGCAGGAAGGATTTTATCAGAGGTCCGTGACCCGGAAGCAAAAAACTTAAAAAATCTACAAACTTCTGATTACTCGTCGTTGCATACACCAAACCTGCCAACACCCCCATGATCATATACCACATCATTAACGTACTCGGCGTTGGCATGGGGTGGTCTTTTGCCATCAGTATCTGAAAAATTTTTGGTGATGCATATTTCAGAAACCCGTACAAACAGCCTACAGCCGTAATTACCCAGATTAACAAAAATGCACTGCGCTTATTAGCCATCATACGCTCCTAACAATTGATTCTCCAGCATATACAACATAGTCTTTTCTATTTCAGACTCTGTAAAAAAGACACAATTCCGTAAAAATCTCTCACACTTAGCAACTCGCCAATATTCCCGGGCATAATAGAAACCTCTTGTTTCTTCATCTCGGCAATATCCGATTTCGGAATAACAACCTCTTCAATCTCACCGCTTTCTTCTTTTAATAATACAAGCTCTTCTTCCGTCTCACTCTTAATCAGTCCGTTGTAAGGAATCCCGTCAGAGGTGATCACATACATCGTCTCGTAACCTTTGACAATCTTGGCGCTTGGCTTCAGCACCGACTCCACAAAATATTCCGCGGTTTGAATTGCGCCAATACCGGTAAGTTCTGGACCAACCTTCTTTCCCTTCCCATTTACCACATGACATTTACCACAGGTTACCGGTCGTGTTTCATCAAAAAACACCTTTTCTCCTTCTTTGGCGTCTACTACCATCGGCGGCACCCACGGCTTCACCTTCTTCTTTGATGCCTCCGGGATCTTGTCCTTATATTTCATCAATGCCCCTAAGTCAGGCTCACCGCCCAATGTCTGCAGATAAGCCAAAACTGCCAGTATCTTTTCCCGTGATAACATAATAGGGGGATCATACACCTTGGGCATAATTTTATCATACCCTTTCACAATATATTTATCCGGCTCTACAATAGATTCCACAAGGTAATCTAATCCCGACGCCATCCCCAATTCTTTCGCACGGTCTTCCGCCCTCCCTGCTAAACCATCCTGATCTGGACCCCGTGTTGCGCTACCGCTTGTTCCTATCTTGTGACAGGTACTACATTGTCCGTCGCCCCAAAATATCTTCTCACCCGCTTCAGGGTTCACTCCACCGGCAGACTCCCCACCACCCGTGCCAGAAAGCCCTGCCACATACATAGTGATATAGATATAAAATCCTATAACTGCGATCCCAAAAGCTGTAATTTTTAGCATGCTCTTATTCATAAGTTTTTCTAGACCTTCATTTCGTCATGTTGAAATTCAATCATATTTATCATATTAATTTTATTCAGTCACTACTCGAATTGTTCGCAGAGCTTTCTACCATTTCAGGCATCGTTATCGTAATTGTCACGAGGCTTCTAAACCCTTGACTTTTCATTAGCCAAAGTTCTATTAACTCATGTTGTATTTAGACATTCAAAACACTAATCATCAATTGCTACGTATAGTGCTCACGATGCGGCTCCGTCAATTCAAACTCTTCTTTTAATACCCCCTTCTCCTTTGTTTCGCCCAGGTTAGCAAGCCAGAATACGAAAGCAACCAGACCCAGGAAGAGGACAACTATCAAACCAACAATCCGCCCCATGTACGACAAAGCAGGCGTGTAGGCCCATTGCGAAGTATCCTGCAATACTCCATAAATGTGCCAGTCCATCCGGAGACCGGAACGGATGAACCCCATCAACCCCATCAAAATTACGATAACCACGCACAGGAGTAGCAAGGCATATTGCGAACGCACGGGCATCTTTCCCCAGACGATGCCTCCGACCAGTTTCGCTTTACGGAACATGAAGATGTCAATAATGGCATTCATGATAAGACAACTCATCACAATCGAAACCTGTGTTACCGACAAATATCGCAAGACCAGGTTGGCCTTTTGCATAACCTGAAAACCATAGTACCAGAAATAGAGCACCGCAATAGATGCCGTCACCGCAAACAACAATGCCTGCCCCAGCTTCCCCTTATTTTTGAAGGTCAGAAATGCCGCAAGACATACTGCAAATGACTGGATATACAGTGACCTGACCAACGGCTTCACGAAAACTTTTATATTTTCTTCCAATTCTACAAAATTGAGCGAAATTGCATAGGAGACCAGCATCAACAGACAAAAGATTAAGCCAGAAAATATCCCTATCTTACCAACCTTGCCTTGCTCAGAGAAAGGAGCCATCTCACCCTTATTACTCCGCCGATAAATCAGGAAGGAAAAGAAGGTTGCCAAAATAATCAGGTTTACCACAGCATTTTTTGCCGCCATAACACCAAAGTATTTTGAAAAAGGATGATATTGTTCACCAATCATCGCCCGCTCCTCGCCGCTCAGAGGAAGATTATGAGGGGTGAGCCAGACCGCAAAACACATAAAGATGATAAAAATAAGATATTTGAAAAATTTCGTGTATCGTTCTGACCCTTTAATTCTTCCCATTCCGAGCCACAAATAGTAGTTCGCCCCGATAAAGAGCATACCAATCAGAATAGCCTGAATAATGAAGGTCCAGGAGAACGCACCACCCATCATGATGTTACCCATTACCGGGCTTGAGCTATACACTTCACGTCCCAGCCAATATCCTGCAAAGGGCAAAGGAATCAGAGCTCCAACGCCGATAAAGTTGCCAACATAACCCATCCAATCATAATGCGCCCTTTCCTCATCAGACTTTGCCCCTAAAAATTTCACCGCGGCATATGCACCCACCACAAACCCGCCGAAACAGACGTTGGCAATTAACCGATGAATATTCACGGGCATCCAGAGCGGATTGTAGATGGCATGATACAAACTCACGAGCTTTCCCGTAGCCGGCACAATACCCGCCGGACTCATCATATAGGTTGCCCAGGAATTCGTCAGAAACATAAGCCCTGTCCCAAAGAGGTTAAGCATTACCCCCAGAAAGATATGGAACCATTTTTTTGCTGCGGTTCCTTTCAGGATATCCCACGAATAATAGTATCCATACAACGTAAATGCCTCACCAAAGAACATCAGGGCATACACATACATGGTTGGCGAAAAAACGTTTGTCATGTGCCCCATGAACTCCGGATACAGCCCGAACAAACAAAATCCGAGCAACCCGCCGAGCGAAGCGGTTGTGGCAAAAGCGGCAGACAAAAGTTTGGTAAACTCCTTCGCCATCTTGTCATATTTTACATCACCACCCTTGAAACCTACGATCTCCACAATTACCGCAAAAATAGGCACACCAAGAACAAAGGCGGCGAACATGAGATGCAATTCCGACACAATCCAGACGACCGTCCGGGAATCCATCCCAAAAAAAGTGCGGTATTGAACTGGAGCCAATTCCTCTTCCTCTATTGCTGCAGTTGCAGTTCCCGCGCCAGCTGCCGGCTGACCTTCAGCCAATTGAGGAGCTGCGGGTTGTTGTCCCGCCTCAAACTGAGGGAGTTCTACGCCGGATGCCGCACCTTCGCTTGCCTTTGTTTGTTCACCGGACACATCAGCGGCAAACAGACGTGGAGTAACGGAAAGAAATGAACTGAGAGAAAAGAATAACAACAAAACAAGAAAAACACTTTTTTTGGTGAACTGCTGCACTATCTTCAAATTATTCATTCGCAATGCGCCTTTTTAATCGAGTAAATTACACGTTCCAGTAAAAATAGAATCACGCTATTTCTTAGCATATACAAAATCTACCGCAGCCTCTTCCTGGGTTTTTACGGTTACATCGGCCGTCTTTTTCCCGAGCTTTTCCTGCCAAGCCTCGATTTTATAAGAACCTGCCGGCACATTCTCTAACTTGAATCGTCCATTTTCATCCGTTACCGCAAAGTAAGGGTTGGCCTTCACAACGATGAAAGAACTCATCCACTTATGAACATCGCACGTTATCTTTACCACCTCAGGGATATCAAATTTTTTCGTCATCTTCCCGCCACCAGACACCCCCTCGTTAAAACCAGGGTTTTTTATTGACCAGGAATGAAGATTATGCATAACGTTGTCGCTATTCAGCAAATCTACACTTGCCCCTGCCGATACCGCAACCACATGAGGGATAAACAGACATTCCTTCTGATCTAACGAGGCTGTCATTACCTCTGCCTTCTTACCCGCTGCAATATCAACCAACGAAACTACCACATTCTTTATCCCCTTTGACTCTCCGTTAATCATCAACTCCTCGGACATTTTATTTTCGTGCCCGCACGTTTGCTCATCCTTATCAACCTTGAGCGTCTTTGCAGCAGGAACATCCCCATCAAACTTAACAACACCTGCAATTGTTCCCCCATCTTTTACTTCAACCTCTTTATAGGCCTCTGCCATTGCATTACGGTTTATCCATGCAGCGCCGCATATCACTCCGAATATCAAACCGCCAACAAAAGCCCCATATCGCAAACTTTTCACCATCGTTACCTCCATTTTCAGATTCTAGAACAGAAAATACTTGTCTATAGCAAAATCCAATGCAAAGACATGCATGATACCTTCACAGAAATAATTTGTCAACCGCAAAATTAACCAGAAAAAAATGAGATGCAAATAATCCTTGCCTATGGAAAAATCACAGACCACAGTTTTATCAATATACATTCCTTCTTAACTAAAAAATCAGGAAATTTAAAAAAAAGATGTAACTTATGAAACTTCAATTTCTTAGTTTTTGCTGAACCACACAAAAAAATACCCTTCCCTTATCTTTAAGGATGGAGGTAAAATTTCAACAATGAAATAATAGTTTCAATAAAGTATTACAGAATTATTTACATCCACTGAAATATTCTAACCCGAACGACTCGGAAAAGATTATCAATAACCATGAACTATTCTTCGTTATTTCAACAAAGAAACGCTTCTCATGATTCTCTGCGATTCTTTTCTTTGATTAAGCTTGGGTTGGTCTTCTAAAACCCTAAAAAGTTTGTCACATTACCAGTCAGCTTATAATCCCTGACATTACCCGGTACTCCGGTTTTTGATAAAAATATTTTTGTAAACGCCTACCGTGCCTTCATGGATAAGAACCCTGCTTTCCCCTGTATTTAATTTAACGTTCTCTTCAACGTTTCTATATCTTTGGGGTTGGTAAGCCTGCCTGAATTTACCACGACATCCGGCTCCATTTTGAACCGCCTCACCCACGCCGTATCTGAAGGGGGCTTCCAATAGACCTTATACAACCCCGGCGATACATTCATAAAACGGTAAACACCTTCCTTATCAGTAATCGTTTCGAGCTCTAATGCCCCTTCTACCGGATGATACCCCTTGGCTAACATCCCGCCCTTTTCCAACATTTGCAACTTCACCTGACAATCCGAAAGAGGTTTTCCGCTGTGCAATATCCTGCCTTCAACCCTGCCAAGATTTGGATCCTGGTCAATGGGTTTATCCTTCTTCACTGCATCTTCGACTCTTTCTATACTCTCCTTTTTCAGAGATTCCACTGGTTCGTGTGCCGGCGGTTGGTTCAATTCAGACGTTTCAGTATCCGGTTCCGGTATCTCTTCATCCGTGATAGATTCTCCTAAACCTATGGGTTCCGTCTCAGGCTTCGCCAGTTCACCTTCGGCGGAAGAACTTTCCCTTTTCGCCTTTTTAATCCTGAGTCGATAATTTTTCCCCCCAATTGCACCCTCTGCGGAGGAAGTCCTTAGCTCATCACGAATTCCACTCTGCCTGGCATATTCAGCAACCAGCGATTCAGCCATCCTTCCCGCCACGGGTTCCGCCATTGCTCCGCCCACAACCGCGGCTCCCGTTTCTGAACGGTTCACAATCTTATCCGAAACCGTCATTTTCATATTATCCCCTGCCGGAGACGACACGGTAAGTGAGGAAATCACAGAAGCAGGAATTTGTAGCCGGACATAATCTTCTGCAATCTCTTTAATCTTACATTCCATAGCGGTATTCGTGATATTCAAAACAATTGCATCAGGATAATCTTTGTTATTGAGAAACTCCATGCTCAAAGATTTTATGTAATGCCTTGACAGGATAGCATTAATATATTCTCTTCTGACACTGGTTATTTTAAGATCGATGCCTGCACTGCCATTCCTTAAAACTATGGCATCTCCATACCCGGCGGATAAGAAAACCACCAACATACCTAGCACAACAACTACTAATCTTACCATCAAACCTATTTCCGGAATAAATGAAACCGTATGAAATACCTATTTTACTGGCTTTTCTTTAATTTCGTTATTACTTAACGACCTTTACCTTTACGGTCGTTTTAAAATCTTCATATCTGAATTGAACCCTTGCGTTCCCCGTCCTATTTTTTGCACTAATGGTAAATACCGCTTCACCCTGTACGTTTGTCGTCGCACTTTGAGGCGATACGGAAACCCGTTTTCTGCCTGCCTTATTTACTTTTGCCGTAACAGTCTCACCCTCTTCCGGAGGACACCCTGTGGCAGGTAGTAAAGTCACTACCACTTGATCATTTTCCCCTTTTTTCAGATTAAGCTCAACCGGTGAGGCTGACATTGATTCCGTTTCACACCCTGAAGGTGTTGCCGTAGCCGTCGATACCGGCGTGGATGTGGATGTGGGTGTGGGTATAACAAGATTCATTTGTGCAGTAGTTGTATAGATATAATCACCTTTATTAATACCGTTCCCGTTTGCCTCATTCCCCGCGGCATAGAACGTAATCGGATTCGGAACTTCATGGGCGGGCGCAGTCCATTTTACCTTCCAGCCAGCATTTCCGGATTGGCTGCTGCCTGCTGAGGTATGTTTTATGTAATTCCCATTTCCATCATCGGTTTGCGTTTTACCATCAACACTACTAAACGTACCCGCGTGTTTATCGCTTGCATCTAAGGCTGAAAGTTCAAAGCCATGCTTGGCAGTATTGGATTGAGTGAAAAAAACAGTTATATTTACCGTTTCGCCTGATGAATACTCGCCAGGTAAAGAAAGAAAGAATTCTGCCGACCCTGCATTTAATGCAAAGGAATTATGACATCCGTCGCGACAGGTTAGGAAATTATCGGCCGGCGAACCGGTGCGTCCATTGGGAGGTCCTCCGGAAAACGCAAATGTCGTATGTACACTAACCACCATTATCCTAAATATCAACAGAAAGCAGGCGATGTTTTTAAAATTGCTCTTCATCCATTATCACTCCTTCAGCACTTCATGCGGGAATAACATTCAGACGCTAGATCGCCAGGGCAATTTTTTGACGTCAACCCCTCTGCTTCATCGCATTTTCTATTCTTTGTACCTTGTAGCGTAAACAACGTAATTTCCGGCCGCGCAAGAAACCTTACAGGGAGCCAGGATACTCCAATACCCCTATTTACATACATCGTCGTATTTCCCTCATAAAACAGCCCCGCTGTATAGCGAACGCCGCTTCTGCCGTACGCCACCTGATGTCCATAAAAAGGAAAATTAACCTGTCCTCCATGGGTATGTCCTGCCATCACCAGATCAACATCGGCACCCTTAGCCATCTCAATAACATCCGGATTGTGGGCTAATAAGAGTTTGGGTTTGTCATCGGTGCCTTGCAAAGTCCGCCGCAAATCTACTCTGCCTCTCCACAAATCATCCACCCCGGCAATAAAAAGATAATCATTTTTCCGGTATAGCGCAACATGTTCGTTTACTAATACACGGATACCTGCTTTAGACAATACATGAACGGTTTGGTCTTTATTATCATGATTCCCCACAACGGCAAAGACACCTTCTCTTGCCTGGAGTCCTGACAATTCCTCTGCAACAGGGAAAAGAAATTCTCTGGAACAATAAATATAGTCCCCTGTTAATACAATAATATCCGGGCATAAAGCATTCACCTTGCGAACGCATCTTCGAACAAATTCCCTGGAAACATATTTGCAGTGATGGATATCCGATACATGGGCTATCGTCATCCCCTCAAACCGTTTCGGCAGGCCGGAGATATTTATCCCAATGGTATTTATTTCTACCCATCGCGGTTCGAGCAACCGGCTATAACCCCCAACCGATAAGACCCCAAATCCGCACCCCAGAGCGCCCCGCATGAACATGCGCCGCGAAATCATGCTTCACCGCCGTTCAAATCTTTATCCAGCCCGTTAGCGCCCATCGTCACCTTTTGAGATCGCATGGCGACAGACAATCTGAGCAGATACCTTCCTCCCATTCCTCTCTGACAAATGCTACCCAGTCATCCGGGGTATTACGGCAGGACAAACATATCCCCAGATCACAAAGCCCTGCGATAGGATCGTTTGAATCCTTTATTGCCGCACCGCAACAAGCGCATTGCCATGTAATCATATCACTGCTTACATGACCGCCAACATCGCACATGAAACCCTCCTTTTCTCGAAAAATTTACTTCTTCTTTTTGCTCTCATCCACAAAATACTGCAATACATCCGTCTCGGTAATTAAACCAACCAGCTTGTTTTTGTCCCTTACGACCGGTAGCGCCCCCACCTTCTTATCAATCATAATCTGTGCAGCCTCTTCAATGGTTGCTTCAGGAGGAATGGTCACCACATGCTTTGTCATTACTTCCGAAACCTTAATGGAATCCAGAAACTCCTTGTTTTCCTCCCAGCTTGTGAGAATGGAAGTTAATGATGCGCGGTAAAGGTCCCTTTGCGTCAAGATGCCAACGATATGCTCTCCTTTCACGACGGGTAAGTGCCGGATCCTTCCCAAATACATAATATCATTAGCGAAACCCAGTTTTGAATCATCATTCAGGGTTACCAGCTGTGTCTTCATCACCTCTTTTACAAGCATCTTTTTCCTCCATTTCTATTGCGCTTTTAAGTCTCGATTCCCATTCATCTCCATAATGGTTTTTGAGGTTATTCTGAATCTTTTCTTCCCACCGGGAATACGCCTCTCTTATGGTGGCAATTGGCTGATGTTTTTCCGATACATACAAAATGTTCTCTGTTTGTTTCAGTATGGGTATAAGGATGTGCTCCTGATCTTTCGAGCCTACCGTTATGGTTGCAAGACGAACATCCCTTGCTTCTAGAATTAACTTCCGTGCAGCGGAAGGGTCATCATGAACACAGATACTACGGATTGCGTCAATATGGTCTAAGATTGCATAAAACGCCTTCCATTCCCTTTTGTAAACAAGTTTATTATAGGTGCGCGGGGCGGTATATTCATTAAAGATACAGGGGCCGCTGATTTTTTGATACACCGATTCACCTGCCTGATCAGGATAACCCATGCATTGGCTGGGGCGAGATTTATAAATACTGCAGCGCAAGTCCATTTTAAGATGGGGCCTGGTAGCATCCTGAGAAATGATAAAATTCAAAAACTTGCACGAATCATACAATTCATCTTTGTATCCCTCACTGGTCACAAACAACTTAACGTAAGGATACGCCGTCCCGCCCTTCCTCAAGGATTTGAAAAAACCGACATGTTTATTGCCCCGCGGGATGACACAGGTAAAACAGCACATCCCATCTGAACATTCACTCCTGGCAAAGGATATGCCGTCATGATTTCCGGGAATCCGGTCATGGGTATTCATAAGCTCTATACGGCGATACGAGTAACCTTCTCATTAATCAATTCACTGGTAATCTTATATCCCTCACTCTTTTCATCGTAATTCGGTATCCTCTTGACTATGTTTCTCGCGCTATCCTGAAGGTCTATAGGATTAATAATGCCATTAATATTGGTAATAAGCACCCGGCCAAGCTGCTTTGAATAGGCGCCCACAAAGTCATAAATCCCGCCAATAATCGTCAATTTGCCGTCTTTTACCCTGTCACCGTAATATTTCAATGCCTTTTCTATCTGATAGTCTACGTTGGTTTGACTCAGGTATGCAAGCTCCTTCATCTCGTTTTGAATCTTTCGTAAATCCGGAATCCCCCGTTCAATAGGAATCGTCAGGGGAAGCATTTCAGACTTAATCTCGCGACTGAGTGATGAATAATCTGTCTTCATGAGATGATCAACAGACTTCGACAAATTAATAATCTCTTTCGACTGTGTTACACAGGCATGCGTGGCAAATTTTACCGCGCCGCAATCGGTATGTCCCAGCACCAGCATAACAGGAGTATTGAGAACAAAAAGCGAATATTCGATGGAACCCCGGTTGACGGCAAACTGATTGCCGGCGTTTCGGATAATAAATACCTTGTTGAATATGTCTTTCCCTAAAATGTCGCCCTGCACACGGGAATCAGAACAGGTAAGCAGGGTGATGTACGGATTTTGGTGTGTAGCATATGCCAGAAACCTCGTTGATTCAGTATTCTTTACAAACGCCTCATTATGCACCAGTAAGTGACGAAAAATATTTCCAACTTCCATATCCGACTCCTTAACATAACCAACCTGTTCATAAATAATAATCCTTTAAAAAAGTGAACTCTCCCTGTTTCATTTTGTTTGTATTTTTTACCCCCCTTTCTCCCCTCCTTGCGAAGGAAACGAAGGGTGGTTATTTCATTGCGGCCGCGCAGCGCTAGGTGGCCTCAAAATATTTCTTATGCTCCCAATCGGTTACCTGTATCCGGTATTCATCCCATTCCGCCATTTTTGAATGAATATATATCTGGTAGGTGTGTGAACCTAACGCCTCTTCCATCACTTTGTTCTTCTTTAATTCCTCTATGGCCTCACTCAGGGAACCAGGGAGGGTGGCAATATTTCGATATGCCAATTCGTCCTTATTGAACTCATAAACATTCTCTTCTACCGGATTTGGCGGTGTCATGCCTCTTTTAATACCGTCAAGCCCCGCTTCAAGCATAACCGCGAGGGCGAGGTAGGGATTATTACTGGGGTCCGGGCATCTCAATTCCGCCCTTGTTGCCTGCTCCCTCCCATGAGAGAATCGTGGAATCCGTATCAGGGCAGATCGATTCTTTTGCCCCCAGCAAACGTATACCGGAGCCTCATACCCCGGGACTAACCTTTTATAAGAATTCACGGTTGGCGACAGGATGGCGCTCATAGCGCGGACATGCTGGAGTTGCCCGGCGATAAACTGCCTTGCCACCTTACTCAGCTTATATTCGTCCTTTTCATCAAAGAAGATATTTTTTCGCGTTTTCATATCGAAAAAACTTTGATGACAGTGCATCCCGCTGCCGCACACCCCAAAGATCGGTTTCGGCATAAAGGTAGCGTACAAATCGTGTTGATGCGCAATGGACTTTACCACCTGCTTAAAGGTCAGGGCGTTTTCCGCCGTCTTCAATGCCTCGGCATATTTGAAGTCAATCTCATGCTGACCAGGAGCCACTTCATGATGGCTCATTTCAACTTCGAGCCCCATTTTTTCCAGGGTAAAAATGATATCTCTTCTTACATCTCCCGCAAGGTCTCTTGGCGAAAAATCAAAATAGCTGCCTACATCATGCGGCGTGGGCTCCACCTGCCCGTCGCTTTTGGGTTTGAACAAGAAAAACTCCAGCTCTGGGCCAACGTTGTACTCAAAGTTCATCGCCCGTGCATTTTTAATAGCCCTTTTCAGGATATACCGGGGATCGCCCTCAAAAGGAGAGCCATCAGGCATAAACACATCACAAAAAAGCCTTGCCGTTGGCTCCTCCGTCTCCCAGGGAAGCAATGAATAGGTACTCGTATCAGGCTTTAAATACATGTCGCTCTCGCAAATCCGCGTAAAACCCTCGATTGACGAACCGTCGAACCATATTCCCTTTTCAATGGATTCCGCAAATCTCTCTACCGGTATGGTAACGGCCTTGATATTCCCGTTGATATCGGTAAACTGCAGTTGAACAAGTTTCACATTGTCCTCTTTTGCCCGATTAATAATTGCCAAATCTGTGTGCTCACTGGTCATAGAAATTTCACCTTTCTATACTATAGCATGGTAACGTAAACAAATGGAGACTCGGTAAGACCTTGTAATTTTAATCATATTGCTGCTAAAAAACAAGTAATTTATAACCAACGCTGCACCCGGTTCGTCCTTGACACTACAAATATGGCATGCTAGTATTTGTGAATTAGATTGGGTTTTAAAAGACAAAAACCCAACAACTTCTTTCTTTGAGTACATCTTTTGTGACGTAACGCCGATTCCTTGTGGTCGGCCAATTGCCGGGGATAAACCCCAGCGCTACAATGCCAGATTGAAATTCCTTAACTTAACATTAACTTAAATATTCGAAACTTATATGGGAAAGATCGTTGCCGTCTGTGTCAGTGAAAAAAAGGGCACCCAAAAGCGCGATGTCGTCACCGGCAGGCTGATTGAGCATTTTGGCCTCGAAGGGGATGCCCATGCCGGAAAGTGGCACCGCCAGGTCAGCTTACTCGCCCGGGAAAGCGCGGACATCATGCGCAAAAAGGGACTCACGATCAAAGACGGCGACTTTGGAGAAAATATCGTTACGGAAGGCGTTGAACTCAAGTCCCTTCCCATAGGAACCATTTTAAAAATCGGCGACGGCATAACCATCCGGGTAACTCAGATCGGTAAGCTGTGCCATGACCGCTGCGCCATCTATTATACGGCTGGCGACTGCATCATGCCCAGGGAGGGTATCTTCGCTGAAATCCTCTCCGGCGGCACGATCAAAGCAGGGGATGAGATTGCAATCCTCGAAAAGGGCGCAGAAATAGAAGCAAAGACATGATACGTGCGGCTATTCTAACGTTAAGCGACAAGGGCTCACGGGGCGAACGCGAGGACAAGAGCGGCGAGGTGATCCGTAATATGCTTGCGGGCATCGGCGCCACAATCACGGACTACGAAGTCATCCCTGACGAAAAGGACCTGATCACAAAAAAACTCTTCGAATACGCCGGAAAGGCAGACCTCATCGTCACCACAGGCGGAACGGGCGTAGGCCCCAGAGATGTTACCCCTGAGGCAACACGGGCAGTCATCGAGAAGGAATTACCCGGCTTTGGAGAGGCCATGCGCATGGAGGGACTCAAACACACCCCCCGTGCCATGGGCTCACGGGCCATTGCCGGCATTTACCAGCAAACCCTCATCATCAACCTCCCGGGCAGTCCCAAGGGCGTCGCAGAAAACCTGGCCGTTGTCCTCCCCGTCATACCCCACACCATCGGACTCATCAAGGGCAAGGTAAGCGATTGTGCCAAAGACCGCGAAAAGCATGCGTAAGCAGCCGAAATAGCTGATTCAGCCGCCGAACTTAACCCACACTACTCTTTACATAGAACGTCTACGTGCGACCATGCAGATCCTGCAATTTGGGTTTGGACATCTATTTAATTTTTGCTATATTATCGCTAATTTATATAAGAACTTTCGTAACAATTTAGTTTTTTTGAAAATCTCAAGAGAAAGCCGTGTTTTGCTGGCGGTATCTTGGCGTATAACAAGGAAAGACAGATTCAAAACATGTCTTTGTAATTTCCAAATCCTGAAAGGATGTCATGATTATAGCCAATTGATGTATTTTCTCCTGTTAACCCCGTAGGGGTGATATTGGTTTTTTATGTCGATGTCATGGTAATGTTATTTCACCCCTTCAGGGTTGTGTATTTTGTCTATCCATGGTTCTATAATCATTTCAGCCCTTCGGGCTTTTTTACCGCAGAGCGGATTTGTTTTATTGCGTGTGAATGTCCGCAGGTATGCGCCTAAAGAGAAAGGTGTTTTTCAAAAAGAGCTAAAAACCTGTTTCACCGTGACGAATGGATGACTAATTCAAAACGGAAATGCCGCGAAGCAACGCTCTGGCAACGGCGTTTTTGGGAACATATGATTCGTGATGAGAATGACTTTGGAAGACACATAGATTATCTCCATTTTAACCCGGTAAAGCATGGATTGATAAAACGTGTTAAGGACTGGCCGTATTCAACATTTCACCGGTATGTGAAAAATGGATTGTATCCGCCAGGTTGGGGCGGAGATGAGATGGATGAAACAACCGATACGGATTTCGGTGAATGATGTTTTTCGGCAGGCAATGCCCTGCCCTACCTGCTGGGTTGCTTTTAGGTCATATCCACCCGCGATGTCCCCTGGAGAGGAATTCTATCTTGTTGAAGTTATAAAAGAGAACAAACACCAGAGTGCGTATTCAGGCTTAGATACGCACTCTCTCACTATGCTGTCGAACTGGCATACACTGCCATCTACGGAGAAACCTTTCTCATTCAATTCTCTGGTAGACAAGACATTCCCATGGTGCCTGGAAAACCCAAGGAAAAGAGAGGTTGATAGTCAAACAAATTTTTGCAGATCGATTCCTTGACTCGCAAACCAAAGTAGGGTAGGCATCGCCTACCCATACATTGAACAATCGGGGTGGATGTTGCATAAAAATGGATCGGAATAGTTTGTTTATGGTGGGCGATGCCCACCATACCTGCTAAAGCGAATGAAGCGGAGCGTTAAGTTTCGAAAAGAACAAAGGGACATGAAGAAACGACCGGAATCCCTGGCATCAATTCCAGGTGTCGGCATCAAGATGGCACAGGCATTGAAATCCATCGGCATTCACCAGGTTCGCGACCTGAAGGACAGGAATCCTGAACGACTTTACAAACTCCTCGAAAAAACCGCTGGGGCACACGTTGATAAATGCGTTCTTTATGTATTCAGGACAGCAGTCTACTACGCCAGCCATAAAGAGCATGATCCAGACAAATTGAAGTGGTGGAACTGGAAGGACAAGGAATGATGGAAGGGCAAAAGGCATACGATTACGCATATACTACGTTGAGAGACGACTGGAGCCTGCACAAGACGGTTCGAGGACTCCGCCTCGCCGTCTTAAGAAGATATTAATCGCATTTTTCCATAAGGAGGTCGTACGTGAACGAGATACTCATCGGCAAGGGCGAGCAGCACGTCCACTTGCTCGCCAAATACGCTAACCGTCATGGGCTGATCGCTGGCGCCACCGGCACCGGCAAGACCATTTCCCTGCTCGTCCTGGCGGAAGGCTTCTCGCGTCTGGGCGTGCCGGTGTTCATAGCCGATGTAAAGGGTGATGTCGCCGGCCTGGCGCTGGCCGGTACCACCAACGAGAAGATACAACAGCGCGTTGCACAGATCGGCATCAAGGACTATGCCAACGGGCCCAGCCCGGTGGTGTTCTGGGACTTATACGGTAAAGCAGGCCATCCGGTACGTACGACGGTCAGCGAGATCGGTCCGACCCTGCTTGGCCGGATCCTCGAACTCAACGATACCCAGTCGGGGATGCTCGATATCGCCTTTAAACTGGCGGACGACCAAACCCTGCTACTGCTTGACCTCGATGATCTGCGCGCCCTCCTGGGATTTATCGCAGACAATCGCCAGGAGATCACAACGCAGTACGGCCTGGTCAGCACACAGTCCATTGCTGCCGTTCAACGCTCACTCCTGACGCTGGAGCGGGAAGGCGGGGAGTGCTTATTCGGCGAACCGGCGCTGGAACTCGTCGACCTGCTGCACACCGATCTCAGCGGCCGCGGTATCATCAATATCCTTGCCGCCGACCAGCTCATCCTGAAACCACGACTGTATTCGAGCTTCCTGCTATGGCTGTTGTCGGAGCTGTTCGAGAACCTGCCCGAGGTGGGAGACCCCGACAAGCCCCGGCTGGTGTTCTTTTTCGACGAGGCCCACTTATTGTTTGACGATGCCCCGACTGCGCTGCGCCAGCAGGTGGAACAGGTCGTGCGGATCATCAGGTCGAAGGGCGTGGGCGTGTACTTCTGCTCGCAGTTTCCGGACGACGTGCCGAATGAGATCCTAGGCCAGCTCGGAAACCGCATCCAGCACGCACTGCGCGCCTATACCCCGCGCGACCAAAAGGCGGTACGCACCGCAGCGGAAACCTTCGCTGTCAACCCCAGGCTTAACGTTGCCGATGCCATTTCCCAGCTCGGTGTCGGCGAGGCCCTGGTGTCCACCCTCCAGGAGAAAGGCGTGCCCATGCCTGTAGAACGCACGCTGATTTGTCCGCCACGCTGCCGTATGGGGGCAATCACGCATGAGGAGCGCTCGGCAGTGCGGGCGCGCAGCCCTGTAGGTCTCAAATACGACGCCCGTGTAAACCGCGAGTCGGCTTATGAGATCCTGAGCCGGAGAACCGCTTCAGCAACCGCGTCCGCGGCTCGGTCGGGTCAAACCCAGACAGGTCAGCCGTCTGAAGGGGGTGGACTTCTGAGGGACTTATTGTGGGGCACGAAGCGCCGCCAGGGCCTGGCGGAAACTATGGCCAAGCAGGCTGCACGCACCGTCGGCAGCCAGATCGGCCGTCAGATCTTACGCGGCGTGTTAGGCGGTATCCTTGGCGGATCACGACGCCGTTAGCCAGATGAATTAGGCTGCCTTCGACAGTAACTTTAATCTCCCCTCATTGTAAAGCGACCAGGCTGGTCGCCCTACATAGGTCGGTGGATGTGTCACGGTAAACTTATACACCCCTTTATTCCATAAGATAGGTCAACCGTCCTCGGTTGACATCATAATGACAAGCGGGGGCGCTTGTCCTACCAAGAGAGAGTACTGGTTGCGGCTCTGCTGCATCAGTTTACCGTATCCTGCCCACCTCAGGCATTACGCTACACGGACGTCAAGTTTCCTTATCTCTTTTACCCGCTTCAGCAAAAGGGTTGACGCTATAATCCTCAGAAATGATGAGAGTGCAAACAGGGCAACCAACTGATACCCAAGGAGCGGAGGAATGTGGGTCGCAAGAAAACCGCCGAGCAGATTGCCGGCACAAATCGAGAAACCATTAAAGGTGTTAAAATAGGCGATGCAGCGGGTGCGTTTTTCAGGGATCACCGAGTCGTAGATAAAATTGGAGGAACAGAGATTAAAACCTGCCCAGAATATGCCCGCCAGGGTTTGTATGATAATCAGAAAATACACCTGCTGGGAAATCAGCCACATGGCAGGTAAAACCGATATAACAATACTGCATACCCGGATAATCTGCCGATTCCCCAGAGCATCAGCGCGACGCCCCCAATAACTCACCGCCAAAATGCTCGCCAGGGGCACAGTGGTGGTAACGATGGTGTAGGTAATGTAGGAAAAACCCAAATCTCTGAGCATGAATACGGGAAAGAACGGGGAGGCGATAAATACGGCAAAACTAAAACAACTGTGAAAGATCACAAATTTCCCGAAATTGCCGGTGTTTAACCTCCGTAAAAATTCTCCCGTCGAGAAATAGTGTTCACGCTTTACCTCCAGGGGAGGTTCATACATCCTGTACAGGAAATACCATGAGGTGTACCGTGAAATCATGGCAATAAGAAATATGACCGTAAAACCGAACAGGGCCTGTTTCTTAAAAAATTGCAGCAGGTATCCGGCAATAAAGGAGCTGACAACCGTAACCAGGCTAATCAGTCGCCCACGCCTGCTGAAAAACGCACCCCTTTTTCTTTCAGGAACGAGGTTCGCCATAAGTGACCCCCATGCAGGACCGGCAAAAGAAGCAAACGAGACGTATAAGGTGCAAAAGCCAATGAGGGCATACACCCGCACGAACTCTGGTAGACAGGGGATCATCGCCATCGGAAGCAACATAAAGGCGTGGATGAAGACAGACCGTACGATCACCTTCTTGCGGCTGCCAAATCGTTCGGCAAGATCGGCAACCTTGAGTTGCGCCAGTGAGGGAAAGAATTGGGATGCAGCACTTAATAAACCGATCTGGAAAGCGCTTGCGCCCAGGGCTACGGCAAAGGGATTGATGTAGTTGTCACCAAACCCGGTCGTTGCGGCAAATGCCACTCCATCCTTGACAGAGTACCTCAGACTTTTTTTGACCGCACTTCTTTCCTGCTGCTTGCTCAGATGCGCTTCCATGAAAACCTAATATTCCCGTTAAGGGTATAATCCGCGCAGCTTCTTGGCTTCCGCCACACGCCCTATCCCCAGCATTAATGCGGCGGTTCGCATATCGACGCCTTGTTTGTTGGAAAGGGCAAGCACCCGGTTGAACGTGCCGACCATGACATCCTTGAGCTTTTTCTGAATGTCATCTTCGCCCCAGAAATAATATTGAATATCCTGCACCCATTCAAAATACGACACCGTCACGCCACCGGCATTGGCAAGGATGTCCGGGACTAAAAATGCTTTTTTATCGAAGAGTATCTTATCAGCCTCGGGTGTTGTCGGGCCGTTCGCCCCTTCTACGATAATTTTGGCTTTGATTTTATCCGCATTCGTTTCGGTAATCTGGCCCTCTATGGCTGCCGGTATAACCACATCGCAATCCAGCTCAAAAAGCTCTTCATTGGTAATCGCATCCGCTTCCCGTAATCCAACAACATGTTTATGCTCTTTGATGTGATGCAGGAGATAGGGAAGAAGAATACCTTTCGGATTGTATGCACCACCGCTAACATCACTCACGGCCACGATATTACAACCCTGATCGTACAAGAGCCTGGCAGCCACGGAACCGACATTTCCCATCCCCTGAATGGCTACGCGCAAACCACGAAGTTCTTTATACAAAACCCGTGCTGCCTCCATCACCATATAGGCAACCCCACGCCCTGTGCCCTCTGCCCTTCCCAGCGAGCCGCCCAACAACAAAGGCTTGCCGGTAACGACACCCGGAACGGTATTCCCTTGCTGCACGCTGTAGGTGTCCATCATCCAGGCCATCGTTTGGGAATTGGTATACAGATCAGGCGCCGGGATGTCCTTATCCGGCCCTATGATTTGAACAATTTCGGTGGTATAGCGCCGGGTCATGCGTTCAAGTTCGTTTTGTGACATTTCTTCCGGATTGCATTGAACGCCACCCTTTGCTCCCCCGTATGGCATATGCATGAGGGCGCATTTCCACGTCATTAGCATAGCAAGCGCAGAGACTTCGTGGAGATCGACATTCGGATGATACCGGATACCGCCTTTGGAAGGACCTAAGGTGATATCATGCTGCACCCGATAGCCCTTAAAAACCTTTACCGTGCCATTGTCCATTCTGACCGGCACGGAGACAATCAGGGAGCGTTTGGGAAACCTCATACGCTCCCTGATTTCATCTTCTAAATGCAATATTTCAGCTACCGTATCAAATTGTTCAAGCGCCGTTTCGAAAAGAATATCGTTTTGTTCCATCTCGCCTGGTCCCTCATTGAATCAGATTATTGAGCCCCGCACACGGAGCCTCCGGAAGAACGGAATACATTATAGTAAGTTAAAACAGAGATTGCAAGGCATGAGATATTTTTTAATCCAGTATCCGTACGCTTCTTCGGTCCTCATACTATTATGCTTTACCCGGATTGCGTCACGTATCTGATCCAGTAATTTACGTTTTGGCATAATAGTTAATTTTAGCTTTGAAAAAATAAATGATATTGAAATGTTTGGTAATTTAATGTATATCAAAGGCAAAATTTCGTGAACTTTATTATATGCCCAAATAGCTGTATAATAAGTCACCAGTAACCGTATTATAGGTACGAATATTTCATGTTGGGCAAACGAATCATAGAGGGATGAGTTCATATGCGTCTCTGGTCGGTGCATCCGAAATACCTCGACTCTCGCGGGCTCGTTGCCTTGTGGAGAGAAGGGCTCTTGGCGCAGGCGGTGCTCAGGGGTCGCACGAACGGCTACCTGCATCACCCACAACTGCAACGATTCCGCACTTCTTCTCCTTTATGCATATCCAAAAAGTGAGCAAGATGACTTGACCTCGGAACAACTCAAACAATTGAGAAAGGTAATTGAAAAGGAGTATACATGAAAAAAGAACTATTTGAGGAATTACTTGAAAGCGTTAAGCAAGGTGCCTCTATTATGAAGGGAAAATCGAAACCTTTGCGCAACATCGAGTTCCCTGAGTCAGAAGTACGGAAGATACGCGAACAGTACGGCCTATCCCAGGACAAATTCGCTTCTCTTATGGGAATAAGTGTCGCCACACTCCGCAACTGGGAACAGGGCCGGCGAAAACCTGAAGGACCGGCCCGGGTACTATTAAGGGTTGCCGCTAAACACCCTGAAGCTATTTTGGGTATTACAGGCCGCACCAAAATGAGAAAGAGGGCATACCAACGAAATACAACGAACACTTGATAAACGCTCTTTGGTTTTGGACAATGGTTATTCCCATGTCCACTGAGTTTTGCGTTAGGAAGATTAATAGGTTGGGAATTGGTGGGAATTGGGGTCACCCATTAGCAGGTTGTCCGAGAATGTAGTCAACAAATAAGAAGAAAAGACAAAGGAAATTATGTATAAAGTAAATACGATCGATAAACAAGTCAGAAAAAGGTTAAAATATTTCCATCCAAATCATA
>PHFX01000181.1 GCA_007618135.1 Candidatus Brocadia sp. WS118 | reverse complement strand
CTTTTTATGCTCCTGAGATAAAAGTATGATTTGGATGGAAATATTTTAACCTTTTTCTGACTTGTTTATCGATCGTATTTACTTTATACATAATTTCCTTTGTCTTTTCTTCTTATTTGTTGACTACATTCTCGGACAACCTGTTGAATATAGAATGTGCGAGGATAAAACAGGTTGATATAAAGATTATTTTGCTGGTTCATATACAGTTACAATGCTTATAATTGGCAAAAGGGCTATTTGAAAGTGTGGTGGTCTTTCCGTATTTGTTTTCCCATACACAAGGCAAATCGGACCGTATTTATCGGTGGGATAATTCTCAATTTTTTCACCGGTTAAAATAGCTTGTTTTATCTCTTCGCCTGTTATATGCCGGTTTATTCTTTGTTACGTACCGTGTCTTTTATAACGAAATTTGCTCTCAGCAAACGCTTTACGGATATCAGCAATATCCATAAAGTGAATTTAACATAAAGTTTTTCTCTATGTCAAATGTAAATAATGAGCGGCCAGGGCTACGTCAAATACAAATACAAGTAATTCCAGGTAAAAAAGAAAAGAAATAAACTGACTTTTTCAAAACGGTTCTTATAAACTATTTTCATGAAACATGAAGGGACAAGAAAAAGTACGGCAAACAGAGAACATCTCCACGATATTAAAGTAAGATTCATCAACCGGGACGAAAGTCATCAATGGGATGAACTCATCCGTCATTACCATTGCCTGGAGGGGCAGAGGGTCGCGCTTAAATATTATAGATAGTTTTTGAAGTTCACCAGGTAGATGGTACAATAACACATTGTATCAATTTTGTTTGCGGAATGAAGAATCTATAAGGGTTTTACTAAAGATGCATTTTAAAAACAATTCACAATAAAGACAGAGGAAAGAACTATGTTACTTATACTCAAGCCCTTCTTGAAAACATTGCATTTGCAAAGGAACGCTCACATAAGGTTCAAAAGTTTGACTGCGATTATCGTAATGTGCGTCTCAATGGGATGCCTCTCGTGTTACGGTGAGAATCAAAACAGCCAGATATCGTCTTTATTTCAGGAAGCACTACAAGCCTCGGTATTCTACCTGGATAACGACATGGAAGTTATCCTTGTGGAAAATCACGCCAGTCCCATGATTGCTGCAGTGACTATTGTGAAGACCGGCAGCCGGAATGAAGATGATGCCAGTAACGGGTCGGCCCATTTCCTTGAACACCTGTTATTCAACGGCACAAAGACACGCACCCAGAAACAGATTTACGACGAAATGGATTTTTACGGTGGCTACAACAATGCCCATACTGGCCAGGACTATACTAATTACATGATCCTGATGCCAACGGAATTTATCTCACAGGGGATGGATATCCAGGCGGATATGCTCTTCAATTCTACCCTGCCCGAAGAAAAGTTTGAAAAGGAACGTGGTATTGTGATAGAAGAGATCGGCAAAGACGCAGACAGTCCCGGTTATCAGGTTAACAATCATTTTCAGAGGGTTTTTTATGCCGGAACACCGTATGAGCGTCCGGTGCTTGGGACAGTTTCCACCATTTCCCATCTCAAACGGGAAAGCGTGTGGGCATATTACCGGACATGGTATGTCCCCAACAACATGACCCTGATGGTAATCGGCGATTTTTCGACCCAGGAGATGGTGAAATTGGTAAAAGAAAAGTACGGTACATATCCGGCAGGACCCATACCGGAGCACAAAACCATAACCCTTAACGTACCGCAGAAATTACGTATTATCAAGGCAAATGGTATGGGCAAATTTCCAGAGGATCGTCAGTACCTGAACCTGGGTTATGTACTACCACCACCCGTTTCAGATGATTTTCAGGCGCTCGTGCTGCTGTCCGAATTTCTTGGAGGAAGAGAGAATGCCGTCCTGAAGACGGTATTCAAACAGGAGCAATACAAAGGCATGGTTGAGGAGATTGACACAAGCATGGAATTTAACCGTGATTTTTCAACATTACAGATATCCGCCGAACTCCCTTTAACTGCCAATGCAAGTCGTGTGGTAGATCTCATTATCCAGGCGATGCAAGGTATGGCAAGGAACCCCGTTCCTGACGCTGAAGTGCAATCAACCCTGGTTGCAAGGGCAACGCAGGAGATTTATTTGCAGGAGAGTTTACACTACTACGGTATGATGAAATCGGGGTACCTGGTTGCAGGGGATTATCCTTTGCTCCGTGATTACATGGACCGCATTATGAAGGTAACGCCACAGGCTATCCAGAAGGTTGCAGAACAATATATGAGTACCCAGCTGCCTGTGGTTACTCTAATGTCTCCTCCTGTCGAGAAGACAACCGGGGAGGTATCAACACAATCGGTCAACAAGTATAAAATGGAGACGTTGAAAAATGGACTAACCGTTGTCGTGAAGGAAAACCTGGATAGCCGGGTGATCGGCATCCATCTTCTGGCAAAGGAGCGCAGCTTGAGCGAGGGGAAAGGGAAATGGGGCATGACAGAGATCCTGCAGCGCATGATCCTTGATGACGGGACTATCGAGCACCCTGGCAATGCGCTCTATCAGGCATTCGAGTCTATCGGCGCTGAGATAAAACTCCACGACGACCCGTCCATTCCTTTCGACGATTACTACCATACGCCACGATTTGCATACATCCGTCTAAAACTTGTGGATGCCTTTTTTGAGAAGGGATTGAAGCTGCTTTCGGAAACGGTATTGCAGCCAAACCTTTCAGAAAATGCCTTTATCGAAGCAAGGAAGGACGTCGTATCACTTTCAACCAGTGCTGCAATGAGCACACCAAAGGCAGCGGATCGTATCTTTTATGACAACCTATTCAAAGAGAATCCCGGTTTTGGCCGGTTGTTTGGTGACGTCAAACAACTGGAAAAGATTCAATTGAAAGATATACAGGACTTTCACCAAAGGTTTTACAATCCGGCAAATTTGATAATGGTCATCTCCGGTAATATACCAGCCGAAAAGGCGCTCTCATTGGTCAGGCAATCTTTCGGCGGTACGTGGGGTGAGCCCGGATGGCAGCCGCCGTCTTTTCCACCACAATTTAAACCTCTTGGTACTACGATACGTGAAAAGATGGGCAAGCAGCAATCATACATCTCTGTGGCAAATATCTGTGATGTGAGTGAAGAAGATCAACCGGCGCTCTATGTCATGGAAACCATCTTTAGCGACAGGCTCGCTTTTAACCTGCGGGAAAAACAGGGTCTTGCTTACAGTATTGGAGTCGCCTTTCATAAATACAAAGGTGTTCAGTGGTATCGTGTATCTATGGGCACACGGCCGGAAAATATAGAACGATCAATCAACGGTATTCGCAATGAGATTCATTCCATGCGTGAAGCAAAGATCGAAGAACAGGAAGTGCAAAAAACCATAAATGCCATCTTGGGACGCCGCGGCATGCGGCGACTGGACCGGGTAAGCCAGGCATATTACATAAGCATGAAAGTGCTTGACGCCAAAGAGCCAGAGGCAGACGATCAGGAGACTGAGAAACTGAAAAAGGTTGCCGTACAGGACGTGGAACGCCTGGCAAATCAAGTCTTTCAAAACGATAATTATTTAATCGTGATTGTGGAATGAGCAAAGAAAAAGCCTTATGATGGTCTAAGCTGGTTCAATCTTGCAGATTGAACCATAAGTTTTGACCATGCGATAGGTTTTAAACATGCACCAGTTATGAAAATTGCAAAACGTTTCGGTTCAATCGTGGACGATTGAACCAGCAAGGCACCAACAGTGCAATAGGTGAACATGCCATCGGTCCGTATAAATAAAGAACTAAACCAAAGGATATATTTTCTCACCTTTACCGTAAAACGATGGTATTATCTGTTTGACAGACACAGGAGGTGGGATATCCTTCTGGAATCTCTCAGGTATTGCCAGAAAAATAAAGGACTAAATATCTACCATTGGGTCTTTATGCTGAATCATATCCACTTGATAACAAAAAGTGAAAATATGATAGGATTTGTCAGAGATTTTAAGACATTCACATCCAAAGAACTTAAGAAAAATATCATAGCAACTGAACCAAATATCCTGAAGCTCTTTGAAGAAAAGGGAACCTATCAATTCTGGCAAAAGACGAATATGCCGGAGTTGATTGTCAGCGAAGAGTTTTATATCGAAAAGGCGAAATATGTTGAACAAAACCCTGTGAGAAAGGGGTATGTGAGAAGCGCTGAATATTGGGTTTATTCATCGGCTAACAAGGATGAGTGTTTGTTGGAGTTAGATAGTGTCTATGGGTGAGAAATGGATGCATAGATGCTGGTTCAAACTTGTAGTTTGAACCAGACGTTTTGACTATGCTGTACATTTTGAACGGGCACCAGTTGTAGAAATTGCCAAACGTTTTGGTTCAATCGGGGACGATTGAACCAGCCAAGAGCCAAGATACCACAAATAAAGGAGCAATTACATGAAAATAAGATACCAAAACCGGTATCCATAAAGATAGAACAGGAACTACACAAATGCCCCAATTGCGGGTATGAAGATGGCTTTCACACATCATTTGTGCGAACAGCAGAAGAAACCTGCAAGATCATCCTCATCTGTCCAGGCTGCCATGCCAGGTATGATCCTGACTGGACGGTTGAGGTATAAATCTCTGGGGAAATACTGAATGCGAATACCGGATGCTGGTTCAATCGGGGACGAGTGAACCAGCAACGAAAGCAACAAGGAAATTTTTTACATTTCCTAGCGATATGCGCTGTTTGTGGTTCACATTTAATTTGTATGCCACTTACTACCACTTTTTCCTCTTAAAGTAAAACACCATGACAATACCTACCGCCGCCATGATAAGCAAGACCATTGGATACCCCCAGCGCCACTCAAGCTCCGGCATGTATTTAAAATTCATTCCGTAGATGCCGGCAATGAAGGTTAGGGGCATAAATATCGTGGCAATCATAGTGAGCACCTTTATGACGGCGTTCAACTTGTAACTGATGCTCGAAAGATAGATTTCAAGCATCCCCGCAACCATTTCCCGAAACGTTTCCAGGGTATCAATGATATGGATGGTGTGATCGTAAATATCCCTCAGGTAAATTCTGGTAGTGTCCTGAATCAGCAAAGATTCCCCCCTCTCCATACCACCGATTAACTCCCGCAATGGCCATACGGACCGGCGCAATAATATCATGTTCCTTTTCAGATGATAAATGGCGCGTAATACCCTGGGATTTGGGTTCCTGACTAATTCATCCTCCAATGATTCTATCTTTTCTCCCAGGGTTTCCAGGATGATGAAGTAGTTGTCAACAATTGCATCGAGCAGGCAATACGCAAGATAATCAGCGCCCATCTTGCGTATGCGGCCTTTATTTGTCCTGATGCGGTCTCTGATAACACGAAAAACATCACCATCTCCTTCCAGAAATGAAAGGACAAAATTTGACCCTAATATCAGGCTTACCTGTTCAGAGACAATTTCGCCGTCCAAATGCAGCATTTTCAGCACGATGTAATTATATTCATCAAAATCCTCAATCTTAGGACGTTGATCGGTATTCATGATATCTTCCACGATAAGTGGATGAAGTCCAAAACACTCGCCGAGTTTCCCCAATATGTCACTTCGATGAATCCCGTCGATGTTTATCCACGCTACCGTAGGCCGGCTCTTATCCTTCGAGGGAAAACATTCCTCGATTGTTTTCGCCTCTTGCTCACGGAAGTGCATTTCGTCGTACTCCAGGATTGTAATCTTTATTTGTTCGGTCTTTTTCTCTCCAATATGGACCAGGGCACCCGGCGGAAGGCCTGCTTTTCTTGATCTTTCTTTTATTAATTTTGCCATGTTTAGTATATTGTTTCTTCGATCGTTAAACAATTTGAGGATTTATTTGAAGCATACGGACATGCCGTGGGGCAATTGTCCGGTTGAAGCCATTGGTGTCCACCCTTGCAACGGCATATCTTCAGCCTGCTGCGCATCAACTGATTTGGCCATTGCTTGAAAAAAGGGAAAAGGGCATTGCTGACGGAAGCGAATGCTTCCTGTCGTTCACTCACACTCTTTGCATTTTTTAATGACTCTGCCCCTTCAAGAATATGCTGCATCATGTGTTGGCCGGGTCCCTCCGGTTCAGTCTGAACACCCAAATTGGCGGCATCAATGAGCGTTTGAGCCAGGCCGGAGATCTCGCCTGCCCCCCCTTTTACCATATAACTATAGATGTACTGGTATCCCATCAAGACTGTCTGGAAATGAATATAGGTCCGCTTTCCGATCGTAATTAACGCATCAGCATTATGGTCATGTCCCTCGTGCGCACGCACGGAAATGGGAAAGGTGAAAGTCAAACATAAAAGCAAGAGAACAACATTTCTCACATGATTCTTTTTTACCACATCACACTCCTTTTAAATAACTGCAAAACAAACGTACACAAAAAGAAATATTTGCAAGGTAATACTATACTCAAGATGTTCATAAAAAATGAATTTTAAATTGGTAACCGGGTGGCACGGACAAACTCCGTTTGTCCGTGTTGGACTTGCACGGCATTGTTACGAAGTATTCATTTTAACATTTGGATAGACAATACAAGGCAGACCACGCAAACGCAAGGCATTAAGCAGTATTGCAAAAACACGGACAAGCATAGCTTGTCCGTGCCACCCGGTAGATCATGAAGACTCTGTATCAAGTTTATAAATCACAAATTGTGAGACTCTTGAGTATATGTTGAGTCCCATGCTGGTTCACACTTGCAGATCGAACCAGAAGTTTTGAATCACACAATAATCATCGAACTAGCGCCGCTTATTAAAAATACCAAATGTTTCGGTTCAATCGTAGATGAGTGAACCAGCAATGAGAACTACCACTCACAAGGTTATTCTGTACAGCTCAGTGCCTTCAGAGCTCGACACCACTTTCCGGCTTTTCCTCTTTGTCGTTGCCATCCTCTTTTTTCAGATAATCATCCAGGATTTCACCCAGTTTCTCTATGTCTTTTTTAATCTCCTCCATAGAGCGTTGCAATGCTTCATCCATTTTTTTCGATGCAACATCACCCAATTTTTTCATTTTTTCTTCGTATTCAGGTATTTTTTGTTTTATCTCTCCAAGGGCTTCGTCCATACGTTTTGTCAATTTCCCACCAAGCTCCTGTAAATTTTTCGTAATGCCTGAAAAGGAATCGTCCTCCTTTATCGTTTCTTTTGTTTGTGCATAGTCTACCCTCCATTCTCCATCCTCTTTTACAAGGATCGTTTGAAATGGAATAGAAGTTTCCGTGCCGTGTTTCTGCAACCGGACCGTGGTATCGATGGTAGTAAGGTCGCCATCAATGACAATCTTGCCAAACGTTACCACCGCGTCTTTGAATTGTTCACCGGATGTATCTACCAAAGTGCGGGTCGATGTTGTCGCATATTTCCGGCCATTTTCAACATCCTGGACCTTCATGGCATCCCAAAAGCATTGTGCTACTTCCTGTGGTGGTTTATCTAGGCGACAGCCAGACGTAAAAGTAATGATCAAAAGAGCCAAACAAACCCAACCCCAGTGCAATCGTCCCGAAATCATTTTAATCCCTCCTCAAATCTATTAATGGACGGCTTTGTCCCACAGCAATAAACTCTATAAAATATATGCCTTTTATGGTATTTTCTCAAGTTAAATATGAAATGGCCATTGGTTTAGGATGGTAAACACAGGATGGGCAAAGTTGACCTCAGAGGAGAAACAATATCGTAAAATTTTAGTTTTTTGAAAAAGTAGGGGCGAAGCATTTGCCAGTTTGGGAATGAATGCATGTACATCAATTATAGCAAATGCTTCGCCCCTACCCTTCAGATTACCATATGCGAAATTTATCCTTGAGTGTTCATGTATATTCGCTATACTTTCACTAACTTTTTTCCCTTTTAACCATATCAAATTATTCACTCGGTTTTCAATTATGGAGGCTTCATAAATACGATGAAAATGAAGGCGGGTCTGATTGCACTTCTTATCGTTATTTCTTCTTTCATTTTATTGAAACACAACTCAGTGTGTGGACAAACGGAAAACGGGAAATCCCCCGCAACCAAAGAACCATTTGCCACTGAAGAGGTAAACACGTTAGATACCCTCACTGGCGTTGTTCAGTTAATAACAGAATTAAGAAAAGAAATCGAAGGCAAAGAGAAGAAGTCCCATGAAGCGCAAACACAGGAAGAAAGAACGGAAATTAAGGAAGAAATTGATAAGCTCAATGAACGGCTAGAATCTCTTAAAACAAATTTTGAGGAAATAGCCACGGGTTTGGACCTGGAAACGTTTTATCAAAAACCTCAAAAACGTTTTGACTGGAAAGAGGAAATTCAAACCCTGATCGGACCGATTGTTAATGACTTAAAAATTATGACCGCCCGTCCCCGGTTAATTGAAAATTTGCGAACACAAACAGCTTACTATGAGAAGCAAATTTCCCTGATAAAAAATGCACTGGGAAATATTCACACGATTACTGCCCAAGTCAAAGATGAAACCTTAAAAAATCAACTCACTGACCTGGAAAATACCTGGAATAGCAAAGGAAGACAAATTTCGAGTCAACTTACCATTGCGAAATATCAATTGGCCGACAAATTAGGCGAAAGAAAGACGTTGCTTGAATCGGGTAAAAATATCGTGCGAGTGTTTTTCAAGAGCCGTGGGAGAAATTTTGTCTTATCCGTATTTGCATTCCTTTTTGTATTCTTTTTGCTTCGTTACGTTCATAGTCACATCTATAAAGGCAGTTTTATCCACAAGACGGTTGCAAATTCGTTTTACATTCGTCTTGCAGAGGTGCTGTATTATGTATTTACCTTTGTTGGCGCTACCGGGGCGTTGTTGATCGTATTGTATCTTTGTGGTGATTGGGTACTATTGGGTATTGCATTCATTTTCATTTTAGGTCTCATCTGGACGGCGAAACAAACCCTTCCTCGCTTCTACGAACAGGGCACCCTCTTATTAAACCTTGGAACAGTAAAGGAAAATGAACGGGTACTCTACAACGGCCTTCCATGGAAAGTGGCTTCGTTACAACTCAATACCCAATTAGTTAATCCGGAATTGAAAGGTGGAAGGATCAGGATTCCCATACGAGACCTTAAAGATATGAGATCACGCCCATATCATCACGACGAACCCTGGTTCCCGTGCAAAGAAAACGATTGGGTTATCCTCGCGGATGGAACTATGGGTAAAGTAGCCATACAAACTCCTGAAATTGTACAGCTTACCGTTGGGGGGGGAAGCTATAAAACATATCTCACAACAGAATTTCTAAAACAAACTCCGCTCAATCTGTCCAGAAACTTTTCCGTGAGGATTACTTTTGGCATCGATTACCGACATCAGGCAATATCTCTTACCGAAGTTCCTCCTAAACTGAAAGAAGCGGTCAACGCAGGACTTGTCAGCGAAGGCTACCGAAATGACCTCCTTAATCTGAACGTGGAATTTAAAGAAGCAGCCGATTCATCCCTGGATTACCTGATCTTTGCTGAATTCGCAGGACGGATTGCGGGAGACTATTACAAACTTTCCAGAATCATTCAAAAGATCGCCCTGGAGACATGCAATAAATATGGGTGGGAAATTCCTTTCACAACATATACCGTCCATACGGTTCCATCTCACGACTTAGCCCCCGGGCTTAATCCAAGAAGCGCCTGACGGATCGTAACAATCAATAACACACAACCTACCAATTTAGCTTTTTGAAAAATCCGGACATTTATAGGTAATCCACACGAAATGGAATACGTAGCGCGGGTGGTTTATCCCCCGCACAAGCCGACCACAAGGGATCGGCACTACCTTTTTCAAAAAGCTAAACCGTTACCTTTTTTAGCATTTTAGGATACCCTTTTCAAAACTACCCGTGCAGGACTGCCATCGCCATCCTTTATTTTTAATGGCAAAGCGATTAGTTCGTAATCCCCGGGTTTTACCTTATTCAAATCAAGCCCTTCGATGATAATGACGCCTTTCTTCAAGAGTATGTGGTGGGCATCCGCATGCATGTTATCAAATTGATCAATAGAAAGAGAATCTATCCCGATCAGTTTTACGTTATGCTCCGCTATATAGGCGGCAGCCTCTTTTGTGATATAAACAAAATCTTTGGTAAATTGAGCGCGTTTCCAATAAGCAGAGTTAATCGTTTTAAAAATAACCCTCTCGCAATGTTCTATTTCTAATGGGTGTAAATCCTCTACATCAATTTTTTCTTTATTTGTTATATCAAATACCGTTGCCTTTCCGATGAAAGCGTCTAAGGGGATTTGGTCAATGGTGATTCCGTTTTCATTAACATGATACGGTGCATCGATATGAGTTCCGCAATGGGAGCCAAATTTTAATTCAGACAGGTTCCATGAGTCGCCGCGGGAAATTACGCTTGTTTTTCGAATGGATACCGCAGGGTCTGTGGGCCAGGTGATGAGGGTATCCGATATGGTAAGTGTTACATCGTAAAAAGAGGGCTCCATGATTAATTAGGCCTTCGGCAACTTTCCCCCCTGTTTCCCCCCGTAAACGGGGGGATTATGGGGGGTAATTGAAATTCCTGTACATTAAATTAGCCTGTGCGCACAATCTTTTTCATTAGGACATCCCGTCGTCACATATCCAGCCAGAGCAAAACCTCTGTTGGGAAGAATCGGGATCAAAGGCAGTGATTAGGGCTATTCTCCGTCAGGATTAATCCACACCGGGAGGTCATTGTGAGGTGAGGGTTGCGGCAAATTTCAGCATTTCGCTTTTGTTCAAATCCGAGGTAAGGCAGTACGTAACGCCATCTTCTACCCATAGTACGGAATTAAAGCCCTGACGATTTCCTATGTAAAATTCTTTATGCCCCAACTTGGCTCGTTCAAGATTCGTAATGGGAAACCCGCCTTTCCGGACAACCTGGAGTGATAGCTTATTACCTCCCTTATCAAAAATTACGCAGGGACTGCTTGTTCCGTAAAATCTGTCTGGCATCCCTCCTTTAATATTAACCTGTTCTGCGTTGAGGAAAGGAGATGTATTCCTCAGCCTCGTATTTATCGTATTTCCAAGGTATTTATTAATATTGTCTACCACGGACGTTTTTTCATTAAACACCAGATTGTCATTTACTGCTACCACATGATTTTTTACTGCATCATCAACGATAGTGATGGAATCTGTCTGTTGGTAATAATTTGAATAATAAAAAATACCCCCCGCTATTGAAATGAGGACGGAGGCAGCTACCGCATAGTAGCGTGAAGAAAATAATGTGCGAGGGGCTTTCTGTTGATAAATTACTTCTTTGTCAGCAGGTACCGGGACGACTGCGTTAGCAAAATTGAGACCTTCGAGAATCCTGTCGTGGAGGTATACAGGAGCTGTTACCTTAACACAACAAGCTTTTACCAATGCCCGAACGTCCATTTCATATTTGTACCTCTTATGACAATCATCGCAAGTATCAATATGCTTTTTCACGACAAGATAATGAGATTTATCTAATTCCTTATCCATAAACTCATGAAAATGTTTAATAGCTTCATTGCACGTCATTATTTTTCCCTCTTAATAAAACCCCTGTCTTTCGCATATTCTAATAAGCTCTTTTGAAGCAACCCTCTACCCCGGTTTAGTCTTGATTTTACTGTGCCAATGGGCACATTCGTAATTTCTGAAATATCTTTATACGATAATTCTTCCACATCTGAAAGAAAGATGGCTTCCCGATATTCTACCGGCAAGCTTTCCAAGGCTTTTTTTACCTCATCGTCCACCAAACTACCCAGGTCGTTGTATTTCTTTTCCAGGGTATCGGCAGAGTCTCCGCCTTTCGTTTCCTGTTCATAAGGAGTGTCTGCACCAACCGACTCGATATCCTCGAAAATAACTTCGCCCGGCATACTGGCCGTCTTCCGGTAATTATTAATAAAAGTATTTCGAAGAATCTTGAAAAGCCATGCTTTTATATTTGTCCCTTTTTGAAAGGTGTCAAAAAACCGATATGCCTTTAAATACGTTTCCTGAACGAGATCCTCAGCTTCCTCCTTATTGAACACCAACCTTAGAGCCATATTATAAAGGGAATCGACATGCGCCATTGCATTTTCTTCGAATTCTCTTCTTCTGGTATTGTCGTCCCTCATTGCTCAGAATTTCCTTTGTAAACAATAAATTTCCGAATAAAGTTCCTGGTTTTATTTAATTTAAAAAATTCCAATAATTGCGATATTTGTCATGCATGGTAGGGGCGAAGCATTTGCCTGTTTTGGTACGAATGCGTTCTTGGCAATTATAGCAAATGCTTCGCCCCTACTTTTTCAAAAATTGTTACAAAAAGAATTATATAAATTTACCTGCTTAAATTCAATGGAGAATGCGATTTATGAGAAAAGCTGATCTTGATAGTATGAAACCGACAGAAAAGTATATGGTGAACAAGCGGTAGTGACAGGAATTAAGGCTCCACCGCAATGCCGTGTGAAGCTATCTTTTGGACCCGTATTTCATGGTGGTTTACCCAATGATAGCATAATACGTATCTCTGTTGAGAATGTATGCCTACTAGCAAAGACGGGTTCCCAAGATATTTGGTATAGGTCCTTAAAAATAACGCCTCAAACACGTACATGGCAGAGCCCTTGCTAATGATGGGTTATATTAGCAATTAATCTAACTCTAAGCAAGGGAAAAACCTTTCTCGCGGATTTCTCATGGATTTTCTTGACATACGGCTTTCCTATGGATAACATGAAAACCATGAAACTGGGTGCAAGTTATTTCGGAAGCAGGATATTGCGTCACGTTCGTGACGACATGAAAAAGATGGTTGACGATGGGTGTAATTTTGTCGTGCACACCATGAGCGAACACGATATTACGTACCACGCGGGAACCATGGTCGATATTGTGAAGGCAAGCCGTGAAGCCGGGTTGGAGGTATTCCTTGACCCATGGGGTGTAGGGCGCGTATTTGGCGGTGAGTCGTTTTCCACCTTTGTGAAGACCTATCCCAATTGCAGGCAACAATTAAACTTCACGGAAGGGGAAATGAAGGTCTACAAGGCGTGTTTAAATTCAAAAACGTTCAGAGACCATATGGCAACATGGATTGAACTGGCAGCAGAAACCGGCGCTGAAGGTGTTTTTTGGGATGAACCACACCTGTATTTTGGAGAATTTACACCCTTATTCGGCGGTAAAAAGAGAGATATTTGGGGGTGCACCTGCGCGGTCTGTAAGGATGTTTTCAAACAACAGTACCGGTATGAGATGCCAGTGGAATTTACCGATGACGTAAAGGACTTTCGCCAGACAACCATTGTGAATTTTCTCGAATACCTTGCAAATGAAGCATCAAAGAAAGGGCTGAAAAATTCGGTGTGTTTGTTTCCAACCACCGATCCCCGATATGGCATCTACGAATGGGAAAAGGTTGCCATGATCAAAAGCATGGATGTCTTTGGGAGTGACCCTTACTGGTATGCCTACAAACAAGACGTAACAGAGTTTGTTCGCCGTATCTCCCATGAGGTGTATGCACTTTCAAAAAAATATGACAAGGAACCGCAGATATGGATCCAGGGCTATCGGGTACCTGCCCAGAGGGAAGAGGAGATTGTAACCGCGGTGGATGTAGCGTATGACTCGGGAATCCGCAATATCGCCACGTGGAGCTTTGAAGGTACCGACTGCATGACATATGTCCGGTCTGACCGTCCCGATGTCGTTTGGCAGCATGTCCGCAGCGTCTATTTGAAATATAAGAATAAATAACAGCTTGCCCATAAAGAGTCACACGTGAAAAATATACATCATTCGTATTCACATAAATTTGTGTCCATTCATGGTTAATGATCACGGGTAATGAACGATAAAATAAAACATATTGCAAGCCAATCCCTCCGGAATCTGCCCATCAGCCGTGATGAGGCCCTCTATCTCATGCAAATCAACCGTGACGAAATCTACGATCTCTTCTATTGGGCGAATCAGATCCGGCTACGGTATTTCGGCCATTCGGTAAAGACTTGTTCCATCGTTAGTGCAAGACAGGGGCGATGCACCGAAGACTGTAGTTTTTGTTCTCAATCAGCCCGCTATCATACCAGTATAGAAGAATTCCCGCTTGCTGATACGAACACAATACTTGATGTTGCCAAATGCGCAGAACAAGCAGGCTCCACCTCTCTTGGTATCGTTACCAGCGGGTATGGAATAAGTAATTCCGGCGATCTTCATAAAATTTGTGATACCATAGAAGAAATTGCCAGGCATACCCATATCCATCCGCACGGCTCCTTCGGGATATTGACACGAGATACTGCCGAATCGCTGGTGAAATGCGGACTAAAACGGCTGAACCATAATTTGGAGACTTCTGAAAGATTTTTCCCAAACGTATGTTCAACGCATACCTTTATTGATCGCATGAATACCATCCGTATTGCGAAAGAGGTTGGACTGGAAATATGCAGCGGCGCAATTTTTGGCATCGGAGAGGAAATAGAAGACCGTATTGATCTCGCATTTACCCTGAAAAGTTTGGATGTCAATGTCGTACCCCTCAACTTTTTACATCCCATATCCGGGACACCCCTGGAGAACTCTCTGCCTTTAACACCTATGGAAGCGCTCAAAATTATCTCCGTATTTCGATTCGTTTTACCTGACAAAGAAATTAAGATTGCCGGCGGCCGCGAAAAGACTCTGAGGGACTCGCAGTCATGGATGTTTTATGCAGGCGCTAACAGCACGATGACAGGAAACTATTTAACGACAACGGGGAGGAAGGTTGAAGATGATTTCCAGATGATCAGAGACCTGGGACTAGAATTGGCCGGCAATCAGGATTGATGGTGTTTACTTTCTAAATGTCTGTTGTGTGAAAAACGGAAAATACATTCTTTTCCGATTTCTTCGGGTTAGATGTTACCTTTCATACCTTTTCACGCACCTTCTGCTTATGAAGGGATGTTCTAAAAATAATTTCTGGTTTATAACCGTTCAGCATTCTATACGTAAGAAAATAGGTGAGTGAATATACGGGATTACCTATCTGGTCAAGAAACAAATGTATGGCAAATCCCAGGGTTGTAAAGGTTAAAAGATAATTGAAACGGGTAACAAAACACAGGGCTACCAGGATCAATAAAAGCTCGTAACTGTGAAGATAAAAATGTGCCCTTTTTATTTCACCGTTGTCCATCGCGCGCCCAAATCTTTTAATACTGAAGCCTTTGCATCCATTGGTATAAAAATCCCATATATGATCAATATCTACTAACCAACCTGCCAGGAAACAGGCAACACTCGGCAAAATTGCCCTGGTCATGAAAAAAGTCACAACACCCGTGATAAGAGATACACCAAAATGGTTGATGGGTTTCATATAGTATTGGTACGATAATATACCTCACCCACAAGAGGTGAGAGACCTTTCCCACCCCTAATGGGAGGGATGAAAAGAGGGTGACATTTTTTTATGCCCCTTTGTGAGCCTTTGGCTCATGAATGTATACGCCGTAAAAACTTCTTTTCTCCATTCCCCGTTTCCATGAGGACATGTTTTGGCAAGTTTTTTACAACCCCCTTCGACCCCTTTTTAAGGGGGATTTTCTGATCCTTTCTTTATCCTGTATGCTGTTCAACCCTGTGAAGCCAAGGAAAAACTACCAAATCATCTTAATCTACCAGGCAAAAAACTTCAATGGTTAATTTCCCTGTCTCTTATTCTCATTCATCAACAATTCGCGCCTATTTCATGATAAATAAAAAGAAATTTATAATAGACGAATTGAATAAAATAGATTATAAGGTGACTGATATTTAAATTTGATAGTATCTTGCAAATAATATTTTGACAATTTGAGCAAAAATTGTAGCGCTACACGTTCCGACTTATTCTGGTTAGGTAAAGTGACAACAGGATAAGGCTTCAGCCTTGCAATAAGCAACGCTAAACAGTTTCTTCTATTCCAGGATAACCTGCAAAGAGTTGCCCTGCGAAAAAACATATTATCTTATTTATAGTATGGGCATAGATTTCATCCTGGACGAATTAGCCGATTTACAAAATCGCTCCTTGCTCCGCGAGTATAAGACCATTGAAGGCGCGCAAGGTCCTTATGTTCACATAAACGGCAAATTATATCTGTCGTTTTGTTCAAATAACTACCTCGGACTTGCCAACCATCCAAAGATAAAGCAGGCCGCCATTGAGGCTATTCATCAATACGGATGGGGTGCCGGCGCGTCGCGACTGGTTTCCGGGACTATGATACTCCACCAGGAGCTTGAAAAGAAAATTGCGGAGTTTAAGGGGACAGAGGCGGCACTCCTGTTTCCGACAGGATATATGGCAAATCTGGGCGCTCTCTGCGCACTTGTCTCAAAAGGGGATATTGTCATTGGTGATAAACTGAATCATGCGAGCATTATCGATGGTTGTCGTCTGTCCGCCGCAACGTTCCGTGTCTATCCCCACAAGGATGTAGGCCAGTTGGAATCATTATTACAAAGGTCTTCAGAATATAGAAGAAAGTTGGTGGTTACCGACAGCGTGTTTAGTATGGATGGCGATACCGCCCCGCTTACGGAGATTGTGAGTATTGCCAAAAGACACGATGCCGTACTTATGGTAGATGATGCCCACGCCATGGGGGTGTTCGGGAAACAAGGGAAAGGTTTGATCGAGCACTACGGCCTAGAAGGAAAGATTGATGTTATCATGGGGTCTTTCAGCAAGGCAATTGGCAGCATTGGCGGATTTATTGCAGGAAGCAAGCCTCTCATCGATTTTTTAAAGAATAAATCGCGTTCTTTCATTTATACAACTGCCCTGCCGCCTGCTGTCTGCGCCGCTTCATTGGCAGGACTGACACTTATCCAGGAAGACGCTTCACTTATTGATTCGTTATGGAGGAATATTACCTCTTTAAAGACACGGCTATTACAATTTATGAATACTATTTCCGTAGAAAGTCCTATCGTCCCCCTTATTGTTGGATCGGCAGAAGATGCAGTCAATGTAGCCACGAAACTCTACGAAAACGGCATTTTAATCCCTGCAATTCGGCCACCAACGGTGCCACCGGGGACAAGCCGGTTGCGCATTTCCTTAATGGCTACCCACAGCGAGAAGGATATAAACAGGTTGATAGAGATATTACAGTACGTTGGTTTTTTAACCCATGAAAGAGCAACATGATAAAGCCTCACATTGCTTGACTTGCGCTTATAATAGCAATATAATTTAAATGTATAAGAATTTCAAAGTTGAGATTCTTCGGTCGTTTCACTCCCTCAGAATGACAGAATAATGCGAAAATGTCATTCTGAGCGGAGCGAAGAATCTAATTCTATATATTTATGTAAAACCAAAAATAGGAATCGGAAGATCGTTAATTGCCTGAGATACGTTTCTCTTCCGACTGCTGGCTCCTGAATTCTCGATACTTATTTTTATTTCTGGTGTTTTATGATTACCCGAAGGTCGTTGATAAAAGCTGGTGTATTAGGGGCGTGTACCCTCTGTCTTGGAAATACCTTGAATGCATGGGCGGAGGATGTTTATAGTCCGGAGGCACTGAAAGGGATTAATCAGGGATTCCCGGTAAAGGAGGCCATGCATTACAAGAAGCTGGAAGATTTAAGGGTAGAATGCGAACTTTGTCCCCGGAAATGCACGATTGCCGATATGGAACGCGGATATTGTGGCGTCCGGGAAAACCGGGGCGGCACCTATTACACCCTGGTACATTCACGCGTCTGTGCCCTGAATGTTGACCCTGTCGAGAAAAAACCCCTGTTCCACTTTTTACCCGGCACAAAGGCTTATTCTCTTGCCACAGCGGGATGCAATATCGAGTGTAAATTTTGCCAGAATTGGCAAATCTCACAATACCGGCCTGAGCAAATCGAGAGTATTAAACTAACCCCTGAGGATGCAGTAAAGGATGCCGGGATGAACGGCAGCAAAACGATCGCCTACACGTATTCAGAGCCGGTAGTCTATTATGAATATATGTATGATACTGCCCGGCTGGGGAAGGAGCGCGGGTTAAAGAGTGTTATGATATCGAACGGTTATATCCAGGAAAAACCTTTGACGGAGTTATGTCAACACCTGAGCGCAGTAAAGATCGACCTGAAAGGATTTACAGAAAAATTTTATCGGGAGACCTGTACCGGCGAACTGAAGCCTGTTTTACATACCCTGACAACCTTAAAGAAGATTGGGATATGGTTTGAAATTGTTATGCTGGTGGTGCCAACACTCAATGACAGTGAAAGGGAATTTAAAGAGATGTGTGTATGGATTAGGGAAAATCTTGGGCCCGATGTCCCCATTCACTTCACCCGCTTTCATCCAACCTATAAGATGAAAAATCTCCATCCGACACCGGTAAAGACTCTGGAAATGGCAAGGAAAATTGCCCTTGATACCGGATTGCACTTCCCCTACGTGGGCAATGTACCCGGACATGAAGGTGAAAACACCTATTGCCCGCACTGCCAAAACATTGTCATCAGACGGGCAGGTTTTTCCATACGGGAAAACCATTTGAAAGATAACAAATGTAAAGGTTGTAATCAATCCATACCGGGGATATGGGCTTGAGGCGTGGCTTTTTGGTGGGCGATGCCCAGCCTTATATGTTAAGGTTGGGTTTCGCCGGAGCGAAACCCAACATCTCCAATATTTCGCATGTCAATATGTTGTTGGATTTCACTCACGTTCAACCCAACCTACCTTCTCCGCAATCTCAAACATAGGATTGCTTCGCGGAGTTTAACCCTGAGCAAAGCGAATGTGCTCGCAATGGTACATTTTGCAGCTATACTTATGTAAGGCGTTTACTATAACTTATCACTCATTTTTTAATACTTGCTTGCTCTACGATCACATCATATTTGTAACCGCTGCCAAAGTCCTTGTCCTTGTATAAAGTCCCGCTTACAGTAACAATGTCGCCCACTGCAGCCAGGTCTTTTGATGTTACCACAAGGTCATTATTACCGTCCTTCTGATTCCCGCTTCCATCCTGAATATGTAACCAGTTCCTTCCCATAATTCCAGACGAAACCTTCACCACTTTACCTTTAACCGTTACGTTTTTTGTGTCAAGTTCAGCCCTTTTCCCGTAAAGCTCGGCCACCGTGTAAGCATCCGGAGCGGAGGCCTTTTCCACCTGTATCTTCTCAGCAGGAGCGGCCTCTGTCGTCTTGCTTTCAGCAGCTTTGCCGTGGAAACTCTTTACATCAACTGTCCCCTCAGCTGAGGCTGGTCCGGTAGAGAAAATGATCTTATCAAATGTCCTGTTGAGAGTCTTGCTGTTAAAATTGACCATTTCATAACCGGGCTGCAGGGCAATCTCCTGTCCAACGGCTACCTTTGTTTCCAGTATAGCCGCCCAGGTCTTTTTGCCATCCTTCTCGATGCAGAGATAGGTGTAACCGCCGCTATTCATGGTTTCCACAACCTTGCCGGAGAGGGCAGACATGTCCTGATGGGAAACGGGAGGAGCCGGTTGCTTTTCCTTCATATATAAGTGCTCCGGCGGTGTTTTGTCTAACTTCTTTGTTTCGGCATACGAACTGCATACCGAAACCATAGGAATCAAAGTCAAAACAGAAGTGGTTAATAACATCGAAACTCTCTTCATTTCACAACTCCTTAATAAATATTTCCATAATGTATCTGCACCAAAACATTCAATAAAGCATACGATTTTTATCTCAAAAAACAAGTATTTTATCGAGACCGGTGATCGATGAAATATTGTGATCTTCCGTGTATCTTTCACTTTGATTTTGCGGTTGTTTGATGCTTTAATAATGCACGTATGAAAGAAACAAAAATCCTCTCGATTCAGGTTGGGTTGCCAATAACCCTGAACGCTTCACATGCAACCAACGTAACTGACAATTCATGGAAGACAGGCATCTTCAAAACATTTGTTTCCGGCCCTGTATGGCTGGGAAGGCTTAACCTCACCGGTGATGCACAGGCGGATTTATCCGTGCACGGCGGGCCACACAAGGCAGTCAATGCCTATCCCTCCGAGCATTACCCGTATTGGAGGGAGAAACTTCATCTCCCTGATATGACTTACGGCGCTTTCGGCGAGAATTTTACGACCGGCGGATTGCTGGAAGATGGGCTTTGTATCGGTGATGTATTTCAGGCAGGCGAGGCATTACTTCAGGTTTCACAGCCCCGGCAACCCTGCTGGAAAATAGAGCGCCGCTGGGGAACCAAAGATTTCGGCGCACTCATGAAACAGACGGGAAAGACGGGATGGTATTTCCGTGTCTTGCAGGAGGGATATGTGGAGGCAGGAAATCCTTTGGTTCTTATGGAGCGATCTTTCCCGCAATGGACCGTTGCCGCGGCGTACGTCATTATGCGCAACCGCAGGACTGACGTTACAGCAGCCCGCGAGTTGGCCCGTTGTCCCGCACTTTCACCGCGATGGCAGGAGAATTTAATCCCGGCAAAATCAGGGTAATTTCAAAATGGACAAACGAAGCTGATAGTTCGACTGAGCGCTCACGACAAAATTCATGACAGCCTTATACAACTCACTGATGGTAGAGCGACCAGGCTGGTCGCTTTACATGGGTGCTTATCTAAGTTATGAAACTGTTCAGTCGTTTTATGGCTTCCACCTTTTCACTGTTTCCAACCTTCGCCTGTTTGAGGGCATTCTTCAATATCCCGATCGTGCGGTCGTAAACCTCCCTGTCCACTGGATACGGATGTCCGTCCTTACCGCCATGAGCAAAGCTGTACCTGACCGGATCTTGAAAACTGGGACTTTTCCCGTACACAATTTCAGAAATCAGCGCCAGCGCCCGGATGGTCTTGGGACCAACCCCTTCAATTCCCAGCAAGGATTCAAAATCTTTTGGAATATTTTCGTAAGTTTTTATGAATATCTTATACAGCCTTTCAGGGTGTATATCATGGACATCCACATGATGACGGGGCGGCAGATGCAAGGTCTGTATCTTCTTGATTTCACCGACTAAAATGTCGGGTTTTATCTGTGAGAGGATGACTGCGGATTGCCGTGCCTCTTCACTCGCCACAGCCACCATATTTAGGGTATTCCCGCTTGAATCACAGCAAATGGCCTGATGGGGTTCAACCACAAAGTTTGCCACCCTGCTGCCAAGCCAGTGATACCGGCGCGCATATTTATTGGCATCATTCATTCCCTGCTGAACAACAGCCCAATCCCCAGACTTCGTGAAGATAAATGCATGATGATATAGCTGGTATCCATCCTGCACAGCGCTACTGTCCACCTTGGCGCTCATCCTGCTGGCATAGACAAGTTTTGCAGGGTCACATGACAGCTGGTCGCCCACACGGATAATTTCCGACGGCGTTTTCCGGGAAGTTCCTCCCTTGCCACCGGCAATGAACAGGCCTAGTTCCCGCTCAAACCCTTTCACGCCTTCCTTCAGCGCCCCGCACGTGGTAGTCGTAACGCCGCTTGAATGCCAGTCAAACCCTAATACACAGCCGAACGCCTGAAACCAGAACGGGTCAGAAAGTCTTTTGAGCATTTCCTGAGGACCGTATTCGCTTACCACGGCAATGACAATTTCCCGCGCGAGTCGTTTCATACGCTGGAATAGCCATGAAGGCGCCTTGCCCCCGTGAAGCGGCAGATGAGCAATACCGGTTTTCATAAATTTCTGTTAAGGAATTTCAAACATATATTTTCCCCTCTAGAAAGAGGGGATAAAGGGGCATAAGCGTTAACTTAACAAAGTCCTAAATTTTAATTAAATTTTCCAACAATTGCATCTGCGAAGCTCTTTTTCTTGGATTTTCAGTTAGCATAAATGATATCCACTCCC
>PHFX01000180.1 GCA_007618135.1 Candidatus Brocadia sp. WS118 | reverse complement strand
CCATTATTTAATACATCTACCATGGTTTTTTCTAAACTAAGTCCTTCCAAACATTTATCGTCAGTAATATCTTTGTTTCTGTAGTAAATCCAGTGTGCCGAGACCAAAGACAGGGTAATTTCTTTTTGGTCAGTCAATTTTTTATTGCTAGCCTGAAGGATAGTAATAGCATAAGCAGTAGAGTAAGCAACACAAGTGGCTCTTTGTTGCTGCAAGACATAAGGAGCATACTTTTTCAAGGAAGAAGAAGTAGGTATAAAATCAGCTCTTTCTCTTTCAAATTGCTTTCCTGCTTCAAAAGCAGACTGATCAAATATAAGGCCTTGAGCTTGTGTTTTATAAAACACACCGTAAAGGATAAGGAATACAATTAAATTTTTCATTTTAATTATTTTTCTTTGTAAAGATATATTTTTGATTTTTAGTCTCAATTAAAATTTTTCTATCCTGGTTTAAGGTGATAAAAGGATCCATTAATAGAATAGTTTCGATGATTTCTGGCTTTGAATATATGATCAATGTGTCTTTAATCAATTCATATTCATTTCGATTATTTGATTTGAGTATTACTTTTACACTTTCAGTAGCTACACCGCCACCAAGTTTACCTTCAATCGGCAATACTTGCATATTAAATATTCCGGCATACTTAGAGATAGGAGAAGTTTCATTTTTATTATTAAAAAGGAAAAGAACCGCTATTACTGATACTAAAACCGCTGCAAATGCTATATACCACCCGGATGAAATTTTCTTTATATTGCCACTATTTGAAATGCTGACATCCTTTTTTATGGAATTCAATTCGTTTATTAAATCATTCCTGCCACTTAGCTTGATTCCTTTGCGAAGTGTCTTATGGGTATTAAACTCCTGCCGAAGAGAAGGATCATTTGTCAACATCAGATCAAATTCATATTTTTCAGCATCAGACATAATGCCGTCAATATATTTATCCATTAAATCTAAAAATGTCGCCCTATCCATGATTTTTTATTTTATCTGTGAGCACTTTTTTTAATTTCTGAATACACTTGTACTTTCTCTTACGCAGATTCTCTTCCGTGATAGATTCCATTTTTTCAGCAATTTCACGCATGGTTTTATTGTCATAATAATAGAGCGTAAGGATTTCTTTACAAGCTGGATCAATATTTTTTAAGGCAGAAATCACTTTTTGCTCATCCTCATTGGCTGGTTCAAAAAGTCCGTCAAAGTCAAAATCTTCTCCAGTTTCTTCAAAACTTTCCTCTCCCTTATACGATACGGTCCTTCCACTCTTCTTATACCACATGTTTTTGCCTACAGCAAACATGTATGTACTTAGTTTGGTCCCTTCATTAAGTATAAATTGTCCGGAAACGATTTTTTCATAAAGTAAGATAATCACATTTTGTTCTATTTCCTCAGCATCGACTTCCTGGCCAGCATGTGTTTTTATAAAATGTTTTATTGCTCTAGTATAGTTTTTATACAAGTATTTGAATGCATTTCGATCTCGCTGCTTGAGCGCTTCTATTAATTCTATATCATTATTGTAAGTCACTCACTCTAAATTAGGGCAAATATATCTAATAATTCAACCAATTCACATTTTTGTAAATCTATAATCACAAACCAAAATAATACCCCTTCAGCTTCTCCGCCATTAACAATCTTCTCTTTTCCAGAAAATCCTCATTGTTTTCTATATCCATTTCTATGATGGATTCTTGTATACAGTTGGACAGTAAATTAGAATATAACGCTGATTCATGGGCTATTCCGGACAAGGTAAGCTGGCTGTTACTAATTTGCACTTTGATAGATGCCATATAATCCCGCGGTGCTTTACTAACACCTTTTATATTGATCTCAGATTGCAAGTACACATAGTTGGCAATCAGATTGTACTTATTCCTGTCCAATCCGTGTTTTTTAAGGGTTTGATTGACCTGGTACTTTTGCATTTTCTTTAATGTTGGCTTCTATGTTGAGATATACTTTTGTTATAGTCTGTCAGTCCAGGCCATAAAATTAATATTTGTTTCTAACCATTTTGCATATGGTCCTATTCTTTTTTATCTTTACCCCACCTTTCAAACCAATTATCACAACAATTTTGCACCTTCGTCCTTGATCTCATCCTGGTGAGGTCCTGGCTTTAACTTGATGAACTTTACAAACCAGCTAACAACCAACCATTTATGAAACCACACCTTTAAACCCTATCCTAAATAACACTGATTCTGGGCTTTCTGATTGGTTCCCCGGTCACCATCAAACAGGCAATCATTTTGCTTGTCAGACCGTGATAATTTAAACTATTTTTTCCGGGATATTCATAATATTCAGCCTTCAACCCAACAAATAACCTGCCCCTGGTGGGGTATTATTAATCACTTTCATTCTACCTTTGTTTATCTACAACACCTGTTTTACCAGACTCATGATATATTCCAGATCTTTGTCATCTTCCACCTGAACCTGGTAATCTCCATTGCCCCAATGCCCAATATTGGAAACGTCTTGTGCTAATTTCTTAGGATCATCTAACTGACCGGCTTTTGCATTGATAAAAAGCTTCAGCGACTTCTTCAAAATAGCTATGTCTGTTATGTTTTTACCTTTCTTGAATGCGATGTAAAACTTTTGCGGCTTTACTTCAATGCCATCAGTAAGATTGAGGATAGCTGCCTTGAATTTTTCGTACAACTCTGCTATGAGGTCAGAGGCTTTTTCTATATGGTCTTGTTCGATATAAACCTTTATTTCAGCCGCAACATTTTTCAAAGATTGTGTTTGCTGTGTTATGGGTTTGATACTTTCGGCTGCAACAGACTTTTTAATTGGGTTGATGGCAATGGTATCGTTTTCGTATTGCTTAACTTCCCAAAGTTCAATAGCAATGTCTTTAAAGTTGGTTGCCTGTATTTGATTTTCTGTAAAGCTCGGTGACACAAATGCTACCCTTGTTTGGCTCCAGTCTACATCTTCTCTTTTCAGATTACGTTTCAAACTTTCGTTATACTCAACTATAAAATCAGCCTTGTTTTCCAACATCAAACTGAGGTATGTAAAGCCCTGGTCAACTACGCTGATATTTTTATCTCTTTTGTATTCGATGATGATAAAAGCACAGGCCTGTGTATCATAAGCCAACGTATCTATACGCTTGTTTTTAATGGTAAACTCACTCTTTACCAATTCCAAACCCATAATGGAATACAAGTTTTCCTCAAAGACTTTTTGAATATCCTTTTCCAGTTTAAAAGGTTTTTCTTTTACCTCCTTTAGTTTGCCCGATTGGTTTATGTATAAAGTCATAATTTCAAGTAGTTATTATTTATTCCCCCAATGCTTTTATCAAGCAATCCTTTATATCCGTATAATACTGTATATTGATCTTAGTAATCATGTCATCTGATAACTCATTCAACTGTTTTCTGGCATTAAGTGGAATAAGCAATGTAGTCGCTCCTTTTTCAACGGCCACTTCAGCCAGATTTATGGCATTGTAGACTATGTCAAGTGAACCTCCAAGATTTAAATGGCCAACTACAATTATGCCTGCTTTTGTTGTTTTTTCCAGCAGAGCACTGCACATTGCTATTAACACTGATACTCCTATACCCTGGCCACTCTTAGAGGAATCAAATGCCCTAAGCTGAATATTATATTCATAAGACCTGGGCTCTCTGTCTCCAACAAGTTCCCTTGATTTGGTATAGAGGTTTTGTTCTGCATACTTTACGCTTTCCTGAAAAGGGTGGGGGGCTGGCTTGTTGATTATTTTTACTCCACTCCCCGGCATTGTATTTATTTCAACTTTGTATAGCCCGGATGCTTCTTCTCCTGCTCCATTGTTCAGTGTCCATATCTGACCCGGTGGTAGTGGGTCTTCCCCAATTGTATTTTCACTGTGCAGTTCCGGAGTGCTTACATAGGTCTCCACACCGTTTTCACCGATCCTGTAGCTGAAATGTGTATTACGGAATTCTGCAGAACCCACTCTTTTTTGCTGTTCCTTTACTCTACGTCTGTATTCAAGAGCTATTTTAACAGCCCACTCGAGCATTTCATCTGATATTGGTGCCTGCGGATTTGGTTCCATAAGTTTAAGGAGGCCATTTAGCGTTTTATTTACTGCCGTTGTATCTCTTCCGCTCAGTGCCCCACCGTAATCCAGTCTGGGCAATACTGTCGATAGCCTGCTTACATCCCTCAACCTTGTCCAGCATTCTGACAGATAATCGCTAACCAGACCAAAATGGTCAGTAAAATAGGTTTTATTAAGTTTGGGAAAATCCCATCCCGGCACGTATGCATGTATCCTGTCCATAAAGGCTGTATCGTCTTTCATTTCCTTTGGCATGGGCCCAAAGAGATGACTTACCCTTTGCTGATGCTCTACATCGACATCAAAATTACCCACCATGACTATGCCACCATCTGCTCTGATGGGTTCTTTACCACGGCTGAACTCCCCGCTCTCCATATAGCCTTTCATGATGTTAACGCCATCTTTCTGGTCAAAGGAAATCCCTGATACTTCATCAAAGCACACAACATCGTACTTGCAAACCAACCCCCGTTCACCATTTCCCATATTCACAAACATCTTGGCAACAGTTGCCTTTCCTCCGGATACCAGGTGCGAATACGGAGATATTTGCTGGTATAGGTGGGATTTTCCCGTACCCCGTGGTCCGAGTTCCACCAGGTTGTAATTTCGTTCGACAAAAGGTATCATTCTCACAAACAGTACATTTTTTGCTTTTTCTGTGAGTGCTTCAGGCTCCATTCCCACACTTCTGATCAACAGGTTTTTCCACTCCTCAAGGCTGAATTGTGACCTGCCCTTGTAAAGTGTCTCCAGAACATCCCGTTTGGATAGCTGTATGGGTCTTAATCCGGAAATGGCAAATGCAAGCCCTCCTTTTTCCTGTGCTGACAAGGCATCGTATTCAAGATCAATTTCTGCGTAGAAGCCACCTGTCAGCATACGATCATTGGAGTATACGAGTTCATTGGCTATTTTAACCTTGTTAAGTTGTAGGCTTGGCAGGTTAGCTAGATATGTTCCTGTCCCAGTATCCAGCCTGGCTGTTATGATATCTATGAGCTTTACCTTTCCTTGTTTCTCTGCTTTTGATTTAAAATATTCTTCTTCACCCGGCCTAACTGTACGGTCTTGCAATTGTCTTTTTACAATCTCCAAACCCTCCTGGATTTCTTCTTCATTGGTGGTAGCACAATATCGGCCCAATAGAAACTCTATGACATAAGTTGGCACCGGATAAGTTTTGCGGAATTGTTCCAGCAAGTCTTTCCGAACTATATAACCTTCAAAAGCCTTGGCTGCTAAGTGGTCTATTTTGTCTAATTCCATAATCGTATATTTAACCACCTACTGTGGTTGGTTTTTTATCTAATATTCTTTCGTTTTCATCCAACAATACAATGGTAGCAGCTTCTGACTCGTATCCATCATCAACCATCAAGGTGGCAGTGTTGCCTTTTAGTATTTTGCTCTTTGATATCACTATGGATGTTTTTGCATCGTTGTATTTGGTGCGGATATCCACACTATAACCATCAGGCACATCACTGGTTTGAATGGTACATCTAAGGTTTACCCATTCTACTATTTTCACTTCAGTTTCAATATTCAGCACATTCGGATTTTCTATTATCAATGTGGGTACTAAACATTCATGTATGGATATACCTCCGTGAGCATACTCTTCGTTTACTTTGAAAAATGAAATGCCGGGAGCATAAGCAATATAAATGGAAGGGTTCCAACGCCAGGGCAGATGCAGCAAATCTGTAGTTGCTCCTTCTTTGATTAATGCACAACGACCCCAACGGGTTTCTGTTAAACCAACATTGATTTGGGTTTTAGGCAGGCATCCCGGCAGTAATAACCAACCATGATCGGTTACTATTTTAATACGTTTGATTCCTCTTTCAAAAGCCACATCCAAGGCTTCTTGCACCTGGTCAAATAATTCTTCAATGCGTTTTACCATATCGGCCTGTTCTTCGTGCCCCTTCGTATCTATATCTCCTATCTCCTGCCAATATTTCCCCTCGCCCTGTATGTCTTTTGCCTGAGTTACAAATTTAAAACCTGCTGTGTTCAGTTCCTCACGAAATACAGGAGTAAGCAGGTCTTTCCTGTTTTGTAATTGAGGTCGAAACTCTGCAAAGCCACTTTGTATTGAAATTGCCGTTGCTATGGGCGATACATTGGGTTTTGCAGTAGGTGTTAAAGATGGAATGGCCGACCAACTGGCTTGCAATGAAACTTTCAATTTGTATTTTGCCAATCGTTTGCAAAACTCCTCAGCTAATTCATATCTAAAAGCATCTACAAACAGTACAAATGATTCAGTTTCTGCAACTGCTTTTTGGGTAGTAAAAATGCTTGCATCCTGTTCCACCAATTTTTGAAATTTATTGGTGATGTTTTCTAACCAGGGTTGGTAGAACAAATGAATGATAGATTTTACAATGGTCTTATCCTTCTCTGATTTTACAGCGGCTAATGCTTTACGCATGAATTGGTCAACCGAAAAGCCGTTTGTTGTGTAATAGTTTTTTATGGCTTCAATGGAAGAAGATGAAAATGTTTCATTGGCTTTTGTTGCCATTTGAACCAAATAATGCAAGGCATCAGCCATTGGTGATTTGCCTAACTCAAACCAAACCCAGTTTCGCCTTACACTGTGTTCTTTTTCTAAATCTTGCAAGGTGACCAATGCTTTTAGTGCATCTTGTTTTGCAGCTTTTGATAACGCCTGGGCCAGTGCTTCCTCTTTCTGTTCGTTTACCTGTGGCCAGCTTTCATCGGGTAATGCAAACATGCCGTATCCTAGCTCTGCAGGTTTTGCCAAACGGAGCAAGCCTTCTATTTCGGGATACTTGTGGGGTGCAGTGGCGTACAATTGCCAAACGTATTTCCAGGAGTTTTTCTGAGCACCCAATTTCTCTGCAATGGCTTTAATGTTTTTGTGGTCGGGTTCAAATTCGTATTGTGATTTGCACAAGTTGGAAAAAACTTCTCTTTTTCCTGCATCCATTGTATTCAGCAACACATCGCCTTTACACATCCATTTCAAAATAGTTGGGATGATATCCGGGAACAATTGATTGTTCAAATAATCGGCATCTATCATGGTTTTATTGGCCAACACTTCGCGGTCTTGAAAAATGGATGGCAGAGTTTTCCTTAAGGCTTCTTTTGTCGCATTGTCTTTGGCTACTTTAATGCCCAAACCGTAGTTTGGATTTTCAACAAAAGCCAATATGCTCCATTCCCGACCGTTTTCCTGAATAAATAGTGTTCCTGTATATTGATATTCCAACAAGGGTTGGAAGTTGAACACGGCATTTTCTACATTCCGCAAATCCGACTTGGCCACACCCGGTAAGTAAATGATGGGGATGGCATCTGCTTCCCAATTGGCCTCAGGCAGGGCTTTTGCAATCATACATTTAAGCCAGATGGCTGGTCCTTGTTTCTTAGCGGGATCATATTTTCCGTAAATAAGTAGCTGAGGCATTGCTTCATGCAATACGCCAATCACTTCCTTCCATTGGTTCTCCGGATCGGGCCAAAGGATAACCTCCGGCTTTACCATAACCTGGCTGTTATGGTTTTCTGCCTGCTTTAAGGCTTGTACAACTTTATCGTAAATGCTATTCATTATTATCTTCAATGTTTTCAGACCATTCACTTAATAGTTTTTTCAGTATGCCCTTGTCAATTAGTTTTGTTTGATATTCGGCAACCAATGCAGGGCTAATATTGCGGCTTAATGCATATTCTACTTCTGTATTATTCTTTGTTTTGCATAGCAAAATACCGATTGAAGGGTGCTCATGCGGCTTTTTTACATCCCGATCAAGTGCCTCCAGATAAAAATTCAGCTTACCCAATTGTTCCGGTTCAAAAGCTACTGTTTTTAGTTCGAATGCAACCAAACATTGTAAGTCACGGTGGTAAAAAAGCAGGTCAATATTAAAATCCTTTATACCCACTATAAGCCTATATTCTTCGCCCATGAAAATAAAATCTCGGCCCAGTTCGAGCAGGAATTTCTTAAGTTTGGCTATCAGACCCCTTTTCAAATCATGCTCATTAATTGGTTCCTGTAAATCCAGGAACTCAAAAACATAACGATCCCTAAAGATTTGACTAATCTTGTCTGATTGTGGATGGTTCAGTGAAAAAATGTTTTTACTGCTTAGCTTTTGCCTTTCATAGAGGCTGGTTTTGAGTTGCCTTTTTAATTCCTGTACCGTGTATTTTTCCTGTGCAGTTAGCAGGATGTAAAACATTCTTTCTTCGGGTTCCTTTGCGGCAGATAATATATGAATGTGGTGTGTCCATGGGATTTTGCTGAGCCAATCAGGGATGTTGGGAAATTGGGGTTTTGCTGAAACCACAATTGCATCTTGTTCATTATCAACATTTTCAATTTGGGGTTTTGCCGAACCCACTAATGATAAGGCATTCTTTTCGTTTTCAAATCCAAGTGCTGCATAGGCAAGGTAAAACTCTCGCATGCGATAAATATTTCGTCTGTCGAAATTTTTGATGGTCGGGTCTTTTTGTAATAGCCATTCCGAAAACTGGTCAACTACCTTATCGCCCCAATTGCCACCGGCAAGTTTTGCATCTATATAGGCGCCCACCTGCCAAAACAAGTTCAGGTGTTCCCGGTTAGCGAATACTATTGACCTTGACCTGGCTTGTCTTATCAGATCGTAAAGTTGCTGAAAATTGTTTATCAGTATTTCGTCCGGCATAATTTTACGTTTTCATTTTTTCTCTTGCCAACCGTTTTTCTTCCAAACTCAAATGTTTATCATTATCCCGGACTTCTCCCCAAGGACTGCCAGGAGGATTTTTACCTCGGTCAATACCCCATTTGATATTTGGCTTCTTGCGTAGCACATCAGCTTCCATAAATGGACGAATATTCAACCTTACTCCATCATTCAAATCAGGATCCCAGCCGATGGGCTGTTGCTCCAATGGCTTCCAACGAACGAAGATGTCGTAAGGCGCTTCGCCTTCCAGGATAGCTTCGAGCTTTTCTTTGAGTTTTTGGGCGGCACTGAGCAACCCTTCGGCACCGCTTTCTCCGGCTTTCTTTTTAGCTTCGCACATACGTATCCAATCGCCCAGGTAGGTGTAGATGAGTTTGGAGAGATTGTCGTTGGTGAGTTTGTGGTAATTGACCAATACCGAAAAACCATCTTTGCGGCCATCCCAGATATGCCAGATGAAGGGGTGATTTTGAAATACTTTGCAGTGCTGTACAAAAAACTCATCCCGAAGCCAGGTTTCTAAGTTGGCACTTTTTGCCCCTTCTTTTTGCAGGAGTTGCGTAATGGTTTGGTTGTTCCACTCAGATGCAAACACTTCTTGCAGAAAATCTCTAAACCGTTCGGCACCGGCTTGCTCTGCATTTACGGAAGGAATGCAGAAAATACCATCTTCATCACTCAAATGGTCGAATGCTTTTACGGCTGCATTCAATTCTCTGGCTTCCTCTGCCAGTTCCATTGCTGCATCATTCTCTGCCGGCCAGCGGTAGCCCAATACCCTGGCAATAGCCACTTGCAATGGATTTTCTGTCTTTATGAGATGCCCATGAAACAACCATTGGGTAGGGTCATCGCTGTATGGCTTGGGCAGACCGTTGGGATATGATTCAGTAGCCAACTCTCGCCAGTAGTCAATATCAATAGGAACTTTATTTATTACATTGTTTTTTATAGCCATTGATTTGGTCATTTTCTTTATCTCAGATCGAAAAAATTCTGAGGTTGAAAAAAGCCAAATTGCAGGTAAATCGTTTTCGTCAAAAGGAGTCAAAACATGTGCATTTCCATCAAATTTACCACCCAAATAAAGAGCACATTGTAATGATACAAATTGCCCTATAGAAACGCCTTTCTTACCCCAGGCAGACATCCCTCTAAAAGTTGCTCCCTTTTGAGCTACTTCCGTTATTTGACCATATCCATCTTCCCAAAAGAGAATCTGGTCGCATCCTCCATAAAAACTAGATGCCTTAATATTTGACTGCTGCAATATCCACCCATTTCCCAAGTTGGGGATTTCCCAGAGAAACCTTACAAATCGATTAGTATCACTACAAGCAATTCCTTGCCAGCAATTGCCAAAGTCTTCAACACGACCCTGAACCTCAGATTTGTCAACTATCCTTAGTTCAGGATTACTAAACATTTCTCTTTGGATTAGTGTCGTTAAAACCTCATCGTGCAGCATCAGAGCTTTTTCACTTGCATTTCCCTTATTTGAAAGGTTTATAACATAAAAAGAATTTTCTTTATTATCTGATTTAAAAATATTGAACAACATTACATTCACCACTTCGCCTGAAATTGTTTCAAAAGCACCTGATCCTAGTCTTGCGGTTAAGCCAAAGCAAAAATTACTTAGTGTCTTTTTCCTAAACGATTGATACCTTTTGAAAAAATGCCAATGTTGCGGTGATACAATGGATATGCATCCATGCTTAAACAACATAGTTAAGCTACGTTCGATAATCATTGTTCCTAAGTCATATTTAGAATTAGGATAATGCTTGCCAGCCCAATTATATAAAAACTCATCCTGTGAATTTCGTGTCAAGAATGGAACATTTGTGATTACCAAACTGTATTTTTTTGCCAGTAACTGTCCGGCCTTGGCAATCCCAGCCGCCATTACCCCTCTTTCTAATTGTTCTGTATCGGCTTCGTTTTCCAAGGCTTTTTTCAACACCGGTTGCAGTTCTTCAAAACTGGCAGTAAAGGCATCTGCTTTTATGGTTGTTGGGTCAAGCAGGCTGCCCAGTTCGGGCGCCAACTGAAAGTGCTGGTACAGCATGCGCATGCCGTTTTCCATACGGGCTTTATCATCAGCCCTTTCTACTTTGCCAACCAGTTTTACCCAGTCGTCCACCTTGCCTTTAGGCGCAATGCCACTGCAGGCCAGGTTCATTTCGGGTAGTTCTTTGTAATGCCCGCAAAACTTCCAGGCGGTGAGGGCAAGATTAAAGGCGGCTATTTGCGTACAGCGTGGGTCTAGCTCTAAGCCGTGCAGGTTTTCGGCAATCACTTTGTCGGTAGCTTCTTCCTTGCTGAGGCCTTCTTCATGCATGCGCAAGGCAGCAAATACAGGGAACAAGGAGGCTACAAAATGCCCTGAGCCCATGCAAGGGTCTAAGGCAGTTATTTCGGCTGTTTTGTTGGGCCAGCCTTCAAAGGTACCGGCAGCTGGTATAGTATTTCCGCCATTCTGGCGGAGATCATCTCTATTACTCCGGCTGGAAGATGGAGCTACTTTAAAACCCGAAGCTCCGTGATTCCCAATATAATCCCTAAACTTTTCCAACGAAGCCTCACTTCTCACCAAATGATCGAACGACTCTTTCTGCCAAAAAGCTCCTGTTTCACCTGTTACCTTATTTATTTCATTGGCAGTATAAGACTTCCACGAATGCAAAATATCAGATAGTTGATAATCGCCTTTAGGTTGCACCAATACATGTACATGATTGGCAGCTACTACATATTCGTCCAAAACATATCGGTCCCCATCAAAAAATTTGAGGGCATTTTCAACGATGCTCTTGATATTCTGATTTTTCAGTTGGCATGCACCATATCCTGCATCCAGGTATTCCTGCATTTTAGCGGGGAAACGTTTGTTATATTCCTTACACTGTTCCGCACTATGTGGCTCAGGATTTTTAGCTTTCCATGCGTCCAGTTCTTCTTGCCATTCCTTTAATTTCTCTTGTGGCATAGAGTCCGCTGTGCGAAAAGTGACGAAGTATATTTTTCCTTCTTGCCGCCAATGGGGGAGGTTGCCTTTTACATATTCTATTTCCTCGTATGGATTAAAAAAAGTTGCTCCGTCATCCTGACGGAGATAAATATTATCATCCTGACGGAGATTACTACTATCATTATTTTCATTCCGGCTGGAAGCCGGAACAACTCTTAAATATTCAAACTTTACGGGGGGTTTTACACCGGGGTTACGGCTTACCCACCAGGCACCCAGGGTGTTGTCAATCAGGAAATGAACCATGTAGGGCTCGGTAAACAACTGTGTAACGGCTGGGAGTTTTTCTCCATCAATTTTATCACCGCTGGCGTTGATGGCGGCTTTGGCTTCACTTTGCCAGAATTGATATACCCAACCCAGGGCATCATCGGCAATGAAGATGGCATTCTCTAATCTTTCAAGAATGCCCTCCAGTTTGATGCGGTCGTTGCTGGCATAGCCCACCTTCATCAGGGGGTCATCCACTCTGAAGATTGCCGGCAGCATGCGGCTGGCATAGTTGGCGGCTGCATCCCATTTGTCGGCATAGCCTTCTTCATGAGCCAACTGGTCGCAATCGTCCATGGTTACGGCTACGCCATCGGGGTGCATGAGCAGGTGGTTGGCTTCCAGAAATTTGGCAAAGAGCATTTTGTGCCAGGTTTCGTAGGCCAGTTCGTAGCTGAGGTGGTTGATGTCCTGGACGCCATTGGCTTGTGAGGCATCACCCAACAATCGGGCTTTGCTGCGCAGACTGTTCCGCAGGCTACGCTCTGTGACATCCATATGTTTAAAAGGCATAGGGTGGTTTACGGCCATGGTCTGCAAGGCATTGAATGCTCCTTGCTCCGCCACTTTCCGTGCCTGCTTTACGGCTGCTTCCAGTGTATTCCGTTGTTGTGGTGTGAGTACGGCCATTAAGCGTTGTCTTTGGTTAATTCGTTTTCAAATTCTTCTACGGTTGGCAAGGTGCTTTTCAGTTCGGCAGGTAAGGATTGTGTCACGGTAAATTCACTTACGCCTATGGGTTTGCTCATACCTTGCAGGGCATATTCTACCTCCAGTTTGTTTTTGTGTTTGCAAAGGATGATACCAATGCTGGGCTGGTCATCTGCGGTTTTTATTTGGTCATCAACTGCTGATAGATAGAAGTTCATTTTGCCTGTAAATTCGGGTTCAAATTCCACTACTTTTAAATCTATCACCACAAAACAGCGTAAGCGGATGTGGTAAAAAAGCAGATCCAATCTGTAATCTTTATCTCCCACTTGCAAGGGATATTGGCGGCCAATGAAAGCAAAACCTTTACCCAGTTCCAACAGAAATTTGGTGATGTGTTCGGTGAGTTGGCGTTCAATATCCAGTTCCTGCACTTTGGGTTCAAGTGTAAGAAAACCAAAGTTGTAGGGGTCTTTGAGTATTTGCCCGGCCATGAGTGCCTGTTTTTCGGGCAGGGTTTGTTGAAAGTTGGTGATGGCTTTGCCTTGTCGGTTGTATAAGTCTTGTTCCATTTGCAAAGTGAGAATAGCCCGGCTCCAGTTATTCTCGATGGTTTGTTGGATGTAAAAAAGAGCTTCTTCCACTGATTTTGCCTTATCTAAAACCAACATATGATGCCCCCAAGGTAAACCCATGATCTCAAAGTTGAATCCAACAGGCTGTTGGATTGAACTTTCGATATTGAGTGCAGCAGGTTGCTGCACCGGAGTTTCTAACAGGTCCATTTCTTTCAGTGCAGCAGGTTGCTGCACTGAACTACCGGAATAAAAAAGATAAAATTTTCTGAAATAAAAGATATTCCGCTTTGAAAACCCCTTCATTTCAGGAAACTCCGCTCTCAGGTCTTTGGCCAATTGCTCTACATAACTATTACGACCTTCGAAGAGAGCCTGATTATCAGCAATCATTTTGCCCATGTTCCAGTAGAGTTGTATCAACGAACTATTTACAGCCAGGGCTGCTTTGGCCTGGGCTGATTGTACCTGCTGCTTGAAAGTAACTAGCAATTGTTTATAAGTAAGCTCGGTTGATACTTCTTTACTCATAATGAGATGCTTATTTTAGAATTATTGAGCTTGAATCTTTCAATAAGGTTTCTAAGGCTGTCTTCAAATCAGCTACATAGCTGTCAATCTCAGCCTGATTACTGATAGTTGTACGAGGAAGGCTGTATGATTTTGCCTGTGGTGCAGACAATAAAATGGCATCTTCCAAAGCCGATTGAAACTGACCGGGCAAAGCAGCAATCTTGGTATCCCAGGTATAAAGCGAAGCCTTGTTAAGTTGAAGGAGCAAAGCATGGGCATCCAGTACTTTTACCTCAGGTTTTATCAGCAATTGATGCTTCGCCAGTATGCTGTGTTTTTGTTCCGGAGTTAGTTTCTTGAAATACGCATTAGCTTGCAGGTCGGCCATTCGCATATTGTAGAGGGCATTGTAATGCTCTTTACGTTTGTTGAGTATAGCCAGCAGCTTATCAGTAATAGCCGTAAGAATGGGCTGAACCAAATCAGGCTCCTGAAGCAATAAGCGATTATCCTTTATGGCAGCGGTTTCAATTTTAAGCTGCTCCATTTCCGGTTCATCAGGAGCATGGTTGATGAGGTCTACCAACAAGCTCCATTGTGGCTCACGGTCATTCACCAATTTAGCTTTTGTATTCCATTCGATAAACTTTGCCTGGAGTACATCTTTTTGTTGCAGGATGTCGAGCAGCCGTTCATTGCCTTCTTTGTTTTCAATGTCGCGGATGAAGTCGATGATGATAGGCTCAGGCCTTGGGGCATCACCACTTGCCTGTACGGCAAGCGTTTTGAGTTTATCGAGGTATTCATTGGAGTAAGGAAATATTTCGTGGTTGGGCGGGCAGGAAATGCCGGCATCCTGCAATAATTTACGAATGGCGATCTTGTCCCTTGCACCCAAGATGTGTATTTCCTTTTTGAAGGTCGCCTGATTGATCCTGGCCACTTTCAAATCTGTTTCATTGGTAGAAATATGCTGCATATTTTTCAGCATAATCAACATGGCATCAACGGCATCCTGTGGCCAACCGTAAGGGGCTTTCATAAATTGGTTGCGGATGTCTTTACCAGTTTTAGAACTATTGCCCATAAACCGAAGGATTTCGGAAGCAACAGGATGTTTGTCAATATCACCTGTATAGTTGATAGCATTTAACGCATCAGGATTACCAGCCAACGCCCTGGTTAAAGCCTGACCCCAGTTTAAGAAATCGGCTTTGCTTTTGAACTCAGGAAATTGTCTGTCTGCAATGCTGTTAAGGGCTTCTTGAATGTTATCTTTAAAAGTGCCTGATTGGACTTTGTTGCCACCTGCCAGAAATACAATGGTTTCATCGCAAATCTTTTCAATCAAATCCTGTATTGCAGTTTTTGCTTGCGATTGGCGGGTTTCCATACTTTTCTTGGCTTGTTCACCTTCCGGAGTAGAGGGTAAGCCCATTGCATTAATAGCTAAACCGGCAGCTAAGAATTTGATAATTTCCGTTTTAATTTCAGGGTCTCTGAATTTTTTTACAAAGGCATACGCCAATGGAGCATTGTTTCCAGCGGCACGAATTTCATTTTCTACGGTTGTTTCATTTTCAAACCAACCATCCCGAATCCATAAATTCAATTTATGCTCGGTGTTGGGTATGGTGTCTTTGTCCCACAATTCAAAATCACGAACCATTCTTGAAGTACCTTGTGTAACGCTAATGCCTCTGGTCTTGTCTTTGAAATGAGCCATCATTTTTTCTCTACGCAGAGATTGAATTTGGTCATCACCAGAATTATTCAGTTTAATGTATTGCTTGGTAAATTCCTGTTCCCACTCTGCACCAATTTTTGTTTGCAGTTTGTACTCATCATTAATCGGCATCAGCACCTTTTCATCCACCAATTTTTTGATCAATACTTTTACTTTGGTACGGAATGCATCTGAGTTTACATTCAGATTATCAATTAACAAATCGGCAATGGTATTGTCATTGGATTTGAGACCGGTATCCGAAATATTAGACGTGATTTGGTCTAAAAGAAAAACGGCACTTAATATTCGACCTTCCATTTCTTCATCGCCGCCGAGTGCTTTTTTCCCTTGTATTAAATTGCTGGTGTCGTTCAAAAGCAATCCAGCCTGTATAAGGTCTGCACGGGTTTGTGTAAAAATAAAATCGGCAGGAACAACAGAACCTACTTCTTTTTCAGCAATTGTTTTTAAGCTATCATCAATTAAACGCAATTGATTTCGCAATTGACCGGATGTACCTGCAACATCCACCACCTGTAATACTTTGTACCAGAATTTTCTTGTGGATGGCATCAAAGGATAATCGGCAACCAAAGTATTTTTATCTTCTGTGAGATAACCAAAAACTGTCCCTTCCAGATTTCGGGAAATTTCACCAGACGATGCATCCAGTTTGGTATTCAATGGAGCAATGGCAGAAGGTTTCTTATCCAGAATGGTTTTACGAATAACTGTTTGGATGTCGGTATTGGTTAACTGAATAGGAACCCTGAAACGTGCCATAAGACGTTGCAGATTGGGTGTATCAGTCAAAGCATTTTGACCTGTTCCCACCAATAGAAATTTCCTATCAAACCGTGAACATAAGTCTTCTGCCAACAATTGCACATCAAAGGCAAGATTAGCATCGGTACCTATAAATTGCTGTACTTCGTCCAAAATGATTAGGGTGCAAGGGATTTTATTACCGAATGAAAGTGGAAGAATTTCTTCCCTAATGGTCTTTACAAAATCTTCTCGACCAATGGTTTCTATCCTTGCGAACTGAGCCCTAAAAAGTTCCAATAATTTTGCTTCATTATCTGCCATTTCCGGCTTCATTTCCAATACTGCTTTTGCCAGCGAAGTGGAAACAAATATTCTTTCAATTTCTGTTTTTAAACTTTTATTTCCGGCCTCCATAATAGCTTGTACACCTTCATAAATATTTTCTTTTTTGAGCCAATGCACAAATTTGAAGTGATGATATTGCTGAGGTAGTCCTAATGAATTTAAAAAGATTTGCAAAAAAGAATAACGGATATCTTTTGAAGGGAAATCACGCAACGTACCTGCAATAGATAATTTACCTTGTATTTTCTGTTTGCGGTCGATTTCAACAAACAGGTCCTGTATGTCCTGCGGCAAAGGCTTTATATTACGTGCTGTTTTACCATTTGGGAATTCAAAATCATCCCACAGGTAACTGGCCATTTTTACCAAATGTGATTTACCACTACCATAAAAACCACTTACCCAAAAAGCAGGTTGTTCAGTACTGTTATAATTCTGCAGGTAGTACTCGAGTATTTTTTTCAAGCCTTCATGGTATTCGCCTTCACATACGAATGTCTTTAATTCGTACTCTACAATGGAGAGGTCTTCTTTTTCATTGATGGCTCTGATCTTGGCAACCCCTTCGTTTTTGAGGTTTACTTGCTCTGGATTCAGTGTAAATAATTCTTTATTCTTCATTGCAGTTATTTTATAATGTTATTGGCCTTGCTAAATAGTCCCAACCATCTCTGGCATCGAGTAAGCGGTAATGGTTATGTTCAAACTCACCTGGAAAAAAGATGAGCAAACGACCTTTAAAATCCTTGTCGCAGCTCTTGAGTATTTCAGACAAACGGGCAAATCCAAAAAGTGCAGAGACATCTTTCAGGGCAATAACCGTATGTTCATCCTGGTCAATTTTAGCCAGTTCATTCTTTAAAAACTGAATAGCGTACGGAATAAACTCTGCTTCCAATTGATCAACGATATATTCCGGGCTTGTAAAATAATCTTCTTTGTATTCATGGTGAGCCATCCATGAAGGGAAGCAGTGCTTCAATGTCATACTTCTCCATTTCTTTTTCGCCCTGATTGTTGCTGTTTCAAATTCGCCAAGATGTAAATCGATTTTACGTTGCTCCGCCGGATCATATACCAGAAACCAAATCCGTTCTTGTCCGGATAGGGCAGATGACCAGGGTTCATTTACCACCTTGATGTAGGCTTCTATTAATGATTCAATTCTTGTTGACATCTATTCCTGTTTTGGTTAGAAGGTTTGTAAAACTGACTGATGTTACACTACCTGCATATTGGTACTGCATTAAATCTCTTTTTGAACATTCAATAGCCAATTCCCGGAGCTTACTTTCAGGCAGGCACAATGCCTTCACGCCAATGCTGCTCCAGATAAAATTTCCTCTGTCGCCATTGAGGTACGCCAAAATGAAAGCAAAACAGGCTACTTTATAACTGACTTCCGGTTGTATTCTGATATTTTTTACTTTGCCTTCAATAAATCCGGCTTGTTTCCATGAACTTGCAATGTTTTGAGCCATTGACCTACGGGTATTTTCCGAATATTGATTGGGATGATACTTTTCAATTACTTCTTCAAAAAGTTCTATTGTTGCTTTTTCCCCAGGCTTTACGCTTTGCAAAACCTGAACACTTTCAGCCAATAAATTATCCTGATTAACCGCATACACAAAAGCGATCAAAGGCTTTTCATTTGGGTCTGAAATTTTCCAGAAGTATTTGAATGCTACAAATGGTCTATACTGCATATCAAAGCTATAAAGCCGTTTCAAATAGCTGGCAGTTTTTTCAACACCTGAGTTAGATTTTTTATTAAATACATTTTGCTCAAGAGATTCGATATATTGACCACTTTCCTGACCAAAATCCATGACCTTTGCCAACTCTGCAAACATCATAGTCCTGGAAGAATGTATTGTTATGGGTTTGTTCATGTTACTTCACTTCTAAATATTTACTTCACCATCGCCTTTGCCAGCTCATACTCCCTATCATACGGCAGCCTCAGTTCTTTCAGCATTTCCGGCATCGCCATCGCCCAGCTCACATAATACCAGGCCAGAATCTCATATCCTGTAAATTTTTTACCCGGCACATTGGCAAGGCGATAGATGGTCCCATCAGTGGAGTAACCATGTATGCCCTGCATGGCAATCTCTGTGGCTATTTCCTTTAGAGTAGCTATATAGTAATTAAACGCGGTTCTTTTGTTACCTTCCTTATCTGAAATCATCCCTTGCACCATAAGTGCATTTGGATAATCCGGTTTCAGATCAATTGCCTTGTTGATATATTCAGCAGCTTTTGAAATATTGTCGTCCAGAAGCATGATATATGCTGCATTTGTCAGGCTTATATGGTCGGCAGTATTGCATGATATGGCCTGGTCATAATATTTAGTGGCAGTTTCTGTATCTTTTTTATATTTGGCAAAAATATTTCCTACCATTAGCAAGGCCCATCCGTTATGGGAATCCCACCTCAATGCATCTATCAGATGGTCAATGGCCTTGTCCTGATTCCCTTCCTCAGATTCAACTTGCCCCAGCACCCTATGATACTCAGACACCGATGGGTTTTTGTCAATCAGATCACTTAATATCTTTTTCGCAGCAGCGTAATTTCTCTGATCACATAATGCGAGGGCTCTTTTGTATTCAGGGCCCTGCCGTTCTATGATGTCAACTGCCACATCTATGACCACCTCACTCCCTGTTACAGTCACTTTCGGCTTGTAGGGCCCGAACGTATAGTATTTGACCATAACGTCAATGACCCTGTCATGTTCCGGATTTAACCCAAGATCAAGGAATACCTCAGAAAGGAAGGAGTCGATTTTGTGTTTGATTTGCATGGTTGTTTTTCAAGGGAACGTAAGTCCGACCCACAAATCTAAAATCTAAACTCCAATTTATGAAATCTTACAACCATAAATGATATGGATCATCCCTTTATTCTCCATCCTCCGGCACTCCCGAGGCTCCCATCCTCTTTACGTCACTTACTCTACGCTTCACTACCTGCGTCCGCTACGCTGCGTTGCCGTGCCTTCATTCGTCAGTCACCCGGGAGAGCCTCCGGATTCCCGCAGCATGAGTATCTCCGTCACTCCATGGTCCGAAGCCACCAACCTTCATTCCGCAGGCAGCCATGATTTTGATGACCTTAATGGGCCCTCCAAATTCATTTGGAGGATAAAGAAACCTGTAAATTCATTTGCTGGAATCCCATCATGGCCACGCCTGCTCCATTCCGGCTATTCATTCTTTTCATTCCGTTCCTATGATACACATGCTTATTGCTAGGCTCTTTCGCCATCCCACAATGCCTTGCTTCTTTGACAGTGTGCCGGGGGCACATTCCTTGTTTGCCGCCCGGCTTGTTCCATTTCATGTCACAGCCCCGGGCTTCCACAGGTAGAGCGGCGTGCAGTCTATGGTGTGGTTATCGTATCGTATATAGTGCCATACCTGATACAGAGCTGCATCCCCTTCCACGGCCAGAAAGCTACGCCATGCAGCACTGTATCACTTCCTCCGGAGCGGGGTATGTCACATACACGATCACGGCACACCATGACGCTGCACTTTCACTGCTTCCTGTATCTGTGTATCCTGCTCAGGCCATGCATCCTGTTATGCCTCACAGGTTCCGCATAGCCAGGCACACTCCGTTTGCACCGCCTGATGGTCTCCACATCTACCACAGTTCATTTTACTTGATTTTGTGGCAGCCATGTGGGTGCATCTGCTGGCACAGCCGCATTCCGCCAGGGGTAATCCCACACTCTTCACTTTTCACTTTTCACTTTCCACTCTTCACTATTCACTTATCACTTATCACTTATTACTTTCCCCGTCTCCATGCTCCTTCTGAGCTCAGCATCTGCACCGCTGCCACTGTGAACAGCCTGCCGAGGGCAGGCCTGGTCTACCTGTCTTTTGCCCTTAAATAAAAATGTCCTGCTGGATACTCAAAATAAAAAAGACTTCCTATATTTGTCCTGACGACAAAAAAACCAACATAATTACAAGTCTTCAGGCGGTATAAAAATTCTAAATGTAGAAACTTAATTTCTGGCTATTCCGGACTTCTGCCTCCGTTTATCGTTTGATATTGTATCTGCAAGCGATGGTGATAGAGAATCAAACCGGACATGCTGGTTTGGCGTAAAACAAACTCTTCTGTTGGTCCTGCAAAAAGACGTACAGGAAGCAGACACCCGGCCAGGATGAAAGTATTACCACCTGAAAATTATAAAAGATACAACCCATACTGCAATTACAATTAGTTTTTGCAAAGGAGGCTATTTTTAAAACCTTATTTTTAACAATAATTTTTGTAAAAACCGCAATAAAAACTGGTCTTGCTACAGAATTATTATAGAGATAACCAAGTTAGCGGGCATTGTAAAACGACATCCAAAAACCTCAACAACATTAAACAAAATAAATAATTAAAAAATATGAGTAATTTTCTTGAACAATTTGTGTCCCTATTTTTTGGAATTTTATTGCTCTCAGCATCTTGTAAAGCTCCAAAGGTTGACAATTTGCAAATTACCCCATGGTATCCTGAAAAGAACAAAGCCGGAGAACCAGTAAAGGCAGTTTTTGAAAGTAGAGTTCCCTGTCCAGACTGCCAGCGATTAAAGTTAGCAATAGCATTCTACGGCAAGCCGCAAGAAAACTTGCCAACCTCTTATACAATGTCTCGTGTCTATGTTGGCAAGAATGATGAAAGAGTAACTAATACAGGAAACGTGATATTAAAATACGGAACTTCTCTTGATAGTACTCATACAGTATATCAATTAACCGATGCTGCTAATGGTTTTCAATATTTTTGGAAAATGACAGACAGTTTATTGTTTGTATTGGATGGAAAGTTAAGTCCAAAAGTAGGAGATGCAGGACAAGGATATGTACTTAACAGAGTTAACTAGTTTCCTTCGAGTAGTGTTAGTTTAATATGTGTTATTCAAATATTTCGCTTAAAATTAGAAGTCTTTTTTTTGCAATTCTTAAGCCTGGAATAGTTGCAGGATTGTTACCTTCTATAATTGTAAAAAGTGGTTTTATCAGTGCTGTTACAAATACTCTTTTATTTCATCACTACATAGGACTACTTATGTTTTTTGCAGGAGTATTTATTATGATTAATTGCATTATCAGATTTACATATGAAGGACAAGGGACATTATCTCCAGCAGACCCAACTAAGCGTTTGGTTGTATCAGGGCTTTACAAGTTTTCAAGAAATCCAATGTATGTTGGTGTAATGCTAATTCTGTTTGGAGAAGTTGTGTTTACTTTATCCGTTTATTTGCTCTTTTATTCAGTCAGCATATTTATTTTGTTCAATCTGTTTGTTGTCTTAAAAGAAGAACCTCGCTTAAAGAAAGACTTTGGGAAAGAATATGAAGAGTATTATAAGACAGTAGGCAGATGGTTATGAATTATTTCATTAAATAAACATAAAAATTATGAACATAGCTATTTTTGCAGGTCTTTTTGTTGTTATTGTCTTAGCAGGTTGGTTTGTAGTTAAGACCAAATCGAAAGACCAATAAAAGGAAAACTGAATGAAAACAACGACCTGCTAACATCGTATTGGCAATAGTGGGGCTGACAGTTGTAAACTCAACATTTGTAATCCTATTGGGCATTTGTGCAAAGGCTCGGCTGACGTTTTTCAAATGCCCCACCATCGCCAATACGTAAACCGTTACCTATATTTTCCCGTAAAACTTAAACCAAAAACCCTGCAGCAAATTTATTGCCCTTTTGGCATCGTCAAGGTCGGTGCCCTCGGGGTTTAGGTGAATAATGGCATCCCACTAGTCTCACTATCATTTTTCACCTAAAACCTTGACCCTGCCCCCTGCCCGCATTGCTTGCTGCTTACGGGTTTTGGTTTGGGCATCTTGTGGCCCGGGGACCACGATTCCCATCCGGAGCAAATAAGGGGTCAGGAGACAATTTTCTTTTTCAAAGCCGGCACCCACACCGCAAACTGCACCCTGAATACCTAAAATCGTATTTCCTTTTACCGCATACCGGGCACTAAGCTCGCTTCGGGTCTGATATATGCAAGGTCCGCCATCCCATATGCCCATTGCCTGCACCTGCCGGTGTTCC
>PHFX01000026.1 GCA_007618135.1 Candidatus Brocadia sp. WS118 | reverse complement strand
TCTGTGTGCTCAACCCCTTTTTTTTCTACCATAGTGTTTCCTCCTTTTTGAACACTATGATATCGTGCGGACAAAATAATAGCAATTCTTAAGTTAACGCTTATGGGATAAAGGGGTGTGTAAGTTTGCCATAACACACCCCACAGCCCCTATGGTAGGTCAACCGTCCCGGTTGACATCATAATGACAAGCGGGGACGCTTGTCCTACCAATGAAGAGAGCTTAAAGTAGCTGCCAAAGGCAGCCTAATTAAATGTTGAAGTGAAACTGATATTATGGTTTGTAAGGAAAACGTCCAAGCGTCATGAATCAAGAAAAAGAATGGTGTATTCCTCTGGTTTTAACCCGGTGCATCTTCTTTTCCCACATCAGAAACATTGGGTAGTTCTTTTGCTATATAATCGCATTCCGGATATTTGCTGCATCCAAAAAAGATACCGCCCTTTTTCGAGCGCCGTTGAACCAGGTCGCCGCCGCAGCCTTCTTTTGGACACTTTACTCCGGTGGGAAGTGATTTGAGGTTTCTGCACTTGGGGTAGGCGGAACACCCCATAAACCGGCCTTTCTTGCTGAACCGGATAACCATAGGACTGCCGCATTTCTCACACTTTTCATTCGTGGGTTCAACCTTGGGTGTTTCACCGGTAAGAGACTTGGCATTCTTGCATGCCGGGTATGCAGAACATGCAAGAAACTTTCCGTGCCGGCTCGTCTTCACTACCATGGCGCTTCCGCATTTCTCACACTTCTGGTCAGTTGTCTCCGGAGGCGCAGGCTCACCTTTTTCATCCAGGGGAAGGGTGTTTTTGCAGGTGGGAAATGCTGAGCATCCCAGAAACTTTCCATGTCTTCCCCATCGTATCACCATGGGTTGTCCGCAGAGGGTGCACGTCTGGTTACTTTCTTCCGGAGTTCCCTTTACGCTTTTCATCTCTCCTCCCGCCTTTTCTAAATCGACCTTAAACGGCCCATAGAATTCCTTCAGCACATCAAGCCATCCAATTTTTTCAACTTCAATCTTGTCCAGCTCATCCTCCATATGCGAAGTAAATTTCACATCCATGATTTTTGGAAAATGTTCAATAAGTTTTTCGGTAACTAGTGTTCCCAATTCTGTCGCGTAGAATGCGCGTTTCTCCTGCTTGACGTATCCCCGGTCCTGTATGGTTGAGATGATCGCAGCGTAGGTGCTGGGCCTTCCGATCCCCATCTTCTCCAGCGTTTTCACGAGAGACGCCTCGCTAAAACGGGGAGGCGGTTGGGTAAAATGCTGGGTAGGCACTACCGACACTAATTCAAGTTGCTGATCTTTCTCCAATGTCGGCAGGATTTGCTCATCCTTTTCCATTTCGTGTCCTGAAACGCGGGTATGGCCGTCAAAGAGTAATTCTCTCCCTCTCGCTTTTAACAGGTACTGCTTTGGAGGAGCAACTGTTCTTTCAGATGAAAGCATTTCCTCCGTATCTCCGGCATATTGTGTAACAATTTCAACGTCTGTTACTGCATAAAGTGCCGGTTTCATCTGACTGGCAACAAACCGGTTCCATATCAGTTCGTACAGCCGGTATTGGTCTTTCGTTAAAAAGTTTTTTACGGATTCAGGTGTATGTTCGACTCCTGTGGGCCGGATGGCCTCGTGAGCGCCTTGAGTGCCTTTTTTGTCGGATGCATGCACATTCGGCTTTTCAGGCAAATAGCTGTTGCCGTAGGTATCTGCAATGAACTTCCGGCAGGATATCAATGCCTGTTCCGAAATATGGAAAGAATCCGTCCTCATATACGTGATAAGCCCCACGGCGCCTTCCGCGCCAATATCAACCCCCTCGTAAAGCTGCTGGGCAATAAGCATCGTTTTTTTTGCGCTGAACTGTAACCGTGTGGATGCCTGTTGCTGCAAGAGGCTCGTGGTAAAGGGAGGAGGGGCATTGTTGCGCTTGGTTTGCTTTTTTATGTTGGCAACATGATACCCTGCCTTCTGAAGTTCGTTCACAATATCCGTAGCCTGCGATTCATTTTTTATTTCAAGGTTTTCGTTGTCGGACTTTTGCAGGATGGCTTTAAAGGTTTTGACATCCCCGGCTTTCTCAGTATCCTCTGAAATGGTTTTTAGTTCAGCAGTAATCTTCCAGTATTCCTGAGGTTTGAAATCCTTAATTTCTTTTTCTCGCTCAACAATAAGTCGGACAGCAACAGATTGGACACGGCCAGCGCTGAGTCCCTTTGAGATCTTCTTCCACAGCAGAGGGCTTATCTGATAACCCACTAGGCGGTCGAGTATCCTGCGTGCCTGCTGGGCATTTACCTTGGACATGTTGACGGGGAATGGATGCTTAAAGGCTTCTAAAATGGCGTCTTTTGTAATCTCATTGAAGGTAACGCGTCGCACCTTTTCATCGGGTATTTCAAGGGCCTGCGTCAAATGCCAGGCAATCGCCTCCCCCTCACGGTCGAGATCGGATGCCAGGTATACAGCGTCTGCCTTCTTTGAATCAGCCAGCAACTCTGTTATAAGCTTTTTCCGGCTTGGGATGATTTTATATTCCGGAGTAAAATTGTTTTCCACATCAACCGACAATTTCTTTTCGGGCAGGTCTCGAACATGTCCCATCGACGACCGGACGAAAAAGGACGAACCAAGATATTTACCAATGGTCTTCGCCTTGGCAGGAGACTCAACAATTACCAGATTTTTCTTAGTTTTCGCCATTTATGAAACCTCAAACTAAACTGAAAGTGCAAATTTAAGCAGAGGTTTGAAATCGTGTCAAGATATTTCTGTATAGCGATCTGTTGCTTGTTCCTTTCTTTTACCAAGATTCTACAAGCATTTCCATTTTATTTAGGCACCTTATAGAGTGCTGCGGACTAACTTCATGTAAAGGAATTTCATAGTTGTAGCAGAGCGAAGATATTCTTTACTCTCCATTGAAAAAATGCCTAATTAATTTGCCCGTGTCTAACGGGACACATGATTCTTCTTACCAAGAAATATCTTTTTAGCGATTATACTAAAAACAAATTGCAAAAAACCATTTGATAATTATAAATATTGTATATAAAATGATACTTTATTTTATTTTTTCCATTGTCACTAGGGTAGTATATTCAATTTAAGAGGGAGATATGGTCTCGAGTTCTTGGTTCAGAAGACACCAAAAGACGGTTTACATCATCATGATCTTTGCCATGTGTGTGTGGGGTGTTAGCTATTCAGCTATGGAAATGATCCCGAAAAAACCGATAGGAAAGGCATTGGGCAGAAAGATCACGCAGAACGAATTTGCAGATATGTTGAGTCGGTGGCAAAGGTTGTTCTTCTCCCAGACGAAAGAATCAATCGTTTCCCTGGTCTGGAAACAGCTTATGTATGTTGAAAAGGCAAAAAATATGGGCCTTACGGTAACCATGCAGGAGATCGATGAAGGCCTTCAGAGGTTTGCTTTTCAAATATTTGGCGGAAACGAAAATATCGACAGATCAAGACTCCTCCAGTTTCTCTGCACAAATTTCAGGCTGAATCCGGAGCAAATCGTGCGCACCTTGAGGGAAGCGATTCTGGTCGAGAAGCTGGACTCTCTGATCCGGATGTCGGTAAAGATGACAACGGACGAAACCTGGCTGAGATATTCCCTGGAAAATGAGCAGGTAAAGCTCAAGGTGCTTACCCTAAAGGCCAAGGACTTCAAGGATTCTGTTCATGTAACTGAAGATGAAATACGCGCCTTTTATGAAAAGCACAGGAATGACGCCTATAGCGAAGAGGCGGAAAAACCCGGATATAAGTTTCCTGAAAGGGTAAAGCTGGAATGTCTGATTGCACGGTATACCGACCTGGAAAAGCAAGTGCCGGTTACCGATGAAGAAATGAAAAAATATTATGAGGACAATAAAGAGACACAGTATAAGATCGCAACCGTACAGAAACCCAAGGATACAAAAGAAAACACGGCTGCAATCAAGGATGAGTCTCCGGCTGATAAGAAGACGGTGAAAAAAGAAGAAAAGGAATCCTCCGCGGCGGCCAAGTCTCAGGAACAGAAAACGGTTACCACTTACAAAACCTTTTCTGAGGTGAAAGGCGATATCCAAAAGACCATCGCACGGCAAAAGGCTATGACAAAAACCGCAGAACTAATGAATACGCTGGACGAAGAAATATACGAAACGATGGATAAGGCAGAGCGTCCCAGCTTTAAAGACCTGGCAAATAAGTACAAAGTAACTTACGAAATTCCGAAAGGTAAGAAATCGAGTGATGAATTTCTCACGGAAAATGATCTGTTAGAGGCATTGCCTGGTTCTGACCAACTGGTTCAGGTTGCATTTGAAAGGGAGAAATTCGAGGCTTCCATTCCTTTCGATTTCGTAGAAGGCAAGGTCATTTTCCAGATCGTAGATAAAAAAGCTGCGGCAGCACCACCCCTGGAAGAGATTCGGAATATGGTAAGCAACGATCTCAGGATGGAAAAGGGGCTCCTGAAGGCAAAAGAAATCGCTGAAAAATATGCAGGCGCTGCCACGAATGTTTCCTTTGAAGGCATAGGAAAGACAATCAAGACAGAAAACGGCGTTAAAGACGTCCCTGTTTGTGAAACAAATTATATTAATCGTCCCATGAAGCTTTTCAACAAAGACTCCCGATATATCGAAGCGCTTAAAGAGGACAGACCGAATGTAGCAAAAACGGGATTCGAGCTGAAGCCGGGTCAGCGGGGAATTGCGGTAGAAACCTCCGGAGAAAAGGCATGTTACCTTATACAATTAGTTGATAAAAAATCTGCAGATAAAACGGCCTTTGAAAAGGACAAAGAAACGGTAACGCAACGTTACTTATATGAGAAACAAGAATCCTTCATGACTGACTGGCAAAATGATCTAAACCGGCATATGGAACTTTACACCATATTTCAGTGAAGAAAGCCCCTTGAATGACGGTCATTGTTTATCGTGGAAGCAATAAAAGGAATGCACATTGGAAACGGTTTATGGCATAAAGGAATTGACCCGAAGGATTCCTTACCCTGTTGCCACAATTGGAATGTTCGACGGGGTACACCGGGGACATCAGAAGATTATCGAAAGCATAAGACATCATGCCTCCGCAAATCAAGGTGAGTCAGTTATTATTACCTTCAACCGTCACCCCAAAAATCTTCTTGAAAACAGGCCGCCTTCTTTTATCACCTCGTTAGAACACCGGCTGGCATTGTTCAGCCATCTGGGAGTAGACCATACGGTTGTGCTTACCTTTGACAAGGAACTTGCACATATGAACGCCGGGGATTTTATCCGTGAGGTACTTGTCTGCTGGCTGGGTGTGAAGTGCGTCGTGCTGGGATTTAACTGCCGTTTCGGAAAAGACCGTGAGGGAGATATCCATCTGGTCCGCAGTTTGGCTGCCACGTATGGTTTTGAGGTATACGAATGTCCGCCGGTAATGTATCAGGGACAGATAATTAGTAGCACAGCGATCCGTCAAGCTATTCTGAACGGTGAACTGGAACCTGCCGAAAGGATGCTTGGCAGACCTGTCTCCATCCTTGGCACGGTCGTAAGGAAATCCGGCAGGGGGAAAACCCTTGGATACCCTACTGCTAATCTGGCTTTACACCATGAGGTGAGGCCGCCTCGGGGTGTTTATGGAACAAGACTGAGTTGGGCCGGACATGAGTACCTGGCGCTGACAAACATTGGCTTACGGCCAACCTTTACCAAAGAACCGTCCACGAGTGAAGATGAAACGCTGGAAATCGAAGTGCACATTCTTGATTTACACGAAGATCTCTACGGACAAAACCTCGAAGTCCAGTTCCTCTTTAAAATAAGGGACGAGATACCGTTTACCACCGCCGGGGAACTCAAGACACAGATCGAAAGAGACAAAGAGGTGCTCCTGGAAAGAGAACGGGTGCACACGATTTCCTGAGATATACGCAAGTTAAACACGGACAAACGGAGTTTGTCCGCGCTGAATTTGATGTTAAGGAAAAAGACAAAACCTATTAAGATCACTTTTCCACTCAGTGTTTTTGAAACGGCTGATATCAAAGAAGATCTTGAAGATTGGCTTTTATCTCATAATCCTCAATTTATGAGAAAAATGCGTAAGGCCAGACAAGATGATATTCAAGGAAAAGGCACGGATTGGCAATCGCTTAAAAAAGCACTATGTATAAAATAACATTCTTACCAGATGCTGAAGACTCATTCAAAAAGCTTGACAAACCATTACAGAGAAGAATTGGCCAAAAAATTGATTGGCTTGCAGAAAATGCAGACAAAATAATACACCATCCTCTTAAATCTCTACCAGACGACCTGCGCGGTCTTTATTCTTTTCGGGTATGCGTTCCACGAGCGGCATGTGCCTGAGTAACAATCTGCTGCATAAGGTGCACTGGCACGACATCATAATGTGAAAATGCGGTAGTAAATGAACCCTGCCCACCCGTCATGGATTTCAATTCCGTTTCGTAATTGGCTATGGATGCCATCGGTATGGTGGCCCGGACAACCTGTAAATCCCCCAGAGAATCCATATTTTTGATGTGTCCGCGATGGCTGGAAAGATTTCCCGCAATCTCACCCATAAATTTTGTCGGAAAGGTAACCTCAATATGTACGATAGGCTCAAGCAAAACAGGTCTGGCATGATTGAAGGCATCGTGGAATGCATGCGAGGCAGCCATTTTAAAAGCCGCTTCGGAAGAATCCACATCATGAAAAGAGCCATGAAATAATCGCACCCGTACGTCCACAATAGGATGTCCAATCAGGATGCCCTTGTCAAGAACCTCACGAATCCCTTTTTCAACAGCGGGGATGTACTGCCGGGGGATGGCGCCTCCGACAACCTCATCTACAAACTCAAAACCTGCTCCCCTCGGTAATGGTTCGATCCGGATATGAACCTCCCCATATTGCCCGTGGCCGCCTGATTGCTTCTTGTGTTTATATTGCGCCTCTGCCCTGGCGGTAATCGTTTCCTTATAAGGAATTTTCGGGGTATGGGACTCCACATCAATTCCAAAACGCCGTTTTAGCCGGCCGATCATTACCTGCAAATGAAGCATACTCATGCCCGTAAGAACCAGCTCGTTCGTCAATGCATCATGAGAAACCCTGAAGGTCTTATCCTCTTCGGTAAGTTTATGAAGACACTCGCTGATCTTTTTCTCCGCTCCTTTGCTTGACGGTGTCACGGCAAGCGAGCACATGGGGGGTGGAAAAGCAATTTCCGGAAATTTTATCGGATGCTTTGGATCACAGATGGTGTCGGAGATATGCATGTCTTCCAGTTTAGACACGGCGATAATGTCCCCCGGAATTGCCCTTGAAACAGGCTGCTGCTCTTTTCCAAAGACCCGGTAGAGATGTCCTGCCTTGTCGGTCTTTTTGCTTGTCGCGTTATAAAACGACATGTCGCTGCTCAGCGTGCCGGAGGTAACGCGAAAATAACTTAATTTCCCTACATAAGGATCAACAACCGATTTAAACACATAGGCGCTGAAAGGGGCTTCTTTTGAGGCTTCTAAGGTAATCTCCTGATTTTTTTGTACGTCAGCCGCGGTCCTCTTGAGCCCTTCCAACGGAGATGGAGAGAACTGTGCGATTGCGTCCAGCAGGTCTTCAATCCCCAACATCTTTTTATTGGAACAGCACAGGATTGGGACAATATACCCGCCCGCAACGGCCTTCACAAAACAAGGCTGCAGCGCTGCATTTTCAACTTCTTTTCCATCAAGATATTGTTCCATCAGGGCATCATCGGCAGAAACGACCGTTTCGATCAGGTCATCATGAGCGGCATGAACGTCACCAGCAACCCCATCCGGCAAAGGGCTGGCCAAGGCAAGCAGATTGACCACGCCCTGGAAATCGTGCCCCGTTCCGACCGGTAGATTGTAAGAGACACAGGTATTTCCAAAATTATTTCTGATAGATTCAAGCAGGGCATGATAATCAACATTTTCACCATCGACCTTCGTTATCACAATGATCTTTCCGATTCCCTTTTGGCATGCAATGTCCCAGAGTTTTCTGGTGTTCACCTGAATGCCGTCCGTGGCTGATACGACGATGAGGGCAGTTTCTGAGGCAACAAGAGCAGTAATGGTGTCACGGATGAAATCTGCGTAGCCCGGCGTGTCGATGATATTGATTTCACGCCCTTTCCAGTTGCAGTGCAGTATGGAAGAGTCTATCGAGTGCTTCTTCTCCTTTGCGTCGGGGTCATAATCCGACACTGAAGTGCCGCTTTCAACGCTGCCAAGGCGTGCAGTCGCCCCGGCCTTAAAAAGCATCGATTCAACCAGCGAGGTCTTTCCTGAAGCTCCGTGACCCAGAAGTACAACAGACCGGATGTCTTTTGTCTCATACGGAATCATCGATCACCTCCAGCGCAAGAGTTTTTACTTTTTGACGCAGAGTGAATTACAGAGTTGTTTCGCTTCTGAAAATCTGATATGTCCCGTGTATAATGCCTTTCCGATAATCATACATGACAAGGGTAACTGGCTCAATGCTTCAATATCTTTCAAGGATGAGATCCCGCCCGATGCAATAACCGGGGTGGTAACAGCCGCTAAAAATTCTTTTAAACTGGCAATATTCGGCCCTTGCAGCATCCCGTCCTTTGCGATGTCGGTAAAGATCATGGCGCACGGAGCCGCTTTTTCCATTTCCCGGGCAAAGGCAACAGCGTCCCATTCGCACACGGAAGTCCATCCCTTTACGGCCACCTTCCCGTTTTTCGCATCAATGCCGACGGCAATACGCCCCGGGAATGCCGCACAGAGTTCATGCACCCACGATGGCGAATCTATGGCCTTTGTTCCCACAATTACGCGGTCGACACCCAAATTGAGGAGCGTCCTGACAGACTGGGTCGTCCTCAAACCACCGCCAAATTCGACCGGTATCTTTATCTGCTTCAAAATTCGTTCAACAACGGAAAGGTTGCGAGGTGCGCCCTCGAATGCCCCGTCGAGATCAACGATGTGAAGATATTCGGCGCCCTGATCCTCCCATGACCTGGCTACGTCCACCGGGTCATCAGAAAACACGGTCTCCGCATCCTTCTGTCCCTGGGTCAATCGCACACATTTACCATTCTTTAAATCAATGGCCGGAATGATGAGCATGTTGTCTCTTGAATTTCAAAATGGATAATTCATTACGCAGCACAGCCGCAACCAAATCCCCCTATCGGTGGGACAAGCGTCCTCGCTTGTCATTTATGATGTCAACCGGGACGGTTGATCTACCTCATGGGTTTTAGGTGGTTGTGCAAAAACTTGCTAAAAACATATCCTCATGAAACGGGCGTATTCCCAATTTCTGGCAAATCGGGTAGGGTGGGCATCGCCCACCAAACATCACGCACCCGCTTACATTACCTATTTTTGGTGGGCGATGCCCACCCTACTGTTATGGCAAGGCACACCTTAACGTTACAATTTAATAAAATGTACTCGTTTCAATTTGTTACAAATTACCAAAATTTTTAAGGATCGCAAGGCCGTACTCCTGGCTTTTTTCCGGATGAAACTGAGTTGCAAAGATATTCTTGTGCCAGATCATGGAGGTAAAACGCCCGCCATACTCCGTTTCCGTAGCAATGACACTCTCATCATCCGGACAGACGTAGTACGAATGCACAAAATACATATAGGCGTTGCCGGGAACGTTGTCCAGAATAGGTATGTGCTCTTTCCGGAAACTGATCTGATTCCAGCCTATGTGAGGGATCTTTAATTTTCCGTTCGTTCCACCTCCGGGAAAGGCAAACCGGACAACCTTCCCTGAAATTATATTTAAACCCTCATGCTCGCCGTCTTCATACCCTTTTGAAAACAGCAACTGCAAGCCAAGACATATTCCAAGGAATGGCTTGCCCGACCGGATACCATGTATCACGGGTTCTATGAGCCCTCTCTGACGTAAACCATCCATGGCGTCCTGGAATGCCCCAACACCGGGAAGCACCAGTTTCTCTGCGTGAACGACCTCCCGGGGGCTGTCGGTAACCCTGACATGAAAGCCGCATCGCTCGAAGGCCTTCTCAACACTGCGGAGATTCCCCATCCCGTAATCCACAATGACAATCATAGTAAATTTTAACCGCCACTGCCCCTCGGCACAATCACAAACTCCACCCGACGGTTTTGCGCCTTGCCGGTTTTCGATTTGTTGTCTGATATAGGTTGATATTGCCCGAATCCGGCAAGATACACCCTCGTAGGTGAAATACCGCAATCTTCTACCATATAATGCAGAACGGCGGCTGCCCGTGCCGTGGATAATTCCCAGTTTGATTTGTACTTGTCTTTTTGCTTGCTGATCGGGTCATCATCCGTATGACCTTCAATTCTGACGATTTCCGATGCAGCCTCGGTTCTCAGTATATCAGCAATCTTCTTAAGAGTAACCTTTGATTGGGGGCGTAAGGTGGTTTGCCCGGAATCAAACAACACGGAGCCGGGAAGCGTTACCGAAACCGCACCATTTTTTATCCGCACGCTTGCCCCCGTACCCTGCAACTTCTCTTCCAGCACCCTCTTTGAATTTTCAAGCTGACTCAGTTCGCTCTCGTACCGCCCAACCTTTGACGACAAATCCGCATTCTCCTGCTGCAGACTTGTCAGATGCTCATTTAATTGCTGATTTTCCCGCCGCAGCCTTTTTGTCTCTCCACAACCCGTACCAACCGCCAATACCCCTGCTATCCCCATCAGGCAAAAACCCCGCACCAAATTATGCCTTTTCACCATATCGTCTTATCTCCTTTCACGGTAAAGAAATTTAACTGTGTAAGAATACAGTATTTTACGTTCAGTAGTATTTTATGACTTATGACTGAAATCCAATAAATAACACGGTAAAAAGCTGAATATAAGAATTAATAAATCCTATAAAATAATCCTGCAAAAAGACGCATACCAGCGTGGCCAGTGATAAAAACGGCCCGTACGGTATCAGATGCTTTTTTTTCATGAGTAATACCGGGATGCCCATGAAAAGCCCAAAAAAAGGCGCAACAAAAAATATCGCCACTGCCAGTTTCCAGCCCACCATCCCCCCTACCATGCCCATGAGCTTGACGTCTCCGAAACCCATAGCCTCTTTCCTGAATACCCATTTCCCCAGAATACTGCAAAGAAAAACAAGACCTCCGCCCACCAGCACCCCCAATAAAGATGCGATCAGGGCATCTATCCGGGCGATGCCGGCCAGAGAGAAATTTCTCAGGGTATCCGGTTCGTTATGTAAACCAGGACAGAGTACACTGAAAACAAGCGCAATGGGCATACCCACAAAGGTGACCTCATTGGGAATGATGAGTAACTCAAGATCAACAAAGGTCGATATTATCAGGGCACAACAAAGAGCGAGATAACCGGCAAAAACGCATGGCGATTCATGCCGGTATTGAACAAAGAAATACATATGTACAAAAAGATAGCCTGTCAATACCTCTACGAGCGGATATCGTATCGATATGTTAGCCTTGCAGTCGCGGCAGTGTCCCCGGAGTAACAAGTAACTGAAGACGGGTATATTATCATACCACCGAACAGGGGTATTGCATGCCGGACAAAATGAACGCGGCGATACGAGAGACTTTTTCTTCGGGATGCGATAGATACAGACATTCAAGAAACTCCCTATCGTTAACCCCACAATAAAAAAAAGTGCCCCTACCCATGGACTACCCACCAGGAGATTTTTCTGGATACCAGATCCCTCTTTTAGTATAAAAACGGTTTTAAATATACTTAGCCGGAATTTTCACGGCATATTATCAAAATGAGTGGGTAAATGCAAGACAAATGAAATGATTCTAAATCCCCTTTTCATTCGCCGTGAACGTTCAGTACATGAAAGGTAGGCATTGCCTACCTTACCTGACTTTCCCCCCCCATTTTCAAGAGCACACGCTTTGTAAACATTTTTAACAAATATATTTTTTCTATTGAAAGGAAGCGGGCATTCAAATTATACTTGACGTAATCGTTTAGTTATTTGAATAATTCAGATAATAGTACTGGTAATGTTTACTGCGCAGTGTAGGGGCGAAGCATTTGATATCTTTGTATACATGCGTTCATACACGAGTCAGCAAATGCTTCGTCCCTACTTTCTAAATTGTTACTACTAAAAAAAATAGCGATTAACATGAAGGCATCTATTCCTTGTTAAGAAGAAAACGACGATGAAACATATTTTGGAACTCGACGTAACAACCGCAAATAAGCAACTGGAGGGCCTCACCGTCATAGAGCGTATCTGCTGGGCGGTGGAAACCTTTGGCAGGGATGCCGTCCTGTTAAGCAGCATGCAGAGTTCCGCCTCCGTTCTCATGCATTGTTTTTATCGTTTGGAACTGGAAAATGAGGTGCTCTTCGTTGATACAGGCTACCACTTCCGGGAAACCTTGCAACTCCGTGATGAATTTATGCGCCGTTACCATTTACCCATCGTGACCTTATACCCGGAACTGACCCCTGAACAGCAGGAAAAGAAATTTGAAGGGAAATTATACCTCTCCGCCGATGGACAGAAAGAATGCTGTCGCTTACGAAAAACCGTGCCTTTTATTACCTATATGAAGCAGTTCGGACGCAGGCTTGCAATGGTTGGGTTGCGCCGCAGCGAAGGCGGCCGGCGCGCCAAACTGGTGCCTCTTATCCAGGACCCGCGGACAGGTGGTTACACCCTGCACCCGATATTTGACTGGACGGACGAACAGATTCAGGCATACCTTCAGAAAAATGCCGTACCCGTGCACCCCTTGCATAAGCAAAACTATCCCAGCATTGGATGTGAATGCTGTACCACACCGGTCGAACCGGGTGAAGACCCGCGGGCAGGCCGCTGGCGACATTTGGCAAACACCAGTGATGACGGGCCGAAGTACTGTAATATAAACTGTTCAGACGGCTCCGGAATTTGACAAGCGTACATCATAGTATTACTCTGTAAAAACTTTTTTTAACAAGTTTTTCTTTCTGTCCTTTGCATTCTGTGTTCTTTGTGCCCTTTGTGGTTAAGCTCTTTTTGGTTATAGCTTTGTTATACTATGGAATACATCAACATCGCGGGAACAGAACTAAGCGCTTCGCGGATTGGTTTAGGAACGTGGGCCATCGGCGGCTGGATGTGGGGCGGCACGGAAGAGGAAACCTCAATCCTCACCATCCACAAGGCGCTTGAACGCGGTATCAATCTCATTGATACCGCGCCCGTTTACGGACAGGGTCGTTCGGAAGAGATCGTTGGGAAGGCAATAGAGCGGTACGGCAGACGGAAAGAAGTTATTATCGCCACCAAGGTTGGCCTGGACTGGGGCGGGAAAAAGATCGTCAGAAACTCCACCCGCGAGCGCATCTTCAAAGAGATTGAGGACTCACTGCAGCGCCTGCGCACCGATGTCATTGATATCTACCAGGTACACTGGCCTGACCCGCTTTTCCCGATAGAGGAAACCGCCGGAGCCATGAACCAGCTCTACCGGCAAGGCAAGATTCGCGCCATCGGCGTAAGCAATTACTCACCGGAACAGATGAGGATGTTCCGGCAGGCTGCGCCACTCCACGTTGCCCAGCCGCCCTATAATCTGTTCGAACGTCAGATTGAACAGGAGATCCTACCGTATACCCGCGCACACAATCTGACAACACTCACCTACGGCGCCTTGTGCCGTGGGTTACTTACAGGAAGGATGAAACCCGACACTCAATTCACCGGAGACGACCTGCGCAAGATCGACCCCAAATTCCAGCAACCACGATACGGCCAGTATCTGGAAGCCGTAGCACAACTCGACCGCTTTGCCCGAAAGCGCTTTAAAAAAAGTGTAATGGCGCTGGCAGTTCGATGGTTGATTGACCAGCCTGGCGTGGGCATTGCCCTGTGGGGCGCACGCAGGCCCGATCAGGTAGACGCTGTTGACGAGGTGATGGGATGGACGATTGACGATGCATCGTGCACGACCATCGACCAGATACTTCGGGACACCATCAAAGAGCCGATTGGCCCGGAGTTCATGTCGCCACCATCGCGCGATACCGTTGCGTGAGATTGTGTTAATATCACACGATTAACAGGCGCAGGAAGCCGCAACCAAAGGATCACCCTCTTTCCCATCCCGGCAAAAAGAATCTGTCCCTGCGACCCATAAAACCTGTTTAAATAAACTGCAAAAATCGTCCCTATAAAGCAAAAATACTACACAGCTTCATTTATATTTTGTAACCAATCCAACGTATTAATCATCTCAGGCACACCCCTCTTCCTGAGGAATTTGGTCAACCTTCTGATGAACTCTTTTAAGAGAAGATAATCTGTTACCAACATTCCATTATACCGTAAACCGGCTTGGAAATATTCCCGTTGCAGGTTAACAAGGTGTTTTACATTTCTTGTTAAAATAACACGTTTATGTTTTATTGAATACTCCAGCTATTCCCGGTCTGACTTACCCCGCATGTTAATCTCATGGGCGCTTACTACATCGTACCCTCTACTTCTGAGAGCAACCGCTATGCGATCAGAAAGATCTTCATTAATATAGAGTATTATTTTCTCCAATTCTCACCTTTTGTTTTTTCCATCCAGTACACTTCCTTATTTTCATCCATCATTCTCTCAATTTCTTCCTTATGGTCATAATAATGAGATAATGCATCATAAATCTGGGCGTGTGTAATATGCGGATACAGGGCAACCATCTCATCCACTGAATGTCCGGCCATCTCCATTTCTACAATAAGGCCGACACTAATCCTTGTTCCGGCAATGACAGGCTCTCCACCGCCACCGCAAACCCCTTGTCTTCTTTCAATATATGGATGCTTCGGTTTGATTCTTTTTTTTGTTGTCGACATCGGTGTATCCCCTTATGGAAAATATCAAATACGTTTTTCTTTCAAGCTTCTTGCCTGAAGGCGACTGTTTTTCTTTACCAAGCCAAGTGAGATGTTTAATCTATACCATGAGTATTTTCATTGTTAATGAGAAAGTTTAGATCAATCCGGCATATTCAGAAAATGTTGGGTTGAGTACCTCAAAAGAATGTGGGTGGATTAAGGCGTTGGTTTTTACGCCGTATCCACGTTCAATATAATGATATGGTGGATTCGTTTCGCTGCTCAATCCTTTCCGACATTTTTCCCAAAATTTTCAGAAACGAACTACGGTCATTATTATCAGTAAAAATGTCCTTGTCTCATTTTCTCGTGATAAAGCATGTCCTCGTAAAAACTGGGATCTGATTATATACTCTTATAATTCTATGCTTCATTAATTTAAATGGCAGACAAGATTGCAAAAAGGTCAAATCTTGTCAACAATATAATCACTAATCAAGATGTGGCCCCAAGTACCCAACGAATGAGGGGGTTGTTAAGATCATGCACACAAAATTACAAGCATATCTTTTCGTCAATAGCAAGAGACAAGATCGTTTTTTCATTACCAGCCATCATGCGGGACATGGGAAATGGGTTTGAAACGTATGAATATTACAAAAAATTTGTACAGGAATTAATGGTGCAGGGTTTCCGGCAGTTCCAGCTTTCCAATCTGGGCGCCATGGGTTTGTTTAAGGGGGCGGATGTGAAATGGTATGCCGATTACCCGCTGTATTGTCTGAATCCGCTTTCTGCATCAAAACTCAGGCAATCAGGGTTCTGCCGGTATACCTTGTCTCCTGAAGATGATAATGAGAACATGCAGATGCTGTTTTCCGCGAATGCCGATCTCATTATTTATCAGGACACCCCCCTTTTTACGTCTGAGACCTGTGTCTGGGCGAATATGAAAAGAACGTGTCCCGGCATGAAACAGTGTAGTTTCAAACAGGTAACGGTCGAAAATGAGTTCGGCGACAAGTTTATGGCCATGAATGATCGGTGTAAGACGGTGGTTATTAGTGATAAACCATTCTCCCTTATCCATTATATTCCAAAACTTCTTGATGCCGGGCAGCGGGATTTCAGGATTGATCTCTGCTGGCGGGATTATACGCCTGATATGATAAAAGGCATATTCTCTGGAATACAAAACAGGACTGCGATTAAATATTCAACCATGGGAAATTATGAACGGGGATTAAAATAAGATACAACCAGAACAATCCTCCCTTTAAATAACAATTCGGCATTGTCATGAACGAAAAAAGAAAGATTTTGCACGGTAATACTATAAAGAAGCAAATTATGGTATTTAATTAAGACATTTATTTTTGTTAAGGATGGATTAAACGAAAGCAAATCTACCTTACAACTCATTTTTATGAGGAAAGGAAAATGGTATTTTTTGCTTGACATAAATACGATATATAAGGTAGCGTACACAACATATACAGACTAACAGCAGGAATAAAAACCATCACGATAAGGGCAAACCCTGAGTAATCAGGAGACGCAAAGTAAAGGATCTTTTAAACATAGACGGATATGTAGTTTAAGACGATACTTATCCTTTAGTGAAAAAGATAGCCTTGCTGCCGAAGATGTTTGAGAAGAACATTTTTGCAGTAAGGCTTTTTATTTTTATGTAAACAATAAAAAGGAAGGAGGTGTAACATGCCAAAATTAAATGACACAGATTTATCTGAATTGGAAAGGGAATTTGAACTTGAGATGGAGGAAGAGCCGACAGAAGAATTAGAATTGGAAGAAGACCTCGATACTGAATTCGAAGAGGAACCGGAAGGAGAATTTGAAGAAGTGGAGGGAGAATCAACAGGCGATTATGCCGAGAGGCTCTATGAACTTTCTCAGAGGGAATTTGAGTCAGAAATGGAACTGGATGACGTCATTAATGAACCGCTGAGGCAAATGGAAGAAGAATTCTTCCTCGGAGGTCTTAAGAAGAGATGGAAACAGTTCAAAAAGAGAGGTTTGGGACGGTTACTGCAAAAGGGACTCAAATTTGTCGCCGGGAAAATTCCGGCTTTGCAGGCACTGAAAAGCGCAACAAGCGCTGCAAGGGCTGCGCTAAAAGGTGATATAGGCGGATTGGTTAAGTCCGGTCTTGGCGCTGCGCTAAAGGCGCATCCTGCGGGAGCAGCCCTCAGTCCTGCGCTGAGCGCCCTTGGTTTTGAGGCAGGCGAAGACAACAGAGAGGCATGGGATAATGTCGTTAACGTTGCCCGGGAGGCTTATGATCGTCTTGCAGGAAGCCTACACGAGAATGCCGATGACCCATTAGAGGCAAGCCGTCTGGCAACGGATGCTTTTCAGTCTGCCGTGAAGAAGGTTTCTGCTCAAAAACCTTATATAGCCTCAACAGGAAAACGCCGGATTATTCACATTCGGAGAGGAGAGACTATCGTGATAAAGGTAGTGTAACCTAACCCACCCAAATGCTTATCAGATAAAAGCAATGGATAAATTGTCCAGGAATTTCGGTAAACGGATTGAATCAGCAAGGATCAGGGTAAAGACTCTGTCCTCTTTACGAAAGCTTGTGGCACTTCCGCCGGAATATAATATCACCGAACGTCAATGGTCAGTGCTTGAAAGGGGACTATCAACCGTACAGGACCGGATTCTATCTCGTTTAAAACGAGGGGCTGGTGAGCATCTCCCGCGGCTTTATAGTACAAATGCTGCTAGAAGACTGAATTTACTGTTGGGTGAGATTGAATTAGAAATGTCCAGAACGTTTGTCTTCTTTGATACCTATATGGATGTGCTTACTCAGCGTCTTACACCGGAGATGGGACTTGTATTAGGTGGATGTGATGTCTTGGCATGGGACGCCATCATCAAAGACCATACTGCTTTGAATATTGTTGAGCCCCCTCTTGTTTTTTGCGACAGAGGGTTTGGCGCATCGATCATCAGGGAAGAAGTGCTGCTTCCCGACGGAATCCCGAATCCCATGCCCCTCATCCAAATTCCCTATTCCCGGCTCAAGGAGAAGTATAATCTCACCTCTATTATCCATGAGGCAGGACATCAGGTAATGGTTCGGCTTGGCCTAGTTTCTGTCTTACCGAAAATCTTACGCTATGCTTTAGCAAGAGCGGGTGCACTAGAAACTACCCAGGACTTATTTGCCCTCTGGACTTCAGAGATAGGCCCCGATTTCTGGACGTTCTGTAATACTGGAATAGCACAGACAGGGAGCATCAAAGAAATCCTTGCCTTACCACCAAATCATGTCTTCCGAATCTCATGGACAGACCCCCATCCAGCACCCTATTTACGGGTTTTGCTTTCCTTTGAGTGGTGCCGGCAGTTGTGGGGAAGGGGTGAATGGGACAAATGGGAGGAAGAATGGCTCATGCTTTACCCATTGGGAAATGTTCCGGAAGAAACACGAAAACTGTTAGTAAAGGCAAGAGAATATATTCCTTTAATTAGCAGGGTATTGTTGAATACAAAATTCCGCGTACTTAATCGAAAAAGAATACCCGATCTTTTTGATTTATCAGCACTTGATCCATCAAGACTGCAAAGATTTGCCATCACTGCTAATGCTGGAGTCCTTAGCTTGGAGGGGCTTTCCCCATGCACACAGTTGGCGGTCTTCCGCGTTATCAGAGACCACGGAAAGTTTAAAGAGGAAACGCTTGATAGGATTATGACGAAATGGCTACTAAAACTCGGGAAAAAAAGAAAACATATACACTGAAAAACCATATAAGGAGGTAAGAAAAATGACAAATGGAGCCATAGACCTTCCAGAACTAATAAAGAATCTCTCTAAAGCAGGCGGAGTGCCTATAACGCTCTCGTCGACGCTTCCCCCTGTAATTGACACTGGCAGTCTATTAACCGGTAAGCCTCGACTCACGGTGGTATTTCCACCCTGCGCCGATGAGTTGCTCTCACTAATCAAGACTACCGGTGTTACAGACGAAAATAAGGACGATATTACCAAGTATTTCGACGAGTATTTTAAATTTATGCGGCATAGTATTCTTGGGCAAGGACTCGACACGCAACTCAATATAAATTTGGATAGTGCTCTATTAAGATGCGTTGGAGGTGGTTCAATCATCGAGTTACAACCTGGGGAAGTCAATGAAGCGTGGCCGACCGAGTGCTGCCTCTGCCCTCCGTGTGTAACTCTGGATGGGAATCGGAATAAGCTAACTCTGCCTCCCTCTTCTCCATTTCCTACACCAGTGGTTCCAAGCATAAAAAGACTTTTTGTAGGTGATCTCCTTTGGCTCTTTTACTTTGAAAGGATGGGCATATTTCAAATACTCGGGGCAATTCTGGACGCCTTCGCTTGCAATGGACGGCTCCCCATTTCCAATGGCTCGATTGATCCTGGTGGTATCCAGGACGATATTGTTGCTCTTGTGCTGGAGGTAATGGTCCGACAGACCAAGATGGGAATGTCTTCGACATGTCGGGATCGAGGATGTAGCTACCAAACCTCTCTCGGTTGGACTTCCCCTGCCGCCCGGAAACTTGGTCTGGACACAAGTGTCAACACCGGCTTCAACACATTGTTTCACAAGTTCATCTTTAACGCGCTCGAATTCTATAAAGACAAGCGCCTGGCAGTTGCAATTCGCGGAACCGCTGCGCCAGTTGCACCACCTTCCGTGGCAACACTTATCACCGTCAGTGACACTTTAGACGTCCTTAAAAAGCGTTTCGAGGCATTCAAGTATGGCCGCAATTATTACAACACCCTGAACGGTATCGTCTGGGTGATCGCAGGGATGTCCGTAGTCCGAGAATTGCGGACAACGCTGGGAATACCGCCAGCTTATGACGAACCGCACGAGTACATTCCCGCGGCATACGATCTTCTGGTTATGAAACGGCCTGTGACAAGCGGTGAGACAAACCGTTACCTCGTGCACCGTGAATGTGCAAGGAATGGACGGGATATCCTTTTAGACCTCGAAGTCATTAAACATGAAGATAAAAATCCTGGAGGAGAATTGGAGAACTGGCTGACACAGATCGAGGCAAAAGTCGAAGCGTTTCGCACCGCCTACCGCACGCTGACGGGCGTTGATCTTGGCGCATCGGCGACGCCCGTGATCGAGCAGCAGGTTTAAGGGGAGGAAGCAATGTCTGAATGTGCTGTCCCGCCAGAGTGGGATGGACATTCCGAATTTCTGAGACAGCACACCGTGGGAGTAATTCTTGTTGCGGTTTATTCCATTGGTTTGTGGAATTGCGATGAGCGCAGGGGTACGTTATGAGAGAAAGACTGGGACTTGAAAGAGAAATATCGGATTTGGGCATTGCGCTGGTGCCAGCCCATCAAGGCGTATTTCTGGATTCAGCTTCTGAAATGGAAGTTTCACAACTAAGAAAATTTATCCCCGTCGAGGAGCTGGAGAGAAAATATCCGTTCAGCGATCAGTCCCTATCCAAATTCAGGAGCCTGGTTTACATGGCCCAGATCGGGCGGGCCCTTGCGAGAAAGAAAGAGTTCGTCGACAACTTACAGAAATTGGTGACCGTCGAGAACGTTGAAATACATCCAGGCGCTGCCAAACCGTTACAGGAACTGTTGAATGCCGCTCGTCTTGAAATCGGCCGACAAGGAAGACAGATCGAAGTAAAAGCCGGGAATGCTTATCGCTCGGCGGATTGGCAATTGAAGACTTGGGCAACGGAGAGATTCCCGCAATATTACAGACAGGCTACCACGGAAACGACCGATAAGAAGACGGGTAAAAAGACGCCGCCGCTTATCGCACCCGGCGATTTCAGCGAATCGGCCGTAAAAAAGCTATCCGCATATATAGGTGCGAGGTTTGCGGCTCCCGGTTTCAGTAATCATCAGCACGGGTTGGCGGTTGATTTTCATACCACGGAAACATTTGGCCGAAAACCCAAGACGATCAAAGCGTCCTTTGACCACCGGGATCTCTGGTGGAAAAGCTGGCTGTGGAATTGGCTGGAAAAGGGAAAAAACGCCTACAGGTTTGGTTTCGTCCCCTACAAAAAAGAACCATGGCATTGGGAATACCGACCCGAAAAAGCCAAGGTCGCTATGGACAATGGCCGTGGAACCGGTAGTGAGCAACAGTCGGCGGAGCGCCACCTCGTCCGAACCCAGCCAACTTCTGCGTCAGGCCAAGTAGCCATCAGATTTACCAGCAGCGTCATACCGCGATACAGAGACAAGGATAACAACCTCCGTTCTACGGATTGTTCGATCCGAGTTCCAAGCATGCTTCGCGGCCTCGCAGAGATCGATTTACTGGTGTTCTTCCATGGGCTTGATGCTTGCTCTCCAAGGCATAACTTTGATCCCGATAAGGTCATCAGTAACTTTCAGCTGGCGGATCAAATCGACAAAGCTAAAAGGAAAGTAGCCCTTGCAGTACCGGTTGTGCATTGGAAAGCCCACAAGAAAGGGGAAAAGAAGAACACTAACGGAATTTGGTCTGCCGCTAACCTGAACTCGTTCGTAGAAGAGGTTCTCGACAAGATAGGCAAAGATAACACCCGACCTTCGTTAGGGCGACTCATAATCGCCGGACATTCGAGGGCATACGAAGTTATGACTCCGCTGGCCAATGAGTTTGAAAAAGGAGTTGCTGAAACCAGAAGAGGTGCGTTGGCTCAGCTCGGCGAGGTTTGGGCGCTGGACAGTACCTACGGCTCGGGTCACGCCGAAGCCCTAAGGCAATGGGCCCGTAAAGCGAAAAATGCTCAGTTCTCCGTCAGGTTGTATAAAAAGGAAACGATCGGTAAAGGGCCTCGGCTGAGCCATACTCCCCTTTGGCACTGGAACCGTTCATCAATGGAAAAAACGACACCGCAAAATGTGCATGTCGCGAAAGTCGACGAGTCACACTGCGAGATTCCCAAAAAATACATCCAGCTTTTGCTCTCGGACAGACCCTGAGTGTAACGGAGAACTGGTCGATCCGAAAGTCTATGAAAGGAGAATGCCATGCGTGACCGCCGGACCTTCGAGCGTGAGATCGGCTTGGTGCGCGAGGCGCAACGGCCCCCCATCTACACAGGCGAGGTTATCACCTTTCAGAGCGGCGAAACACTTCAGGTTGTTACCGGATTGCCCGTCGCCAAGTACGAGGACTACTGGGACCCAACGGGATCAGGCAACCCGCTCCTCGACACAGGCCCCGCGCACAAGAACAAAAAACTTTCCCCAAACTTCACGGTCCGCGAGCTGACGACTTCCGGCGGCATGTCTGCCGACATCGCCCGCATCGATCCAAGGCTTGTCGAGTGTCTGCAGCGGCTGCGCGACCAGCTTGGAAAGGGCATTACGATCACGTCCGGTTTTCGTTCGTGGAAGCGCAACCGGGACATTTACCTGGCACGGAAGAAAAAACCGACGTTGAGCCAGCACTGCGCCGGCCGCGCAGTGGACATCAGCATCGTGGGGATGAACGGGGTCGAGATCGGCAAGGCCGCCATCGATGCCTACGGGCACAATATAGGCGTAGGACTCGGCAATACGTTCGCCCACATCGACGTGCGCGGCTTCGCGGTGGCGTGGAACTACGGCGGCGTGAAAGATGTCTGGATCACCGAGATCAAGCGCTACCAGAAAGAAAAAGTGGGGACGCAGAAACCGGCCACCGGGACGGCGGCTCAGCCCAAGACCGCAGGCGGGAAGCCGGCGTCAGAACTGGTTCGCTTTGTACAGCGTGTGCTCAACGCGACAGAGGGGGAGCGCCTCGGAGACGATGGCGATCTGGGGCCGCTCACGCGTGGCGCTTTGGAGCGCTTTCGCAGAAAGTACAAGCTTGGTGTTGGCGGTGTGCTCGACGACAAAACTCGGATTGCCCTCGCGCAACGTGCGCTCGAGGAGATCGCACAACAGTCGATCTTTCCGCAACTAGGTGTATTTGACGCGAAAACCGAGCAGGTGCTGATAACCTTCAAGTCCGAGCGTGGGCTTGGCTTCAATGCAACGCTCGATGTTGCGACCCGCACGGCCATCACTGAAGCCTTAGTGCGGCGCGTGGGCTCTCCGGGCGCACCGACGCCTAGTCAAAGGCAACGCTTGCCGGACGCTGTAGCAGGCAGTCGTTCGCCAAGTGAAACTATTACTTCACCTTCGGGAGTGTCGATAACAGGCGGAAAGTGGGGAGGCTGGAAAGGCCGACAAACTAAAGCCACGACATTCATTAGCCCAAATTACATTAAAGATAAGTACGACCTTGCTGTGGCAGTTGCTGCAGAGGTTGAAACTAGCGGTGCTTTCGATAAGGTACAAATGTACGATAAGGGCATATTATCATGGGGGATCAAGCAATGGACGCTACACCGAGGAAGCCTGCAAAAGTTGTTAGGGTTCATCAAAAACGAACTAGTTGCGTTAAGACAGAATTCATTATGGACAGAAGTTTTCCCTGGAATAGATATCCAGGCTGATAACAAAATTGTGATAAACGGTGCTGCTTACTCCATTCCGAAAAAGGATGGTGATCCAGCTGATCTGGCACTACGAAAAGTATTTAGAGGGAAAGAAAGCCCTGAGGATTTTGACAAAGACAGGATGGATCATTGGTTAGTGGTCTTCGCTCGGGCTGGGCGTCATCCTGATATAAAAAGGCTACATTTTAAATACGCAGCGGAGAGTCTTAAAAAGAATCTTAATAAACACTTGGGAGAACTGTTGAAGGCCTGGAAGGTGATAAAAGAATCTGAGATCCATAACTATCGAAGAGTCGGGGATTATATTGAGAACTCTTCGATCGCTATTACCCTTTTCAATGGAATGGAAACTCAAAATCCCAAATGGACTTACCTCTACCTGAAAAGAATCATAGATCGGGTTGCCGAAAAATACGGGAGGAACTATGATATTTCTCGTTGGCCTTCCGGTTGGCAGGAAAAGTTCGCTGAAGAGCTTAAAAAAGAATTTGAGGAATCCGGAGTGGCTTGTTGGGGAAGAAAAGCCTTAGAAAAACGTGCTTGTAAGGGGCGTACTTCCCGCACCGAGAAAATTCTGAGAGCTTACAGCGAGTTGTCCCGCAAGCTGGAGAGTAAGAAGTAGGTGTGTGTATCCATTTCAGTTCCATCAATGCGATTCAGGGAAGGGCAAGGAACGCTATGGTACTTTGAAATGCAGGAAACAGCGAATAGACCAAGTGCATCAAGGAGTACAAGTGGTTGCGGCTTCCCAATGAAACTATATAGTGTCTGAACGAAAACGCACTTTTTGTAAAAGTGCTAGGGCGATTTTTTCCTTACCAAGAGATCATTTTAAAATTTGAGATTGGGTTTTTGCTAAAATACGGTTCTTTTACCCGTTTCCCTTGATTTTTTCTTTATTTTAACCTTGTCTGGGCGCACCTTCCGCCCTGCAGACTGTTTTT
>PHFX01000179.1 GCA_007618135.1 Candidatus Brocadia sp. WS118 | reverse complement strand
CATCCAAAAAATCCCAAAAGAGCGCCGCACCTTGCGTGCCGCCGTGGAAAATTTGATGTGCCGCTTTCGCCAGGGCGAAAAACATACCGGCAAATTGAGGGTCGCCGGGCGGTTCAACTTCGAGATCTATGCCTTTTCTATGGGCATCGCTATCAATTTTAAACGCATTTTTCGCCACTTAACCCATAAAAACTGGCTTTTTCCAATTTTTCGGGCCTCCGGCCCTCCAAGGGGTGTCTCGTGTCAAAGAACTTTTGGTTGGAAGATACTTGAATTATCTTTTTTCAAATATTTGGTTCATATATGAATTTACCTTATTTCAGTGCAACCAATGATGGAATGAATGAATGAGGCCGGCATTTATTTGCAAAAGACGTATAAAAAAATGTATATTTAAGCTTCAAACCGCAAACGAATGGACATCGCTATCCTGGCCCCAATCCCTGTGGAGTACCGCGCCGTCAAGGCTTACCTGGAAGACGCCAGGGAGGAGGCCCAAGACGGGCAGTATTATACGGTGGGGGCCTTCCGGGGGCGGCACCACACGTTCAGCGTCGTGCTTCGGGAAACGGGCTCCCGCAACAATGAAGTGGCATTGGCGGCGGAGCGCATCATCCGCCACTACCGGCCGGCCATTATCATCCTGACGGGCATTGCGGGAGGGGTCAAGGATGCCCGGATCGGCGATGTGGTGGTTGCCACGCAGGCGTATGGCTACGAGGCCGGCAAGGCGACGGACGAGGGTTTCTCCAGCCGCCCCAACGTGCTGCCCTACAGCCCGGAACTGGTCGAATTGGCCAGGTCCATCGAGCGGGCCGGCAACTGGCGCAACCGCCTCTCCCCTGCTGCTGCTTCCCCGCAGGTATTCTTCGGCCCTATCGCCTCCGGCGACCAGGTGGTGGCCTCCAGCCAGTCGGAAGCCTACCGCATCATAAAAAACCACTACAACGACACCCTAGCGCTGGAGATGGAGTCCATCGGCTTTGCCAGGGCCGTTTCGGCTTATCCTCACATCCGCGCCATGAACATCCGCGGCATCTCCGACCTGCTCGATGGGAAAAATGCCGAGCACGACGCGGAGAACCAGCCGAGGGCGGCAGCGCATGCGGCGGCTTTTGTTTTTGAGTTATTGGATCAGTTGGATTTCACAAAACTCAACCCATACTATATGGATGCTAAAACACTATCTAAAGAGATTGTCGCCGCTATTTTTCCCTTGCTCCGGCTCAATTCGGTCAGGCAGATCGGCAAAGAATTCAAGCAGGCCGCCGAGGGTTCCATCCTGGAGATATGGGAAAAGGTAAAGCCTATCTTCATCGAGGAGATCGAGGCGGAAGACACGCCGGAGGAGGCGCAGGTAGCGATCAGCTCTTCCCTCCGAAAAAAACTGGACAAAGATAAGGAATTGAAGCAGCAACTCGAAACCTTGCTGAAGAAGGTGGAAGAGAAGGGGGGGGGCGGCAGTAAGGTGGCGATAAAGAACAGCAAGAATGTGGTGCAGGGGAGTGAGATTAAGGTGGGGGGGGATTTTCGGGTGGGGGATGGGTGACTATTGAAAGAGCGATAAAGAAAACGAAGATATACCCGTATTACTCATGCCGGTTGTACCAAGGTGAGGAGCTTAATCGATAATATCGAAATATAGTGCCAAATCTGCATCTGGTTACTTGCTCATCCCTTGTGTAATTTTGGAGTTCGGAAAAATATTTTTTGGGAGGGCTTGCCCCTAAATTCTTAAATATGTACCTTGAAGCGCAACTTTTGCACCCCCCTTTTGAAAAATCGGATATTTAAATCATTTGATTGTATTTTATCATTATTTTGATGCAGAGTTTCTTTCCGCTATGCTCAATCACCCGAAGGCAACCATTGAAATATGATTCTAAATGCAGGTCAAATTAAAATCTGGGCTAATTATCCAGTTCTTCTATTAAGGGTGCGGAAGTTGCGTTAAAGTTTATCTATAAAACCACCAAATGAATAGACACTTTGAACTGAATACTTTCGCCCCTGCTTTCCTTCAATTTGGGATACAGGGGCAATTTCATTCATTGGGGATTGGGGATATAAAGGCATTTTTGAGCTTCATAGCGGCGCTATGGAGCGAAAAAATGGCAAAGTGAGGTTCCAAAAGCTGGCATTTGCAGCCAAAATGACTACCTCCAAACATGCTCTTAAGCTATTTAACAAATGCTAATACTCCGACAAATAAACCAAGACTTAATAGCCTATCAGAAAGGAGATGACGAATCTGTTCTTTTAGGGCATGACGTTATAGAACAAACCCTCTTGTCATCCAATCAAGAGTCTATTTTGATATTGGACTATGAAACATACTTTAACCCTTCGTTACGCTGTCAAATTTTTGACGAATACCCTTTTCTTCAAAAAGTGACTATTATGTGTTCCCCTCATGAAGCAATTGGAGGATACGTTCAATCCTTTAATCCTGAATATGAGGGTGATATAAAGGTGATTGATTTCGAATCCGGGCACTTATATTCTTATACCATCGCCTTCCCGGAACGCCGTTATTTTTGTAAAAACAAGGCAGCAGACGGCAAAAAGACGCAACTGGCCCAATTGGCGAAAAATAATTTGAATCTGTCAGGCGCACAATTATTAAATTTTGAAAAATTTCTCGGTTTGGAAGCGATGGATGGTAAATGCTACGGGCAAATAATAAAGGAAGCGTTGACCGAATACGAAAAAGGGTCAACGGAATACGACGATATTTTGGCGGTGCTTGATATAACTGAATGGGCGCACATCAAGATGGGTGATCTGATTGCCTTTAAGGAACAAGTACTTAAAGCCTGTAAAGCAAACCCATCAAAACTATTGATGATGACCGGATGGTTGGGCTATCTTTTTACGATCAAAGAAGCGATACCTTATGGTATGGAAAAAATCTATGGTGCGATTCATTTGCTGAAAAACCGTTACCAATTTTACTCGAAAGCACAAACTGACATTGCGCTTGGTATTTATTGTTACCCGAACTGGATTAAGCTGCCGGTTTACAAGGCTCAAAGCGATTATGAAACCTATTGTTCTCCTAAAAGTATTGAATTGCTTGACTCAGGCTCTGTCACCTTGTACCGTGGGGAAGAGTACCTGACCATAAAAACCAACAGCAAATCAGGGCGCATCAAACTTGAAATAAATCTGGACGGTAACCAAAACTTGCTTTTGGTTGCCGGAGAGGAAACATATCTTCTCGCATGACCGAAAAAAAAGATCTGGCTGCCATAATAGAGTACTTAAACGGGCTCAATCCTCATAACCCATTAGAAGTAGTGAGGGTATCCGGTGAGGTGAAAGCCCTCTCGCAAGCTCTTATTGCATTAACGGAAAGGATAAATGCGCCGAGACAGATAAAACTTTGGAAGGAAGAAGTAGCACAACTAAGGAGTGAGATAGAAAAATTGTACAGTGGCCTGGAACAGGCGAAGGCATTGGACAAAGAAATCCATGAACTTGTAGAACAGAGGGCACAACTATTGGCACAAAAGGAAGCGATTGAAGATTTAAGCACTCAAAAAGAAGAAATATTTCAACTCAAGGCGTTTGTTTCCAAACACGACCTATCGGCGCTGCGCCTGGACTTGGAAAACCTAAGAGAAACTGCCAGAGAAGACATGGCAATGGTAAAGGCTTGGATATGTGAAATATTGGATTTTTTCCACGAGATGAAAAGTGACGCCCTGAGCGACATACTGACATTGCTGAGTAACCTGGAACAAAATCGGAAGCTAATGGAGGATGCAATGAAGGATGCGCAAACCGATATAAACCTAAAAAAAATCGAGTTGTCAAAATGGATGCAGCCTTATGATATTCAATTGCATGAAACTCAAAATGCTTATAACGAATTGGCAACCCAATTAAACGACATAAAGTCTAAAATGGCAGAAATAAAGGAAAAGCATGCCAAGAATGTCGCTGCGTATGAGGCACACTTTGTTCAAAACAAGGCAGTTTGGGGAGAACTTGGAAAACGGCACAACTTAGACACTCACATAAACCAGATCATAGAAAGCACGGAAAAAAACCTTTTGTATTTCGACCAAGAAATAAAAAGCCTATTAAGAAGGGTAGACCATTTAACTGTATTCTAATTATGCAAAGAAAAACGAAGCCAGAAAAAGCGTTTTCAACATTCAGAAGCTACTTTCAAGAGCAAAAACTTGACAACTTAGTTAAGAATCTGCTGGTGTTTTTGCCGAACAGCGTTTTGAGGACAAGGAACATTCATTCTGGGATGAATAAAATGTTTGCTCCCTTGTTGACATACCTGTTCAGCGAGCGTCGGCAAATGCGCCGTCATACATCTATTATTGACTTGAGGGCACTCAATGATACACTTGCTCTACATCTGAAAAACACCTCAACTCGAATGGTCCGAATGTCTGACAAACCTTCGTTTAAATTTGAAAAATTAAACTTGGCAGAATTGCTGAATAAGCAGGAAGAATTGCTTAAAGAGTTGATCGCTGAACAGCGAAAAGCACTTCAACAGCAGGCAAAACAAATCCTTGAAGAGGAACAGGAGCGCATAAAATGCAAGTTTAAAAGAGACAATCGGAGAAGAACCTAAAGATAGAAGGTTCGACAACTTAACTGTTTCATAGCGATAAAAAACAAGAGTATGAACCCAATATATCAATTTTTTTGCTGGGCGGGTGGAGGCGATATTGATGTCCTTAAAGATATGCCAACCGAACATAACCGGTTTTTTGGCTACGGCACCGTCATTTTCATGACGGCAGTATTTGCAACATTGTCTTCGGGATATGCCTTTTGGTTGTTGTTGGAGGAGCAAATTGGAGCATTCATTTTTGTCCCTGCACTTGCTTGGGGGGCTTTCATTTTCGTCATTGACCGCTTTTTTATTATTACCATATCGAACAGAGGGAGTTTCTTGAACAGGTTTCTCGTCGCCTTGCCCCGGCTTATCTTAGCGGTTTTTGTGGGCATTATAATTTCAAAACCTTTAGAGTTCCGGATTTTCCAAAGGGAGATCAGCGACCAGTTGATTGCACTAAAAACACAAGAATATGAAGATGTGGATAGCCTGCACCGGGAGAGTATAACCAAACTCAACAATGATAAGGATATAGAAATATCCAAGATGTCAGGTGGGCAGGAGATAGCCCCACTAGAAGCTCGCATTAAAGAATGGGAAAGCAAACTGCCCGAACAAGAAAAAGCGGTTAAAGCACAGGCTGAAAAAGTGAACTGTGAATGCAATGGCGCATGCGGAACTGGCATAAAAGGCAGAGGCCCAGCCTGTAAATTTGAAGAGCAGGTTTATCAAAGACTTTTAAGCGAGAAGAACCGCATAGAGGCAGATATTCGGGATGCATACACCCGAATTGAAGCGGTTAAAGCTGGCCTGCAAAATCAAATTGACCTGACTATTTCCCCTAAATACCAAGCCCGTGCAGATTCTCTAGAACAGGCAAAAAAAGTGCGGAAACAATTATTGGACATAAACTATAAACCCTCCATACTTAATCAGCAAATAGCGCTCGCCAAAATCCAACAAGACCCTGAAAAGCCTACTGCATTCTATACGGTGTGGTTTATAACGTTACTATTTATTTTTATCGAAATGGCGCCCATGCTGCTTAAGTTGATGACCAGTTCGGGTGCATACGAAAGCCGGCTTGTTCAAATTGAAGCAGCTTATAGTACCGACGGGCGATTGCGCCGTACGCTGGATTTAGAAGAATACAAAAGCAACCGAGGCTTAGTACAGAGGCTGGCACGCTCTCAGCGAACCATCATACAGAAAGCCTTGGATGCGTGGCACAAAACCCAACTGGATCAAATACGTGATGACCCCGAATACTTTAATAATGTGTTCAACGAAAATAGAGATAACCCTCAGCGTAACTGATGTTATATAACGATTTACTCCGTCATGGCCATTGGGAGGCTTTTATAGACTACCTATGGCTTCATACTGACTGTGCAAAACGGTTAGCGCAGCCCTCTCCTGCTGTTTGGGCTCAATCTGTGGCCAAAGCTGAGGATGAGCACTTGAAGGCACTTTTTGAAGGAAAGGAAGAAGTGCTATTCAAGCAATTGAGCCATTATTTTGATCATCTCGCAAAGCAATATCCGAAAGGGCATTGCCTGCGTTGCAACCGCCGCTTTGCACTACAAGAAGCTCAAGATTGTCAACTTTGCGGTTGGGATTTTGCTTCGGTGCCCCGTGATAAAGTTAGTGCTGCCATTGAATTAAATGAGTATCTGAACGCACAGTACATTGAGAAACAAGTTTCATATATTCAAGCCAATGCCCACTTTGAACGCATGGACCGGGAAGCCAAGTGGTGGAGTGCCGAGTGCAAGCGGATGGAAAGCGAAGAGGTGTTATTAAGAAAAGATTTGAAGGCAAGGCAAACGGAAAAGGCAAAAAGAGCAGAACTGGAGCAAAAATTACAAATGCAGGAAGAGCAGATCAAAGAATTAGAATTAATGCTTAAAAATGCAGAGTCACTCTTTTTGCCTGATACCGGCCAGCAATCTGAACAGTCGATTTCGCTTAGTTTCAAAGGGCACATTCTTCATGCAGTGGTTCGTCCACTAATCAAGTTTCCAATTGACCTGATTATGGGAGTACAGAAGATCACTGATGGATGTTCGGCAAAAACCATCAATAAAACATGCAGCTTTGTGTTCATCCATGAAGATCAATGGACGCCTTTGAACAAGCATGAATGGAAGGTGGATCTTTTCGAGATAGCAAAGGGTAAAATATCAGGCAATTTTCACATCAACTGCTTTTCGCACTTGCACAAAAAGGATTGCCTGACCGACATACGTTACGACATAAAACGCTTAACTTTCATTTGATGAATTGCACTCTGTCTTTCAATGTAGAATGCCCGGTATGTTCTAATGTAGTGGATGTGCCGGATAACGGCTATTGCTCCAATTGTGGATGGCAGATAGTACTTTATTCGGGGAAACCCGACAAAATACTCTCTATACAGCTTCAGCAACGCTGTCTTTTGAAAAAAGAATGTTACGAACAGTACAAAGCATTTGAAAAAGCAGAACAAGAATTCCTTTTGAAAACGAAAGACCTTGAACCGTTGCACCAAATTCAGAAAGAGAATTATGAGAATATGTTGCCCAGCTTTAAGGCGCTTACTCAGCAATTAGAAGAAGTACAACAAAATAGCGAATTCGCAGACATAAATGATTTGGAACAAAGAATCCAAGAACGTCAACGCCAAATTGATCTACTGTTCGACAAAATACCACCGAAATACCACCATGTCAAAATACCTAACGTTACTTTTTTGTGCCACTACAACAAGTTGACTAATCAACTGGAAATAGTTGTTGATGAAGTATTAAACCGCTTCGCAAATGCCAATTTGGATATTTTTTTTGCTGTTGCATTTTTCAGCAAGCCGGGTATAACTTTTCACGATGCTGATTTGATTGTGCCTACAGAATCTAAACGCATTGGGGTTTTTGCTAAGGGTGATAAAATAAATCTTAATCTAAAATACCAACCACCTTTATGCCTTTTGGAGACCGATCATCATCAGGTCATTCACCTTATTGCTAACAGCCTTTCAGAATTTAAAATAATATATGGCTACTAAAAGAAGTTATCCACCAATAATTTGCCCTAGGTGCAATGATTTCCGCCCATCATTTGATAAATGTGAGCGAGGAGATTGCAGGTTCGAGGATTATCGAGATGCTATTTGGGATTTCTTTCCGATAAGTCCTCCTCCAAAGTATTATTTCACACTAACAGGCGGTGCAAATGCCGGGAAAACATTCTATCTGATTACATTAATTTATGAGCTCCTCTACAATCGGAGTACAGTAGCCTGTTTAAAGAGACATGGGCTGACTAATCTTATGATGATTGACCCTGTTTCAGAGGAGTACTTTAAACGGTTTACAGAACAAGCAAAGCATGGCAGGTTGACTCTGACTCTTAGTGAAGAGCCCCTTAGTTATTTCAGTTTATTTGTTTTTGATTTCAAAGGTAAGCCTGCAGAACTTGTATTTTTCAATACGTCAGGTGAAAAAATTGAAGATGAATTCTTGGGTCGAAACATAAGGAGTAAATCGCATGAATTGAAAGGTGCTGCTATATTACACTTTGTAGACCCTCGCGAAGACTCAAAACTAAATTCTCTACTGCACAACCCAAAATCCTTGGATTATGGTGCCTGTAAAGATTATGACATAGTAGAATTTATGCATAAGTTGATGCAGTTTAATAACAGAGGGCCCACTGTAATCAATAATCCTTTAGCAGTGTGTATATCGAAATTTGACTTGTTGATGCATCGTATTCCTTACGACATTCCGGAAGGGCTTTTTTCGAATGCTCTTGCTGCTGATTATTTTGGAGATATTAAAGCGAAATCTAAGTCATTATCAGGCTTTTTGGATACATACAGCACCACAGTAAACCCATCTGATCTGCAAAACAAATACAAAAAACTAGAATATTTTGCCATTGCTCCATTCGGCCATGATGATTATCCTGCTATGTGGGAGAAAAGGAGTCCAAAAGGCATTTTAGATCCTTTCTTATGGATTTTGAAAGAACTTGAAATTATACCAGAAGTGTATGGAACCTACTAAAAATAATAACCAAGAGCCCGGCGTTCAAAATCCGTTGAGTGAGCCGGTACAGGAGGCCCAAGCAGGGGAGCCCTCTCGCACTTCCTGGTGGAGAAGGCTATTAGATTTCTTCTTTGACAACCGCATCGAAGAATTAGAAGCAGTAAATGCTCTGCGCAACGGCGGTAACTCTATTACTTTTTTTATAGACCGTTATATCTTCCGTCGTCACTGTCCTTATTGCTATGGCTATGTTTCAAAGCGGATTTACCGGGAGCGAAGCCGTCCTGGGAGGCATAGCAAGGCTAGCGGAATCCCGCTCCACTTACCGACCCTTAAAATATATGAATGCCCACATTGCTCCCGGGAGTTGCCATCTGATTTTTTTGCCAGCATGTCATCAAGCATTGCGGTCATAGGGGGCAGAGATGCAGGTAAGTCTTCATTCATAACGGTCTTCTGTGATATCTTACTGAACAAACCGTCCATTTTGAACGAGTTGGGCATTTTCGGGTCAATACTCAACCCGGATGGTGCGGAGCAGTTTGAAAGTAACCGCTGGATGTTGATTGATCAAAATACGACTTTGAGCGGAACAGTTGAGATGCAAAACCCGATTGTTGTCCGTTTGCAAAGCAAGTATCATAAAAGATCGATGTACATCACGCTGATTGACAGCCCCGGCGAACATTTTGAGGAATTGAGCACCCTAATAGCACATCACCCTACCCTCCAATATGCTGACGGAATCATCTTCCTGATGAACCCGCTAGACATAAACGGAATCGTAGAATTAATTGAACAGGAAAACCCCGGGACAGTACCTTCTCGCTTCGAACGTCCTATAACACCTAACTTCAACCTTGTTGAAAACCTGCATAAACTTTATATCACTACCAAACGAATTGACCCCAATAGCCAAATTTCAGTGCCCACCGTATTTTGCCTGTCGAGGGCCGATTTATTGGAAGATGTGACTAGTCTTTATATCCCTCAGGATGTGGACACCAATCTGGCGGAGGTAGAAGATGTCATGGAAGAAATGGAACTTGTTGCTTCTGATTTACATGAACTATTGGAAGAAACGGATATGCGCCTGCTCAATCTGATGGCTAAATCTTTCAATAAATACAAACTATTCCCCGTTTCACCATTGGGTAAGGCGCCAACTGGACAAGCAGGCAGGCAAACTATTATCGGAGGCATTGAGCCTAAAGGGATTCTCCAACCGTTTATCTGGCTTCTTTTGGAATTTAATTTTATTAAAAAGAGATGACCAAGACAATCGAATTCGCACAGCATATCCGCACTTCGTCCAAAGCGCGCCGGGGATTCAGGACATTCAAACGAACTTTGAGTGTTATCACCGATCAATTGGATGAAAAACTGGGCACTTATGGAGTTTATACCCCTACGCAATACCAGAATTTTCAGGAGATGGAACCGAAGGATTATCCGAAACTTTTTATGTTTTACCGTTTGGAAGGGCGTCGTGTACTCTGCAAATCAACTTATGAAGGAAACGACCTTCATTCTTACCCCCCAAGGGCCGGCAACTATATTGCTCATGCTCTGATTTGTAATATTGAGGAGCGCTTCAATCCGATCGAGGTGTTCAAGAAGGCAACGTGGAAAACTATAGACAATATAAGAGATGAGGACGATGTTGCAGGAGTTGACCTAAGTATTGAGGCTTTAAGGGTATCATTACAGGAAAATCATGAAGATACTTCTTACCTGAAAGTGTTGCTAGAGCCGCCACATGAGGGCTATAATAGGCAAAATATGTTTAAGCAGGCAGTTGATGCCATCATCAACCAAAAGAAAGTGATCATTGTAGATGACAAAGAAATGCTTGAATCCTGGATGTTTTGTTTGTTGCAAGCCTTCCCTGAAGAGTTTGTTTTCAAATCCCTGAATATCGCTTCTTTTTCGAACTCCAATCTATTGATGGAAGTGTGCAATGTCCTGTGTTTCGAGCCTGAGAACGTGGAGAAAATAAGACGGCATAGCGACTATGAAAAATGGGAGATTGTTACTAAAAATTCTGCTCGAGGGGAGGCACCGTATTACGCAAGGGTGTTGACAGAATGTATTGCCGAAAAAGATGGAAAAGACTTTGCTGCATTCAAGCGGGAAGTGTTCAAAGAATTCGACTCAACCAGTACTTTTTCAGTGGAAGAGTTCAACAAACATGCCCGATTTTTTGATGAACTGCACAAAATCGGAGAAATGAGCGAGGAGGGATTTGTCGGATTTCTATCGCTGTATATCAAGGAATACGCAAAGGTTAGAGTCATATTTGAGGAAATTAAATCGAAGAAAATCTGGAAAAAGATAATGGTTTTTTGGAAAGCCCTTAAAGGAGAAAAACCTACGCACAATCTGGAAAATTACAAATTCATTTTAGAAAATTACTCTGTGCCAGGAGAGACTGATCAACTTTGGCTTGAGTTTGAAAAAATGGTCGTCCAAAGCAGAGATTTTCAAAATAACCTGGACACCTTATTAGACTATTACCGATTAACTAAAATTGAAAACCCTCAAAGACTAACAACATATTTTCCAAAGATCGAACAAATAATAGGCTTGATTGAAAACCCTGAAATTGCAAAGGCCAGGATAAATGACGTATTCAATACTATTTCCAGCCTTGATGGCCAGTCGAAAGCAAAACTTGAAGCACAATTGAGAGATATTGAAATCATCCAACAAATTAAAGACGCGAACGGCCATGAGAAAGTAATTGTTTTATACAACAATAGAGCCATTTTCAAAAGTGAAAGCATTCAGATTGAAATAGAAAAACTTATCGGACGTTTGTCCTGGGAGCAAGTTTTCACTCTTATCAAAGACGGAAAAAGGGAGTGTCTTCAGTATTTAATTGAGCATGGCCCGCCGATTACTTTTTCAAATGTTAAGTTAGTCTCCATGCTGATAAAAAGTGACTATAGGGAATACCAAGCTGATATATTTGAATTGTATTCTGAGTTAAATGATAAAAATGATTTTTTAAGATGCTCTCCCAAAGGAATTCAAGACATGATTTTTAGTAAAATATTTATTTCTACAGTTCCCGAACTGGAAAAATATTTGGGTCTTTACAAAGAGATGATTGCAGGAGAAATTATTGTGAAAAAGTTTTTGGATGTTGCAAACCATTCGGAAGTGTGGCTCCTGTGTGAGCTGTGCTATTCTATCCAAAATTCAAATCACCTCAGATTATCACAGTATCCGAATATACGAAATATTAGCGACACAAGTAGAAACTTAATATTTAATGCAGTGAATGATTTATCGGTGGAAATACCAGAAAGATATCGGCAATTGGCAGAATGGTTAAGCCGGCAAAAATATATTAAACGCCTTGTCCCTAAAAGTCGCATGGAGGAATTTTCCTATGATGATTTGAGAAGCATTGGTGCTATAGGTGAGTTTAAAGATATCAGAAAAAAAATAAAAGGCGATTCTCTCTCCGAAGATGATTTGTTGAAATTAGTAAAATTACCCTGGGAGTATTTTTGCTGGAAAGAATTATGTGAACAATTAAGTGTAGAAGAAAATCGTGAAATTCCAAATTTGATTGCCCAAATAATAGAAAAATTTTATCGTTCTCGAGACGATTTCAAATATAGGATGTGGTGTCTATTGGCCTGTGAATATATAACATACTTGATTAAATATGAGAAATCAAAGGAGTTTCGATATTGTCTAGATATTATTAGGATTAACTGGAAGGAGTATGAATTTATCTCAAACCGTTTGCTAGTTATTATGTATGGAACTAATCCTTTGTATGAGAATTTTAAACAAAAAAGCAAGGGATTCGGATTGTCCAAAGGGCCTTCATTATAAATATAAAACCATGAATCCATTTCTCAACCTCGCCCACATCTGCCCCTCTACCCGAGCCCTCGGCCCGGGCAACAGATTTGCCGTATGGGTGCAAGGCTGCCCTTTCAATTGCAAAGGCTGTATTGCCACCGAGTGGATTCCTTTCAAAAAAGCGCAGGCGGTGGAGGTAAGCGATTTGGCACAGGCGATTATTTCGAGGGGGGACGTAGACGGTATCACCTTGTCAGGAGGAGAACCCATGATGCAGGCAGGCCGTTTGGCGCTGCTGTTGCGATTAGTGAGGGAGCAAAGGCCAGAGCTGAATGTGATTGTTTTTAGTGGGTTTACGCTCAAGCAGTTGGTTTGGGATGAAGCGAAAGAGTTGATTGGCCATTGCGACCTGCTCATTGATGGCCAATACGTAGCACACCTCAACGATGGCAATGGCCTGAGGGGGTCGAGTAACCAGCAGTTTCATTTTTTGACCGATATGTTATTGCCTTTTCGGGAAGAAATTACCCGAATCAGGAGTGAAATCGAAATACATCTTTTGGATGACGGGGTCCTGATGGCTGGCATCCCGTCACCCAATTTTAATTGGTAACTTATTAGAGTTCATGTAAGCAAATTTCGTATGGCCCTGAATGATCTTTTTCGCCAACTCTGCGTCGCGTCCTCGCCTTGGTAGCGCTGCTACCAGGCTCCGGGCGCTCCTTGATCTGACAAAAAATCTTCATCCATGGCCTATACAAAACCTACTTACATAAACTCTATTTAAATCAAAAAATCATGAGCGGAGAAAAAAGAACGCCAATTCAAATCTTGCAGGATGATATGCGAGAAAACCGCAGGCAACTCCACAGCATCCAGAAACAGCGGGAGCAATTGCACGCCGAACTGAAGAAGGTGCAAAAGCAAAACAAGGCAGAAGTCACCACCCTGAAGACTCAACTTAATGAGCGAAGCCGCAAGCAGGAGGCGGCCATCGGAACACTGAAAAGCGAAATGCGGGATATGGCAACGCAACACAGCCGTCAAATGATGGAGCAGCGCAATGCTATCATGCAAGAATTGGAGGATTTGGAAATGCGGACTGATGATAAAGTAGAGAACCTGCGCGATTGGGCAAGAGAACGATTAGAGGAACAGCGAACAGAATACCGCCGTATCTCACAGGAACAACAACTGCAAATCAACATCCTCAAACGAGACATCGAGCAAATCAATCAACGGGAAGAAAACCGTGAACAACGTGCCAAGGACTACCTCGCCGACCTGGAGGTTCTTATTCGTTCTGCAGAAGAAAACTTGCCTCACGAACGATATGCTCAAGGGCGTTTGGATAAAATCAAACGCCAATTGGCAGCAGCACAACGCCAACTCAACGAAGATGTTCCTGCCGCTACCATAGCGACAGTACAAAATGCGCATTTTGACCTTATGGACCTGGAAGAAGAAATCCTGCGCAAGGAAACAGAGTATGAAATGACCTACAGAACCGTTGCTGATGCAGTAGGTGGGTTGTTGTCAGCTGTGCGCCAAAACCGAAACATTCACCTCGAAGATAGCGATAATGCACAAGAAGCTGACTATTGGACAGAAGGTCGATATCTGAATCTGGAGGAGCGTATCGCTGAAACTAAAAAGCACATAGAACAAAATCGCCATTTACTGACTGTAGAGGAGCTAAATCGTTATCTGGATGATCTCGAAGCGCTCACTTCCGAGCAGGAGAAACTGGTGGAGGAAGCTGTTGAACGCATCATTTCTTCCCAATTGCGGGCTGAAATGGGTGATACAGTTGTAGAAACATTGGGGCGTCAGGGTTATCGCATCAAGAACAATGAATGTGGGTATTCGGAAAATGACCAACGTGGTTCCTACATGGTCAAGTTAAGCAATGTCGCAGGCACCGAGATTGTGACCGTTATTTCTCCGGATGAAGAAACCTATCAGAATGTCATTTCCATCAATACTTATGGCGACGAAGTATATGATGAGGCAGCCACGAGAAAACGCAGCGAAGACATTCGAAATGCGCTAACACAAGGTGGTCTCCAATTGGGTGAAACCCAGTGTAACGAACAAAGCATCTCCGAATTTTATGATGTAGAAAACCTTATCAAAAAAGGTGGCAAAAAATTGCCGAAACAAGTATTGAAAACTGCAAGTGGGCTTGCTTCCTCTTCTGAAACCAAGACCGCTTCCAAATAATATTTCACTTATGCCGGTCAGTCGTATCATAAACCAAATCAATCTTCGCAAAAGCGATAGCGTCATCCTTATTTACGGACAGGTAAATGATACCTTTGTGACAGGTGATTTATCATTGTACAATGCTGACGGCATCGAAAAAATTCTCTGTCGCTACCTGCGAGAGAATGGCTACGACCAGATTATCTTTTACGCTCCTGAGCGCCAATTATATGCCTACGACGAACGCTCATACCGCTACTGCCTACCTGAGCAATCCGTTGAAACCCCTCCTGTCGACGCCAATGCTCCATCCGGCATGAACGGACGCCCATTGGGGAAACGAAAAATATTAAAATCACGCGCTTCGTCAACCTCTTCAACATATCGTTCAATTGACAAGGCCACTCAACCAAACATCCAGAACACTCCAGCAAATACTGTGCGTTGGCACCGGGAAGGTTTTATCTCTGTTGTACAGGGTCGTAGCGATATTGCTATTGTTGATATCATAAGGGAGGCATTTTTTCAGACCAAAAGAAAAAGTGCGGTAGTATTCAGCCAATTCGACAATGCTGAAGGGGCTACAGAAATCCAGCGTTTATTGCTCCCACTCATCCCTCGCCTACAACGCCGGACTGGCGATAATAAATGCATCATCATTACCAATGCAGTAGACCAGCAAAAACTGAAAGAGGTGGTGGATGGGGTGCCGGTTCTGAATAAAATTGTCAAAATGGAGGATGCAGGTAAAGGATTGGATTCCCTGATTTATATTGGATATCCACAAAAAGACGAAATCCGCAACCTGATTAACCGCATCCGTATCATGGATGAGAAAGCCGTGGACTGGCCGCAATTTGAGCGTATTGTGACGGGGCTTGACCAGGGGCGTGACGAGTTAAAGCGTTGGGAGCGTGAATTTTCAGACCTTGAACGCTTCGACATTCCATCCATAAACAAAGGCCTCATTCACCCAATCAGCGAAAATGAGCAATCCGCTTTCAAAAAATTAGACGCTCTCGTCGGGCTTGCAGATACAAAAAATGCCTTGCGGCGACACATTCTTCAGATCAGGGATTTGCTGGAAAATAGCCCACAAGAACGGCCCTTAATGCATATCGTGTTAAAAGGGAATCCAGGCACTGGAAAAACGACTTTGGCTCGCTTGATCGCGGAAATTTTTAGAGAAGAAGGGTTATTAGAACGTGGCCACTTGGTTGAAGTTGACCGGGAGCGCTTGGTGGCAGGCTACATTGGGCAGACTGCCATGAAAACGGATAGTCGCTGTCGAGAGGCTATGGGCGGGGTGCTTTTTGTGGATGAAGCCTACGCTCTGGCGCCACGGGAAAACAATGATGGTGGTGGTGGAAGCGGACAGGATTTTGGCAAGGAAGCGATCGATACCCTTATTAAGAGAATGACCGACTGGCAAGACCGCTTTTGTGTCATCCTTGCTGGCTATCCGGAAGACATGGACCGCCTGTTAGCTGCCAATCCCGGTTTTACCGGGCGCATTGGCCTAACGCTCATAATTGATGATTATAAACCAGAAGAATTGACCCGGATTTTTTGCTTGAGGGCAGCCCGTGCCAAAAGAATTGTAACCGAGGAGTTTGAAGCGGCGATGCTCAACATATTCACCAACCTGTATTTGAAACGAGGCAAAAAATTCGACAATGCCCGTGCCGTGGAACAGTTACTTGGAAAAATCAATGGGCTACATCTGGAGCGTTGCATACGAGAGCACCTCGATCGCAAAGATACCCCCTACGCTCATGTTGATATACCTGATGAATTCACTGGTTATATTCAACCCTCAACCCCAGAGGGCGACGCAATGGATAGGCTCAATGCATTGGTAGGGTTGGATAAGGCCAAACAGCAGATACAGCGTCAAATCGCCATGATTAGAGCCGAAAACGAAATCAGCGGCTTTTCCAAAGGGCGCCGCTTACACATGATTTTCAAAGGAAACCCAGGTACCGGGAAAACGACTATTGCCCGTTTGGTAGGAGAAATTTACCAACACTATCAGATTTTGCCCAACAACAATTTCGTTGAAGCCAGCCGGAAAGACCTCGTGGGAGCATTCCAAGGGCAAACGGCCCAAAAAGTAGAGGCTCTTTGCAAAGAAGCGTTGGGTGGAATCCTTTTTATCGACGAAGCATATACTCTGGTCAACAGCGATAGCGACAGTTATGGAAGAGAAGCAGTGGATGCCCTGCTGAAAATCATGGAAGACAACAAGGAGAACCTCTGCGTTATCATGGCAGGTTATCCAAACAAGATGCGAGACTTTTTGGAGACCAACCCGGGGTTACATCGTCGTTTCTCAGCAGAAATCGAGTTTGAAGACTACAATGCAGAGCAATTGTACAGCATCTTCCAGAAGATGGTGCGAAAAAAGGGTATTCGCATAGCCCCCGCCCTGGAAGATAAGATGAGAGCCATTTGGCGGGTCATCACTGCCCGAAAAGACGAAAATTTCGGTAACGCTGGCGAAGTAGAAAACGTAGTACAAATATTGCTGGAAAACCTTGCAGTTCGTTGTTTCAATGAAAACCTCGACTTACGCACTACGGATGTCATGCTGGAGGATGTGCCCAAAAACATCATAGAACTACTTCCAGTCGACAATCCAGACGAAGTTATTGAACAAGCTTTGGAAGAACTAAACGGATTGATCGGGCTTACGCCTGTGAAAAACCACGTCAATGGGCTAATAAGGGAATACAAGCACGAGCGGAAACTTCGAAAACGCAATCCCAAACTAAAAGTTGATGTCCGTAACTATCACATGATCTTTAAGGGAAACCCTGGCACCGGCAAAACTACGGTTGCCCGCATTATGGGTAAGATATTCCGTGCTTTGGACATCCTAAAAGAAGGCAATGTCATTGAGGTGACAAGAGCCGATTTCGTTGCCGGTTATACCGGGCAAACTGCTGAGAAAACCCGTAAGTTGATTAAGGCTTCCCTCGACAACATACTTTTCATAGACGAAGCCTATTCCTTAGTAAATGACGTGTCCGACAGCTTCGGCAAGGAAGCGACAGATACGCTGCTGAAATTAATGGAAGACCACCGTGACCGCCTGGTGGTTATAGCTACCGGTTATCCAAGGGAAATGCGTATTTTCCTCCGCACTAACTCTGGGCTTTCATCCCGTTTCCCCAATCAAATAACCTTCACAGATTATACGGATACCGAAATGCTTGACATTTTTAAGCTCAATGTCAAAAACAAGGGATACCAATTGGCGGACGGCCTTGACGAAGAGTTGCTCAAGCACCTCCGTTTCCTAAAAGCTAAAAAGGGCCTCGATTTTGGCAACGCCCGTGATGTTAAACACTTTTTGGACAAGGTGGTAATGCCTCTTTACATGAACCGAGTGTCAGAATTGGCTGATGATGATGAGGATTTCTGGCTCATTACTCCTGACGATTTGCCCAATCTTGAAGAATTACATCAAGCTGACGGCGAAGGAAAGGGAAAGGCAAAAGCTGCTTCCGAGTTCAGCCCACAACAAGAAAAGAACGAGCAAAGAAACGCTACGGCAGCCATCAGCCACAGCGGTAGTGGCGATGCCGTGCAGGGCGGCAAGCAAGTCACTACCAATAATTATTTCGGCGTCAAAGACAAGGAAATACCGCAAGCATTGACCAGGCTGCCAGAAATGCAGGGAGTCAACATCTATGGCAGAGATGAAATTGTGAGTGAAATACACCGCCAATTCTTTGGTTCGGGCAAGCCTGATAAAGTAGTTCTTTACGGACTGCCAGGTGCCGGCAAAACAAAGACAATCGTCAAGTTTTTGATGATACACCAGGAGTCTTTCGAGCATATTATTTGGTTAGAAGTAACCGGCAGCATCCAAAAAAGTTTTATCGAACATACTTTGCTTCTGGAATTGCTCGGCATTGATTTTAAGGAAGGCGATAGCGATGACATTCGCTTGGAAAGAGTGTTAATGAGATTAAGGAGTTTCGAGAAAACCAGCTTATTGGTGCTTGACAACTTACCTGAAAGTGAAGTCGTGAAACTCCGAGAGTTGTCGCTTCCCAACTTCAAAATCATAGCATCTACTCATAAAAAACCAAAAATTGATCATCATATTCTGGTTGGTTCTCTGCCCAAAGACGCCGGCATTGCTCTATTTGAAAGTATCTGCCCGGAACGTACAGAAGCCGGGCAATTGGACAGCCTACTGCAACAAGTAAGTTATCATGCCTTAGCTGTAGAAATGCTGGCAAAGATTTTTGCCGGGAATCCTAATATGTCATTTGACAATCTACTGGAAAAGGTATCCGGCGGCCTGCACATCCGGCAAGGCGACATAGACCTGCCCCTAAATGTAGAAAACGCCCATGAACTCGTAGATACCTTTAAAACCTTGTTCCGGCTCACCGAATTGAGTGAAACGGAAAAGGAATACCTCGTGTACTTTTCCGTTTTGCCCGCTTCCCCGCTGTCCCTTAACTTGTTGCATGAGATTTTCCAACTCAATGATGATTCTCAAAAAGAACAATTAGACAGCGTGTTGGTAAGCCTTCAGAAAAAAGGATTCCTGGTTGAAGAAAAAGGAAGGGGATACTACAGCTATCAAATTGTTCAGAAAATATGTAGGGAAGATGAAGCACTTAAACCGACTGTCGAGAACTCCCACATTTTATTCGCAGCATTTGGGGCGGAATTAGGAGCTAAAATAGATACGGCAATTGCAGGGACGGGCTTATTCGCCTTAGTCAACACCTATCTCCCACTTCTTGAATTATTTGTCACCCATTTCGAGAAAGAGGAATTGCTTTTCCATCGGGTTTACATTAATCTGAGTGTTCTTTACCGAGTGAACGGGCAGTTTGAAGAATCTGTCAACATCTCCAACAAAGAAAAAGCCGCACTACAAACGGAGCGCACCAACTACCCTCATTGGTATAATATTATCCAGCGAAATATCGCTTTTGCTGAAACCTGCAAAGGTAACCATACAGCCGCCGAATCGTTTTATTTAGAAGGTGTCGACTTTTTAGAGGGTTTAAATTGGAATGAACATAAAGACCGGGAGCAGATCAAGCAAGAATTGATGCTTAGTTACGGTCAACTTGGGCAGTTACAATTACGTGCGGAAAAACACAATGTGCCGGATGCTTTAAAATATTTTGAAAAAGGACTGGAAATAGCCCAAAACGCCATTCGGGTCGATCCATTAGCACTCGCCGGACTAAAAGAGGGGATTGCATTGGCACATATTGAGCAATCCGAATATGGAATAGCTGTGCAAAACCTGGAAGACGCCAAAAAGCTGTTGACTAAGGACCAAGGTATGGCAAAAAATGCCTTGCCTGTCGGCTCTATAGATATTTCGCTTGCGCTTGCATACGCGGGTGAGAAAAACTTTGTTAAAGCCAGCTTCCTTATAGACGAGGCATTAAATGCCCTTCATAAGCATCTGCCAGAAGGCAGCTTCGAGTTTTGCCATGCATACAACGTATCAGCTATGGTGGCCATGCAAAAAGTTTTGGACAGAGTAGAAGACCACAAAGAAAATATAGAAGACTACGTGGATTTACTCGAAAAAGCTGGAGAATCTCTTCAAAAAGCAATTGATATCCTAATAAAGAACCGAGGCGCCGGCCATGAGGATCTTGCCATGATGTACAGTAACTATGGGCTAATACTAAAGTTCATGGGCAAAGAGGAGGCAGGCTACGAACAGCATAAGCGAGGTGTAGAAATTTATAAAAGAATGGAGCACCCGAACGATTTGGTGGCGGGTATTTATTTCCGAACCATTGTGTTTTTTGAAGACTCAGTCACGATTGATGATGCGGAAAGGTATCTGCAAAATTGCCTGGAAATAATCCCCAACGTACATGAAAACTTATTGGATATCGGTTTTGTCCACTATTTACTGGCCATAGTAAAACACAAACAAGAAAAATCAAGGGACGCGCTTGTCTCTTCTGGCGAGGCCCTTAAATGTGTGCGTCAATTCCACAATAAAGAAAACAACTCAGTTGGATCTGATAAAGATTCGCCGCTCGAAGTTATCTGCTTACAGCAAATGGCGGAGATTCATTCTTCCATTGGAAGCTACGGCGAGCACATAAAAGCCATCGAATGCCAGCAAGAAGCTATCGCCCTTTGTGAAGCGCACATGAATTTAGATGATGAAGAGTTGGCTGAGCCTTACCTGCTGATGGCAAGGATATATATCGCTGCAGCTAGGTCAATAGAGGATATGAAACTCTATGCCGATTCTCTGGAATATAAAATCAAAGCCACCCCCCTCAATCCTAAACTCGTGCAGGCCAACATCGATTTAGAAGATTCCGGCGAACTATTCATGGTGACGCTCAAAGACGAAAAAGGTAAGTTGACGAAACACTGCGTTGTCATTCCTAATGCTTTTTACACTCAGTTTGACAGTGACTACCAAGCTGGTAGGGTGACCGATCTCAGCCAATACGGTTATGTCGTAAAACCGGAAAAAAGCAATCTTGACTTCCTCGGCATGATTAAAGTCTATACCAACAAATATGGGCAGCTTAAAGACTATGAGGGAAATCAGGCTTAAAGCTTAGACAGCAAGTCAATCAAAGCAGCCTGAATTTTATTATTCTCCAAAGAAATTTCTGATTCAGACAATACGCCCTTGTTTACTTTGTTGCGCAGGGTGTGAAATCGCCCGGAGAGTTGCAGTGTTTCGCTGTACAACGAAGGTGCATTGGTTTCTGAGTAATCCACAATTTGGGCAATTGCTGCTTCCAAATCGCCTTTGGCTATCAGCCGTTGCACGGCAGCCTTTATACTTGACTTATCAGAGTGGAGTGGGTGCTCTGGTGTACCGTAATAGTTATTAGTGTTAACGACCTTGCTGCCTTTGACAATATCTCCTGTTCCAGTGTGGAGGGCATCTATGCTTGTGTGGTGATGGTCGTCGCCAATGCTCAGGTCACCGTCCACCTTGACATCACTTCCAATGATAGCATTTTTAGCGTCATGCTTACTATCCTCCGGGTCTTTAGTTTTATCGCCAATACTTGCATTACCCTTCACGTCCACCTTGCTTTTCAGTATGACATTTTTCATACGCTCATAGTCAGCCATGCGCCTGCCTAACTCCTTGATAAACTGCTCATTTTGCTGTAAACCAGGCAGCTTGGCAGCCAATACTTTGGCTTTCAGAGCATGGTTGCCCCTGGAAACCAGGACGGCTTCCACTACAGGGTCGTTTTTTATCAGCCAAGGGCGCAGCCATTTGACTGAGATATCCACAAATTCTTTGGGAAATTTTCGGAGTTCTTCCCCATCGGTAAGGAGAGATAACAGGAAGTTGGTCGTTTGTTCTTGCATGTTGCGCTGATTTTCAAGTTTAAGATATTATTTTGAGTTCCTTGAGTATCCAGAGGAAGGGAGCGAGGATGCCTTGGGGGTTGCGTTTTTCCCAAATGGCTGGATACTTGTCCGAACCATATGGTGCGACAGCGAAGTATTTGATTGACTTGAATTTTGATTGTAATTCAGGAGGTTGAATAGTTGAACTATTATATTCTAAAAATTCAGCCAATTGTTTAGAATGTCTGTTGATGTCGCGGAAAAGATCAAGGCTGTTTGGGTTTACAAATGGGGTGTCTGGCAAATCGGAAGGTATTCTGTCCATGAGTAAGTCAAACTTGGAAATGCAGATGGCTATTGGATTATTTACTACATTAATCCCTCTACTTACAAATTGCAATACCTTATGGATGAATTCAATTATATTAAAGTCTTTGCAAGGACCATATGCCATGTCTTTAGGATTAGCAAGCAATTTGTTCAAAATTGAATCCTCACGAGGATCAACAAAATACAAGGCTCCAACTCCTTTTAACTCATGCGACGCAGTTCTATAATTCTCGCTTAAAAATTGATCTTCAATTTTTTCCCCTGAAGAGTTGAATAGGGTTATTTCTATTGCTTTTTTATTTGAAGTATAAAGAATAATGCTAATAAATTGAAGCGGATCATATGGATAAGTAAGGGCTAACCTCCCTGCTTTTGATTCCTCTATTTTGGCATTGAAATATTCCTGTGAATTTGGGTCGATAATATGAATATCTTCAATCCCTAATTTTTTTAACGCTTTTTTTGCTTTTGAATCATTCAGTAAAGTGTCAACAAGCGTTAATAGATAGGTAGTTTTGCTTGCATTGACACCACCTATTAAAGAGATATAATATTTTTTTGGCATTTCTCTGCCAAAGACGTCCAGCATCCTATCCCTGTAAACCTCAAACTCACAATATGGCCGTTCACATCTTGACAAATCCTCACGTATTTCATTGCAACGGTTGCATATTAGAGGTCGGTTTCTCAATGCCCTTTTTTCGTCAGAAACAGAAGCAAAAATGTTTTCATATAAACTCAACCTCGCACTTTTACCTTTTTTGACAAAAATGTCACTAAGCACATTCGCCATGTTTTCTGGTTGAACAGAGCCTAACATCACATAAATGTTGTTGTTTCCCAAAAAAATGTTACGCCCTAAAGGGTACTTTTCATACACAGTCACAATAGGCACTGTATCATCTCGTCTTCTTATCTTTTGAATTAGCAGTTTTTGAAGCGTTAGATCGAGTGTCGCTAAAAATACCACATTTACTCCTTCGAGATTTCTTTTGGTGATAACATGATCCGTTGAGGTAGTAAAACCAAGACCGTTCAGCATACTCCCGATTTGCATGCAGAAAGTATTGTCCATACCAATTATTAGGGCTTTTTTGCCTTGATATGGAAGTAGGAGAGGATTGACTTCTTGCTCGGGAGGAATGTAACCTTTATCAAACTGAGCAATCAGCCCATCCAAATGTTTTTTAGCCTTCTCCCTTTTTGCAACTGTTCTAAAATCCTTTAACAAAGCAATTAGCCTTTGAATGGTCTCTTCAAATTGCACTTTGACAACTTCACCCGGCACATTTCCTGCCTCATCTTTTCTTAAAACAGAGTGGAAAAGGCCGTACAATTCTCGTGCTTTGGGTAAAACATGGGAAGAGCTATTTTCCAAAAAACCAATGAGCTGGTAAATGGCATCTTCAACGACGTTTGTATCAGCAGCAGGCAGTACCTTTTCATTTATAGAGGAATATCTGGCTTTACTGGTTGTACGTCTACTATCAAAACCTTCTTCACTGTCTGGTTGACCTATATCTGTTGGCATCAAATCGGGATATTTCGCAAGCTGTTCCTTCAACTCTCCAAAAAATTGCCGATTCAATAGAAGGCGTTCAATCTTAATTTCCATGACCCGAAACTTTAATTCCAACCCTTCCGCCGACTCCAATACCAACGGCGTAATCGGGTCGTTCTGATAGAGCCATTTTTTTGCCCATTCCTGGGAAGAAGCCAATTGTTCAGCCGGGATATTTTGCAAATCAGATGGAGTACAAAGAAGCTGAAAAAACAAATCGGCTGCTTTGTTTTGAATGGCATCATCCACTTCTTCTAGTCCCAGCCGCCGAAGCATCTCCTCCCACCTCATTGGCACTACGAATGTCTCGCCCAAACGCTCAGGCCAGCGGGAGCGCCTGACAACAGCGTGCAGTAAATTCAAATCGGCTTCATCCGGTCTGGCCGAAGTTCCAACACGGAGGAAAGCCAGGTTAATCTGGTATTCCATCCAGGCGGCGCTGTTTTCCGGCGGCGGGTTATCTTCCATGAGTTGTTGCAGGTCATGCAGCACTTTGCTATGTTGCCGGGGAAAGCGATGGGCTAAGTAGCCCCTGAGTTCGTTCTGGTATTTTGGCGGTATGTTTCCTTCAATAAACCAGAGGATTCCGGACAAAGCCAGGAGGTTATCAGCGGTCACCAAGTTTTTTTCAAACGAATCCGACAACAGATGCCCAATGCGCAGGGTCAGCCCATAGT
>PHFX01000178.1 GCA_007618135.1 Candidatus Brocadia sp. WS118 | reverse complement strand
AGCTTTAACTGCTTCGTGTGGTTTTGCTCTGAAGATTTCATTTCGCTTTATTATATCACTCAATTTCACCTTCGCAACCGTTTTGCCCGATTTTTTATGGCTAAATGAAGAAATTCAGAATGCCGCATTCTCGGACAACCTGTTGAGTTCCATTTATCAAATTAGGCCTTCAGCAACTTTCCCCCCTGTTTCCCCCCGTAAACGGGGGGATTATGGGGGGGGTAATTGAAATTCCTGAACATTAAATCAGGCTGCCTTCGTCAGATGCAAAGGTCTGTTTTCATGGCAGGAGGCTCTATGACATTAGGGTGTGGTACCTTGGAATAGAGCCAAAACACCAAACCTGAATCTTATATGCCGAAATGTTTCAAGCAAAGAAATTTTGGCAAAGATTGTTATACGGCAATCGAAAAAAACTTCTTAAATCTTTAATACAATCTTTCCAAAATTTTCCCTGTTTAACATCCTCTGCTGGGCGGCAGCGGCCTCTTGTAAGGGAAAGGTACTGTCAATTACAGGTCTCAATCTTCCCAATTCGACCAGATTCAACACGTCCAGAAGTTCCTTTTTGCTGCCCATATAACAGCCGATAAGCGCATGCTGCTTCATGAATAAAAACCGGAGCTCCACCGATGCCTGAGGTCCGCTTGTCGCTCCGCATACCACCATGCGCCCGCCCTTGGTGAGGCATTGCAGATTCTTCTCCCACGTATCAGGCCCAATATGCTCAAAGATAAGATCAACCCCTTTACTGTTGGTAATACCCTTAATCCTGTCTGCATAATTCTCTTTCGAATAGTCGATAGCCTCGTCGGCGCCTAACTGCTTCGCCTTTTCCAGCTTTTCCTTCCCCCGTGCGGTCGTAATCACACGGGCACCCGCCAGCCTGGCTATCTGAATAGCGGCGCTCCCGATACCGCTGCCGGCCGCATGGATCAGTACCTGCTCCCCTGGCCTGAGTTGTCCCCGGGTAATGAGCATGTGCCACGCCGTTACAAATACCAAAGGGACGGCTGCCCACTCCTCAAATGACAGCTTTTGGGAAATGGGAATGATATTATCGACATGTGCCTTCACAAATTCCGCATATCCTCCCTGCACCTGAAACCCCATAATCTTGAAGCTATTGCACATGCTGTCGCTGTTGGTGATACAATACACACACTTTCTGCAGCGAACACCGGGCGCAACGATGACCCTGTCGCCCGGCCTGAAATTCTTCACCTCAATCCCCACCTCAGCCACTTCGCCAACACTGTCACTCCCCGAAATATGCGGCATAGGGATCTCCACACCAGGCAACCCCTGCCTTACCCAGATATCCAAATGATTCAGCGCACACGCCTTTACCTTTACCAGCACTTCATAGGGAGAAATTTTCGGTTTCTCCATATCTGCATAGGTTAATTTATCCACTCCGCCATGCTCATAAAAAACAATCGCCTTCATGATATCTTCCTTTATTGATACGATTGAGTAAATTGACTAATATATTCACGGCCCAGTGCCGCTCTTTTTTCCGCTTCCCGCCCCCATTACCTTAATCAGCATGTAATCAAAATCTGTCGATTATATTAAGTAATTACCAAAACAATGTCAATTATTTAATCACGTATGGTTTTTATACCTGCCTCCGCAGATTTTATGGCATGAAAAGGTTTTCCTACTCCTCGTCCTTTTATAAAGAGAAGCCGGTGGTTTCTGCGCTATTCCTTGCACTTTATTGAATCAGAAAAAGAACCCTTGAAATTTCTAAAAATATACTTAACATGCCCTTCATAGCCGTATGGCAATCAGCATATCAAAAATCCTGCTGCAAATAATATTTTTAAAAAATTCCAGAAAATACTTGATTCAGAAGTTTATTTAAGGTATTCTAACCCCGAATTTAACACCTTTTATTTAATCATTTTTTGAAAGGAGGTTGTTGGATGAATAAGCAGGAGTTGGTTGAAATTGTGGCAAAAGAGTGTGAGGTGTCGAAGGCTTGCGGAGAAGCAGCGGTAAACGCCGTTTTGAGTGGCATAAAGAGCGGCGTTAAGAAGAGCAAGGAAGTACGCCTCATTGGCTTTGGTACTTTCTCGGTAAGAACCAGAAAGGCACGGAAAGGGCGTAATCCGCAGACGGGCGCTGTAATAAATATCAAAGCCAGCAAGGCAATAAAATTTACTGCCGGGCAGGATTTCAAAAACGCCGTCAACAAATAGAATATTTCCCCTACCGATACAAACAAAAAAGCAGGCCTCTGAGCCTGCTTTTTTGTTACTCCTCTTATCTACCGAACTACGGTGTTATGTCTTTTCTATAGACGTCTCTACAGACTCCATACTTTGCTGCCTGCGGGTAATCCTCCGGTCATTCTCGGTAAGCAGCTTCTTTCGCAACCGGAAGCTCTTTGGGGTAATTTCCACTAACTCATCATCCTCAATATACTCAAGGGCCATTTCCAGCGAAAACTCCCTTGGTGGCGGAAGTTTGATTCCCTTTTCTGCCGTGGCACACCGGATATTCGTGGCCTTCTTTGCCCTGATGACATTCACCGTAATATCATTCTGTTCACAGTGCTCGCCCACGACCATCCCTTCATACACCCGGTCTCCTGGTTTTATAAACATGATGCCCCTGTCCTGCAGCCCATCCAGGGCATAAGCGGTTGCGTCACCGTTAGCCATAGAAATTAACACCCCCTGGATACGATGGGCGATATCGCCTTTGTACGGTTCGTAGTCGTAAAAATTGTGGTACATCACCGCTTCTCCGCGGGTAGAGCTCAGGAGACGGTTCCTGAGACCAATCAAACCGCGGGAAGGCACTTTAAATTCAAAGTGAGTAATATCCTTATCCGTCTCCATGCTCAGCATCTCCCCCTTTCGCGCACCCATCATGGAAATGACCTGTCCCTCATATTCTTTAGGCACGTCAATCACCACATATTCCACCGGCTCCGCTTTTTCTCCCTTCAATTGCTTGAAAATCACCTTTGGTTTGGAGACCTGCAGCTCATACCCCTCACGTCGCATATTTTCAATCAGCACGGAAAGATGCAAAAGGCCCCTTCCCGATATACGGAAGGCATCCGGTGTCTCCGTATCGTCCACCTTGAGGGCCACATTTGACCGGAGTTCCCGGTACAGCCTTTCCCTCAGATTCCGGCTCGTAACGTATTTACCATCCTGGCCGCTGAAGGGGGAATTATTTACGGAAAATATCATGGAAAGCGTGGGTTCGTCAATGCTGATTTTTGGCATCGCCTGCGGATTTTCAACTGATGCAATCGTATCACTGATGTCAATATTCTCAATTCCGGTCAAGGCGACAATATCTCCCGCCTGAGCTGATTTTACCGTCTGCCGTCCCAGCCCGGTAAAAGTGAATAGTTCTGTCACCCTGTGCGCCGTTTGCCGGTTGTCCTTGTCGATCCGCATAACCTGCTGACCTGCCTGTATGCTGCCCATGAAAACCCTGCCGATCCCAATACGACCCACGTAATCATTATAGTCCAGTGACGTTATCTGCAATTGTAAAGGCGCATTCGGGTCGCCGCTCGGCTTTGGAATATAATGCAGGATGGTATCGAGCAGCGGGACAATATCTTCATTCTTGTCCTCCAGAGCCAATTTCGCGTACCCCTCCCTGCCACTTGCATAAATTACCGTGAAATCCAGCTGCTCATCCGTTGCATTGAGTTCAACAAAGAGATCAAAAACCTCATTCAACACCTCTTCACAGCGGGCATCGGGCCGGTCAATCTTATTGATCACCACGAGGGGTCTGAGATTATAACTCAACGCCTTGCGGAGCACAAACCGCGTCTGCGGCATCGTCCCTTCCGCAGCATCGACCAGCAATAACACTCCGTCGGCCATCTTGAGGACGCGTTCCACCTCACCGCCGAAATCGGCATGTCCCGGGGTATCAATGATATTGATTTTTACGCCTTTATAGTTGATTGCGGTATTTTTCGCCAGGATCGTGATACCACGCTCACGCTCCAGGTCGTTAGAATCCATAATCCTTTCTACATTTTGAATCTGCTGATTCGACCGGAATGTACCACTTTGCTTGAGCAACTGGTCAACAAGGGTGGTCTTGCCATGATCAACATGGGCAATAATTGCCACATTTCGTACATCATCTCTTACTATTTGCGTCATATCGCTCCCCAAATATACCACAGAGTATTATGCAACCGGCACTGCACGATTGCCAAAATAAAAAAGCCGCAACGATAAATCGTAGCGACTTTTTAAAATATCACCTCATCACGTAAGCCTTAAATACTACGTTTTATAATAATTTGTAAAAATATTATTACAAATAAATCCCTTATTGTCAACAGAAAGTAAATGTCAACTTATTAAGATGAAACATAAATAGCAAAAACACCCGAGACGATACTAAAGCTTTATTTAGTGTATACGCTTCGCTGTTTGCCCTTTCCTACTCTTTAATTCCCACCGTTTGTACTGCTATCCTCTGGCGAGCATCGACAGGATGGCCTTTTTGCAATCCATGAGATTGGAAAGGGTCAGGCCAAAGATGCGTTGTCCAAAATTGGGGACCCATGCCCGCAGGGACAGCCGGCAGCGTCGTTTCCCCCCTTCGGGTGCATGCGATGGATAAATCGCCACGTCGTATCCCGATGCCTCCCTAAGGACATCATCATGTGCCTGCTGCCAGACCTGTTCATCAAGCTCCAGATCCAGCCCAAACCTGATGAAATGCTCACCCAGCGGCACCTCGCAGTATAACCGGTCATCCGCCGGGTTATCCCGGAACTTCACGAGAAACACCCCATTCCAATTTCCATCAAAGGGAAAGTCCTCTGATTCGAGCTTAAAATCGTGCCTTGCACAGGCAAAATCCAGCATCTGACTTCTGACGGCCTCTACATCAGCCCTGTCAGGACTTCTTTTTTCCTTCATAAAACGGCCCTCCTATCTCGTGGAAGCGTGCAACCAATGAAAAGCATGCGTTTCGTTCTCATCAATAATAAAGCAGAAAAACGTAAGAAACCATGACAATCCGTTCTATGATTCATCGTTGATTCCTGATGGTGAATTCTGGCAACTGTCTCATAACAAAAAACCACAGGCTTGAACCGTGTGGCATTCCATTTCTAATAATTGTTTTTTAACAGAGATTCCAGAGGCATATCCGGTTAATGAACCGTCAGAACCGATGACTCTATGGCAGGGGATAATGGGAGGCACAGGGTTTTTGTTATTTGCCATGCCCACAGCCCTTGAAGCCAAAGGTTGTCCGATTTCCTCTGCAACCCATTTATAAGACCGGCATGCTCCGTAGGGAATTTCCATGAGTTTTTTCCATACTTTTTTTTGAAAGGGAGTGCCCTGATCCAGGTCTAGTGGGAAATTGAAGGATACCTGTTTGCCGTAGAAATACTCTTTCAAAACATTTGTTTCGGCCATTAGAAATGAATCGTTTCTCTGAATTTCTATGCTCACACCGGTATCCTTTGAGCGTGAAGAGATGCCTTGCAAAAATGGATGCAGAAAGTCCTCTTCTGTTAAATGTGGGAATGAGACCCGGCGGATTCCTTTTGCGCTTTTTGCGACGTACACGTCGCCTATCGGGGAAGAAAAGCCGCTAAAATAGATTATTTCAAGATTATTTACTGGTGCCTTTGTGTCCAAATGTCAGCCTGTATGCCCTGATAAAACCCATGATTACTAAAGTTATAAAAAGCAGGGTTGTAAGCACGGAAATGATGAGAGTGGTGATTTGCCATAATTCTCGTATAAAATATTTCCACCCTGCGTATTTTAATACATGGATACCGGCTTTATCAAGAAAAAAGAGAATGAGTGAAATAATCGTAAATCCAAGAACAAGGAGCTTAATATCCTGCTTGTGTGGCGCTATGGAAACGGTAAATATAATGAGAGTTACCATGAACATGATGTGTCGTATATCTTTTATATGGAGCTGTTTTTTAAAGCTATTGAAGGTGATCCATACCGTGTCAAGCAACTGTTGTAGTAAATCAAAAAGCCCCTTTAAGGTAAAATGGATTTCCTTGGGGAAGGTATCATCGAGATGAATGGGATTGCCAAGCAACTTCGATATAAAAAAGATGAAAAAGGCACAACCAAAAAAAGGCGCAGTGGCAATTGCAAAGTCAAAGAGAAAAGGAATCTTGGGTTTATCGTATTTAATTCCGGTACTATCGGTGGTGAACAGATTCAGTTCTTTAATAGTCGTGCCCGTAATCAGACACACGAAGGCATGGCTGAGTTCATGTACCATAGTACCCGGGAAGAGAAATCCGCGCATCATTTTACCATGAACATATTTTACCCACAGTCCGCAGGTTGTAAAACTCAGGAAAATTATCAGAATAAGACCTATCGCTAAGGAAAGGTATATCATGGTAAAGTCTCTCAGCTACCGTTTTCGCGGCGAAATAAATATCGAACACCGACTTCTGAAACCAAAAATTTTTTCTCTGAATGGCCTGTGCTGGTTTCTGCAATGTTCCCTTGTATACGTGAGATACGTGTGCGCTAGATTAACAGAGGCATGAGAATATGTCAACCTGAAAGGTAATTTGATTTAGTTGGATTTATACGAAAAGAATTGCTTTGCAATTTTAAACATGAAATATATAATAAAAAAGCAAATTATGGTAAAGTGTTAAGGGCAAAAAAGTGAGACAGATTCCTGGTTTACGATTGTGAAATAACCTAAAATCGCAAATCTTCTGGTTCTCTAATAATTCTCTGTGACCTCAATGCCCTCTGTGGCAAACGATACTCATGACTCTGTGGGGACGTAGCTCAGTCCGGGAGAGCGTCTCGTTCGCAACGAGAAGGTCGGGGGTTCGATTCCCCTCGTCTCCACCAATTCAACCATTATGGGACAACCACTTACGACGTGTGATACCATCAAAAAGGCGTTGTGCGGTCTTTTGTTGAGTTTCGCTAATAGGCTATAGACTTCCTTGCATGACACTCTCAAACAGATTGTTTTTAAAGACAACATGAAAGCCTATGCCATTACACATCATTCCAGTGCATGCATACTCTGGGTATAAATCCAACGAGAGACCTCTCAGTTTTGTTTTTGAAGGGAATACACATAAAATTAAGAAGATAATCTCCCATACCTATGAAGAAATTCCGGGTAAAGGGCGTAGGAGAATGTACGCCGTAAAAACAGATGAAGGACTAACCTACAAGCTTCTCTATGACGAAAATCAAGGCCAATGGCTTTTGGAAGAGTAGTAGGCCTCATTATTTTTATCAAGCTTATTAACTATTTACGATTTATGGATTACGATTCTAGACTTTGTTATGAGTGCCCAGTCGAACAATTAAAAAATGCTCAAATCTGAAATTGTAAATCTACAATACCATTATCGCTTGTTTGTTTTTGGCCTGTCCATGACAGGAAATACCGGTATTAATCCAACCCCAACAGATATTCAATCACCTTCTTCTCTGGTATAAATTTGTTTAACTGACTCAGACCCAATCCTCCCACAGCCGCAGTGATCAGCCTCTGCTCTGACGACTCATTCGAATAAAAACGACCTGCTGCAAGCAATGCCTCTTTGGGAATGAGACCCACAACCTCGCTGCCAGTGGCAGGTACGCCGAATAGACCGGCCTGTTTCCTGACCTCCTCAAAGGCCACATGGGGTGGGGTGATCTTATAGTTCAACAGGTTCATGGAAACCTGAGTAATGTTGTGTTCTTTCAAGTACACACCCATGGCCTGTACATATTTTAGCAGACCTGGAACGCGCACCTTTTCACCCTTTTCGTTAACTCTGACAATTCCTGTTGTCCTTACAATCCCAGAGATGGTGTTGGCTATCTGGATATCCTGGGTATCCAGATTCACATTATAGGCAATCAGGAATTCACGCGCACCAATCACCGTGGCACCCGTCCTTCTGACATTGTTGTTAAATTCCGCCGGCCCATAATCGGGCCGCCACTTTTCGTCTTTCATTTTCTCTGGCAGGCTTTCGTACTCCCCCTTTCTGATATTGGGCAGTAAGCGCCGTTCCGGCATCATCGCTGCCTCCCCATACAGATAAACGGGGATACCAAGCCTCTTTCCCACCTCCTTTCCCAGCGCCCGTGCAATTTGAATACACTCCTCCATCGTGACATTAGCCACGGGGACAAATGGGCAGACGTCTGTGGCCCCAATACGTGGGTGGGCGCCTTTATGATGAGACATATCGATATCCTTTGCCGCCATTTCGATGGCATAAAAAGCGGCGTTCTTGACCGCCTCAGGTTTGCCTGCAAAGGTAACGACCGTGCGATTATAGTCTACGTCTGATTCTACATTTAACAAGGCAACGTCATTGATCTTTTCAATTTCGTCCACTATTCTTGATACCTTTTGGGCATCACGACCTTCACTGAAGTTTGGGACACATTCAATAATTTTATTCATTTTTCAAGTTATTCTGTTCAAGTCCCCCTTAAATAACTAGGGGGGGATTCAGTGGGTTGTGTTTTTTCCCGGGCTATCTTACCCCCCCTAGCCTTCTTTTCTAAGGGGGATTTTTTATACCATACAACGTATAACCACCTGAAATAAAATGAAAATTCTCATAATATTAGAATAAAGTAATAATAATTACTCCAATAATCATGACCGTGCTCCCAATGAGTCGCTCCCAGATATTTGTCTCTCTGAACCAAAAAGCACCGTAGATAATACCAAAGAGGAGACTCATGCGTTTTACCGAAATGACATAGGCAACTTCTGCACAGTTTACTGCAAGAAAGTGGGTAATGGTTGCAAGAGCTATGGCAAACCCAATCGGGCTAAACAGGACACCATGGGAAAATATCTGTTTCATTTTACCATGATTCTTCCATAGAAGCACAGGGAAAAAAATTACCGAAAGGATGGGAAGATACGTTGCAGCAAAGAAGAGCGGATTGGAATGCAATACTGCCATTTTCCCCAGGTTTGACGTAATACTATAGATAAAAGCTACGATAATCATATACAGTGAGCCGCGTTCCCGCCGTATGGCTCTAAAGGGTTCCCATATACCTTTCCTGGTGGTTCTTACATTCAGCAGATAAGCTCCAACAGCGGTAAGTACAATGCCTGCGACCCCATATTTACCCAACCGTTCTCCCAGAATCAGGCTTGAGGTAAAGATCATAAAGATCGGGCTTAATGCAAGGAACGGCAAAGTGATGGATAAAGGCGATATCTTGATCGCTTTCATATACAATATGAGAGCAATGGTCTCTAACGGAACAAGCAGGAGCATTGCAAGGAAAAAATGGATGTCTGGCCTGGGTATTTCTATAAAAGGCAAAAGTACCAGTAAAAAAGGTGCGGCAAATCCGATACGCACCCAGGCAATGAGGTATTCGTTACTCTCAAGGAGTGACTTCTTACAAAGGGCATCAGCTGACGCGGTAAAAAAGGCGCAAAAGAGAGATAGGAGGAACCAATTCAAGGCGGCCCATTGAAAAAAATACAACGACGTTTTAAAAATAACCACAGATTTCGCAAATACACAGATAAAAAATATTGACAATCCGTAGAATCTGAGCAATCTGTGGTTGCAAATGTTTTTGTATCGGCCAGAGACAATCCTTCGCTAGAGTTTGTACCCAATCTTGCGGAGGAACTGCCTTCGGTCCCGGATGTCTTTTTCACCCTCCACACCCTTCGGACGATAACCATCAACGACGCCCAACACCCCTCTGCCCTGCTCGGTTTCCGCTATTATGATTTGCACCGGATTGGCAGTCGCGCAAAAGATGGAACATACTTCCGGACACAACTTGACGGCGTTCAGCACATTCACCGGAAACGCCTCTTTCATGAGGATAACAAAGGTATGGCCTGCGGCAATGTTCCGCGCATTTTGAATTGCCGTCTCCTGAAGTGCGAAGTCATTTCCTTCTGCCCTGACGAGGCATGGGCCGGAGGCCTCACAGAAGGCAATACCAAACTTAATATCCGGTGCGGCATTAATCATAACCTCATACAGGTCTTCTGCCGTTTTAATAAAATGGGTTTGTCCAATAATAATATTGGCACCTGCAGGGATATCCATGGCAACAGTCTTAATTTCCGTCATAATTTATTTCAACTCGATGACGTTGACTTTTCCAAAACTATCAAGGGGTTTATCAAACTTTTCGCTGTCCCCCACAACAAGAATCTTGATCTCGTCTGGATGCAGGTATTTCACGGCAACCCTTTGAATATCTTCCTGCGTAACGGCCTGGACATTTTCCAGATAGGTTTCAAGATAATTCAAGGGTAATCCTTCATATTCGATATCGATCTTCTGGGCGACGATACTGGCGCTCGTCGTAAACCGGAAAATAAATTGGTTCATAAAGGTTTCCTTTGCCAGGACTAATTCCTCATGATCTACGGGCGTCTTTCGAATTTTCTTTAATTCTTCCAGTGCAATTGAGATGGCACGGTTCGTTGATTCCAACTTGGTCTGACATGCAACAAAGAAAATCCCCAGATCACGTGCCGTCTGAAAAGCGCTGTGTGCAGAGTAGGCAAGCCCTTCGTCTGAACGAATTCTGCCCGGAATACGAGCTGTAAAGCTACCGCCACCCAGGATAAAATTCATGACCATAACGGGAAAATAGTCAGGGCTCCTGCGGTTGATGCCCAGGTGCCCCATAATTACATTCGCCTGATTAATGTCTTTGTATATATAGTTCACTGACTTTTCGAACCGACTTTCGACCTTGGAGACTTCGGGAAAATGAACTTCTTCCTTTTTCCATCCTGCAAATACGGCATTGAGTTTTCTTAGAACCTCATCCTTATTGAAATCCCCGGCTATACCAAGAATGATGTTATTCGGATGGAAATATTTCCTGTGAAACGAGACCATGTCATCCCGGGTAATCTTCTCTATAGTTTCCAGAGTTCCTTCAACCTTTCTGCTGTAGGGATGTTTGCTGTCATACATGATCCTGCGGAATTCCCTGTGTGCAATTTGTGAGGGATTATCGTTTTCGCGCCGAATCGACTCAACGACTTCATCCTTTCTCATCTTGATCTTCTCATCGGGAAACGCGGGATTCATAATCACATCGGCAAAGATTTTTAAGCCTTTATCAACGTCTTTCTTAAGTGAAGACAGACTTACACTTCCCGACTCACGGTCGATGGAGGTCTCCACAGAGGCAGCCATAAATTCGAGCGCCTCGTTCATCTTATCGGCCGGCATCGATACCGTACCACCGCTCCTCAGAACATATCCGGTTAAACTTGCCAATCCGGCTTTATCCGTTGGCTCATAAACCGCGCCAGTCCTGATGCGTGCGGTGACATTAAACAATGGCAGGTCGTGATCTTCCAGAAGATACACAATCATACCATTTTCCAGAACAACCCTATCCACCTTTGGAGGGACAAAGTTGAGTGGTTTGAATTTAAAGCCTGAAACAATCCTCGCTCCTTCCGACTCCGGCTTCCCCGCAGGAGGAGTTACCACACGCTCATGTCCCTGGGGTTGTGCAAAAAGATTCATAGAATAGACACCAGAAAACACCCATGGTATCAATGCAATTGAAAGTGCAATATACTTTTTTTTGTTCACGTTTCTATCTCCCTCGTTTCAATTCTTCTGCGTTGTAATGTGATAATACCAAGAAATACGGTAACCGCTTAGCATTTGAAAAACATCTTTCAACCGCTCGCTCCCAAACTCCTGTTTGGGATTGTAATGGACGAGAAACTCAGTTTCTCCGCAATGGTGTTCCCAAACAGGAGTTTAGGAACAAGCAGTAGTGGTTTGTTTAAAGGCAATTTTTAAACGGCTAAATGTTACGTAACACTTGTTTTAATAGGCAATGGCTGGCTTTCCCGGAGCGTCCGTTCCCTTCGTTTCTTTCGTCTTGTGATTATTTTCTTTTTTCACCAATATCGCCACGGTACGGTTGTTTTTCGTCAGGTATTTTTTTGCAACCCCCATGACGTCCTCCGCTGTTACCTGTGACAGCTTGTCCATGAAGGTATTGATGTATCGCCAATCAGAAAGGATCTCAAACTGTCCTATTTCACTTGCAAGTCCGGAGGCAGAATTAAGATCACGGATGAAATCCGCCTCTAATTGGTTTTTAACCTTTTGCACTTCCCAGTCTGTGGGAGGTGTCTTTTTTAGCTTTTCAACCTCTTCATAAAATGCAGATTCTACCTCTGCCACCGTATGGGGCGCCCGTGGTACAGCGATAAAAGTAAATGTGTCAGGATATTTACCGATGCCGCTGTAAGCGTGCGCCATGACGGCAATGCGCTTATCCTCAATTAAGGATTTATACAACCTGGCAGTCCTGCCGTCTGAGAGAAGAGAACTCAGGATATCCAGGGCATACAGATCAGGATGACCAATGGCAGGGACGTGATACGAAATAGCTATATAAGGATTTGCCTCAAACTCAATCTCGACTCTTCGCTCTCCCTGCTGCTCAGGTTCTACCGTCTTTACTTTTGGAGGTGCTGCTTGACCTGGAATATCACCAAAGTATTTTTCCACCAATTTTACTGCCTCAGCAGGATTAAAATCACCCACCATGACAATTACGGCGTTATTGGGAGCATAGTATCGCTTGAAATATTCTTCCGTATCTGACTTGGTAATATTCTGTACATCGGATCGCCATCCAATCGTAGGCCATCGGTAAGGATGCGCAATGAAGGTCACGGCGTTAAGCTGTTCAACCAACAACCCCATTGGGCTATTCTCGGTTCTCAGTCTCCTCTCTTCCATGACGACGTCACGTTCAGAGTAAAATTCCCTGAGCACAAGATTTTTCATCCGGTCAGATTCGACAAATGCCCACAATTCGAGTTTGTTTGCAGGAAGGTCGCAGAAATAATAGGTGCCGTCAGTACTCGTTGCAGCATTCAGTCCGGAAGCCCCGTGCCGTAAATAGAGCGAAAACACCTCGTCTTTTACCACCAAATCCCGGAGTTTTTTTCTTACTCCTTCCAACTCCTTTTCGAGTAATTCGATTTTTTTCTTATCAGCGGTCTCACCCCTGCCTTTTTCATCACAGAGTTTTATAACCAAATCATCCTCTGTATCAAGCAAGGGTTTTTCTGCAGCGTAATCTCTGGTTCCAAATATTTTTGTGCCTTTAAACATCATATGTTCAAAGAGGTGGGAAACGCCTGTGATCCCGGGCCGTTCATCAACAGACCCCACCTTATAATTAATGCGAACACACACGATTGGCACATCGTGTTTTTCCAGCATAAGCACTTTTAAGCCATTCTTCAGTACATGCTCTTTCACGTCAAGCTTCAGTGAGTTCGCAAACGCCCCATCGGCAAACAGCACAATACTGGTTACGACCAAAAAGATTGAGGTCAAAATCTTTTTATTCATATTTTCCACACTCCTTACCATTCACGAAGGACCCATACGGATTTTTGCACTGCCAAATTTTAAGATGAAAGCCAACACATTTGCAATGTAATTTTTTATTTCGTTCAGTATGGTTATTACCACACCAGAATTTTGCCGGTTATATCGAGTCACCTCGATACCTTTTTTGCGCCCTCCCCCATGAATTGTTGCCCACACGAAATGACTCTTGAATGTACGATATATTCGTGTTACCATGTTACATCAATGGTCAGTATTCGATACATATGGTGTTAGCAAGGACAGTTTAGAATATACGGGAGTCGGTCATCATGGGAAAAAGAACACGTCTGGTTTGTACTGCAATTACATCTGTTTTTTTACTTTGGGCAGGATATACCGCAAGTGCGGGCGAGCTGAAGCACGACCCACATGCGGAAAAACAGTTAGAGATAATCAGAAAAAATTTGAGCGGTCTGACGGAAATGAAATTTAAGGATGCAAAGAAATACTACGAGGATGCTCTGAAAGACCTCAATGCGTTGATCGATAAATATGCCAAAACGGAAGAGGCGTTACAGGCAAGGTTTTACCTTGGCGCTGTTTATCATGAAATGCGTAACTTCAAAGATGCCATACCCTGTTTTGACGCGGTATTAAAGCAGGGAGCGATCGATCAAAATTTTAAGGCGCGCACCTTATACTTTAAGGCAAAGGCCCTTATAGCACAGGGGGATATCACGGCGGCAAAGGAGACCATCACAGAATTGCGGCAGATTGAGCCCAGGGCTGCTGATTCCTTTGGCCATGAAATGAGTGGTATGGTACGAATTGGCATGGACGCCCCACTCTTTAATGTAATGGATTTTCAGGGAACCCCGGTCGACCTGTCAAAATACAAAGGGAATATTACCATTCTGAATTTTTGGGCAACATGGGCAGACACCTGTCTGCAGGAGTTTCCTAAATTCAAAAAGATGTATAGTAAATTTAAGAATAAAGGAGTACAATTCATTGGCATAAGCCTTGACGATGATATTGAGGATTTACGCGGTTTTGCTAAGCAGGAAACGTTAGAGTGGCCACAGATATTTGACGGGAAGCGGTGGAAAGGAATGATCCCCTCACTCTATAATATCCAAATGATACCCATGATTGTTGTGCTGGACCGGGAAAATAAGGTGCGTTATATCGGAAGTGAAATAGATAACGTGAGCCAAATCGTGACCACACTTCTTTCTGAATCAAAGGAACTGCCTTTGTTTCGATAATAACTGACATATGGGTTTTGTCTTAGGGAAATCCTTTGATGCCCAACTGTTTACTGAACTGTATAACCAGCAATAAAACTCCAAATACGATAATGGCTATTATGAGAATCCAGTCTTTTTTCTTTTTGCCTGCGTCTGAAGGTTTTTCCGGCGTGGTAGTCATTTTTTCGTTCACTGCCGTGCGCTGATAGGTTGCATCGGTTTTTGATTTTTCCACGTGTGGGGTTTGTACCTTTTGTTGTGACCTGGCTTCTCGTATTACCTGAGTATTCAGCTTTTTCTGGTCCGTGGCAGCAGGGGTTAAAAACTCTCCGCAGAATCGGCATTTAATTGCTTCGTCCCTGATTTCTTCTGCACAATAAGGACATTTTTTCATAACCTTTTCCTCTTCACGAAATAGATGCACAAAATGGCGACAACGCACAGCCAGATTTGTATACTAACCACATAGTAAAGTATGCCTTTCGCAAGTTTCCCGAAATACGTCCCCTTCCATTTTTCAGTACGCTTTTTCAAGGGATTTTTAAAAAAGGTGGAACCAACTTTCTTGAATGACTTGAAAAGGTGTTTATACGCCGGATCCTTTTTGTCCACCTTGATGTACGGAGACTTATATCCCGACTCACCCTCTGGTTCGTATTTCGTTTCATCAGGTGGTTTTGGGGGTTCTGTATAACGTTTTTCAAGCTGCCTTGTCGTCTCCAATACCTCTGTCTTTCTTGTCTCTAACATGGAAGGCCTGTCACTTGAAAGCGGAGGAGCTTCCTCAGGCTGTGGTGCCACTGGTTTTTCAACAACGGGTCTATCTTTTTCTGCCTCTCTTTCCGGAATTCCCGATTCAGGAACCCGGGTATCAAGACCGGCCGTTTCCGGCGGCCTTGTCTCTGCGGGCTGGGAAGTTTCCACCTTTGTCTCTGACGGTTGTGATTCTTCAGGTTCTGGTCTTTCTTCAGGTTCTTGCCTTTTCGGGGGTGTAACAGGCTTTACTACCTGTGGAGAACCGCCTACCATACTTTGCATGCGTTCCTCAATCAATTTTTTATATTTTTGCAGCTCTTCCTCTGCCTTATCGTTCATGCCTAATTTCTTATATGCCAGCCAAAGTCGCTGGTAGGCCTCAACGTATTCCGGCTTAATCCTGGTAACCTTGGTAAATTCCTTAACCGCATCATCAAACATATTTTGTCTGAAATAGATGCTTCCCATCCCAAAATGCGCTTCGGCATGATCCGGATTAATTTCTATAACCTTCCTTAACATCTCCAGGGATTGGTCCAGTTTCCCTAGTTTATATAGATTATATGCATCCAGATAGCATCTATTTGCCTCATCATCCCGGTCAGCAAAAAGGGGTTGCAAAAAGAGGACGCCGGTGAGAGTAACAATAGATAAGAACAGGAGTAAAATTTTTTTCATCTGTAGCATAGAAATCCTTCTGTTCGAACGATACAAAACAATACCAAATAAATGCTATTTGATTCCCTGTAGTTTTTCATACGAAGCCAATGCCCTGTTGGCTTCGTTTTCCATTCCTTTTTTTTTGTAAACCAGATACATTTCCTGATAAACGTTAATAAGATCGGGTTTTATGGTTAAAGCCGTATTAAGCTCTGTTAATGCATCGTCAAGGAGGTCTTTTTTATTATAAATCATGCCAAGGGCTGCATGTGCCTCTGCATCAAGATTGTTTCTACTCAGGGATTCCTTTAACACAGCAATGGCCTCGTCCAGTTTGCCTTGTTGCACATATTCTCCAACCGTTTGGAAATGGATAGCAGAACGGTGTAATCGTTTTATGTACATGAGAAAACTGATGGAAATCAAGAGTATCACAAGAGCAGCGCCAATGAGCAGCAAGGTCATTTGTCGTTTCATGGTTTTCTCTTTGTTAGATTAATGAAAAATTTGATGCCCCATCTTTGAATGTTGATGTGTCATTTTGCATTTTGATTTTCAATTTTTGCATTAACAATCTACCGTATTTACAAACCCTACTGCATCAGCCGTATGCCCAATTCATTCAGTTGTTGTGTATCGACTTCCGATGGCGCATTGGTCATGAGACAGGTAGCTTTCTGCGTCTTCGGAAATGCAATAACCTCGCGGATATCGTCAAGCTGCAACAGCAACGTAACCATGCGGTCGACTCCCAATGCAATTCCGCCATGAGGGGGCGCGCCATACTTGAGCGCATCAAGCAAAAATCCAAATTTCGTGTAAGCGCTCTCATCGTCTATCCCGAGCAAACGGAATACTCTTTTCTGAATCTCGGGTGTGTGTATGCGGATACTGCCGCCGCCAAGTTCCACACCATTCAGTACAAGGTCATAGGCACGGGCATTAACCTCCAAAGGTTTCTCTTCCATAGACGGGAGGCCATCAGGATGAGGTGAAGTAAACGGGTGATGAAGGGCCTCGTAACGCTTTATATCTTCATTATAATCGAATAGAGGGAAATCCACAACCCATGAAAAATTGAATATACCGGTATCAATAAGTTTGTTCTTCTGTCCCAGGTGAATACGGAGTTGCGCAAGCGACTGGGAAACCACTTTGGGCTTATCGGCAACAAAAAGGAGCAAATCCCCCTTTCGCGCTTCCATGTATTGTTGCAACTTTTCCTGGGTTTCTGCCGGAAAGAATTTTGTGATCGAAGAGGATAAACCGTTTTCCTCTACCTTGAACCAGGCGAGTCCTTTTGCCCCAAATTGGCCGACAAAGGCCGTTAAATCATCGATATCTTTTCTCGAATAATTCCCGCAGCCATTCGCATTGATACCTCTGACCTGCCCACCTGATTTTATCGTGTCCAAAAACACCTTGAAATCCGATTTGCGAACAATATCAGATACGTCTTTTAGCTTCATGCCAAAACGTAAATCCGGGGCATCACAGCCATAAGAGGCCATAGCCTCCCGGTACGAAAGACGGGGAAACGGGGTGGTAATCTTCTTGCCGATAACCTTATCAAAGATCGTGGCCATGAGTCCCTCAACGACCTGAATAATATCATTTTCATCCACAAAAGACATTTCCATATCCATTTGGGTAAATTCAGGCTGACGTTGGGCACGCAGATCCTCGTCTCTGAAACAACGTACGATTTGAAAGTAACGATCATACCCTGCCACCATGAGAATCTGCTTGAAAAGCTGAGGCGACTGCGGCAATGCATAAAACTTTCCCAGGTTGACCCTGCTGGGCACTAAATAGTCACGGGCTCCTTCCGGAGTGCTTTTTGTCAACACCGGGGTTTCGATATCAACAAAGTTCAACCGGTCAAGGTACTCGCGTATTGCCTGACAAACTTTATGACGGAAAATCAGACGCTTTTGCATTGCAGAGCGTCTCAAGTCCAGGTATCGGTGCTTAAGCCGTAATTCCAAAGACACCTTACTCTCGTCCGTAATTTCAAAGGGCGGGGTTTCCGATTTGTTAAGTATTTCAAGGGCATCTGCGTATACCTCTATTTCACCTGTGTCAAGATTGAGATTTACGGTGCCATCCGGCCGTGCAGAAACGACTCCCTGTACGGCCACAACATATTCTGGTCTCAATTGGCCGGCAGTCTCATAGAACTCCTTGCCTCTGTTGGGATTGAAAACCACCTGCGTAATACCATACCGGTCACGCAGGTCAATAAAAATTAACCCCCCGTGATCACGGACGCTGCTTACCCAACCCACAAGAGTAACGTTCGATTTCACATCTGTCATGCGTAACTGACCATTCGTATGCGTTCGTTTCAATTTAGACATCCTATTTCAACTATCTCCCGGAATTTCAAACCCTTGTTAACCCATTGTGGACAAATTTTTATTCAGGAACCATTTGGGGACTTCGTTTTGTTTCAGGACAATTTCCTCGCCCGTCTCCATTACCTTGATCTTGACGTCACCTCGCGCCAGTTCGTCAGGGCCTAACACAATAACGTATTTTACTCCCAATTTATTCGCCGTACGCATCTGCGCCTTCAGACTTCTTCCTTCGTAATCAAAATCAGCAGAAAGATTGGCATTCCGCAAGATATTGAGCAAACAGAAACCATGCTTTTTGGTTTCTTCACTGATGGAGACGACGTAGATCGACGGAGACGGCCCGCAGACTTCCTGAGAGACGGATTTATGCCTTGCCATAACATTCTCAAGTGCCAGGATCGTTGCCTCCATTCCGATAGCGAATCCTACGGAACCGATGGAAGGCCCTCCAATGTCAGAAATTAAATTATCGTATCGTCCACCCGCGCATATCGCATCACGCGCGCCCAACGACGCGTGGGTAATTTCGTAAACAGTCTTGGTGTAATAATCCAGTCCCCGCACCAGATGGGCGTCTGCAATATAAGGAATACCTATCTCCAACAATGCTTCTCTTACCGATTTTGCGTGAGACTGGCATGCCTCACACAAATAATCGTTGATAGAAGGCATGTGATGACTGACCGTTTTACATGCATCATTTTTACAATCCAGGATACGAAACACATTCCGGTTGAGCCGCGACTGACAGAGTTCACACAGCGCCTTTTCATGCTCACAGAGCTTTTCCTTCAGGATATTCCTGAATACAGGTCTGCACTGTTCACACCCTATGGAATTAATCTTGACCTTATAGCCTTTCAGACCAATGCGGTCAAATATCCGGGTTGCTACACTGATGGTTTCCACATCAAGCAAGGGGGCGGCTGCGCCCACCGCCTCTATCCCCATCTGGTGAAATTGCCGGAGTCGGCCGGCTTGCGGACGTTCCTTTCTGAATTGTGGACCGATATAATAAAATTTTTGAAATTTTTTTGTCTTATACAGTTCATACTCTAAATATGCACGCATAACAGGCGCCGTGTTCTCCGGGCGCAGGGTTATGCTTGAATCTTCACTATCGGAAAAGGTGTACATCTCCTTCTCAACAATATCCGTGGCTTCTCCAATGCTTCTGATAAATAAACGCGTATCCTCAAATATGGGCGTGCGGATTTCATAATAACCGCAGAGTTCAAATTCATGGCGTCCTGCCTCCTCGAGATTTCTCCATAAAGCCCATTTCGTCGGCAATATATCCTCTGTGCCCCTGGGCGCTTTAAAGGTATGCTCAACTTTCTTTTCCGTATTCACATCCATCGCACCAATCCTATTGATTTACCCATAGTTGCCGATAAAAACCGTCATGGTTCATCCCCTGCCCTTATTCTCACCTACCAGAACAGGGAACAGGTATTACGACAATATTTCATTACCCCCGTAAAAGGGCAGGTGGGAGTATTCTGGCACAAAAATTTGTAACAATTTAGTTTTTTGAAAAACAATATCCAGGTATCATCGATATTACGGTAGGGGCAGGTTTGAAACCTGCCCCTACAGAGCGACTAAATTCCAATAATAGCGATTTTGCCACACAGTGTAGGGGCGAAGCATTTGCTAGAATTGGCATAACGGTATTTGTACCCATGCGGGCAAATGCTTCGCCCCTACTTTTTCAAAAAACTAAATTGTTACAAAAGTTTTAATTATACTCATCAGGTGCTAATATGCAAGGCTTTCTTTGCAATTCAATCATTGTGGAGGACTCTCATACAGGAACAAGGGAAAATCTTTGTTTTTCCCGGCACAGGCAAATACTGCATGTTCAATGTTGACGGTATAATACGGACCTTTGAAATTCTTTTCCTAACATCCATCCTACAATAACGAGCGCCGACTTTGTAATGGCTTCCTGCTTCACCTCTTCAGCAATATCTGAGAGTTTCGTGCAAACAATTTTCTGGTCAGGCCATGTTGCCTTATAGACAACGGCTACCGGGCAATCCTTACCATAGTGTGGCAGGAGTGTCCTTACAATTTCTTCTATCTTGTCAATGCTTAAGAAAATGCACAACGTCGGCGTGGCTGTGGCCAGAATACCCAGATGTTCCTTTTCGGGGATAGGGGTTTTCCCTTCCATACGGGTAATAACAATGGTTTGTGTAACACCGGGAAGCGTTAATTCTTGCCGCAAAACCGCTGCGGCAGCAACGAAGGAACTCACCCCGGGAATAATCTCGTAGGTAATTCCGAGTTTATCGAGGGCTTGCATTTGTTCTTGTATTGCCCCGTAAATGGATGGATCTCCGGAGTGTATCCTTGCAACGTCCACATTGTATTCCATGGCCTCCTTGTAGACAACCACCATGTCCTCCAGGCTCATTCTGGAGGAATCATAGACCTTTGCATGAGGCGGGAGAGACTTGAGCAACTCCGGGTTCACAAGAGATCCTGCATAAATACAGTACCCTGACCGCTGGATAACCTTAAGTCCCCTGACCGTTATTAACTCAGGATCCCCTGGCCCTGCACCAATAAAATAAACCTTCATACACCTTTAGTTTCCGTCTTTCCAGTGAATGGCATTAACCATAACCTTTTTCGATTCCTCTCCCATAATCTTAAACTGACTATCTTTTATTAAATACGTTGAGGCTTCCTTACTGCTGGTTCTTATCGTAACGACCCAAGTGCCTCCGTCTCTGCTTACAGACTCAACCTTTCCTTTCTTTACATTGATACTGATGTTTAATACCGACTCCTCGTCGCTTCCCGTTATTTGCCTGACACTCTCTACGGAAAATAACGTCGGCAAGCCGGTTCTTAATCTGATTTCAGGCGCTTCGTACTCGTAAGACTGCCCGAATACGGGAAAGGATAAACTGCACAGCACCCATGCCCATGCAAAAAATTTGTTCTTCATATGTGTCACCCTCTATAGATTGTTTCACAAAATGTTAAAATACATTTTTTTCAAATAAAAAGGGTTATTGTACACACAGAATACCAAGGTAGCAACCCCTTTTTCGCCATGTTTATATTGTTTTTATCTTGTTGACACACCTCGAATTGTTATTTATATTACCATGAATTATGAAGGTAACTGTCAGAGATATTCCGATCGGCCGGGGGTATCCCCTGGTTTTTATTGCAGGTCCGTGTGTCATAGAGGGCGATGAAAGCTGTCTGAAATTGGCTGAAAAATTAAAAAATATTTTTCAGGCCAGAAAGATACCTTTTATCTTTAAAGCGTCATATGACAAGGCAAACCGAACATCCGTTCATTCTTACCGCGGGCCCGGCATGAAAGAGGGATTAAAGATTTTGGCGGATGTGAAAAGACACCTTGATGTGCCGGTACTTTCCGATGTCCATGAGTCGGAAGACGTCCCTTTCGCGGCAGAGACGCTCGATATTATACAAATTCCTGCCTTTTTGTGCCGACAAACAGATCTCATTTTGGCTGCAGCAAAGTCCGGCAAAACGGTAAATGTGAAAAAAGGGCAGTTTCTGGCCCCATGGGATATGAAACCGGTTGTTGAAAAAATACGGAACGCGGGAAATGAACAGATTTTATTGACAGAACGAGGTACGAGTTTTGGGTATAATAATCTGGTCAGCGATATGCGATCGCTGGTTATCATGCGTGAACTGGGCTATCCGGTGATTTACGACGCCACCCACAGCGTTCAGCTTCCAGGCGGGCAAGGAAGCGTTTCCGGTGGCGAAAGAAAGATGATTGTGCCGCTTGCCAGAGCTGCCGTTGCTACCGGTTGTGACGGTTTGTTTCTTGAAGTGCACGAAACCCCGGAAAAAGCGCTTTCAGACGCGGCCACTATGCTGCCCGTTAAAGACCTGCCGGATTTAATTGATCAGGTATTGGAGATTCACCGGATTGTTCCGGGTAAATAGTTTTATGGAATCATGGTTCATTATCAGGGGATTAACAATAATTGATTACCGGTCAACGACCAGGACAATCTCGAATTATTGCGAATAATTATTGTAAATAAAAATATTTTTCGTATAATAAAATTTTTCAAGATATAGAAGTTTCCATTTTATTTATCAGGACATTATGCCCGCGTAGCTCAATTGGCGGAGCACGTCATTCGTAATGATGAGGTTGTCGGTTCGACTCCGATCGCGGGCTTTTATTTTACAAGGGTTTCAAGCCGTTGATACATTTCTGTTACCCCCGACTGTAGTCAAAACGTAGTCAACTTTTTCCAAAACCTCAATTCCCTCCCTCAAACTTTCAGGGCAATGATGTGCATAACGCTGTGTCATGTGAATATCGCAATGCCCTAGCAGCTTTGATATTTTATAAAGGTCAATCCCTCTTTGTGCAAGCCGGGTAGCAAAGGTATGTCTCAGGTCATGGAAATGAAAGTTTTGTATGTCAGCCTTCTCCCTGGTAATGTCAAACGCCCTGATAAGATTTCTACGGTCGATCTTGGTCATCGCATTACTTGAAAAAACAAAATCACTTTTTAGACTCTTGACCTTCGCCTTCTCCATTAAAATAGCAAGTGCGATCTGGTTCAATGGAATTGTTTTAGGTTTATTGTTTTTAGTCTCCTGGATAATTATTGTCCTACGAAAAAGGTCAACCCTATCCCATGTAAGCGAAAGCAATTCATCTTGACGTAATCCAGTATGCAGGTCGAAGATAATTATATCCCGAAGCCATTGAGGGGAATTATCAACTAGCCTTTTTTCCTCATCCATAGTCAACCAACGATCCCTTTGATTGTTTTCTCTTTCTCGTGGTATCTTCAAACAAGGATTTTCCTTAAGCAATTCCCATTGTTTTACTGCCAAACTGAAGACTTTTTGAAGCATTGCCAGTTCCTTGTTTATTGTTGCTGGTTTCTTACCCTGATTTTTCCTTGATACCTTGTAATCGTTTATTATCCTTGGTGTTATCGCTGTCAATCTTGAATCACCAAAGAACGATAAAAGATGTTTTGCGGATGTGGTATAACTCTTTTGCATATTCCTGGAAACCTTTGGCGCATGTTCTTTTGTGAACCTGTCCATCATTTCCCGAAAAGTTTTCCGCTCTCCCTCGTATTTATCAAAATATTTCCCCTCAATTAATTCCGTCCTTAACTTGGCTTCAATAGACAAGGCAAGACTTTTATTGTCAGTTTCAAGACTCCGTTGAATCTTTTTCCCATTGTACCGAATGCATGTCCACCAAATTCCGTCACGTTTATACATATTCCCCTCCTTTCCCGTGACCGGAAGGTGTCTTTATGACTGTGTTCAGAATTATATATGCTTTAGCATGCATCGGCAATAACCTTTTTTACAATTTTTTTACAATGTTCAGTGTCACGTTTTAAAGAGTTCAGAAGTAGGTCAATGTCCTCTAGGTCAAAGAGTACCCTACGACCTAGCTTAATTGACGGTATACGCCCTGTGCTTGCCCACTCGTAAAGCGTCTTAGTAGGTAAGGACATATACACAGAAAGCTCTTTAATGTTGGCGTATCGCTTTTTCATTAGCTCTTTCTGCTATTGATTGAATATCGTGAGGTTCGATTTCGATTTTCATTTATTAATAATTTAACGCTACAAACTCAACTACTTTTTCTTTGATTATGTTTAACTTATCCAAATCATCATTATTCTTTTCTACTTCAGCATTAAACGCATCAATATTAATCTCATCCTCAATAGCATTCTTAATTTTTGATTCAAGAATGTCTGGCCGTAATACATCCAGTTCAACGGCAATCTCACCATAAGAGATAATATGTTTATTGGCTCTGGTATCCGTGTGTTTCAAAGCGTCTGTATTGTGTGGCAATTTATATGTGTGAATGTCGTCTTGAAGCAATGCAACCCTTTTAAATTCAATACCATTAACCCCAAGTTCATCATTTAGGGTAGTTTTCATCGCATTCAACATTTCAACGCCCGAAGGATCGAAGTCCCCGAAGTATAAAACTAACGGCAGTTTGTCTTGTCTAACATCTAGTCTTTCTTTGAAGTCATTCAGAAAACTAACAGAAGAAAATCCCCGGCATACCACAACTGGAGCGGTATATTTCTCAGCTACCTTCGTAAAAACCGTACTCAATGCGTCTTTTTCAATCCATATTTCCAGGTATTTATCCTGCGTCTGTAAAAGGTCTCTGGAATATCCGCTCAAAAAATACTCTAGCGAAGCCTTCGTGAAGCTCTGACAAGACGGCCAACCAGCCAGGTTATGGAAAGTTCTTGTTCTATCTTCGAGAATATCCCAGCTTATATATCCGCTGATCCTTGCCCATTTTAGAAGATTAGACAACATTCCGTACTGGCTCTTGTTATTCTCAATGTACTCTTTGCCGACCAATTGGTAATAAATTTGACGCAACGTTAATGGCGTATATACCTCAAGTTCGCTTAACACTTCCTTAATCTTGTTTAACTTATCAAACTGCTTTTCCATCCACTTCCATTGTCGCCTTGCCACTTCAAACTTCCTCACAATAAAAGTTTTGTCTTGTCAAAATAATTGATTAGCCTAATTACAGTACAGTGACTTATACTTCTTAATTAAATCGCATCGCCCAAGTTCTCTCAAGGTATCACACACGGATTGCCCTTCATGCTTCCAATAGTGATACTTCGGATCGCTATTCCAGGGGATAACCAAGACGCCGGAATCAGTCACAAATGGCTGTGTTTGTTCTGGTTCGGTATTCTCGCCCATGATTGCCATGCGTTCGGCTAACTCATAACCCGACGACATGACTTCTGATATTGGCTTTATCTTTTTTTGGTCAACAAACATTTGCGCTGCTTTTTCGGGTAACCTTACGATGCTACCGGCAGGGAATGTCTTGACTACTCCCTGCACCTTAACCTTTAGGTCTTGGATAACTTCATACATTAGGCTTGACCTCCCCCTCTGTGTCAATAATAGTTGGACACTTTCCCTCATATAGTTTAGTGTAGGGTGGGAAGGAGAAAAGCTATGAACAATAGTAGTACAATAAACCTGAAAACAGATAACATGCCAGTGGAAACGGAAGGAGCCCGTAGGGCGAC
>PHFX01000177.1 GCA_007618135.1 Candidatus Brocadia sp. WS118 | reverse complement strand
CAAACGCGCATTGGTTCTCTATTATTTTCTGAGAAAATGGGGGATGGATGTGCAGGTATGCTTTGGGGTAAGATATGTGGCACACAAGAGACTGGATGGCCATGCCTGGCTGCTTTACCAGGGCGATATTTTTCTGGAAAGAAATACCGAACTGACAAAGGCCTACCAGCGGACGTATTGTTTTCCTGATAAGATGGAGCAGATCAGATAAAATTATCACAATGGCTGATCGTATAAATTAGGTTGCCTGTGGCAGCAACTTTTTGGATACACGGCGAATGCTGGTTAAAAACAACCCCCTTGCCCCCTTTTTTATGGAGGATTTTTTAAGTTTTCCCTTTCCTAAGGGGGATTCCCTCAAGTCCCCCTTAGAAAAGGGGGACTCATGGGGTTGTCTGGTATGCTGTAATACAAACTTTGAAATTCCAGAACATGAACATAAACATGAACATATCGCGTGAAAATAGACTCTTACTCCATTGCCTTCAGGCAAGTATCTCCGGGAATAGAGGAGATAACATTACGGATATCATAAGCCTTCCGTTAAACTGGGAAGAGGTCTTAGCGTCTGCTTCCCGCCATGATGTTGCACCATTACTGTATCGCAGCATAACGAATATCGTCAAGGACCATGACATCCCTCAGGAAGTCATGGTCCGGCTCAGGATTGCCTATCGTGATAATTTAGCCAGAAATATGTACCTGTATGCTGAACTCAGGAGGATTTTAGAGGTGCTTCACAATAACGATGTGCAGGTGATTTTTCTTAAGGGTGCAGCCCTGGCGAAAACGGTTTACGGGGATATTGGTTTGAGACCGATGAGTGACGTTGATATCTTAGTCAGAAGAGAAAATTTATCGAATGCGGTGGAATTGTTATTTCAAATGGGATATAGTTTATGCAATGATCAGGAGGCGCAGAACCGAAATATTAACGTGAAAGAACTGATTAACGCCTATAGTCGTCATGTACCTGCTTTGAGTCACCTGCAAGGAATACAAAAACTGGATATACATTGGACAATACCAGACAGCCCATGCACTATAGCGGGTTTATGGGAAAGGGCAAAAACGATAAAAATTGACAAGACAGATGTCCTGGTACTATCCCTGGAAGACCTTCTGCTGCATCTGTCTTTACATACCTCCGTTCATCATAAATTTCATGATCACGGGCTAAAACAGCTCTATGATATTGCGATAACTATGAATCGGTATCATAACGAAATCGATTGGGATCAACTTCGGCTTCGTGCTTATGAGTGGAGAACAGAAAAATATCTGTATCTTACTTTACGCCTTTCCAGGGAGATTCTTGGAGCAAATGTGCCAGAAAGAATTTTATCTGCCCTCAAACCAAAGGCATTCAATGAAAAAATACTCATGGAAGCCCAAAGGCGTATCCTTTTTCAGAAAGCCGGGAAATCCGATCAGAAATCTTCTTTTGAAGGCATTCCCCATCTTGATAAATTTCATCCCGACAACAATCTCCTGAAAAGAACTTCGTTTATTTTCAAGAGAATATTTATTCCGCCTAAAGAATTGGCATCTCTTTACTCACTGCCAACATCTTCCAGGTATATTTATTTTTATTATTTTCTCCGCCTTATCTCACAACTACACCATAATATCCCCCGGTATCTTCCATTTTTTCTTTACCTGTTAAGACAGAGAAAAGAATCTCCCTACGTTCACAATCTGGACTTATGGCTAAATACCCCGGACTTTAACACAAGATCGTGATCCAGCTATCTGCAAAGGGCATAAAAACAATGAGGCATTTTTGTCTTCATGCTCACGATCATATTATCAACAAGCCGTAAAATTGTTTTGTAATTACTAGAATATTTCACCTGAAAATCTCTTTCTGGAGTGTTTAAGAGTGTAATCTGTTCCAAAGTTTCTTTAAAACGGACAGCCAGTGTGATATTAAAATTTTACCTGCGTGCTCTTGGCAACATTCCTTTGTGCTTATAACTGGCATGGTCAGTTTCATTTCCGGGGTCTTTAACCACCAGTAAATATCGACCTGTTTCCCTTTATTGCATTGATCTTATGCCACTTCTGACCAGAGCCAAAAGATGCAGACCTAAAAATGCATTTCGACGGTGTTTTACGCGGATTTGCACTGATTTTTCAATGAGTCAGCTTCAGACGCAACATCACCTCATTGCAAAATCTTTATATCATGCAAATATCCGGTTTATCTGTGTTTATTAGCGTTCATCTGCATTTTATTGAAGAATTAGGTTGTAAAATCTCTTTGACAAATGTTACATTTTGGGAAATACTAAATATTTTGTTCAATCGAAGCTGATTGAGCCAGCGAAAGTATTTTTCGATGATATGTCAAGTGCGGCAATTACCATAAAATATAACCAGATCAATGCAGAACTAACACGGAATAAAAACCCGCATGATAAGATACCAAATGTGAAGGGGCTTTTTAGCATATCACATCAAGAGGCAATCTGATTCACCAGTATCCAGTATGTAGCCGATGGATAAAATAATTATCAAGCGAAACGATTATTGAAAGATAACAGGGTGGCGGATTTCAGGATTTATTTCTTTAACAATATCAGAAAGAAGGTTGTAAGGTGATGAGAAATTTGTCTTGCAGTCGTGTGCCTTATATAGGTAACGTGCTTTGCCGTATATCGATTTTTTCTTTTTTTCTTTCAACTATGACGTTAATGGCAACGTCCATTTTCGCAGAACAAGATAATACGGACGATCCCTTAAAGAAAAAAATAACCCTGGAAGTTCATAAACTTCAGATTCCTTTTATACCCAATAAGGGTCAGGCCGATGAAAGGGTACTTTTTTATGCACCAACCTTTGGGGGAACGGTGTTTGTAAAAAAGGACGGGGAGATCGTCTATTCATTGCCGGAAGGCAGGCATGGAAGCGAGGGGACAAAGGGTCGGGATGGGAAGCAGGCACAAAATCGCCTGATGCAGGAAACAAGGGGTATAGCCCTTACAGAACAATTCGTGGGCGGCAAGATTGATGAAATCAGAGGCAGTGCGAAATCCGTAGCCACCGTGAATTATTTTACCGGAAATGACCCGTCAAAATGGCAGAGCAATATATCAACGTATGAGATTGTCGAAATGGGAGAGGTGTATGAGGGGATAGACGTAAGGCTGAAGGCATATGGAAGCAATGCAGAAAAGGTCTTTACGGTAAAACCAGACGCAAAGCATGAAACGATAAGAATCAGACTGGAGGGCGCACAGGATTTGACGGTAAACACGGCAGGCGAGCTTGTCGCAGAGACGGAATTTGGTGATGTGAAGTTCACAAAACCCGTAGCATACCAGGAGATTAAAGGAAAGCGGGTGGATGTGATGGTTGAATACAATCTCTTAAATCCGAAATCCAAAATCCGAAATCCGAAATCGGAATACGGTTTTAAGGTTGCACAGTACGACAAAACAAAAGACCTCATCATTGATCCTCTTCTTGCGTCTACCTACCTGGGCGGGCCGTATGAGGATTGCGGCAAGTCAATTGCCGTTGACGCAGAGGGAAACGTCTTTGTGGCCGGTGAAACCCTGTCGTCAGAATTTCCAACGACACCGGGCGCCTATCGCACGTCCCGCACGGGCAATACTGACGTCTTTGTGTCGAAGTTCAACAGCGGACTGATAAACCTGCTGGCATCCACCTTCCTGGGCGGGGCACTCAATCACGAACGTACCTGTTCAATTGCCACCGACGCCGGAGGAAATGTCTATGTGGCAGGATCTACCTATTCAACAGATTTTCCCACAACGCGAGGCACTTATGATGCGGCCAGAAACGGGCGCTGGGATATCTTTGTGTCGAAGTTCAACAACGGGCTGACGAACCTGCTGGCATCAACGTTTCTGGGTGGAAATGCTGATGAATATGGCTATTCAATTGCCATTGATGCCGATGGAAACGTCTATCTGACCGGCGAAACCTTATCGCCTGGCTTTCCTGCGACACCGGGCGTTTATGATACCTCTTACAGCGGTGGTTATTATGATGCCTTTGTATCAAAGTTCAACCGTGGGCTGACGAGCTTGCTGGCATCCACGTTCCTGGGTGGTGGTTCCGGTGATAATGGCAGGGCGATTGCCGTCGATGGCGCTGGAAACGTCTTTGTTACCGGCAATACCTGCTCAAAAGACTTTCCTGCGACACCGGACGCTTATGATACCTCTTACAATGGTGGTAATGACGACGTCTTTGTATCGAAACTCAGCAATGGGCTGACGAACCTGCTGGCATCCACGTTCCTGGGTGGATATTCTAATGATCATGCTACGGCAATTGCCATCGACACTGGCGGAAACGTCTATGTGACCGGTGAAACGGTGTCACCAAACTTTCCCACAACGGATGGTGCTTATGCTACAACTTACAAACGCGGATCTAAGGATGTTTTCGTTTCGAAGTTCAATAATCAACTGACAAGCCTGCCTGCATCCACCCTTCTGGGTGGGCATGCTCATGATTATGGTAAGGCAGTTGCCATTGATGCTGGTGGAAACGTGTATGTGGCAGGCAGCACTGGCTCAGCAGACTTTCCCATAACACCCGGCGCTTATGATACCACGTCTAATGGTGGCAGTGACATCTTTGTATCGAAGTTCAACAGTGGATTGACGAATTTGCTTATGTCTACATTTCAGGGCGGGTCTCGTCCTGACTTTGGCAATTCAATTGCCGTCACTGCTGCGGGATACGTCTATGTGACCGGCGAGACTTTATCTCCGGACTTTCCAGCGACACCAGGCGCTTATGATACATCTTACCATAGATGCGAGGACGTCTTTGTGTCGGGGTTTAACTTCAATCTTTCCGTCGATAAGTCAAACAAATAATGCTGATTTGGACTATCCCAGGCTTTTAGTTTTGGTGCAAGCCGTTGAACCTGGTCTGACACCATTTCCGCGGTAGAAATTACCGTTAGCAAGAAGCTTTAGAACGCTTAAGGGTGGCTCTTGAAACGATTTCGAATGAAGATTTGCCAGCGTCGGACACACCCCTAAATCCCATAGGTGTTAACTTAAGAGAATAATAAGATTCAATACATAGTAATGATACCGCAAGATGCAATCATGATTACCGAATTTTATTCTTTTTGATCTCTTTTATTATTTTTTGCCAGATGTTTTATTACTTTCCTGAAGCGGCTTCTTTTCAAACAAATCATTTAAACACGAAGATCAAAATTCATTAGTAGCATGTGGATTCTTGATTTTTCCTGCAGGATTACATTAAAATTAATACACATTAACAAGCGTTTGCATTTTCATTGAGAACTGAATACTTTTAATTTCACTAATACACAAATATTCCCCTCTTGAGAGGGGTAAGGTGTGGGTATTTTTGCCGGGAGATATTTACCTATCCATTCCTAATACCCACCCCTCGATCCCCTCCCAGGATGGGACTTTATCATTGGTGTTTTCACTTCCACTTGGCTGTCATGAAAGATTTTATCAAGCTCCTACAGGAAAATAAGCGCTATCAGGAAATTACTCTAAGACTCCGGGATGGGAAGGACTGCGCTGTTAACGGATTATGGGGCTCGTCTGCAATGTTCCTTACGGCCGCTCTGGTGAATGAACGGTTAAGGACGACGAGAGCTACGCATCAGGTGCTTCTGGTGGTTTCTCATATTGAAGAGGCTGAACATGATTTTGAAGACCTCCATACCTTTCTGCCAGGCCACGCCGGTCTTTTCCCGGCAGTTGAAAATATGTACGACATCGATTTTGAAGATAATGCCGATATCCAGACGCAAAGGATTCAGATTATTAATCAGCTCCTTCACGACGATGCCCCTGCAACAAACAGACTGGATATTATCATAGCGCCGATTCAGGCTCTTTTACAGCCTGTGCCATCTCCCAGGGCAATCTTGGAAAATGTCTTAAAGATCCAAAGGAACCAGGAATATCCCCAGGAAGAGCTCATTACCTGGTTGCAGGATCACCGCTATCAGATGGTGAGTCAGGTTGAAAATGCCGGAGAATATGCGCTGCGCGGCGGCATTATTGATGTTTTCCCGTTCGCCTCAGACACTCCCTGCCGTATCGAGTATTTTGGAGACGAAATTGAGTCTATCCGAAGGTTTGATGTGGAGTCTCAGCTTTCCGAAGGAGAATTAGACGTCTGTCAGATACTTTCTCTTGACAGGATTTATCACACAAACACGCTTCAGGGAGAATCCCAGCAAACGTCCCTTCTGACCTATCTTAGCAAAGACACCTGGGTTGTCCTCGTGGAACCCGCACATATCGAAGACCGGGCACGGAAGATATTGGCCAGTATTGATGCTGGTGATGGTATGTCTGGACTTGGCAGCATGAACACGGGCAAACAATCCCCGTTCAAAGCATACGGGGACATGGTTTGTCCACACCACTCATTTGAAAAAGTCTTCAATCAATTGAGCGCCTTCAGAAAGATAAATTTATCAAAGCTGCCGGTGTCATCAGGCGACGGGGAATTTACATTTAGCGTCAAATCGGTGGATAATTTTCCCCAAAAAATTCAGGAGATTGCCGCGGAGCTTGGTAAGGTCATTGACGCCAATACCCGTACGATTGTCTTTTGCAATAATGAGGCTGAGGAGCAACGGTTTCAGGAAATTATCAATGAATCTGATATAAAAAGGAACGGCCGGCTGGAGTTGCGTACCGGCCACCTGCACTGCGGGTTTCAATTCTCTGATATCCAAATCGCAATCCTTGCACACCACGAAATCTTTCATCGGTATCAGCAGCGCCGTGAGTCAAAAAAGCCCATACAAACCAGGGCAATAGATTCATTCCTGGATTTAAAAAAAGGGGATTATGTGGTGCACGTAAGCCACGGGATCGGACGGTATCTGGGGATGGACACGCTTGAAGAGGAAGGGCAAAAAAGGGAGTATCTCGTGCTGGAATTTGAAGAGGGTACAAAGATCTATGTGCCGGCAACGAAGATTGAGCTCGTGCAAAAGTACATTGGCAGTTCTGACCACAGACCCAGACTTGATAAAATCGGCTCAAAGTATTGGGAGGTCAGGAAAAAGCGCGCAGAGCATGCCGTCAGAGATGTTGCCAGTGATTTGCTGCATGTTCAGGCGTTACGGAACGCAAAGGAAGGCATTGCATACCAGAAGGACACGGAATGGCAGAGGGAATTTGAGGAGTCGTTTATTTACGAAGAGACACCGGATCAGCTTCAGGTGATAGAAGAGATAAAGCGTGACATGGAGTCGAAGAGGCCGATGGACCGGCTTATCTGCGGCGACGTTGGATATGGCAAAACAGAGCTTGCCATGCGGGCTGCCTTCAAGGCCGTTATGGATGGGAAACAGGTGGCTGTGCTGGTGCCCACGACAATCCTTGCCCAGCAGCACTATGTTACCTTCTCTGAACGCATGGCGGATTATCCCGTAACGGTCGGTGTATTAAGCAGGTTTAAAACGCGCAGGGAGCAGAAGGATACCCTGGAGAAGGCGGCAGCAGGTCTTATCGATATCCTCATTGGCACCCACCGTCTTTTACAGAAAGACGTATATTTTAAAGACCTTGGACTGGTTATTGTTGATGAAGAGCAGCGATTCGGGGTCGAACACAAGGAGCGGTTCAAGAAATTGCGGCAGACCGTGGATGTGCTCACCCTGACAGCCACGCCCATTCCCAGGACCCTTCATATGTCACTCCTGGGAATTAAGGATATTTCTTCCCTGAATACGCCGCCATTAGGCAGGCAGTCCATTCAGACGCACATTATGCGATTTGATCCGGCACGCATCCGGCAGGCGATTATGCTGGAACTCAATCGTGACGGACAGGTATATTTTGTTCATAATCGCGTATACAACATCGAACGCATTGCCAGAAACTTATCAGAGATTGTGCCCGAGGCAAGGATCATGACGGTGCATGGCCAGATGGACGAAAAGCTTATGGAACAGCGGATGCGGGACTTTATTGATGGCCGTGCCGATATCCTGGTGGCCACGACGATCATTGAATCAGGACTGGACATTCCAAATGTCAACACGATCTTTATCAATGCCGCCGACACCTTTGGGCTGGCGGACCTGCATCAGTTGCGGGGGCGGGTGGGGCGATACAAACACCGCGCCTATGCCTATATCATTTTACCCGTCGACCGCCCCGTTACCCCGGAGGCAGAAAAACGGGTGAAGGCCATTGAGGAATTTGCCGAATTGGGCGCGGGATTCCGGATTGCCATGCGTGACCTTGAAATCCGCGGCGCCGGAAATATTTTGGGGACCGAGCAGCATGGTCATATTGCTGCGGTAGGGTACGAGATGTATTGCCGGTTATTGGAATTGGCGGTGAAAAAAGCAAGGCGCGAACCTATACCTGAGCCCATTGATGTCTCCATCGATCTTCATCTGGAATCCTTCATCCCCCATGCCTACATCCGCGAAGACACGTTAAAAATGGATATCTACCGGAGATTGAATCGTTCCACCACCGTCAAGGAAGTAAAGACTATTGCGGAAGAAATGGCAGACCGTTTTGGCGATATTCCTCATCCGGTAAAGAATCTCCTGTCTGAAAGTGAATTAAGAATTGTCGCCCAGCAGTCGAAGATTCGTTCTATGGTAAAGGTGGATGGTGTTTTAATCATTCAAGTCGTTGATTTGAAGAAAGCGGAGTTGGGTTTATATAAACTGAAAAACTACCTACGCGTTATTAACGACAACACGTTGCACCTGAGACTTCCCAAAAAAGGGATGCTGCCAGAGGATTTACTAGACTTTTTAAAAAAATCAATTAAAATTTGAAAAACAGGTAAAACAAATTTCAGGAATCTTTTCATAGAGGATAAAGATATTGAAAGTGTTTATACGGTTTTACTCATGGTTCGTACCGTTTGTCCTTATCGCTTCTGCCGTTTCCTATGGGGCGATGAGCGATTTGAGCGAAGAGAGTATCAATTCAATCAGAGCTATTGTGGGTGATGAGATTATTACCCAGGGAGAAGTTGTCAAACGCGCTGCGGTGGCCATTAAGGAGGCGCAGCAACGATATAAGGAAAGGGAGTTTCTTGAGAAACTAGACGAGATCCTGAAGGAAACCCTGGATGAATTAATTAACAGAAAGGTGCTGATTCACGAGGCGCAAAAGCTGTTTGGCACGGATGAGATGCAGATGAGAGAGGTGGAAAAGGACCTGGATTCTTTCATGAAAGGTGCGGTCAAGAACGTGGGGTCTTTATCAAGGTATTATGAAATTGCCGAAGCGCAGGGGATCAATCCCCTGGAAAAGAAAAATGAACTCAAGGAAGATATTATGATCGACAAGATCATGAAAGAGAATGTCTATAACCGGGTTAAAGTTCAGCCGAAATTACTGAGGCGCTATTATACCGAGAATATTGATGAATTCCGGCAAAAGAAAGAAGTGAGTATGCGACAGATCATGATTAAATTCTCCGCTCACAACAATAATAAGGAGGAGGCGCTGTCTCTCACGCAACAGATTATGAAGCACCTTGAAAAGGGGGAAGATTTTTCGGCCCTGGCAAAACAGTACTCAAACGGTCCAAAAGCAGAGCAGGGCGGACTGTTGAGCTTTGAGGAAGTTAATGAAATGAGAAAGGACCTGCGGGAAGCAGTTTATCAGTTAAAAGACAACGAACGGAGTGGAATCATCGCATCACCGGTGGGATATCATATCTTTAAAATGGAGCTGATTAAGCCGGAAAAAGTCCAGGAATTTGAGGAAGTGCAGGAGGAGATTTACAAAAAAATTTACCGTGAAGAAATCAGTAGATTAAAAAGTCAGTATATAAACAGCCTGAAGGCGAACGTCTTTGTCAAGGTAATTCAGTAATCGGATTTCCGGGTAGCACGGATAAGCCCGGTTTGTCCGTGGTTAATTTAATGTACAGGAGTTTCAAACCGGTTTTTTCCCCTCTAAAAAGAGGGGATTAAGGGGTGTGTAAATCGGCCATAACACACCCCCGGCCCCAATGGTAGGTCAACCGCCCCCGATTGACATCATAATGACAAGCGGGGACGCTTGTCCTACCATGTGGGGCGGTTAAAAGATGCTGTGGAAGGCAGCCTAATAAAAATAGAGCAAACACTTGGCTTCCCAAAATGGCCGGGGGTTGATACAGAGAAACCATGAGTTGGATCGTGTTGATTGTCGCAGGTATCTTTGAAGTTGTCTGGGCTGTCGGACTGAAATATACCGATGGCTTTTCGAAGCTATTGCCATCTATGGTGACTGCATGTGCCATGATCGTTAGTTTTGTGCTCTTAGGTATTGCAGCCCGGGGTCTTCCTATCGGCACCGCTTACGCAGTATGGACGGGCATTGGCACCGCTGGAACGGTAATAGCAGGTATATACCTGTTTCATGAGTCCCGTGACTGGGGACGTGTTTGCTGTATTCTGTTTATTCTGGCCGGTGTGGCTGGTCTTAAAATTCTGAGCCGCTGATGATTCGCCGGGTTTGCCTGCTATCAAATTAGGCCTTCGGCTACTTTCCCCCCTGTTTCCCCCCCCCGTAAACGGGGGGATTATGGGGGGTAATTGAAATTCCTATACATGAACGTATAGCAAGCGCATAGAGAAAGTTGTCATAGTGAGATTGCTTCGCTGTCGCTCGCAATGACCAGCATAAGTCAACTTATTTAATATGCTTACTATAGTGCCGGACACGCCTGACGGCAGGCAGGTATGGTCAGCATTTGAAGGAGGATACCCATCCTAACCCACGCCCGTGGGGGGGGACAACATCCGTCTTACACATTTTAACTCGTTCGGATTCGGGGGACTCTGATGAAAATACCTGATCAAAAAAACATGATCTCGGATAGTGAAGTCGATGTAGGTGATATGGGATGCGGCGATTTGATCATTGCCCTGATGAAGGCAATGAAATCTCTTGAAACGGGAGAGATATTGAAGGTGCGCGCCCTTGATCCCGGTGCATTAGCGGATATTCCGGCCTGGTGCAAGATGAGGGGATACGAACTCCTTGCTGTGCCCGGCAAGGGAAATGACGATCGTTATTACATCAGGAAGAGATGAAATTTCATTTGCCTTTAAATCTGTTGAGATTGCAGATAAGGGGCAGGCACCTTTATGACAAAAGGAGGTTATAGATCATGGCAAAATTTATGGTTAGTGTTACTCATGCAAAAGATAACGCCGATAAGGCGACCGTTGGTTTCGTTGTTGCCACTGCTTCCGCCGCATCAGGTATTGAAACGGTAGTATTTCTTACCACGGAAGGAGTACGGCTTGCTCCAAACGGTTATTCCAACGATATACATGAAGAGGGCTTTGCCCCGCTCACGCAACTTATGGATGACTTTGTGGAAGCAGGTGGAAGTATATGGGTTTGCTCTCCCTGCTTTAAGAAGCGTGGCTTGGATGCAAATAATCTCGTGAAAGGAGCAACGATCGTGGGTGGAGCCAAGGTGGTTGAGTTCTTAACCACCGGCGGGTCATGCATTACCTATTAATTACATGGCCTGGAATTGCATACCGTTCTTCTTCCCCGATGAAAGGAGATTCGGCGGTTAATCATGTCGGAAAGTGATCTTCAAGCCCCGGATGATCTTCAGACACCGCATGTTTGTGAAGGTGGCAATCTTGATTGTGGTTCCGGTTTGCTGCTGCTCATCCGCAGAGCGGTGAACCAGATGCCGGGAGGGAGCGTTTTGGAAATTCGCAGTACGGAGATCAGCGTCAGGGAAGACCTCCCTGCATGGTGCCGGATGACCAATAACCCGTATCTGGGCTGGAGACAGGGAGAGAATCATCAAAAATATTTTGTTCAGAAGGGCAGTAGCGTGAAAGAGATGGATGAATATGATGAACATGTCCGCAATTACCGCTGGCAGACTCGTATTCACTGGAATGGCGGGTTGCAGGCAAAGGTCTTTTGCCGGAACCATTCATGGACGGTTGGACAGCCTGCCAGCTTTGATGTTAAAGATAATGCCCCCAGCGCCGTTGAGTATCTCCTGGGTGCCATGGGAGCCTGCCTGGCAATGGGCTTCCAGATTCATGCTTCCCGGAGAAACATCCATATTAACGAACTGGAAATCTCCCTGAGTGGGCAGATCGAAAATATTTTTGTCTTTCTTGGCGCCGAACAGAGCGGGCACAGCGGTTTCAGGGAGATAACGGGCAGGATTTACGTTCAATCCGATGCAGACGAAAAGGCTTTAGGGCAAGTCTGGCAGGAGACGATTGCCGCTTCGCCGGTTGTGAATACGTTAACTCACCGCGCCACTATGAATATCAGCATGACAGTAGTTTAATGTTGAGGAATTTCAAACCGGTAATTTCCCCTCTAGAAAGAGGGGATTAAGGGGTGTGTAAATCGGTTATAATACACCCAGGCCCATGTAGAGAGACCAGTCTGGTCGCTTTACTATTGAAAAGCGGTACGCCGAATATCGAATATCGAACAAGGAATGTTGAATGATGAAGTATTTTTACTTCACTATTCGACATTCCTTGTTCTGCGGTTCGATGTTCTCTTTAAATAAGTCACCGAAGGCCTAATTAAATATTGCCTGACAGTATGGTAGTATTACCATATAAAATCTTTCTTTTTCGGAAGTTTTTTACACTCCTCTTCGCCCCCGCGGTAGGTCAACCGTCCCGGTTGACATCCTAATGACAAGCGAGGACGCTTGTCCTACCGATAGGGGAGATTTGGTTGGAGCTTTGCTGTGGTATGAATGGGAGGTCTGATATTCCCTTATTTCCTGTTACGGTGGTTGGCAGCTTGCCACGATCGAAGACTATGCTGAAGGCTCTTGCCGGGAGGCAAAGGGACATGATTGGCAACGCCGAGTTTGAATCAATTGCTCATGATGCGACACGGGAGGCGCTCCTGCTGCAGGAAGAGGCGGGTGTAGATATTGTGACGGATGGTGAGCAACGCCGAGATAATTTTTATTCCTTTATTGGAGGACATATAGAAGGTATCCGATTAGTTACTTTAGCTGAAATGTTGGATTATGTGGAAAACAAGGCGGCCTTTGAAAAGCTGCTCAATGCTTTGGACGTACCGGCTTTTGCCTTGAAAAATCCGGTAGTGTCCGGTAAGTTAAAACGAAAACACCCGTTGGTTCTCAATGATTATCTGTTTTTACAACAGTATACCAGGAAACCGATCAAGGTGACGCTGCCGGGACCGTATCTCCTGACCCGTTCCATGTGGGTAAAGAGTCTCTCCTCTGAATGGTACCCGGATAAGGAATCGTTAGGGGATGACGTGGTCAATATTCTCCGTGAAGAGCTCACGGCATTGCGGGATGCGGGTTGCTCGTTTGTTCAATTCGATGAGCCGGTGCTTAGCGAGGTTGCTTTTGCAGGTCCCCATGAAACCCACACCTTCATGTGTGCAGCGCTTTCGGGAAAAAACAGCCCTGATGAAGAATTGGATTATGCCGTCGGCTTGATCAACCGTGTGGTAGAAGGTATGGATGGCAAGGTAAAAACGGCGCTCCACGTTTGCAGGGGAAATTGGAGCAACCGGGAAGACGTCCTGCTTCGGGGTGCATATGATTCCCTGATCCCCTATTTTAGCAGGATGAACGTCAACCAATTGGTGCTTGAGTATGCTACGGAAAGGGCGGGGAGTATCGAAGCACTTGCACATTTACCTCCGGATAAAGAGATTGGACTGGGGGTTGTCGATCCGCGGACAACGGAAGTGGAAACCGTCGGCTTTGTGGTAAATAAAGTGAAATCGTTACTAAAATACCGTCGCCCTGAACAAATCTACCTGAATCCTGATTGCGGCTTTGGTACGTTCGCCGATCGTCCGGTTAATACAACGGAAATTGCCGCACAGAAATTACGGATAATCCATCAGGCGGCAGAGAAGTTGCGTTTGCTCTTTGGTGATCGCAGGTAATATAAAAACAGGAGTTGTTCTTTCGGTTGATCCTGCACTTTTTTTCGTTGGATAAACGTTATTTTAACGGTTCGATGACCTCAACTCCTCGTGGTACATTAAATATGAACAGCTTGTCGGACATGCCTTTGTTAAGCTTGATATTTTTCAATTCAATCCTGTTGACCACTTCACCGCCGCTTTCATAGAGTTCTATCCTGACTGGCAGCCAGAACCCCTCCTCCACCCACAATCGGATATCGGAATATTGTGACTTTGGGTTTTTTGGCAGGAGATCCAGGATATAAAATCGCTTCTTGCCCTCATCTTTTATTTCAAGCAGGGAGATGGTATAATCTTTTTCAACCGCACGTACCGATTCTCCGTAACCAAATTCAAAAAAACTCAAACCCTGAGAGGATTGCCTGCCCCTGTCCATGTCATATTTTTCCACCTGTTTTTCTGCCGGATGATACACCCATATATACTTCCCGTCCACAACGTTTATCTCGTTGCGGGGGGAGTGAAATTTCAGGTATAGTCTCTTGGGCTTTTTATAACTCATCTCAGCCTGGGAGACCTCGGTAGATTCGAGCAGGGTAATGGTACGGGTAAGAGTCATATCCGCCTTGAGGGTTTTGAAGGCATTATTTGCCTTTTCGATCTCAGTGAGTATCTCGTCAAGATTTTTTCCGGCAGAGGCTTCCTTTGGTAAGCAAATCCTCTGGAAAGAGAGGATGCACGAGATGAGGACTATAGGCAAAATAGTAAACTTTTTTTTATACACGGGTTCCTCCATTCAAGCCTGTACTTATCTTTTCAAAATGCATGATAAGATCGATAATTTCCCGGATACTGTTTATCTCGAAATCGGGGGTCACTTCAGTTTCAATATATTCTTTATACCGCAGCAAGACCGTCTTGGTGCCCGCTGCCTTGCCGCAAATAATATCATACTTATAGTCGCCCACCATTAGCAGGTGATCGGTATGAATATTCATCTTTTTACTCAGCAGGAAAATGGGATCGGGGGCCGGTTTTGGTTTGGTATCTTCGCGGCTCACAATAAATTCAAAATGGAGCTTATGTTTCCGGAGAACGGTCTCCACCGATTTGCGTGAGTTGCGGGTTAAAAGCGCCTTTTTCAACTGCTTTTTGGAGACAAATTCCAGCATTTCCACGACGCCTTCATTGAGTTCCGATTCCATTGCCGCTTGCGCCTCGTAACGCTCAAGGATATCCAGTGCCCTTTTTCGCTCCTCGGGGGTCGATCTTTCAGCATAATCGATAATGAACCCCACCTTGGCGCCGATTTCCCGCTCAATGGCAGCAAAATCGACATTTGGCTTGGTGAGTGTGCCGTCCATATCGAAGATAATTCCGCGTAACATAGGTGCCTTTTTTACTCCTTTCCATGGGTTTTCAGGTATTTTGGTTTATCTGATTCTATCAATAATTTCAAGGCTTGCAAGGGAATTTCATCGTATTCATTCAAATATTCCCAACCCCGTTTTTAAATTTTGGCCGTTTGCCATGAGAAGTCGTTTCGGATCACGGTATTTCTATTTTCTCGTTGATTTTCTTCCAAGAGACACCTATATTAACCGTATTTGATCTTTAGGCATATCCGTTTCCGTGGCGTTGGTCTTATTCCTGTCTGATTTCTATGCTCGAAACATTTCGGCTGGCAAAATTCAGATTCACCGTTTGCGCCAAAGAGCACATACGTTTTTCTTCCTATAAAGGCTCTGCCTTTCGTGGCGGTTTTGGATATGCCTTTAAACGGGTCGTCTGCGTAATCAAGGGCAAGACATGTGATGACTGTCTCCTGAAGCAGAAGTGCATCTACTCGTATATCTTTGAGACACCGCCGCCGCAAGATGCCGAAATGCTCCGACTCTACCCCAAGGTGCCTCACCCCTTTGTCATTGAACCACCAATTACTGAAAAACAGTCCTTTGAACCCGGCGAAACATTTACCTTTCAAGTAATCCTCATAGGCCAGGCCATTGATTACCTGCCGTACTTCATCTACACCTTTACTGAATTAGGAAAACAGGGAATCGGGCAGGGGCGCGGTAAATATGATCTGTTGCAGGCTGAGGGAATTGGTTTGGGAAATGAAGCTATACAAATTTACGATAATAAAACGCAAACTCTCACCAGTAATTATCCCGTCATACAAGCCAGTCAAATAGACATAAATTCATTAGAAACAAATATCGAAAGCACACCTCAGCCAAATTCCCACGATCAAAGGGAATACCCACTCAAATCCTCCTATCATGAGGAACACCGATTTAATTCCCACTACCAAGGAGGACACCAATTCAATCTCCCCTATCAAGGGGGGACAAAGGGGGGTGTAAGAGACACTCCTCAGGGAAATAACCATAATAACACAATAACCATTTTTTTCCTTACTCCCCTACGCCTGCGTTTCGATGGCCACATAACTGACAAGATTGAATTCCATATCCTCCTCAGAAACCTCTTGCGCCGTATCTCCTCCCTATCTTATTTTCATTGTGGGGAAAAATTGGAGATAGACTTTAAAGGTCTCATCGAAAGGGCCGGTGCAGTTAAAATGACAAAATCAGATACGAAATGGTTTGACTGGAAACGTTTTTCAACAAGGCAGGAGGAATGGATGTCACTGGGTGGTATCACCGGCACGGTCTCATACGAAGGTGATTTGGCAGAATTCACCCCTCTTCTGAAACTGGGAGAATATGTGCACGTGGGGAAAGGGACGTCGTTTGGGCTGGGGAAGTATGAGATTATATAGTGGGTTTTCACCACAGAGGCACAGAGGACATAGCGCGGCCTATGGCCACAACCAATTCCGAAATCCGAATGTCGAAATACGAAACAATTTCCAAACGGCAAAAAACTCAATGATCCAAACGTTGCTTAAGCAGGGTGGCACGGACAAACCATGTCCCCGTACGCTTTGAACGGGGATTGTTTGTCCGTGTTTTATAGTGAATCATGAGGTGTGGTTTCTATGTTACCTGTGGTAATAAATTACATTCGGCGGCCTTTTCTTTATAATACTGTAGTGGCAATTCATGAATTGCCACTACATGGCCGGCTTGAAATTCCTTAACATCAGGTTTATTGCAGTTATGAAAGAACTCAATTTCATACTAAAAATTCCCGTAAGACTTGAAGATTTTATGAAAAAAAAGAAATAAGAGAGAGCCGGATAAGAGATAAGGGAATGACGGTTTTTAGCCTTTTCGATATTAAGAATCCCTTTTTCCTTCTGGATTTTTTTGTAGAAACGCCCTTCAATTTTGATATTGTCTATGGAGCGAGAGAAGAAGTCCACGCTGGGAAAACAGTTATTCCGGTAGTGCCGATACGATATCTTGTCGAAATGAAAAAAAGGTTGGCAAACCTCAGGATATTGCGGATATATTTTATCTGAGGAAAATACGGGAGGAATGGAATGATGAAAACTGATGAGCCGTTGCTCTACTATAAAACAAAAGTGCAAATAGAGGAATATCGAAAAAAGCCTGCGCTTGAAAAACTCAAGTGGTTGGAAGTACATATGGAATATTTTCACAAAGCAATGCCGGAGAAGGCAAAGAGGATAAGGGAAAAATTCTTCCCGTTAACCGTGTCCGTTGTCCGTGATTCCCCTCTAAAAACATGTCCTCACAAAAGTGGGGAGGGGGGATGAAGGGGTGTGTGTTTCCCCTCTAGCAAGAGGGGTTAGGGGTGTGTTTAAAGGTCACGGAGTACGGTTACGAACAACAAACAAATTGCCGGAGAAAACTATGGATGAAAAACAGAAAAAAAGTGTTCAATACTGGCTTGAATCTTCAGAGGATGACTGGAAGGTTGCAAACCATCTTTTTGAAAAAGGGGATTATTCATACTCGTTATTCTTTGGGCATTTGACTATTGAAAAGATTTTGAAAGCTATCTATGTTAGTAAACACAGAGAGACACCTCCCTATACTCACATGCTTGTATATCTGGCAGAGAGGGTATCACTCAAGATGACAGAAGAACAATTAGAACTTCTTGAAACGGTTACCGATTTTAATATAGAAGCAAGGTACCCCGATGAAAAGTTCTCTTTTAAAAAGAAATGCACAAGGGATTTTACTCAAAATTATCTAAGCAAGATAAAGGAGATGAGGGAATGTCTATTGCAACAGATTCAATCATAGAAATAGTAAAAAGATATGTTGAGGTACTTGAAAAAAACGGTATCAAGATACAAGAGGCAATTATCTTTGGCTCTTTTGTAAAGGGAACGGCGAAGGAATGGAGCGATATTGACATTGCGTTGGTTTCGTCTGATTTTACCGGTGACAGATTTAATGACCGCAGAAAAATCGTGCCATTGAGAAGAAAGATAGACAGCCGTATAGAACCACTCCCTTTCAGACCAGGAGATTTTTACGATGGCGGGATGCTGGTTGAAGAGATAAAGAGGACGGGAGTAAGGCTTGATGTGTCGTGAACCGTGTCCGCTGTCCGCGATTTCCCCTCTAAAAACATGTCCTCACAAACGTGGAGAGAGGGGCGAGGAGTATGTTTCCCCTCCATCAAAAAGGGTTCAGGGGCGTGTTTAACGGTCACGGAGTACGGTCACGAACAACGAACAAATTACCGGAGAAAACTATGGACGAAAAACAGAAACGGGAATATCAGACAGTAGTGCTTGCTGGACTTTTGCATGATATTGGAAAGTTTTTAAATCGTGCGGATGTGAGAAAAAAACATCCATTCTTTTCGGCCGATTATGTTTCGAGTGATGAATTTAAGAAACGGATTGGCAAGGATTGGGTTGATTTTGAATTGCTGAAAATCCTGGTTCAACGACACCATGAATATTACAAAATGCCAGATGAATTGCAGGTTCAGAAGATTGATGACCCTCATACAAGGGCATTAGCTTATATTGTTAGCCGAGCTGATAATTATTCTTCTATGGAAAGGCTTAATGAAGAACCATCAGAGTTGGATTTTAAAAATGCAAGACTAAAGTCTATTTTAACAAGGGTTGATATAGAGAAGGGACAACCCATTCCACAGTACTATAACATACAAAAGTTATTACCAAGAGCTGCATTCCCCGTTTCAATTAATGAACTATCGCAGTTAAGCTACAGTTATGAAAAACTGCATGGGGAATTTGGGAAATCTTTTCTAAATTTTATACCAAAAGATTTTGATGCTCTCTTCAATGGTTACTTATCACTCCTTGAAGAATTTTTATGGTGCGTTCCAAGCGATACACGGGATAAATTTAACGATATCTCTCTTTACGACCATCTTTCAACAACATCAGCCATTGCAGCATGTCTTTATCAATACCATTACGGTAATCTTGATGAAAAAGAAATTACCAATGATAGTGTAAACAAATTCATGCTTATTGCCGGTGACCTCTCCGGCATCCAGAAGTTTATATTCGAAATTGGCTCATCAAACCCCAAAAAATTGAGTAAGATACTCAGAGGACGTTCTTTCTACCTTTCCCTTTTGACAGAAGTTGCCTCTATTAAAATATTAAGAAGACTTGATCTTCCAATAAGTTGCCGGATTATGAATGCGGGTGGAAGATTCGTCCTGATTGTGCCCAATACACCGTTTGCAAAAGAGGCAGTTCCTAAATTAAAGCAAGAGATAGATACTTGGTTTTACCAGCGATTTCTAGGCAAACTTTCTCTTAATATTGCTTACGGTATTACACTTTCGGGAGAAGATTTCAGTTCAGAAAAATTCTCACAAAAATATAGGGAGTTGGGGCAAGCAGTGGAACTATCCAAGAAAAAACGATTTTTAGATGTCTTAATGAACAATGAAGAGAAGCTAGACGGCACAATGCAAAAGGCATTTGCGTCTTTGCAAGAAAAAGGCACATGCGAATTTTGCAAGATATATCCAAAGGATGGTGGCGAAGAACGCTGTCAGATGTGCACTGATTCAGAAAAGCAGGGCGAAGGACTTGTATCCAAACCGTTCTTATACTTTTACGAGGGAGAGGGCAAGGGCGAGTTTGATTTAATGGGATATAACCTTTCTTTTAAAAGTAAAGGCAATGACTGGATACTTTTGGAGAAAATCGGTGATGGAGAAAGCAACAAAAATGAGGGATTTATACGACGATATATCTCAAACTATATCCCTGAAACGAGTGAAGACGATATCGATTTAAATAATGAGCATCCGGATGAAGGAAATACACTCTGTAAATATTGTGGAAATCCCTGCAAACTTGAAGGAGACAATGAAGAAAATATCCCCACAAGAAAACAATTGGTGGCAAAATATCTAACGTTTCAGTGCATATCAGCTTCAACGGTCAGAAATAATAATGGTAAAGGTGTTGACCATCTTGCAGTTATTAAGGCAGATGTGGATGACCTGGGCTTTATATTTAGCAATGGATTGGTAGATGCCTTTTCCATCTCAAGATATGCAAGTCTGTCGAGGATGTTGAATTACTTCTTCACCGGCTGGCTCATAGAAGAAATAAGGGAGAAATTCCCCATGTCCTATACTGTTTATGCTGGTGGAGACGATCTACTCCTGATTGCGCCGTGGGAAGATGCGCTTATGCTCGGTCGTCAGATTGGAATGAAATTCAAATCCTATGTTGGAGGGAATCCCAATATAACCATGTCAATGGGTATTAATCTGATGCGTCCGGGCAGTCCAGTCAAGTTGGCAACAAAAGGTGCTGATGATAATCTTGATAAATCAAAGGAAGCGGATGGGAAAAACAGCATTACCGTATTTAACACAACAGTAAAATGGGATGAACTCCGAGAGTTAGAGGAGTTCATGAAGGCATTAAATAACGCCTTTAATGAGGATGATGCAAAGGTCAACGCATCCTTTCTCTATAGATTGTTGAAATATCATGAGATGTATTTGTCATCAGAGGGAGGAAATATCGAGGGACTCAAATTCCATTCCCTTATGACAAGGGATGTGCGAAGAAATATTGAAAAGAAGGACAAGGCTGGTAATATTGTCAATCTGAATATTATTGATATTCTAAGTCCATTGTATATTGTAGGAAAGGGATTTGATAAAAAGTTAATGACGAATCTGAAGATTCCTATTTTTTGGATACTTTACAAAAACAGAGGAGGTGGAAGATGAGTGCCGAAAACGCTTTCAGAAGAACTGGATACAGTGGTAGTGGAGGTAAATTTGCAAGTGACAAAAGACACGTAGAACGAGCCATCTCTGAAGATTTGCCAAAACTAATTTTCAGAGATGCAACGAATTATCGTAGAAAGGAACTATTTACAGTAGACGCACAGCAATATGCTGACGAAATGGCAAAATTTAAATTAACCCAAACACAGCTAAGAAAATATTACAATGAAGTTAAAGCATTAGAAGCGCGAATAGAAGCCAATCCTAATTTCAGGGAAAATGAAGCGTTGATAGGACTATTAAAGTCTAAAGTTGCTTACGGAATGGCAAAAGAAACAGACAGAGATAAAAAAGAAGGTTTTAAAGTTCTTCTTAACATGGTTGAACAGGGTATTACATGGAGTACTAAGCCAGAATTTTTTAAAGACTTTGTTCTATTTTTTGAAGCAGTAATTGGCTTCTTCAGAGGCAAAGAAAGATAGGAGATAATATTATGAATTCTATAGGGTATAAAGTAGTTACTGGAAATATTAAATGTATAACAGGATTACGAATTGGAGGGTCTTCCAATACAATTGAAATTGGTGGGCTTGATAATCCTATTATCAAAAGCCCAATAGATGACTGGCCTTATATTCCAGGTTCTTCTATAAAGGGGAAAATCAGGTCATTGCTAGAATGGGATTTGGGAATCATTTCTCCTAATGGAGACCCGCATAGTTGCAAACAGATTGATTGTATAATTTGCAGAATATTTGGAAATAGTGAAGAAGTAGAAAAAGGGCCTTCAAGGGGAATATTCAGGGATGCTTCATTAACTGATTTTTCAAAAAAAGATTTGCAGAAAATGCGCGAAACAAAAGGGTTGGTGTACGGAGAAATTAAATATGAAAACAGAATCAATCGCCTAAAGGGTAAGGCAGAGCATCCAAGGCCAATGGAACGGGTTCCAGCCGGTACCGACTTTTCATTCCGCATAGATTATCGTGTGTTCGATATAAACGATAACGGAAAAGTGGATACAGACAATTTCAAATGGCTACTTCATGGTTTGTGGCTTTTAGAGCAGGATGCACTTGGCGGCTCAGGAAGCAGGGGATACGGACAGATACAGTTCGGTATTTCTAAAGATGGAAAGTTTATACCCGGCAAGGTGTTTGTAGATAACAAAGAGGAAGATATAAAGGATCGTTATCAAGAAATCACGGGCAAGAATAAGAGGGTATAAAATGGCAAGATACAGGCTAATTATCAATCCTTGCTCACCATTTCAAACGCCATTGCATTCTGATACCCTATTCGGCCATATTTGCTGGGCGTTACGGTATCTAAAAGGAGAAAATAAACTTCTCAAATTTCTCAAGACATTTGATGAAAATAACGCCTCGTTGATTTTGTCGTCAGGTTTTCCTAATGATTTTCTTCCCATGCCTGTTTTACGTCCACTTTCCATTGCGGAAGAAAATGAGTTATGGCAGGAATATAAGAAAGGAAGCCAAACAAGGCTTGAATTTACTGGAGAATTGAAGTTATTCAAAAAGGTATCGTATATAGAAATAACTGCTATGGAAATGCTCAAAAATAACCTCTCATACTATCATCTCTATACGAAACATTTGCACGGTGAAATTCTTCTCGAAAACAAGGATATTTTTAAACTTAAACAGGTGGAGGTCTGGCATAACTCAAAAAATCGGTTAACAGACAGGGTTGTAGAAGGCAAGTTGTTCGCTAAAGAGGATACCTTCTATAAAGAGGGTATGAAACTGTGCATCTATATTGAGGATACTTATTTTGGAGCGAGTGGACTGAATGAGATACTTGATTTTATTGCAAGAAGTGGTTACGGCGCTGATAAGTCGGTTGGAAGAGGGGCATTTAACTATGAGATTATTGAAGGATGGAATTTGCCAGAGTCCGATAATCCAAATGGTTTTATGACGCTTTCCCATTATCACCCCAAGCATGGGGATTTTCAAGACGGCTTTTACGATACATCAACAAAGTTCGGCAAAATCGGTGGACACTGGGCTGCGGGCATTGATGGTGGACCATATAAAATGCCTGTACTCATGTTAAACCCCGGCTCTGTATTTGTAACCGACAATCAAAAATCTTTTTATGGCAGTTTAATACCAGATGTTCATAAACAAAAAGGTGTTGTTCATTACGGTATAGCATTACCGTTAAAAGTGAGGGTTATATGAATTATCCAAGGCAGGAAACATATAAGATAAAGGCAGAAATATTAACCCCGGTACACATAGGGGACGGCACAGAGTTGGAACCCCTTGAGTACGTGATAAAAGACAAATTTTATAAGGTGAATATGGAGGAGTGGCTTTCAACGCTATCGAATGAAAAGGCTGAGGAATTCAAGAAATTGACTGGTAAGGATTATGCCCAGAAAGCCACCCTGGTAGCATTAAGAAAGTTTGTGAGAAACAATATAGATACAGGAAAATATGCAGAATGGGCTGTAGATGTGAGCAGCGCCGTACAAAAGAGGTACGAAGAAAGGTTTGAAGCACCTGAAAACCAGTTACCCATGTCGCCGTTTATCAGAACGGGCATCAAGCCATTTTTGCCAGGTTCATCAATCAAAGGCGCTTTAAGAACGGCATATTTGAGTTATTTGAAAAGGAGTGGTCAGTTATTAAAAGAAAAAGGCAGGGCTGATCTTGTCGAGGGTGAATTGTTAAAGGCAAATAGTGTAAAAAGAGATAAGGTAGTATTTGATATAGAAAAAGACCCATTTCGTGCAATCAAAATTAAAGACGCTTTTCTCCCTGAAAAAGCAACCTTTTTTGGAGAGGTCATAAACTATAATAAAAAGGATGGGCGTCTTAATCCTACTAATATTCAAATACTATCTGAAGTAACGTATGGCAGTCTTATTGGGAAGCGGGTTTCAATAGAACTTGAAATAAGCCTTGATAAAAAAGTGTTGTACAACCGCGAAAGTGGTATAGATGTATTACATGAAAAGGTTGATGTACAAAGCCTTTTAAAGGCATGCGACAACTTTTACAGGAACGCTCTTAATGAGGAAAAGGATAAATTTTTAAGTGGTGTTAGCAATGGAGATGTGATTAGCAAGGTGTATCAGCAAATTCTTGATCATGCCAAAGGTGGTTGTCTCTTTCGTCTCGGCTGGGGTAGCGGTCTTATATCCATGACAATTGCTCAGGAACTCAGGACGGAAAGAAAATACGGAAAATCAAAACATCTTGTTATGGGGAAATATCCGATGGGATTTATAAAAATAAGCAGATAAGATAATGACAAAAGATGAAATTGTTGCCTGTTGGCTTAATTCGGCTGATATCGATTCCAAAGCAATGGAAAATCTGTTCAGTGCTTCTCAAAAAGATAAACACGTAATATATCAAATAATTCAAGAATATATTACTATTCTTAAAAAGCATCATATAAAAATCTGGCGGGTGTATCTCTACGGTTCTTATGCAAAAGGTACGTATACAAGAGAAAGCGACATAGATTTGGCTGTTTTTCTGGAAAAAGACGATCTCGATGGTTTCGAGGATGACGCCCAATTAATGAAACTCAGGAGAAATGTTGACTTGAGGCTAGAACCGCATCCGTTTGCAAAGTCGGATTTTGATGAAACCAATCCCTATATTAAAGAGATAATAAAAACAGGGGAAAGGATTGTATAACTGAAACCACAGAGGATATGGAGAAGACTTCGTCAAAGAAATATTGAAACAAGGTATTGAGATATAATGCAGAATTTCAATAACGGACTTGTCCCTTTTGGCTGGGCAGTGATGGATATTATATCTTGACACGAAATGAAATAGTTACGTTACAAAAACCCCAATGACGAATATTTCAGAATCCATCTTGGAAGGTTTGTAAAATCTCATGGCGGTGAATGGGTGGTTATTGCGGGCGGACGGTTAATTGGTTTTACCTGTAAAGAAAATATATCGAAACTGGTGAAGAAGGCTCGTAAACAATTTCCAGATGATACACCGATGGTTTCCCCCATACCTCGAAAGGAAGAACTTGACCATATTTTATTGATATCGAAATTACAAAATAAGAAAAAACCCACTTTTGAAGAGGTTTCTGCAAAGGTGAAACGGGTTATTAAAAGACAACGTCTTAAACCAGAAATCATTGAAGAAGCTATACTGTGGGCGAGAAAACAGAAGGGAATAAAATCGGACAGCACCCTTAAATAAACCGAAAAACATAGTGAATAGCCTGGTATCACAAAATGTGATACCATCCAAAAGCTATCTTTGAGGCAATTAAGCAACTCATAAAGCAGGAAAATGAACCTGGCAATCAAATAGGATTTAGAACCAAAAAGTAGAGGTATTGGTTGGCAACAGCTACGTTTTGTCACAAAGACGAACACGGAAAATATAACATGGAATTGAAATACCAATTATCAATGATGGCCTCGTTCCCTTTCGGCTGGGCAGTGATGGAGGTCATATCGTAACACGAAACGAAAAAGTTACGTTATAGAAACCCCAACAACGAATCTTGATAGAGGGGACTTGGTGCGGTATGCTGTATTATAATGATAGGTATTTTTGTAATCGGTACGTAGTTAGTGTCTGAACGGAAACACTAAATAGCCAGGTAAAA
>PHFX01000176.1 GCA_007618135.1 Candidatus Brocadia sp. WS118 | reverse complement strand
GTTCGATGAACTTTGCCGATCTCTCCCTTACCCCCAGGTTTGCTACGGGCATCCAGAATCTGAACGGGACGGTTAAAGGGCTTTCTTCCGAACAGCTTGCACGTGCTGATATCGATTTGAAGGGCCAGGTCGATAAATACGCACCGGTTTTGATTCAGGGAAGGATCAACCCGCTCAGCGACCAGGCGTTTACTGATATTGTCATGAATTTCCAGGGAATTGATCTTACTACCTTTTCTCCGTATTCAGGGAGGTTTGCCGGGTACAAAATAGAAAGGGGAAAACTTACGCTTGAATTACACTATAAGCTTTCTGAGAAAATTCTCATCGGTGAAAACCATGTCGTTATGGATCAGTTTACCCTTGGGGAAAGGGTAGAAGGCACTGACGCCACCAAATTGCCCGTCCGTCTTGCAATCGCAATACTTAAGGATTCCCGCGGCATAATCGATATCGATGTGCCGGTACGTGGCGATTTAAATGACCCTGAGTTTAGCATTGTCCCTCTGATTATCAAGGCGTTTGTTAATCTTATTGTCAAAGCAGCAACAGCACCGTTCAAAATGCTTGGCGCCCTGGTGGGAGGTGAAGGCGAAGAACTGGGATTCATAAGTTTTACGCCTGGCTCCAGTTCTCTGAGCCAGGAGCAACAGGAAAAGCTTGCCAAACTTGCCAAAGCGCTCGGCAGTAGACCACAACTTTCGCTTGATTTGCGCGGCACGGCTGTGGAGGTTGCCGATCGTCTTGCCCTTGCAGAGCGGGCTGTCATGGTGCGCGTTCGCATGCAAGCGGCTACTCCTTCAGAAAGTCCTCTTACCGAAGATGAACAAAAACGACTGCTCAAGCTCTACCGCGAGACCTTTAAAAAGGAAGACCCCCGCGATCTGGTATCGCCAACCGATGAAAAGGGAGCGAAGCTGCCTCGTGACGTATATAAGACTGCTGTAGCAGAAGCATCCAGAAGGCTGCTGGTCGAGAATTATCCCATTTCCGATGATGATTTACGCATCCTTGCGCATGAGAGGGCGGTATCGGTTAAGGATTATATGATACATCTTGGCAGCATAGGAGAACCCCGTATCTTCCTCCTTGACGCTGATATAAAAGCGACGGCATCGAATGGAGAGATCAGAATGCCGCTGGCCCTGAATGCACGCTAGCGTGGTATGGATTGATTTCCTGAATAATATAAAAAGAAAACCTTTGAGTGCATCTGCAGAGTTGTGGTATTGAAACGGAAAATTGCTTGATTACGGGAAAAAGCGTGTTATAATGCAAATATTCGTAATACTGTATTTTGAGGAATAATATGTCTAGTTTGGTAAGATTTGGGGTTTCTCTGGAGCAGGAATTGCTCAAAAGATTTGATGAACGCATCAAAGAGAAGAAATACACGAACCGCTCCGAGGCCATACGCGACCTGATTCGGGATGATCTGGTAAAAAAGGAATGGCAGGAGAATAAAGAGGTTACCGGCTCAATAACGATTGTGTACAATCATCACAAACGGGAATTGACGAATTTTCTCATTGATATTCAGCATGATCATCATGATACGATCCTCTCTACCCAACACATTCACTTAGACCATGATAATTGTCTTGAAATCATTGTGGTAAAAGGAAAACCAAGAGAAATAGAAGCGCTCTATGGAAAGCTAAAAGCTGCAAAAGGAGTAAAACATGGGGGGGTTTCCATGACAACAACGGGGGCAGAAATAATGTAAGGTTACATATTTTTTTTCTCAAGCGATAGCACGTATTTTATATTTGTATAATTTTCGTAAAGATTTTTTTATGCATATCAGTGACGGAGTCCTTTCTCCAATCGTTCTTGGAATAGGCTGGGCAATCGCTTTGCCTGCCCTGGCAATATCAGTTCGCCGCTTGCAGACGACTCAGGCAGGAACTTACGGGATGGTTGCAGCAGCATTTTTCACCGGTTCAACGATCCATGTGCCTATCGGTCCGTTCAGCATGCATCTCGTGCTCAGTGGCATAGCGGGGCTGTTGCTCGGCTGGGGCGCTTTAACGGTAATAACGGTGGGACTATTATTACAGGCGCTCTTCATTGGTTTTGGTGGTCTGGTAGTTTTAGGAATCAATGTCTCCGTCATGGCCTTGCCGGGCGCTATGATGGGGGTGCTTGGTCGCCATTGGATAAAACAGGCTTCTCCCAAAAGACGTCCGTGGGTGGGGTCTTTTATTGGCGGAGGAACAATCGTGATATCGGCTATCTTGCTCTACACAACACTGTCTACTACGAGTACGGCCCTTATGCCTCTCGCTAAATTAGTATTTCTGGGACATATTCCTGTCGCACTGGTAGAAGGTGCCATCAGTTTTTGGCTGGTGCATTTTCTTCAAAAAGTGAAACCATCCATGATTGGAGTCTGACCGTGAAAAAATGGTGTGTCTTTCTTTTGTTCATTATTTCTCTAGTTCCTTCGGTTGCACGTGCGCATGGATTATATCTCACTTCGCAAGATGGAAAATTATTTGCTCATTTTAGCGATCGTTCCCCTGCCTCCGGCGCTGTGGTTACCGTTGTGAATGATGACGGTATTGTTATCGTAAGAGATACCATGGATGAGAAAGGCACGTGGGTGCTTCCGGAAATTCTTGAAGAAGAGCCTAAATTTGTCATTGTCGAGGCGCCTGGCGGTCACCTTACCAGGCTAACATGGCAGGAGGTTGTACGTGGGACAACAAAAGGGTTTTTTGATCTTCTCAGTGTCCGCATTGTCTTGGGAATTACCGTCCTCTGCGGCGGCGGTTTTATTTTCAAGCGACTTTTAAATCCGAAATCCCAAATCGGCAATCCAAAATGAGCATATCTCCTCCTTCAAACCGCTTGGGAACGGTGCTTATTTTGTTCATTCTGATAGGGATCGGCCTGGTTGATAATCTTTCTTACCTTCTCTTGTGTTTGTTCATTATCAATTTGCTTGCTGTATTGGGAGTGCGACGGACGTTTGTTACCGTATGGCGTTGTAAAGGAATAATAATATTCTTCATCCTAACGGGTGCGAGCCTGCTCTGGACGGAGGAGGGGCGTTCACTTGCCCCTGTCCTGATAACAAAGATGTTGGTAATGTGGTTATGGGTTGTGCTCTGGATAACCTGGGTTGGTTTTGAGCAGATATTGTTAACCCTTGAAAAATTAAGCGTACCAACGGTTTTGATACATATAGTAGCATTTACTGCGCGATTTTTACCGATCTTGTCAGAACGTTTAAAGATGATGCTTGCTGCTCAGGCCTCCCGTGGGGCGAAAAGCGGTGTGCATCCTTTACATCTTCACAATCTTGCCGGAGGCATTGGCTGTCTACTGATATCAAGCTTCGAGCAGGCCGAGAATGTTGAACGGGCCATGCAGTCCCGTGGATTCAGTGGCATATATCCGCTCCTTGTTGAAGATGACGAAATTGCTGCAGTCCCTTATGGCAGTTTGATTTTTTTGTTTTTCTTTGCAGGTATTGTCTGGTTGGGAGTCTTTTCCGATGTCCTGTGTTATCCGTGCCCGGAATCTATCCTTCAGGTATCACAATGAAGCATGGGTGTTATCTGACCTGTCGTTATCCGTTCATCAACACGAAAAAGTGGGTGTGATCGGACCAAGCGGGGCAGGTAAAACCACCTTCTTCTGGCATTTGAATGGATTGCTGAAACCTCATTCAGGGGGTATCGAAGTCTTAGACAGACCTCTTGCTGAACATAAAAACATTCATGAAGTAAGACGTCATGTAGCGCTGACGTTTCAACAGGTCAACGATCAGCTCTTTTGTTCTTCTGTCGGGGACGAAATCGCCTTTGGTCCGAGGAATTTAGGTTGGCCGAAACAAAAGATCCATGAAACCGTGGAGAAGTGGCTGGCATATTTTGACCTGAAGGAGCTCAGCCATCGGCCTCCGCAGCATTTATCAGGCGGGCAGAAACGGAGTGTTGCCCTGGCTGCTGCAATGGCTATGGAACCGCAGCTTTTAATTCTTGACGAACCGGCAAATGACCTTGATCACAGGAACCGGCGCAGGTTGATTACGTATCTGAACGGCTTGCCGATAGCCGCGATGGTAGCTTCTCATGATTTATATTTGATTTCAGAAGTTACACAACGATGTGTGCTGATGAATAAGGGAAAGATTGTAGCGGATAAATCCACCAACGAACTGATCTACGATGAAGGTGCATTACAACAATACGGAATGGAGGCGATAAGAAGATAAAAAAAATTTAAGACTATAGTAACACGATTATATTATTAATAATACTAGCGTTCTTGGCTAGCATCTTTCGATGCCTTTGTGCAAGACGAAGCATTTGATCATTGTCATTGCGGGCAAAGAAGCAACTAAATATGTCGTTTAGATTGCACTAACATCTTGCACATGTCGTACACCCGCAATGACGACTTTCACCTTCACGATATTCGTATATTTATGTACAGGAATTTCAATCTTTTGTAATTCCCCTCTATCGGCAGGACAAGCGTCCCCGCTTGTCATTGTGATGTCAACCGGGGACGGTTGACCTACCTTATGGGACAAAGGGATGTGTAAATCGGCGTGACACACCCCCGGCCCATGTAGAGCGACCAGTCTGGTCGCTCTACAATGAGGGGAGCTTGAAAGTCGCTGCCGAAGGCGGCCTAATTTAATGTTTAGGAATTTCAATTACCCCCCATAATCCCCCCGTTTACGGGGGGAAACAGGGGGGAAAGTCGCCGAAGGCCTAATTAAAAGGTTTGGAGGTATCAATGTTAGCAGAAAAAAGACACCGTTATTGTTTAACTTGCTTCATTTTGTTCATTTTTATTTTTTTCATGAATGCAACGAGTAGTTTTGCCCATCACGGAGGCGTTTCTACAGCATTTGGACCTGGGGCACCCATCGAGACGGCCTCTCCTTTAGCCCTGGGCAAGGGGACTTTTTTGTTCTACGAAAAGTTTGAATACGTACCTTTTGAACACAAAGACCATGCGGATCCGGAAAATATTGACACCTTTACCTTTTTCAATACCCTTGTAGGTTATGGCTTTACCGATGCCCTCAGTGTCTACGCCATATTGCCGGTAGCAATAAAGGAACAGGATAGCCTGGGTACTTCAAGCGGGCTGGGAGATTTGGGATTCATATTTCAGTATGGCTTTAAGTACGGCGAACGGGATGGTGTTCGAGGGTTGTATGGTTATGGCCCGGAAGATTCATATGGTGCTGAATACAGCGCGGATGACCTAAAGATGGCCCTTCAGGCCGGGTTTACGGTGCCAACCGGTGAGACATCGAATCGTGATAATAAGGGGAATATCTTCGATATGGGCATGCAGCCGGGTTTTGACGCCCCCACGTTTATGTTCGGCTTTGTCGCATCGAAGATGATCTTTCCTCATTTTACCCTGACCGGGGATACGTCGCTTACGACATTTACTGAGCATAACGATGGCAAGCCGGGTAACGAAATTCGTTTTAACGTAGCGGGAGGTTATGAAATCTATGAGAAAAAGAACGGGTTTCTCTCCCGGTTTGATATTATTGCAGAATCGAACATACTCCATCTTACAAAAGATCAGGATGACGAGAACGAAACAGATGACGCGACGGGCGGGACGATTCTTTATCTTTCGCCGGGTTTAAGGGCAACGTTTGGCAAACACGTCAGCCTTGGAATGCTAATAAAATTGCCTACATGGAAGGATCTGAACAACGAATCCGAGCAGCAAGGTGCTGAAGGCCTGGAAGATTACCGGGCGGTCGTTACCTGTTCAATTTCCTTCTGACTTGATGTCATGGAATTTCAATCACTCCCCCCATAATCCCCAAGATTACGGGGGGAAACAGGAGGGGAGGAAGTCGTCGAGAGCTAATAAATTTTATCAATGAAAAGGAGTTCGTCATGTTTAAACATAACTGTTTGAAAAAATGTCTGGTGTTTTTGTTAGTCCTTTATACCTGCTATACAAATATTGCATCTGCCCACGAAGGTCACTCTCATGAAGCGGTAATTACCATCGGGAAGAAGACGGTTGTCCATCTTCAGTCAATCCTGTCAACGTACCAGGAGGTTTATCATCATTTGGTAAAGAAAGACTTGGATGGCATTCCAGATTTAGCCCAGAAATTGTCAGACGCTGCCAGGCAGGCTATTCAAACTGAATCAAAAGGAGCTGGCAGACATATGATGGAACACGTACTTGCAGGCGCAGAAGATTTGAAGAAAGCAAAAAGCATTCAGGAAGCACAAAAGGCATTTGCTTCTGTGAGTGATGGTCTTTTGCCATTTTTTAAGTCATGGCCAAACCAGCTCAAACGGAATGAATTGAAGATGTGCCAATGCAAACATGATGGGCATTGCTGGCTTCAATCTCAGCACTGTGCTTCAGCCTGTCCCCATTCTGCAGATCAGGAAAAGGTTTGCACAGAAATTGAAGAGGTAAAGTAATTATCCGCTTAGTGGCAAGGCGCGTCAGGTTGAGCAAATAAGGCCTTGTCGCTGCTGTTGGTTTGAAGTGCGTTACCATTACAGCAGGTAATAGATATAGCCGGCATAGAGTGAAATATACAGCACCCCTTCTCCCTTTGTCAGTCGTCCTTTACGAAGCCCCGCATAAAAGAGCAGGGTTATCACAACGAGAAAGATGAGGTCCGGATAAATCTTATGAAAATCGATTGTTAGTGGGTGCAGGATGGATGCAAAACCAAGAATCCAGAGGATATTGAATATATTAGAGCCCACGATATTCCCGATCGACATTGCATATTCACCCTTCCTTGCCGCAATAATTGAAACAACTGTTTCAGGCAATGAAGTGCCTGCTGCCACAATGGTCGCCCCGATGAGCCACTCGGCAACCCCGGCAGAGCGCGCCAGCTTTACCGCATAATTCACGGTAAAATTACCGCAGACAAGGACTCCGGCAAGTAAAAGGGCAACGATGACAACCTCTCTGATTTTCGATAAATTTTTATCAGGCTCTACTTTGCCGTGAACCTTGTCGTATCGTATTATGATGTACGTATAGCACGCAATAGACACTGCCATTGCAATGCCTGCAAGCCTTCCTATCTTTTCATGGTATGCGAAGAGGCATAAGATAACGACAGCGAACAGCATTACCAACCCATCCCTTTTTGCGAAAATACGCTCTTTTATAGAGAGAGAACTTATGATACTTGCTATTCCGAGGATAAATGCAATATTGTAAATATTTGAGCCAACGATATTGGAAACGGATAAATCGCTGTATTGTTTGACAGCGGCAATGGATGATACAACAAATTCCGGGAGCGATGTCCCATAGGCAATGACCGTGAGCCCTATGACTGTCGGTGAAACACCAAAGGCTTTAGCAAGTCTCAAGGCGGCATGAATAAGCTTCTCGCCTAAGAAAACCAATACGCCGAGGCTTGCAATAAGTGCAATAAGATTAATAAAGATTTCCATGGTAAGCTATTGATGGTAACTTACCGCATGAGAATATGCGGGAAAGAGATAACGGAAGAAACTATAAGTCAGATGCAAGGTATAATAGCAGAAAACGGGCAAAAATCCAGCATGCAATTATCCCAGCAATATGCGAAGCCTTAGAATGGCGTGGTCCGAATCGGAGGCTTAAAGATACGATTTGCCGTATACTTGTATTGAGATTGCATCGTGATAGGGTATATTAGCTTGACATTTTTCAGGTGGAATGGTATTCTCTTTAAGGTCTTTAAGGTTATAAGCAATTCGCAGTACATGGGATATTCAACCGACGGAAAGGAGTGACGATTTGGATAATCAGAATAAATCATTCAAGGAAAATTCATTTCTTTACGGTCTCGCCTTTGGCAACAAGGATAATCATAAAAGGATTACGACAGGAGAAGATTTTTACGTCGTGGGAGGCTCCGCAGAAACCCATGAAAACCTTGTTGAGAAGGTATTGGAATTCAGTGAGACCATAAAAAAATATGGTAAAAAACTGGATGATCTTTCTGAATCTGAATTTTTTACAATTGCGAAAGAGATTTCCTCGAAAAACGAAAAAACGTACTGGTTTTTTCCGACATGATTTTTAGAAGCATGAAAAAAATATTTTTTGCCGGTCTGTTGTTTCTGAATCTGGTCTGTGCCGTTGATAATTACGGAGCTGATGAGTTTGGCGACTTTGATGCGCATTACCACATGGGAAATGAATATAATAGTCGTGGTTTGGTTGACATGGCTATTTCGGAATACAAAAAAGCCATTGAATTAAACAGATATTTTCCAAAGGTATATAATAATTTAGGGGTAGCCTATAGCAAGCGAAAGATGTTTGATGCTGAGATTGCAGCATATAAAAAGGCAATAGAGTTGGATCCGACATATAAAGATGCGTACTTTAATCTTGGGATCGCCTATGGAGCCAAGGGAATGGTTGATGAAGAAATCCTGGTTTATCAAAAAGTTATTGAACTTGACCCTAAGAATTATGAAGCATTCTATAATTTAGGTCATACCTACCGCGAGAAGGAAATGTTTGATGCATCAATTGCTGCATATAAAAAAGCAATCGAAATCGATCCTAAATCCATTGATACCTATTTCAATTTAGGGGTTTCGTACGGCAGGAAAGGTTTGCTGGATGATGAAATCTCGCAATATAATAAAGTATTGGAGTTAAATCCCAGAAGTGCTGAGGCTCATTTTAATCTGGGGGTTGCATACGGTGAAAAAAAGATGTATGACAACCAAATCAGCGAATACAAAAAAGCCATAGCCATTAATCCAAATTATGCAAAAGCACACAAGAATTTAGAATCAATATATCGTGAGAAAGGGATGAAAGAAGAGGCTGACAGGGAATTATCTCTGTATAATGCCTTAGTGAAACATTAAGGCCGGAAGCATCATTTTCTGGTAAAAAGCTCTGTATCTGTTTTAAGTTTTTCCGTGTAGGTATGAATTAGGAGGAGGAGACGTAAAATGATTGACAAGTTGAATCAGATAATTACAGAAAAATCTGAAAAGATTATGACCAATCAAAAAGTAGAAGGATTTGTAAACAACATTGGCGGGGTGTTGTGTTTTGCTGGTGCGGTTGTCTTTGGCATTATGTTTATTGTGTGTGGTGCTAGTCTCATGAAGACCGGCAAGAATTATGTAGTAAAACCATCCGCTGAAGAGAAAAAAGAGGCGGAAGCTGTCTCCGAGCCGGAAGCCGTTTCTGAACCGGCAGCTGCCTCAGAGCAGGCTGCTCCGGAGGAAGCTGCAGCAACGGAACAGAGTGCAGAATAATGGTGAATACTAATGTATGAAAGCAAAAAGATTGTGATGAAAAATATCGTTCTGTCAACGTTGATTTTTTTTCTGATTCTGTGTCTGTTCCCATTAAAATCATCTTACGCCATTTCTTTAGAACTGTCAGCAGAACAAATAGCAGAAGCTGTTGAATACGGTCAAAAAAATAAAAGCATAGAGATTTCATTGTTTTCAAAACCGTGGACCATCTGCAAAGAAAAAGGGAAGGGGTCTGCAACCTTGTTTACCCCCTTTCACAATATTGCTTATAAGGCGAGGAAATTTGCTATAGAGCACAGGGAATTCACTCAGAGGGATGTTATGCAGGCCGTGGAAATTGGTGACACCTTCACCTTTTCAGTTACCGTTTATGGTGACGAATATAATTTTTGTCTTCAGTATACCGCCAAGCTCTATTATAAGGATGATGTGATACAGCCAGAGTTTGAGTTTATCCCTGACATTGCAGAAGCCAGCGAATTCTGGCCCGATCCTCCAAGCCACTCGGCCCGTCTGGTATTTAAATTTCCAACCAAAGGTATTGATTTACATGAGCTTATTACGTTGGCAATTGTTGCTCCAGGCGGGGAAGAGGCGATATTTGATTTTAACTTATCAAAGATGAAATAGATTCTTTTTTAACACGCATCCGGATCAAACAAAAGGGGAAAGCATGAAACAATACTTTGTTATGGTTTCAATAGTATGGGGTTTAACTACCATATTTGCGGGGTGTGGCGGAACTGCCAAAAAATCGGATCAGATCCAAACTGAGCATTTAGGAGTGATTGAAGAAAAAATTCATGAGCTTGAACTGGGACTGTCGAATTTAAATAACTCTGCACAGGAACTTGGTAAACGCGTTGACGCGCTTTCTCAAAAAACTACGGATACTGATTCTAATTACTCAAAACTTCTGACTAGCCTGGATGTATTAAGTTCTAAGGTTGAACTAAAGGATAGTTCCTTTGAGAGCATTCTTGCAGAGACACAAAAAACTATAAAAGACCTTGAAAAAAAGATGGATGAAATGGAGAAGGCAAAAATTGACTTACAAAACCAGTTGATGACCCTCCAGACTCAAAGATCGCGCATAACGGGTACTAAGATCGAACAACCTAAGGAGTCCATGAAAGAGGCAAAGCAGATGATGGAGCAGGGACGCGAGATGCTGAAAGATGCAAGCAGTGAAATAAAGCCAGAGGAGGACCATACGATAAAAACAATAGCCGCAAACCAAGAGAAAGAAGCATTACAAAAATTGCTGGATGAAGCCCTGATGTTGTACCGGGACGGGAATTATAAGGGAGCTATTGGCAAATGGGAAGAAGTCCTCGTACTTGAGCCAGAGAATCTTGAGGCGAAGTTTAATATAGAAATTGCGAATGAGAAGATAAAATCCATTTCAGAAAAATAGTTTGTTACCCTGCCTGCCCACGATACCAGGAATTTCAAAACGGTTCTCTCGTGGCAATGCATAAATTGCTGCTGCCCCATGAAAGTCGCAGAAGGTTTGATTTCCTTTGTTTCCCAAATTCCCCATTTTGAAAGAGAAATATACCTTTCAAACGATTTTAATAACCACGGCCATCATGCATAGAAATAAGGTTGCCCTTTTGTCTTTTTTCCTGCTTATCCCTCTTTCTGTCTCTCCTGGACAGGATATTGAATCTATGGGTCGATCATTGGTCAATCAATATCTTATAAGCACGAATGGGGACGAACGAGAGAATATCATCAAGACCCTGGATGGATTACCATTCCGTTTTGATCAAATGAAAGACTGGGTTAAAGTATCCGCTCATTACACGTCCCAACAGCCTGGCTTACACCGGGAATTGGCGCCTGCTGGAGAAAAGAAGGGTGAGTACTTTGTATATATACCATCGTCTTATGATATTGACAGGCCATGGCCGGTTGTACTTGCATTGCATGGAGTTGGTGGCAGTGGTTACGGGCAGGTGATGTCGTGGTTAAAGTCATCAGCACATAATGACGAATTTATCTTTATTGCTCCTACCTATGGCTCTGGACTATGGTGGAATGAGGAGGCGGAAAAATTGGTACTTTCCATACTTGACAAGGTTAAACAGGATTATCACATCGACACAAATAGGGTATATTTAACGGGTTTTTCAAGTGGTGGCCATGGTGTGTGGTATTTCGCCCTTCGTTATCCTTCGCTTTTTGCTGCTATAAACCCGATTGCTGCGGAATGCCCGCTGCCGTACTTATTGGTAAACTTAGAACACGTTCCTGTTTATATAATCCACGGGAGCAAAGATACCGTCATCCCGGTAGAAGCTGCAAGGGATGCCGGTTCGAGGTTGGAGAAACTGAATTACACGGTTGTTTATAAGGAACTTTCTGAACTAAAACACCAATTTCCCGTGAATGAGATCGCTAAGGCGCTCGACTGGTTCCGTATGCATAAAAGAACACTCTACCCGAAGAGGATGAAATTTTTTACAGAATCTACAGGATATTCCTTCTCGTACTGGATCGAAATAACCGGGTTTTCTGAATTAGTAGGACAAGTTTCTGGAGTGAGCAGAGATATTGCCGGACGTTTGGTGAGACCGCAAGGCTTTTCTGAAACAGCGGCCGTTGAGGCGGAAATCAATGAAGAGGACAATGAGGTCTACCTGACTATCCATGAAGTTAAAACCGTACGCCTGTTTCTGGAAGAAGGACTTATAGACATGGAAAGGCCACTCCGCGTATCGATAAACGGCAAGGCAGTATATTTTGAAAAGGTGAGGAGAAGTGTGCGCACCATACTCGATACGGTAAAAAGAAGGAATGACCGGGAGGCTTTGTTCTCAGCATATTTAGACTTGAGCGTTCCGTCTGAATGATCAACAGTCTGAAATGAGAATAGTTTGCTTTCCTTAAGGGCTTGTGTTTGCAAGAGGGTTGCACTGGACATAACATGAATATCCATCCCATCGGCGGCTTCAAGGGGAGTAACCCACTTACCATGGAGTTCCTGATTCTTCAGTGTTGCAGCTTCAGGCATGTAAATGTTTATGGGCATCTGAATAATCCGAAAGTGGTGTTGTTTTCCCGCAGTGACTGCCCCGATTATTGAATCATGATAGAGCGCATCAGTCTGGTCGTCTTCTTTGCCCAGGTACGTGCCGATGCCTATGGATGAGGGTTCCGGAGAAATATGGTTCTGTGAACTCTGATGCGGTTGCATAACCAATCTTACCCTATAATCTCACATTGTTTACTATGTGATAGGGGCTATACTGTCTCTAATTCTGATTTTAGTGTTTCTGCGGACTGGATACGATTATCAGGGTTTTCCTCTAAAAGTCCCAAAATGACCCGGTTGAGTTTGTCCGGTATGGCCTTGTTGATCTCTTGTGGGTTGATTTGTGCTTCCTGCCATAATTTCCCCGTCATTACCCGGTAGAAAATCAATCCGACGGAATAGAGGTCTGATGCCGCATTCATCCTGACTTTTTTCAGTACCGCCTTTTCCTCTTCACCATCGCGCAACATTCGAATCATCTGTTTCTGTTCCGGTGAGGCGTATTCTTTGCTCATACCGCAAATAATCTCTCCTATTTTGATCGTGCATTCAAGATCAATCAGCGCCATCGCGCCCGTCTGAGAATTTAAAATGAGGTGTCCGGGTTTGATGTCGCTGTGGATATATCCTTTGGAGTGCATGTGATGCAAGGGTAACGTAGCGCTGGAAAAATATTGAATCACGCGCTTCATTTCATCCTGATCTGGCAATCCTCTCTGTTTGTAATATTCAACGACATCTGCTCCCTCAAAATGGGTTATGATGAGGTAGTTTTGTGCGATTACCGACTTCCCTTCTTTGTACATTATAGCATTGCCTTCTTTGTGTCTGATGGGAATCTGGGGATGGGTAAAAAGAGGCAGTATTTTATATTCTCTTGAATAATTGTTAGCAGGAGAATACTTCATACCCCACTGATTTTCTTTAAATTCAGAATTACACAGGATGGCGTAATTTGCCCGATGTCCAGGCGCAATCTTGAATTCTTTAAAATGGTATTTGTCGATTGAATACATATTTTAACCCCCTAACAGAATGAATCGAAAATGTACATGAAATGTGTGCATCCTTTCCTGCCAGGCAACCCCATCCTCAACGCGACCCGTCTCTGGAGATACAGAGAGGGGTAATTTCAGATATTCACGAATTATTTTCCTGTTATGTCCCTGAATATTCCAAGGATCTTGATCGGTTTGCCGCTCGCGTCACGGACAAGATTACACGTGTTTTCAGAAATGAATCGTTCACCATTTTTTTTCTTGCCATAAGCAACAAAATCTCTGCGCATCACATTTTTTTCCAGCGTTTCAATCAATTCCCTTTGATCAGATGGATTTACATAGGTGTCTTTCACCGCCGTTCCGATCACTTCTTCCGGTGAGGCGTAACCAAGCATCTCTGCTCCAGCCTGATTGATCCACGTAAACACCCCGTCTTCCGTGGGTTCACATTGATATATTCCCTCTTTCAATAGTTTCAATAATTGTCTGTAGTGGAGTTCCGATTCCTGCAATTCTTCTTCCAGGATCTTCCGTTCCGTGATATCTCTGAATATTCCATCAATACGGATGGGTTTGCCCGTTTCATCGACAACCAGATTAGACGTCCTTTCCATGTAAAACTGTTCCCCATTTTTCCTCTTACATAATGACGTGAAACTCCTCCATATTCTGTCTTTGTTCAATTTCTCTACGACCTTTCTGCGGTCTTCTTGATTTACGTAAATATCCTTTACTTTTATGCCAATTACTTCTTTTGGAGACTTGTAGCCCAGGATTTCTGCCCCGGCCTGATTTATGCTGATAAACATGCCGTCTTCTGTAGGTTCAGATTGATATACGCCTTCCTTCACAGAGTTAAATAATTCCCGGTACCGCTTCTCCGATGCCGCAATCTCCCGCGTCTTCTCATCCAGAGATTGTGCCATAATATTAAATGAGTTTGCTAAAATCCCAATTTCATCGTCTCTCTTTATGTCTACACTTTGGGCTAAGTCTCCTAAGGCAATCCTTTTAGTTACTTCCGTTAGCTGAATGATGGGTGTGGAAGTCTTTTTGCCTATGATGTAGGCTACCAGCACGATGGGAATCACGAGTGTGACCAATACGGAACTTACAATATAATTAAGGTTATATGCCGGCCCATACCCTTCATCTTTGTCTATTTCAGCCATAACACCCCAATTAAATTCAGGCAACCAGCGCCATACGCCCAGCACTGTGGTACCCCGGTAATCTTTATAGCCTTTTGCATCGAAACCATTGATGCCGGCAACACACTGTTTGACGCCATGGGTTAATTCGCCCGTTTCCCGGTTGACCAACGCCAGCTCTAAAGCACACCTTCGTTTTACCAGCCCTATGTCCCTGAGTTGCTGCACGAACCGTGATTCGGTTATCATATAGCCATCTTTATTTATCAGATATGTTTCGCCTGTTGTTCCCAATTTCAGGCTCAGCATAAGGTTGTTAAGGGCATTTACGTCTACACGGATGACAATGGCGCCGGCAATCATCCCATCCCTATCCCTTAATGGCGTTGAAACAAACATGGTAGGCATGCCAGGTTCTTTTTCTCCAAATTCATTGATCAGTGGGATTTCAGAAGGGACAATACCTGATACATAGGTATTCCCCTGGAGCGCTTGTTGAAAGTAATCCCTTTGAGAAATGTCATGTCCCACCCTTTCTTCCGCAGTGGCAACGGTTATCATCCCTTTGTCATCACTGATAAGTATCCCTTTGTAGCCGTATTTGTATTGTATTGATTTTAAATATTTGACGACATACGGGTAATCTTCGTCCTGTTCGTTTATTTTTGCGCATTTGGTCATAAAGGGATTTTCAGCAATTACACCAGCATTTTTGACTCTCTCCTGTACCCAGTTCGTTACCAATTCTGCCTGTTTATGACCGATACCGTCAAGGTTTCGTATAAGTATCTCCTGAAGATCAGACTGTACTTTCGGATAGGCCACGATTCTTAAGAGAACAAACGGTAGCAACGTAAATGCAATGAGCAAAAAAATGAGCCGACTTTTAATCGAGATATACATCTTTTTCTCCTTTCATAAGGCAAGATTTACTCGATTAGTATACCTACAGTCTTGAGGAGAGTAAATCAAAAATAATTTTCTCCTCATGTATAGGAGAAATAGTGAAGATGGGTTGCTCATGCACTTTAGGCATGAATTTTATACTTCTCAGTTCAGGAATCTTGTTCCGTGTACATTACAACCATACAGTTAAAGTGTTTTAGAACGGTATCATAACTATTAAATTTAGTTCAAAGTAAAAGATTGCAATCTTTTGAATTTCTGTTCTAATATTCATGCGAATCAACCCGGAATGCTGTTTACAACAATTTGTTGAATGTTCCACGCAGGCTGAAAGCCTGCGGCTACCCAACTTGAAAAAAACATGGCCTTCAAAGGTCATTCTATGGGCGATAATCAACCTATCCACGAAGGGCAAGTTTTAACTGGTGCGCTGTTTAACGAACCCATGCGCGTAGAAACTGTAAAGGCCAGCGGTACCGATACCTGGATTGTTGGGCTTGTTGGAATACGGTCGGAACAATTTCGTAGAGTTACCCTCAATTGCCAGGATATTAAAGCCCTCACCATCCTTGATTCAAAATTCAGTTACAAGGGCGATGGGAATCTCCTGCGTCTCGGCCTTCAGGCGTACGCTCTTGGAATTGCTTACGAATTCGATCCCTATTTCGGTCTTTCCATCTCTCGTGTTGATCCCCTTCCCCATCAGCTTGAAGCAGTCTACGATTATTTGCTAAAACTTGCCCGTGTTCGCTTTCTGCTGGCTGATGATGCCGGGGCTGGCAAGACGATTATGGCGGGTCTTCTTATCAAAGAACTCAAACTGCGAGGGCTTATAGAGCGTATCCTCATCGTATGCCCGGCTAATCTTACATTTCAGTGGCAGCGTGAACTCAAAGAAAAATTTGATGAAAAATTTCTGGTCCTGAAGGGACAGGACATTCGTGAACAATTTGGCGTAAATCAATGGCTGGAGCAAAAGACAGTATTAACGTCCCTCGACCTTGCCAAACGCACTGAAATTCTGCCTGGCTTACAGCAGGTACACTGGGATCTGGTCATAATAGATGAATCCCATCGTATGTCGTGGACACCGCCTGCCCGTAAGACTGCACGGTACGCCCTGGGTGAACTCCTGAGAGATCAATCTGACCATATTCTGCTTCTTACTGCCACTCCTCATAAAGGAGACCCGGCCAATTTCAGCCTTTTTCTCCAGTTATTGGATAGAGACGCATACGCCGATGTAAGATCAATACGCGAGGCAATGGCTCGACGACGTGCGCCCTTCTATCTCCGCCGTACGAAAGAGGCAATGGTGTATTTTCCTGAACGCAAGGCAGACGGCATATGGACAGCCAAAAAAATATTTACCAAACGTATCCCTCACACCGTGGACTTTCAGATAGATGAACAGGAATTTGAGCTTTACCGTGACATCACCAGGTTTGTGAAACAGCAGAGTACTCAAGCTGCAGCGCAGGGTGACGACCCACGTGCAAGGGCAATAGGCTTCCTTATGTCGCTTTACCAGCGCCGTCTTGCCTCAAGTACCTATGCAATCCGGCATTCCCTTGAGAATCGCACCAGAAGACTGAAAGAGGGGTTAAAACGCGCGCAGGAGTTGTCCCGTATAGCGCCACCAGAACTCCCTTCGCCGGAGGAGCTTGAAGAAATGGAAGAAGGGGAACGTGAACGCCTCGAAGAAATACTGGAGGCTATCACGCTTGCAGGCAATGCCGAACAGATACAGAAGGAGATCGAAGACCTTCAAAGCCTTGCTTTAAAGGCAAAGACAGTAGAAGATGCCGAAGCAGAGGCAAAACTGTTCCGTCTTAAAGAGCTTCTCCATAAGGAGGGTTTTTTCGATCACCCTGAAAAGAGGCTCCTTATTTTCACAGAATTTAAAGACACACTTGATTATCTCATGGCACGCTTCAAGGCTTGGGGCTTCCGGGTTGGTTGTATACACGGCAGCATGCGGTCTGGCTCACGGGATGAGCCGGGAACCCGTCTTTACACCGAACAACAATTTAAGGAAGGGAAAATCCAGATCCTTGTTGCAACCGAGGCGGCAGGGGAAGGCATCAATCTTCAATGCTGCAATGTCTTGTTTAACTACGATATTCCCTGGAACCCGAACCGCCTTGAACAACGCATGGGGAGAATCCATCGCTACGGGCAGAAAGAGAACTGCCTTATCTTTAATTTTGTTGCTACAAATACCATCGAGGGACGCGTCCTGCAACGGTTGCTTGAAAAACTGCAGGAAATCCGTGATGCCCTTGACGATGACGCCGTTTTCAATGTCGTTGGAGAAATCCTCCCGGCTGCCCATATAGAAAAGGTGCTCAGGGATTATTATGCAGGCCGTATGGGTGATGAAGACCTGGAAGACCGTCTCCTGAAAAATGTTGATGAAGCGCAGTTTCGCGCTATCTGTCAGAACGCCCTTGAAGGGCTTGCATCCAAGAAACTTAACTTAGAAATGCTTATCGAGCGTCGGGCAAGGGCGCAGGAATGTCGTGTCGTCCCGGAAACGATTGCACGCTTCCTGCGGGATGCGTCTGAATATGTGCCGCTTCATTTAAAATTTGTCCCAAATATCCCTCACGCCTTTGAACCCGGGAAAACACCTGCCGTGCTGAGAAGATACGAAACACAACCCGACTGGAAACTGCCAGCCCTCGCAAACAAGTATCCGCTCTGCTCGACAGACCGCGAGACTGCTGAGAATAACAAACTCGAATGGGTAACGCCAGGTCATCCGTTATTTGAAGCCGTAAGACGCCATATCTGCTCCCTTGCCCATGATAGTCTTGCAAAAGGAGCTTGCTTCTATTCACTCAAACATGATACACCGTCTCGTCTGGACTTCTACCGCGCCCGCATTGTGGATGGTCTTGGCCAGATAATACACGAGTGGTTATTTGTTATAGAGATGAAAGAAAACGGCGACCTACATCTTCAGGAACCTGGCTTGCTTGGGAATTTTACTTCTGCAGAAGCTCCGGGAAACCTGCCTGCCGTTGCATCTGTTCCGGAGGCATTGGCATGGCTCAACCAACATGCCCTCACGCCGTTTCTTGAAGAAACCCGTTCAGGGCGTATTGCCGAGGTTGAACGCATTGCCGCGCACATCGAACTATCGCTTACCGAATTACTTCAGAAGGCAGATGAAGAGATAGGAAAAGCCGCATCAGATATGGAACAAAAGGTGCACGGCGCTGAAGGGCGTCTTTCGCAGGCAGAGTCCCGCCATGCAGAAATCCTCAACCGCCGCGAAAAACGCAGACAGGAGCTTGAACGTCAAAAATCGCTTTCCTTGCAGGCAGTGGAAAGGATAACAAGCGTTCTCATACTTCCTCACCCTGAAAGAGAAGCCCCTGAAATCCGGCGTTTGAGACCCAATTTTGAAGTAGAGGCTGCTGCCATGCAAGTTGTCCTTGAGTATGAAAAGTCCCAGAATCGTCAGGTCTTCGACGTCCATGAAAAGAATCTGGGATATGATATCACCAGTCTTGACCTGGATTCTGGCGAACTAAGACTCATAGAGGTTAAGGGCATTGGCAGTTCAACGGGACAAATCCTGCTTACGCCCAATGAGCGCCGTGTCGCCGAAGACCGGAGGGACTGTTACTGGCTCTATGTGGTTACCGGTTGTAAGACAAAGCCCCAACTACAGGAACCCATCAAAGACCCTGCACGGTTTGAATGGCGTGAGGTAACCAAGGTAGCGCACTATTGCCTCTCTGTTGACGCACTAAAACAACCAATGCAGTGTAGCGCAGGCTTCCAGCCTGCAGAATAATGATACTATACTTAAAAACAGCTGGCAAAGTTAGTGGAATGCCTTGGTCGCAGACCTGGTGCACGGTGGAGAAAAAAGGATAATACCTTTAAACAGGGTAATAAAGAGGGTAATATTGATTTGCATACCATACAAAGACTTATACTTATTAACAATATGCGCGCAAAGTGTTTGCACAAATTACTTCTGGACAGGCTGTCCGAGAATCCAACGACAATCTTCAATGTGTACTATATATTGTCTAATATTAATATGATTGATCAATATATAGTATGGTGTCTAGGTGCAAAAGTAATTCTCGGACAACCTGTGGAGATATGCCCTGAATCTGTCATTCCGGCTTGTCCGGTTTGTCATTCCGGCTTGTCCGGAATCTGTCATTCCGGCTTGTCGGGTTGTCATTCCGGCTTGTCCGGAATCTTAATGCAGGAACAATAGCTTCATGAAAGAAAAAACCTTTGCTGTATACATTATGGCGAATGCCAGACCAACTCTTTATGTTGGAGTTACCAATAATCTTGTCCGAAGGGTGTATGAGCACAAGAACAATCTCAATCCACGATCATTTACGGCCAAATACAACCTACACAAACTTGTGTATTACGAGGTTTCCAATAATAGCATGAGCGCAATTATTCGGGAAAAACAGATCAAGAACATGAGCAGACAGGAAAAATTGGAACTTATAAGCAAGAGAAATCCTTCTTTTAAGGATTTATATGGTGGAATTACAGGAATAGATTCCGGACAAGCCGGAATGACAGAATAGAGGTTGATTTTGGGGTGAATCAGAAAGACAAGCCGGAATGACGGAATGGAGGTAGATTTTGGATGACTCAGAATGACTGTTTATGATGGAAGATTCCGAACAAGTCGGAACGATGGATTCTGCACAAGATGGAACGATGGATTCCGAACAGATTCCCTACGAGGAAGAATACGTGTTGGTTGGAATGACAAGTAACAATACTGGAACGTTGTCATTCCCGCTTGTCGGGAATCTAACAAAGAACATGTCGTTAAGAAGGATTTGATTCTGGACAAGCCAGAATGACAACATTTAGTACCTTGCTTGTTATACGACATGTTTGGTTTGTCATTCCGGCTTACCCGAAATTTGACAAATAGGGAGCCGTTCTGAATCTGACATTCCGGCTTGTCCGGTCTGTCATTCCGGCTTGTCCGGAATCTAAGGGTAATATACAAAAAGGAAGTGAAATACATGATCCCCAAAGAATGTAAACGGCTGGCTGAGGTGGATTTCCCGATTGCCGTTGTCTCAAAACACTCGGCACGGGAAAAGTCCATCCGGCACGGACATCCGTCAACCCTCCACCTCTGGTGGGCAAGGCGTCCACTGGCGGCGTGCCGGGCAATGCTTTTAGGACTTTTGCTGCCTGACCCATGCGATAAGCTTTGTCCGGAGGACTTCAAGGAAAAGGCCCGAAGCTTACTGCCTGCGGTACAGGGACATGTAGGCACAAAAGATGAAGACCTGCGGCGTGCGCTCCTCCAATTTATCGGCGACTTTGCAAATTGGGACCTTTCAACAAACAAAAGCTATCTGAATGTAGCCCGTGGACTTGTCAAGGCAGCACACCCCGAAGAAACACCACTGGTAGTCGATCCATTTGCTGGCGGTGGTTCTATCCCACTTGAGGCACTGAGGCTGGGTTGTGAAACCTTTGCCAGCGACCTGAACCCTGTGGCATGCCTGATACTCAAGGTCATGCTTGAGGACATTCCCCGATACGGAAGGCAAAAGGTAAAAGTTAAAAGGCAAAATGGGGAAGAAATAGAAGCGGGCGGATTGGCAGAGGCATTGAGGATTGTGGGGAAGGATATAAAAGAAGCGGCGGAAAAGGAACTTGCCGAATTTTATCCTCCAGACCCGGATGGTTCAAGACCTATTGCCTATCTCTGGGCAAGGACAGTAAAATGCGAAGCTCCGAACTGCGGGGCAGAGATCCCGCTGATGAGAAGTTTCTGGCTCTGTAAAAAGCCGGGGAGAAAACGGGCGTTGCGATATAAGGTAGCACCCGTAGCGCAGGCTTCTAGCCTGCAAAATAAAGAAAATATACGTGAGAATAGCAGGCAGGATGCCTGCGCTACGAATGACGACGATACGGATAACGACCTTCGTTCCGGAATCCACCATCGTGGTTATCTGCCGCACTTTAAAATGGAAGAAGGTACATATTTTGTAACTTTCCGTCTGGCCGGAACCCTTCCACAGGCCATTCTGGAACAAATCGAAGCAGAGCGCATAGAGTTTGAATCTAAAGTGGAAAACGAAAAAATAAACAACAAAGATACCCGGCATCCGGACTCTTTAGCATCAGATAAAATAGAGGCCTTTCTTGATTCTGGTTACGGCGAATGCTGGCTAAAACGAGAAGACATCGGAAAATTGGTTGCTGACGTCCTCTGTCATTTTGATGGTGAACGTTACAAACTGCATGCATGGGTAGTAATGCCAAACCACGTTCATGCAGTTCTTACTCCAAAAGGGGCTCACACGTTAAGCTCCATTCTCCATAGCTGGAAGTCGTTTACAGCAAATAAGGCTAATAGTATTCTGTGGCAGGAAGGTCAATCGTTCTGGCAGCGTGAGTCATACGACCACCTTGTCCGGGATGAGGATGATTTTATCCGGGTCTGCAATTACACCGTGAATAATCCAGTAAAGGCGGGTTTATGTCAGAAGGCGGAAAACTGGGCATTGAGCAGCGCTTCTGTAGCGCAGGCTTCCAGCCTGCATAAAGGAGAAAACATACATGAAAATAGCAGGCAAGATGCCTGCGCTACGAATGCTACGGTTGAATTCGAGATATTTGAGCCGAAGTCTGATAATGAGGTACCACAAGGCACAGTCACAAGGGCAAAGGCCACCTGCCTATGCTGCAACACCGTCCTTTCGCCCGAAAGGGTGCGTGCCCAGCTTGCTGCCCAGCGTGGCGGCGCAGATGTTATTTTTGGTGACGCGGGTAGTAGCGCAGGCTTCCAGCCTGCAAATAACACTTTGCCTGCAGAAAATCCGCCTTCAAATTTATGCAGGCAGGATGCCTGCGCTACGGTAATCGGTGGCGCGCGGTTACTCGCCGTTGTCACGCTCAAACCTGGCGAGCAGGGACGTCACTACCGTTTGTCCACTGAGCGAGACTATGAGGCCGTCTGGAAGGCGCAGAAGCGGCTGAAGGAGATACTCGATGAATGGGAACGCGACGGCAGAAAAGGTCTCTGTCCCGTACCGGATGAGCCGTTACCGCCGATCGGCACTTTAGGTTTTCGTGTTCAACGTTATGGAATGTTGCAATGGGGCGACCTTTTCACGGCACGGCAGAAGGTGGCATTGGTAACGTTATGCCGTGCTACACGTAAAGCTGGCTCAAATACTGATCAAATTATTGCTTTATTCATGGGCAAAGTTCTTCGCCACTGTAATGTACTTTCCAAGTGGTATAAAGGCAGTGAAACGGTTGCCGGAGCTTTCGGACTACAGGCTCTCCCTATGTCTTGGGATTTCCCAGAAATGTTTACTATGGTCACATATGCTGGTGGTATTCAAGACGCTTTAGATGATGTAATTAACTCCTGCACGGAATTATCAAATATAAACGTTACCAAGGGTCAGGTGCAACTTGCTGACGCAGTTTCGAGTCCTTTGCCAGCCGAATCTGTAGCAGTATGGTTTACAGATCCCCCTTACTATGATGCTATCCCTTATTCAGACCTCTCGGATTTTTTCTTTGTTTGGCTCAAACGATCATTGCCAGATAGCCATATACTACAGGACCCATTTGATCCAACAAATGTCCTTTCACCCAAATCGGCAGAAATTGTGCAGGACGAGACCAGAAGAAAGAATGGTCGAGTCAAAAATGCAAGTTTCTTTGAGGACTCAATGGCATCAGCATTTTCAGAAGGACGACATGTTTCGCGCGAAGATGGAATGGGTTGTGTTGTTTTTGCTCACAAGACAACAGAAGGTTGGGAAGCTCTCATCTCAGGCATGATACGCGGAGGCTGGGTTATAACGGCTTCTTGGCCACTATCAACTGAACGTGGAGCGCGTCTTCGTGCCCGTGAATCCGCTGCCCTTGCCACCAGTATTCATCTCGTTTGTCGACCGCGGGCAGTGGCGCACGTAGCGCAGGCTTCCAGCCTGCATAAAAAAGATTTATACGAGAAAAGCAGGCAAGATGCCTGCGCTACGGAGTTCGTAGGTGACTGGGCAGATGTCCTGCGGGAACTGCCAAAACGTGTCGGCGACTGGATGGAACGGCTGCAATCTGAGGGCATTCGCGGGGCAGATCTGGTGTTTGCCTGTATCGGTCCTGCCCTTGAAATCTATAGCAAGTATGCAAAGGTAGTAGACGCGCAAGAACGTGAGATTCCCCTTGGTGGAGACCCGGAGGCTCAGGAGCCCCACAAAAGGGGCTTTCTTGCCTATGTCTGGGAGGCGGTGGGTCGCGCAGCTCTCGAACAAGTCCTTGGAACTGCGGAGGCAAAGGCCAGAAATGGTGCATCCGGCTCGTTAGAAGAAGATGCCCGTCTCACGGCCCTCTTCCTCTGGACACTGCAAAGCACAAATGTAGAGCAGGCTTCCAGCCTGCAGAATGATAACATTTCCAGCCTACAAGAAAACGAAGAAGAAGGTTCCGACAGCACAGAAGAAAGCGAAGATGCAGGCAGGATGCCTGCGCTACGAGGTTTCAGTCTTGTCTATGATGTCGCCCGACGCTTTGCACAGCCGCTTGGTATCCACCTGGAGGAGTGGGAAGGTCGCATCATAGAGACGAATAAAGGAGTCGTCCGGCTCGTTTCTGTATCAGAACGGGCAGGACAACTCTTTGGTGAAGCCGGTACACAGGCATTTTCTGAACAGGTTGAAGATCATCCAAAAGGACCTGTACAACTAAAATTATTTCCCGAAACAGAGGAACGTATGTTGCTTGAAATCAAAGGCCGCAGCAAAGGGCGTAAAAAAGATGGCGCTCATGTTTCTGACGATTCACTAAAGACACAGCACGGGGCAACAACACTTGACAGGGTACACGCCGCCATGTTGTTACAGTCGGATGGCAGGACAAATGCCCTTCGAACGTTACTTAAGGCAGAGCAGGAGAGAAGTCCTGATTTTTTAAGACTTGCAAATGCCCTTTCGGCATTGTATCCTAAAAACAGCGAGGAGAAACGACTTATTGACGCCATGCTCCTTGCAATGCCAAAATAATCTGGGTCGGAATTATGTTAACACAAACAGAAGCAGATACTCTCATAGCAATGAGAAAGATTTTTGTAAATCCAGTGATAGTCTCTATCCCTACTGGTAGTGATCTAACACATGAACTTATAGGCGACGATAAACGGGAACCATTTTTACTCGATTTGTGGAGAGGAACGATACGTCTGTCGAAGTTAAAACTGCAGACTCACGGGCGAAAAGTTATCGTTCTTGTCCGGCTGGATGTTGATGGCGCTCCTCACACAAATCCTGATGGCACAAAACTCTTTGGTACTCATCTCCATATCTATCGCGAGAGTTATGAAGATAGATGGGCTATTCCTTTACCGCTCGATGAGTTTAGCAATCCAACAAATATAAGGCAGAGTTTTCAAGACTTCTGTCGATATTGCAATATCGAGATCTTACCATTTCAGGATAGTTTGGTATGAACAAGCAAGAGTGCGAGCAAGTAATTGAAGCTTATATAGCATGGCTTCGCGAAGGAATATCAGTGGAACAGTTGGAAAAGGCATGTGAACTGACTACGCCCTTCCTTGACAGGCACAATGACCATATTCAGATTTATGTAATTAAAAAAAACGGAAAGATCGTTCTGTCAGACGATGGCTACATACTATCTGACCTCCGAACGAGTGGATTGGATCTTAACACCCCGAAACGCAAGGGTATTCTTGAATCTGTGTTGAATGGTTTTGGAGTAAAATATGAAGGGAATCAACTTTTCGTCGAAGCCTCACAACGCAATATTGGTCAGCGCCTTCATATACTCGTGCAAGCGATGCTCGCAGTAAATGACATGTTTGTTATGGCGCAACCAAGAGTGGCTACTTTTTTCTGGGAAGATGTTCGAGCTTTTCTCGATAATCACGAAATAAGATATAGTCCACGGGTTAAAATTGCAGGCAAAAGCGGTTTTGATCACGCCATTGATTTTCTTATTCCAAAATCAAGAACACGTCCAGAAAGGTTTATTCAGGCTATAAACGCACCCAACAAAAACACTATAGGCACTTACCTGTTTGCTCTTACCGATACCCGTGAGGCACGCATAGAAAAATCTGAGTCATATGCATTTTTAAATGATCAGGAACGAGAAGTTGGGGGAGATGTAATAGAGGCAATTGAGGCTTATGAGGTAAAACCAGCCCTGTGGTCAAGGCGAGAAGACTATGTTCAGACATTAGTGGGGTAGGAGTTTTACTATAGTTTTAATCAGGAGGTCTTATATGCGTATACACTAGTGTCCGGTTATAAGTTGAACAAAGACAATTGTTTATAAAGAACGCGCGGTTCGCTTTTGTAATCAGAATTTGTAAGTACTTGCAAAATAGGGGCTTTCTCAAATAGGGTAATACTCAAAATTTGTAAAATTGTGTAGA
>PHFX01000175.1 GCA_007618135.1 Candidatus Brocadia sp. WS118 | reverse complement strand
AGGCCGCAGTTTTACTTCAGGACGACGGATGTGACGGGGGTGGTGAGTTTGACTGGTGGGGCGGAGATGGTAATGCCTGGGGATAATGTAAAGGTGAATGTTGAGTTGCTGACTGCAGTGGCGATGGATGAGGGGTTAAGGTTTGCCATTCGTGAAGGCGGAAAAACGGTCGGCGCCGGCGTCGTTACGAAAATTATTGAATAAAAATCATTTTGGCGTTGACTTTCTTAAATTACGTGATAGTATAGTTCTTTTTTGCAATTAGTTTATCGTTTTATTTATTGGAGTATTATGGTGCTGGATCAGAAAATAAGAATACGCATGGAGGCATACGACCACAGGATATTAGATCAATCATCTTTGGAAGTCGTGGAGACAGCAAAGCGTACCGGGGCAAAGGTATTTGGCCCTGTTCCTTTACCCACTCGTATTGAGCGATATACCGTGCTTAGGTCTCCGCATGTTGACAAAAAATCCAGGGAACAGTTTGAAATGCGGACGCATAAAAGATTGATCGATATTTTCGAGCCCACGGCAAAGACCATGGATGCGTTGAATAAGATAAATATGCCGGCTGGTATAGAGATTAAGATAAAGGCTTAAATTTTAAAGGGTGAGGTAGAAAAGGATGTTGAGCGGCTTTCTCGGAAAAAAAATAGGAATGACACAGATCTATTCAGACGACGGTAAGTTGTTGCCGGTAACTCTGATTCAGGCTGGGCCATGCAGTGTCATGCAAATTAAAACGGTTGAAAATGACGGATATTCAGCAGTCCAGCTGGGATTCGATGACAGGAAAAAGAAGCATGCAACAAAAGCTGAAATTGGTCATGCAGCGAAATTGTCTTTGGAGTCAAAAAGATTTGTTCGTGAGGTAAAACCCGACTCGGGTGTCGAAATAAAATTAGGACAAAATATTAATGTGGGCATGCTGCAAGACGTTAAAATGATCAATGTGATTGGCATAACCAAAGGAAAGGGCTATGCCGGTGTGATGAAAAGATGGAATTTTAAAGGTGGTCTTAATACCCATGGATCTACAAGGCATCGCCCACCCGGTTCGATTAGTTCGAATACCGATCCGGGAAGAGTAATACGGGGTAAGAAGATGGCGGGGAGGTTAGGTGGAGAGCGCGTAACGATAAAGAATATTGATGTGGTTAAAATCGATACAGAGAAAAATCTTTTATTTTTGAGGGGTGCTGTTCCAGGACATAAAGGAAGTTATCTTATACTCAATAAGGTAAAGACGGAGAAGGTAAGTAAATAAAATTATGGAAATACCTGTATATAGCAAACAAGGTGAAAAGGTGGATCGTATACAGCTCGACGAAAAGAAATTTGGTATGCCCATTCGTACGGTGTTGTTGCGTGACGTCATAACGATGTATGAAGCAAATAAGAGACAAGGGAATGCGTCAACGAAAACAAGGGGAGAGGTAGCCGGGGGCGGAAAAAAACCGTGGGTTCAAAAGCACACAGGGAGAGCTAGAGCGGGTAGTATTCGTTCCCCTCTCTGGAAGGGTGGAGGAATTGCGTTTGGTCCGAAGCCGCGAGATTATTCTTACACGATTCCAAAAAAGGCAAAGAAGTCGGCGCTTTACTCGGCTATAGCGGTGCGGGTGCGTGATAATGAATTGATTGTAGTGGATGATTTTAATTTCGATACTCCAAAAACCAAACACATGGCAAGTGCGTTAAAAGCGCTTGGAATTGATGGCGAAAGTTGTTTGATTGTGATACCGCAAACAAACGAAGGGGTTTGGAAATCGGCTCGAAATATCCCATATGTCAAAGTTTTGGCGAGTTCAGGGTTGAACGCCTATGAAGTTCTTAGGCCTAAGAAGGTGCTGCTAACACGTGATGCATTAAGTAAAATACAATAGGAGTTGTACGCTTTATGGATGTTTATCAAATTATTAAGAGGCCTTTACGCACGGAAAAGAGTGTTGCAGATGGTGAGGCAACAAACTCTTATCACTTTGAAGTTGATTTAAAAGCAAACAAAATTCAGATTAAGGAAGCGGTGGAGAAGTTTTTTAATGTAAAGGTTGAGGATGTGAGAACGCTGGTCAGGAAAGGGAAACAGAGAAGGGTGAGATTTAAGGTTGGCAGAACAAAGGATTGGAAGAAAGCTGTCGTTACCCTAAAGGAAGGAAGTACAATAGATCTTGGTTATTAAAGACCAGACGAACTTAAGAAAAAGGGACTGATATTTATGGGTATTATCTATTATAAGCCAGTAACTGCCGGAAGAAGATTTGCAAGTGTTTCCGATTTCTCGGAAATTACCAAAACAAAACCGGAAAAATCGTTACTGGAACCTAAAAAAAAGACTGGCGGCAGAAACACGGAAGGCAAGATAACGGCAGAGCACATTGGTGGCGGGAGCAGACGTCATTACAGAATTATTGATTTTAAGCGCAAGAAAGATAATATTCCTGCTAAAGTCGCAGGTATAGAATATGATCCTAACAGGTCTGCACGTATTGCTCTTTTGCATTATGCAGACGGTGAAAAACGATACATTCTTGCCCCGGATAATTTACGAGTTGGCCAGACATTGATGTCTGGCGAAAAAGTAGAGCCTGAAGCTGGCAATTGTATGCCTCTCAAGAATATTCCATTAGGTTTAGAAATTCATAATATTGAGATGCGCGTTGGGCAGGGGGGACAGTTAGTTCGTTCGGCTGGTGGAACGGCAAAGCTCATGGCTAAGGAAGGAAATTATGCACACATCGTTCTCCCGTCAGGAGAGGTAAGGAAGGTATTTTATGGCTGCAGAGCAACCATTGGGAAGATCGGGAATGCGGAGCATATTAATATACGTTTAGGGAAGGCTGGCAGGAAGAGATGGAAGGGGCGAAGACCGCATGTAAGAGGTGTTGCCCAAAATCCGGTAGCGCATCCATTGGGTGGCGGGGAAGGCAGAAGTGGCGGTGGAAGACATCCGTGTTCCAGGACAGGTTTGCTGGCTAAAGGCGGGAAAACAAGAAAGAAGAAGTCTTTGAGTAATAAGTTTATTATCCGCAGGAGAAGGATTGGGGCGAGGGGTAATCTATAGGAATGAATTTTACGGTACTACGCAGGAGATACTATGAGTCGTTCAGTAAAAAAAGGGCCATACCTTGACGGCAAATTGATGAAAAAAGTGCTAAAGCAAAAAGAGTCCGGTGCGAATGAACCTATAAAGACGTGGTCCAGAAGTTGTACAATTGTGCCGGAATTTGTATCTCATACCTTTATGATTCACAACGGCAAAACGTTTCAAAAGCTTTTTGTTACCGATGATATGGTAGGTCACAAACTTGGCGAGTTTGCTCAGACGAGGATTTTTAGGGCGCATGGTGGTGTGAAGAAAAAAGAAGCACCTCATGGATAATGAGATGGTATTATTGATTATTTAATTGTTGCACGGAAAGGTATTACGGCAATGGAATTCAGATCCAGTTATAGATATGCAAGGATATCTCCGCGAAAAGCGCGTTATGTTATCGATCTTGTTCGAGGGAAACCGGTAAACGATGCATTAAGGATTTTGAGAGTAACTCACAAACGATCATCTTATATGATTGATAAAGTAATAAGGGCAGCAATAGCTGCCGCAAATGAGAATTTGGATGTCGACATTGATTCACTCTACGTGACGCAGGCTCTTGTTGATGCCGGGCCAACGAGAAAATGGCAACGTACTCGACCTCGTGGCATGTCGGCTCGTATTTTGAAACGCACCAGTCATATCACGGTAGTGTTGTCTGAAAAATTAAAGAATGCACCGATTAAGAAATAAGTAAGGAGATGAAATGGGTCAAAAGGTTTGCCCGATAGGTTTGCGTTTAGGTATTACCCAAGGGTGGAAATCCCTTTGGTATGCAGAAAAAAAAGACTTTGGTTCTTTGCTTGTTGAAGACCAGAAGATACGGAAAATCATTAAAAAAAGTTACGGCTTTGCCGGTATTCCCTGCATATCAATTGAAAGAACACGGCAAGATGCAAAAGTGACTCTGCACACGGCCCGTCCCGGTTTGATTATTGGCAGGAAAGGTGCCGAAGTAGATAAACTAAAAGAAGAAATCCAAAAATTTATTGGACGTGAGGTTGTCATAAAAATAAAAGAAATTAACAAACCAGAATTGTATGCACAGCTTGTTGCGGAGAATATTGCGGAACAACTGGAAAAACGGGCTGCCTTTCGAAGAGCGATGAAAAAAGCAATGGATGCATCAGTAGACGCAGGTGCAAAAGGGATAAAAATGCAGGTTGCTGGCAGGTTAGGTGGAGCGGAAATTGCCAGGACTGAAAAAATGTCATTCGGAAGTGTTCCTTTGCATACGTTAAGAGCTGATGTCGATTACGGTTTTGCTGAAGCAAAAACTACGTATGGAGTAATTGGCGTGAAAGTGTGGATTTATAAAGGCTTAATAAGTTCAGAGAAGGAGATGAGACATGCGCCTGATGCCAAAGAGGGTGAAATTCAGGAAGTCCCAAAGGCAGAAAATTAAGGGAAACGCTACGAGGTGTAATACAGTTGCCTTTGGTGAGTTTGGTTTGCAATCCTTGGAGCCAGGCTGGATAACTGCTCAGCAGCTCGAGGCGGGGCGGGTATCTGCATCACAATATCTTCCCAGAGAGGGAAGGCTGACCATAAGAGTTTTTCCTCATAAATCTGTCTCTTCGAAACCTATAGAAACCCGTATGGGCAAAGGAAAAGGCGAACCAGAATTTTGGGTTGCGGTAGTTAAGCCAGGTACGATGCTGTATGAACTTAGCGGTATTAATGAGGAGATAGCCAGGCAAACGTTTAACAGGATAGCTCATAAAATGCCTGTGAAAGTAAGGCTCGTACAAAGGAGAAAGACAATTTGAAGACTGATGAAATCAGAGGCAAATCCAGGCAGGAAATTTTAGATGAAATTGATGCCAGCAGGCGTGAACTGCTAAACATCCAGTTTCAGTGGCTGGCCGGTGAAACAAGGAATCCTGCACAGAGGAAGAGTATCAGAAGGAATATTGCACGATTAGAAACGATTCTAAAAGAGATGACGTTAGGTATTAATAACCCATCTCAGGCAGAAGGAGTTGGTAAGAGATGAAGGCAGAAAATGTGAGAGGCAGGAGAAGGAAAGTTGTCGGTATGGTGATAGGCGACAAGATGCAAAAGACGATTGTCGTAGAGGTAACGCGTCTTATAAGACACGCAAAGTACGGTAAGTATATAAAGAGGTCTACCGTGTATAAAGCGCATGACGAGAACAAAGAGGCAAGGGTGGGAGATAAGGTCGAGATTATCGAAACAAGGCCACTGAGTAAAACGAAAACTACAAAATTAGTCCGGGTTATCGAAAAAGTTAATCGTTAAAGAAGAAGTGGAGTTTTTGAATGATAATGGAACAAACTAAGCTTGACATTGCCGATAATAGTGGCGCTAAAAGGGCGACGTGCATCAAAGTGCTCGGCGGGACAAGCAGAAAGTACGCAAGTGTTGGAGACGTCATTGTTGCAGCGGTGAAGAAAGCGATTCCAGAGGGGGTTGTAAAAAAGGGGGACGTTGTAAAAGGCGTTGTTGTCCGAACCAAAAAGAATATTCGCAGAGACGATGGATCGTATTTAAAATTCGATAAAAATGCCATAGTCATCATTGATAACGATGGTAATCCGAGAGGGACGCGTATTTTTGGTGCCGTTGCCAGAGAGCTCAGGCAAAAAAATTTTATGAAGATAATATCTCTGGCTGCAGAAGTGGTGTAGGCAGGTTTCAGGTAAGAGAAAGTGATGAAAATTTCTGGAGAGAAGTATGCACGTTCGCATGAATGATCTAGTAGCAGTGATGGCTGGCAACGAGGCTGGTAAAACCGGGAAAATAATAAAGGTTTTGACAGATAAGAAGCGGGTCATGATAAAAGGGGTAAATATAATTTATAAACATACAAAACCAAGCCAAAAAAATCCGCAAGGCGGGAGAATCGAAAAAGAGGCTTCTATAGCTATCGCAAACGTGTTGCCGGTTTGTCAAAATAAAAATTGTAAAAAGAGTGACAAGGGTGTGCGGACGCGGAAGAAGATATTGGAAAATGGCACCAAGCTTCGTGTATGTGCGTATTGTGGTTCTGAAATCATGGCGGCAGAATGATGTTTTAGGATTTAAGATATGACAAGATTAATAGAGAAATATAAACAGCAAGCAGTACCGCAACTCATTGAAAAGTTTCAGTACAAAAACAAGATATCTGTGCCGAGGATTCAAAAGATAGTCGTTAATATGGGCGTGGGTAGAGCTTCAGAAAATAAGAAGCTTATTGAAGAAGCAACGAAACATCTGACGGTTATTACCGGGCAAAAACCGCTTATTACAAAAGCAAAAAAGGCAATTTCCGGTTTCAAACTCAGGAAAGGTCAGGCTATCGGATGCAAAGTAACACTTCGCGGAAGAAGGATGTATGAATTTTTGGATCGGGTAATTAGTATTGTTTTGCCAAGGATCAGAGATTTTCGGGGGCTCTCTCCAAAATCTTTTGATGGACGAGGTAACTATACGATAGGTCTTACAGAACAGATTGTATTTCCTGAAATAACGATAGAAGCGGTTGAATTTGTCCAAGGCATGGATATTACCATAGTTATTACCGGTAATTCGAATGAACAATCTTGCACGTTATTGAAATTATTAGGGATGCCTTTTAGTTTAGAATAGGGAGTATGAATGGCAAGAAAATGTCTGATAGAAAAGTCGAAAAAAGAGCCTAAATACAAAACAAGGCAATATAACAGATGTAAGTTATGCGGAAGGCGCAGGGCTTATTTTCGCAGATTTCAGATTTGCAGGCTTTGCTTTAGAAAACTTGCCTCAAAGGGAGAGATTCCAGGGGTAAAGAAAGCCAGTTGGTAGATGAATTTCAATTCTGATAAGTGTTAGAAGACCGTATTAATAATAAAGGAAGAAAAATCATGGGTATGACCGATCCAATCTCTGATATGTTTACGAGAATGAGAAATGCATGTGCGATTAAACGTGAAAGCGTAGACATCCCTTTATCAAAAATGAAGGTGTCAGTTTTGAAAATATTAAAGGAAGAGGGGTTTATAAAGGAATTTAAAGAGATACCGAATGATGATAAGAAAGGTATTATTAGGGTCTATCTTAAGTATGGTCCTTTAAACCAGCAGATAATTAATAGAATTGATAGGGTCAGTAAATCGAGCCGGAGGATTTATAAAAAGGCTGATGAGATAAGCAAGGTGTTTGGTGGCATTGGTGTAGCGATTTACTCTACTTCAAGAGGTGTTGTAAGTGACAAGGAATGCAGGAAGCTTAAAATTGGCGGTGAACTTATTGGTATTGTTTCGTAATGAGTTCTCACCGGATTGAGGTAAAATATGTCAAGAATAGGAAAACAACCAGTTAAAGTGCCAAATGATGTAAAAGTTACCGTAACGGGTAATACGGTGAACTTAGAAGGGCCAAAAGGGAAGTTGGTTCAAGTCTTTCATCCCGACATTCGTATCGAGTTTCATCAACAAGACAGGCAAATGGTGGCAAAGAGGACATCGGACGAAAAATATCATAAGGCTTTGCATGGTTTGACCCGCGCACTTATTGCTAATATGGTTTTTGGTGTGACGAAAGGGTTTTCTAAAAACCTGGAAATCGTAGGGCTCGGATACAATGCCAAGGTGCAGGGTAAAGAGCTTGTGTTATCGCTTGGTTATACACATCCGGTGCATTTGGCTATTCCGCAAGGAATTAAAGTTGATATTACGAATCCTACAAACCCTGCGAAGCTTACCATTTCTGGTTCTGATAAACAGATGGTTGGGCAATTTTCTGCGGTGATAAGAGGCAAAAAACCGCCAGAACCATATAAGGGGATGGGAATTAAATATGAGGGTGAAGTTATCAGGAGAAAGGCTGGGAAGGCATTCACTTCAGGCGCAGCATAGTTGCTAAAAGGGATTAATCATGAATCAAATCAAAGAAAAAATACGAAAAAGGGCGAGGCGCCATCTTAGAATCAGACAAAAAGTAATTGGCACAAACGAAAGGCCGCGCTTAAGTGTGTGCAGGACTTTAAAAAATATATATTGCCAGATTATCAATGATCTGGAGGGGAGAACGCTGGCAGCTGCATCGACTCAATCGCCTGACATCCGTTCACAGGTCCCCTATGGGGGTAATGTGAAGGCTGCGGAGATTGTGGGAAAAAAAATTGCAGAAGAGGCAAAAAAAAGGGGGATTACAAAGGTTGTATTTGATAAGGGTGGCTATCAATATCACGGCAGGATAAAAGCCTTAGCAGAAAGTGCGCGAAAGCATAATTTAAGTTTTTAAAAAAGCTGATTCATACAAGGAGATTGATTTGGCGCGTGTGGAAGAACCAATAAACTTGGAAGAAACCGTTGTGCGGGTTAATCGGTGTACAACGGTAACAAAGGGTGGAAAGTCGATGAGTTTTAGCGCCCTTGTCGTGGTTGGTGATAAAAAGGGCAGTGTTGGTATTGGATTTGGCAAGGCGCGGGAAGTGCCCAACGCTGTGAGCAAAGCAGTTAAGGAAGCAAAAAAACAGATGATTAAAATTCCCTTAAAAGGCGATACGATACCGCATGTGAGCTGGGGAAGATTTAAGGCCGCAAATATTTTTTTGAAGCCTGCATCACCAGGTACTGGGATAAAAGCAGGGGCTTCGGCGCGGGCTGTTCTCGAATCAGTAGGGATAAAAAATATTTTGTCAAAATGCTACGGAAAGAGAAATCCCCTCAATGTGGCCAAGGCAACTTTGATGGGTCTAAAGGCCTTAAGAACAAAGGAAGAGATTGAAGCGCTAAGGGGGGTGAAGATAGAATGAATTTTATGGATATAAAGGCTTTGCCTTTTGAGAGAAAACGGAGGAAGAGGGTAGGACGTGGCAGGGGATCAGGCATGGGTAAAACCTCGTGCAGGGGAGGTAAGGGGGCAACGGCAAGATCTGGGAACGAAACGAAAATACAGTTTGAAGGAGGGCAGACCCCGCTCTTTCGCCGTCTGCCAAAACGTGGCTTTAATAATCCGTTCAAAAAGAAATATGCTATTGTTAATGTAAAAGATATTGCGTGTTTTGACAAAGGAACAATGGTCGATCCTGAGAAGTTAAAGCATGCGGGAATAATCAAAAAGATATTAGATGGTATAAAGATACTTGGAGATGGTGAGATAAAAACCTCTTTGACCGTTATGGCGCATAAATTCAGCAAAGTTGCACGAGAAAAGATCCAAGCAGCAGGAGGGGAAGCTAAGATCATCGTATGATAGAACAATTTGGTAATATTTTTCGAATACCAGAACTGCGTAAAAAGGTATTAATAACCCTTGGACTTATTGCTTTGTGTCGTGTTGGGGTTTATATACCAATTCCTGGAATTGATACTACGGTACTAAAGTCGTATTTCCAACAATTTTCCCAAACTGGTGTTGGTCAGTTGTTGGGGCTTGTGGATATGTTTGCGGGTGGTGCTTTGACTTCAGGTGCTATATTTGGCTTGGGAGTTATGCCATATATCAGCGCGTCTATCATTTTCCAGTTGTTGGTTGGTGTAATACCTTATTTAGAAAGACTGCAGAAGGAGGGTGAAGCAGGAAGGAAAAAAATTAATCAGTATACCAGATTAGCAACTGTGGGTTTGTGCCTTTTTCAGGCGTTTGTGATGACGCGGACACTTTATACCGTTGAATTTAATGGAATGCCTGTTATTCCTGTCTATCTTCAAGGGCTTGGTTTTCAAATGATGGCTGCACTTCTTTTAACGACGGGGACAATGACGCTTATGTGGATTGGGGAGCAAATCGAGGAGCATGGTATCGGGAGCGGAATTTCTATTGTTATTATGGTCGGTATTATAGAGCGTTTGCCTTGGGCTTTTTCTCAAGTCATGCAGAGTTTCACCTTTTCAGTTACCCCTGCTGAACACCAAATTGGGATTGTTAAGTTAATCGTACTCTTGGGGATGTTTCTCGCTATCGTTGGCGGGGTTGTATATATTACGCAGGGGCAAAGACGCATACCTGTACAACAGGCGAAGCATACTCGCGGTAGAAAGGTGTATGGCGGACAAAGACATTTTTTACCCCTTCGTGTGAACCAGGCAGGTGTAATGCCTATCATATTTGCGCAGTCGTTGTTAATTTTCCCAGCCGCAATTATGCAAGGAATTCAAGTAAGATTTGAGCCTGGTAGTTTTGGTTATTGGATTACTTCGCGTTTGTCTGAAGTGTTACAAGGCGGTGTTATTTATGTCATACTTTATGTGCTTCTCATAACATTTTTTTGCTACTTTTGGACTGCTATTCAGTTTAATCCAAAAGAGATGTCGAATAACATGAAAGATTATGGAAGTTTTATCCCGGGGATCCGTCCTGGTCATAGGACGGCAGAATATCTAGAAGGGATTATGGGAAAGATTACGTTGGCTGGTGCAGCTTTCCTGGCTCTGATTGCCGTTCTGCCTAAACTTGTGGCAGGTGGCTTTGAGCTTAACCGGGCTATAGCCGGTTTTTATGGAGGTACAGGGTTACTCATTATTGTCGGTGTAGCGCTCGACATGGTGCAGCGGATAGAATCACACATGATTATGAGACAATATAGTGGATTCCTGAGCGGTGGAAGTAGAATTAGGGGAAGAATGGGATGAGGATTGTTTTTCTCGGGCCACCTGGGGCTGGGAAAGGCACGCAGGCCGAGACCATCAGTAAAGAAAAAAAATTGCCGCATATCTCTTCCGGAAATCTGCTCAGAGATGCTGTAGAGAGTGGCACAACGACGGGTATACATGCGCGGCAATACATAGATAAAGGACAACTGGTACCCGATCAAATTGTTGTTGATATTATCCGAGACCGCATTTTAAAAAATGATTGTAAGAACGGATTTATTCTGGATGGTTTTCCCAGAACTCTTTCTCAGGCAAAAGTCTTGGATGAGATGTTGAAGAAACTTGGGAATAAGCTGGACGTGGTATTTTATTTCGTTGTTTCCAAAGAAAGCATCGTTCTTAGGTTGTCGGGCAGGAGAATCTGTAATACTTGCGGTACAAATTATCATATTAAATTCGTTCCGCCTGCAGTGGATGGTATTTGTGATAAATGTGGAGGAAAGTTATACCAACGCGCGGATGATAAACTGGAAACGGTGCAAGAGAGAATAAGAGTTTATCATGAACAAACGGAGGATTTGATAGCCTATTATAAAAAGAATGGAATATTAAAAGAGATTGAGTCAGAAACAAATATTGAAACCATAACTAAAAATATCTTGGATGCCATTAAAGGTGTATCGCAAAATGCGTCATGCATTAATCTCGGGGTAGTTTAAGTTGATCGTTCGTAAGTCTGCCCGTGAAATTGAATTGATGAGAATGGCGGGAAAGATTACGGCGGACGCGCTCAGACTTGCTAAGGAAATTGCAAGAGAGGATGTAACAACTGATTACCTTAATACTGAGCTCGAAAGATACATATTAAGTAAAGGCGGCATACCAATTTTTAAAGGATACAGGGGATTTCCAAAGAGTATTTGCACTTCAATAAACGAAGAGGTTGTTCACGGTATACCAGGGACGAGACGTTTGAAAAACGGGGATATCCTTAGCATAGATGTAGGAGTAGGCTATCGCAAGTATGTGGCAGATGCTGCGGTGACGATACCAATAGGGCAAATTACCAAGGAAGCGAAGACGCTTATTGATGTTTGTGAAAACTCACTCCGCCTGGCAATCGAGGTTATAAAGTCTAATGAAAAGCTTTCTCTGATTTCGAAAACGATCCAGGACTATGTCGAGAGTAATAGCTATTCGGTTGTAAGAAATTACACGGGACACGGGATAGGCAGGTGCATGCATGAGGATCCACAAGTGCCAAATTTCGTGAGCAAGGCCCTGCTAGAAGCAGATGAAATTCTGACGCAAGGGACGACTATTGCAATAGAACCTATGATATGCCTGGGTAAATGTGATACTGAAGTATTAAACAATAAATGGACGGTTGTTACAAAAGACAGGAAATTATCTGCGCACTTTGAACATACCGTTGTGGTAACTGATCATGGCGCAGATATTTTAACGGTTTAAAGTTGTTTTTTATTGTATATGCCAAAAGAAGAGCCAATTCGAGTAGAAGCGACGGTAAAAGAGGCGCTTCCCAATGCAATGTTCTGGGTAGAATTGCAAAATGGCCACAAGGTGTTGGCTCATGTGTCAGGAAAAATGAGGATGCATTTTATTAAGATATTGCCTGGTGATAAGGTAACGATTGAAATGTCACCCTATGATCTCGATAAAGGCAGAATTATTTATAGACAAGTTTAAGGCCGATAGGGCCATTTAGTTTGGGGGCGTTATTATGAAAGTTCGGGCTTCTGTAAAACGGATTTGCGAAAATTGTAAGATCGTAAGAAGAAAGAATGTTGTTCGTGTCATTTGCGTAAACCCACGACATAAACAGAGACAGGGGTGACTGTTCGGTTGGTTTGTAAAAAACGAGAAAGGAATAAGTAAATGCCAAGAATTGCTGGAATTGACATTCCCGCAGAAAAAAGGGTTGTTATTGCGCTTGCCTATGCCTATGGTATTGGAAAAGCTTTGTCACGGAGGATATTAAAAGACCTGAATATTGATGAGAACGTGCGTGCAAAAAATCTGCATGAAGATCAATTGAGCGTATTGAATGCTTATATTGAAAAGAATTTTACTGTAGAAGGCCAGTTGCGCAGGCAGGAGATGCAAAATATTGCGCGGTTGAAAAGTATTAACTGTTACCGTGGAATACGGCATAAAGTAGGTTTGCCGGTGCGAGGGCAAAGAACGAAAACAAATGCTCGTACAAGAAAAGGCCGTAAAAAGACCGTGGCAGGGAAAAAGGGTGTAAAAGAGCTGGGATAAGAGGAGGATTTCTTTAAAAAGAAAGTATGGTTCATTCTGTCATGAATTGTGATAAAATAAAAAATAACATAGCAGAAGAACTAAAATCCAGCAAGGAATTATTAAGGGCTTTATCACTAGACATAGAAAAATCCGAAGATGGACGTGATTTTAAAAAGTTTAATGAGGTGGTAGGCTTTTGTGAACAGATTTTACGAGTGGTTGAAGCATGGCCACAAAATAAAGAAATAGTGTTCCTCGACTGTTCCTGTGGTAAATCATATCTCTCTTTTGCTTTAAATTACATCTTTTCAAAACGATTTTCCGCAGAAACGTTTTTTTACGGAGTAGATATTAATTCCGTCCTAATAGAGAGATGCAACCGGATTAAGGATAGCCTTGGCTTTGATAATATGCAATTTGTTCACGCCAAAATTATCGAAGCACTTCCTGAAAAGCCCGTTGATATGGTAATCGCATTACATGCGTGTGACACTGCTACGGATGAGACAATTGCCAAGGGTATTAAGCTGGGAGCAAGATATATAATGGTAGTTCCATGTTGTGAGAATCAAATAAGGAGTAGCTTGAAAAACGGACATCCCTTGGTTGATCTGACAGTATTTGGGCTTTTACGGTATCGCTTTGCCGATATCTTGACTGATGCGTTAAGGTCACAGTTCCTGATGGGTGCCGGTTACTCTGTCAAACTTGTTGAGATTGCTTCTCCTAAATGTACTCCAAAAAATTTAATGATCGTAGCGCGGAGAAAAAAAGGAGTTAAAAAATTTAGCATGGATGGATATAACAGATTAGATGAAATGTTTCATACAGAATTCGTTTTAAAAGATTATTTTCGTGGATATGACATGAACCGGGAAAACTATATCCATTTTGAGAAATTTTAAAGATTTGTTTAGCTTGAGGTCAAAATTATGTCAACGGGAATCAAGAAAAAGATAAGACGCAACGTTACACGGGCAATTGCAAACATTAAGGCAACGTTTAATAATACGTATGTGACTATTTCTGACGTTAACGGCGAGACGATATGTTGGGCCAGTGCTGGTACGGTGGGATTTAAGGGGTCACGGAAAAGTACTCCCTTTGCCGCACAGAAGGCAGCGTCAAGTGCCGCCGATAAGGCACAGAAATATGGCGTTCAGGAAATTGAAATAAGAGTTAAGGGTCCTGGCCCAGGCCGGGAGTCTGCTATTACTGCGCTTCAAGCAGCTGGTTTGAGTGTGAAGGCAATTGAAGATGTTACTCCGCTTCCGCACAATGGTTGTCGGCCGAGGAAGAAACGCAGGGTATAAATGGGTGTAAATAAGTTCTGATAGATTCGGGAAAGGATTGATATGGCAAGATATGTAGGTCCGCAATGTAGATTGTGCAGGAGGGAGGGCGAAAAGCTATTCCTGAAGGGAATACGGTGCGATACGGTGAAATGCGCAATTACAAAGAGAAAATACCCTCCCGGTCAATTTACATGGGGAAGAGGGAAATTATCAAAATATGGCATTCAGTTTAGAGAAAAACAAAAGGTCAAGCGTTATTACGGAATTCTGGAGAGACAGTTTAAGAATTACTTCAAAAAAGCGGAACGGCAAAAGGGAAATACGGGAGAAAATCTATTGATAATGTTGGAAAGAAGGCTGGATAATGTCGTGTATTTGCTTTCTTTCGCTCCTTCGAGAAAAAGTGCCAGACAGCTGGTTCTACACGGCCATATTATGGTGAACAATAAAAAGGTAGACATTGCCTCTTACCTTGTGAAGATTGGTGATGTGATAAAACCTAAGAGCGATGAGATAACCCAAAATATTGTTAAAACGAATCTTGAATTAATGAAAGGTCGAAATATACCTACCTGGATGCAGTTGAGAGTAGACACCCCGGAAGGGCTGGTAACACAGCTTCCGACGCGCGAAGATATTTCGGTTCCCGCTCAAGAACAGTTAATTGTTGAGCTGTGTTCTAAATAACTCTATTTGGTTATTTTAATTTATTCCGCACATGGAAAACCTGCAGGTAGTTTAAAATAGCTTCGTGGGCATGATTTTTTTCTTACGATATCGTTTATACACAGCAAGATAATTTAATTTATTTTCAGATCCCTTATTAACCGAACTAGGGGGAAAAATATGCGAATAAGGTGGAGAGGTCTTGAACTTCCTGTCCGAGTTGATGTGGAAAAAGAGACTTTAACCGATACCTATGGTAAGTTTATAGCCGCTCCTTTTGAGCGCGGTTTTGGCCATTCTATAGGTAGTAGTTTGCGGAGAATATTACTTTCATCGTTGGAAGGCAGTGCGGTTGTATCTGTCAGAATAGACGGGATTAGTCATGAGTTTACGAGTATTCCTGGTATTGTGGAAGATGTGACTGATATAATGTTGAATATAAAAAAACTTGTTGTAAAATTAAATACGGATCAACCTAAGGTAATAAAAATAGAGGCAAAAAAAAAGGGTGAGGTGAAAGCAAAAGATATTGTAACCGATCCCGGCGTAGAAATAATTAACGGGGATTTGCATATAGCCACGCTTTCTGATGATGTTAAATTTAATGTAGAAATGGAAGTGAAGAAAGGACGCGGGTATGTAACTGCCGAAGAAAATGAACCAGAAGAGCAAGAATTTGGACTCGTTGCGGTAGATTCGATTTTTTCTCCCGTAAGAAATGTCCGTTACTCTATCGAGGAAACCCGCGTTGGCAGGCGTACAAATTATGACAAACTTATCATGGAGATATGGACAAATAGCGTTGTCACCCCTGAAATGGCTCTGGTTGAAGCCGCTAAAATTGTGAGAAAACATTTGAACCCGTTCGTTCAGTACTTTGAGATCGGCAGAGAGTTGCAACAAGTGGAGAAAAGAATGGGCATTGAATCCGTTCCTGAGATATCTGAAGAAGAGCTTGCGAAAAAAATGTGTATACCAATCGCAGAGTTGGATTTATCAGTGAGGGCTTCCAATTGCCTTGAAACATCAGGCATAGCAAGCGTAGGTGATCTTGTAGCAAAGACTGAAGAACAACTTTTAGAAATAAAAAATTTTGGTAAAACTACCCTCAGAGAAGTAAAAGCAAAGCTGGCACAATTAAATTTAACGATCGGAATGCCTATGGCAATCAAGCAAATGGAAAAAGGGAAAGGATAGTTCCATGAGACACAGAATGAGAGGAAGACATTTATCGAGAACTGCTGCACATAGGAAGTCATTAAGGCAGAATATAACGAATAGTCTTTTTACCTACGGAAGAATTGTTACGACCCTGGAAAAAGCAAAAGAAACGAAGTCTTTTGCAGAAAAGTTAATTACCATTGCGAAAAAAGGGTTATTAAAAAAGGATGCTGATAAACCAGGTTACGTACATTGTTATCGTCAGGTCTTGTCAAGATTAAGAAATACCGATGTTACAAGGAAATTGTTTGGGGAAGGGCCGTGGCGTGAATCCGGTGGCATTGCCCAACGATTTGCCAATCGGAACGGCGGTTACACAAGGATTTTGAAGTTGTCAGGGACTCGATTAGGAGTTTTGTCTGGCAGTAGTGTGGGAAAAATACCGGAACTTGAATATAGGATGGAAGGCAGGGACAGAAAATTACGATTATTAGGACGACGCCTTAATGACAATGCATCGCGCGTGATCTTTGAGTTGGTCGTGGGTGCTGTTGAAATGCAGCCTGTTGGAGAAGTGAAACCGGCAGTTACCACCGGTTAGTTGAAAGGCATTCTGAAAAATATGGTAGCCGTATTGTTTACCCTTCTACTATAGTAGCGTAGTAGAAGGGTTTTTTTGTCAAATGGAAATTATTACTAAGAAACGTTTAGTCTTGGCTTCAAATTCATCAAGACGGATTGCCTTGTTAACGATATTGGGACACCGCTTTGATATTATCCCTCATAGCATAGATGAAGGCATTCCTGGTAATGCTTTGCCGGAGGAATTAGTCCAGAACCTTGCATTCTTGAAGGCAAATGATGTTGCCGGAAGAGTGGATAATGCCATAGTTATTGGCGCAGACACTGTGGTGGTTCATAACAAAAATATTATGGGTAAACCAAAGGATACCCGTGATGCGAAAAAAATACTTGCTCTGCTGAGTAATTCAGAACACAGTATTTTCACCGGTGTGTGCATAATAGATATGCCTTCAAAAAAGAAATTATTGCGAAACGAACGAACGCGTATTACAATGAAACATATTCCTGAAGAGGAAATGGAGGCGTATATCCGGTCGGGGGAGCCAATGGACAAGGCCGGAGCGTATGCTGTTCAGGGAGAAGGAAAAAAATTTATTAAAAAAATCGATGGCAGCTACTCAAATGCAGTTGGTTTACCATTGGAAATTGTTCAGGAAATGCTTAATCATTTTATCAACCATAATGCAGATGCCTAGAAATTTTAGTTGGGTTATAGAGGGTGAAATAGCGGGTATGGCAAGGCCCGTAGCCGTGGTGTCAGATCTCGAATTCCTGAAAGACAACGGAATCGAAGCGATTGTATCGTTAACCGAATTGCCACTGCCGAAAACGTTTATAGAAGAATTTGGTTTCGAGTATAAACACATTCCGGTAGCTGACCTCACATCTCCAACACAAGGCCAAATTGACGAGTTCGTGGCGTTCGTAAATAGTCTGATATCTTCTAAAAAAAAGACTGTTGTTCATTGTGATGCCGGCATCGGGAGGACAGGTACGATGTTGGCCTGTTATCTGGTAAATAAGGGTTATAGCGCCCAAGTGGCGATAACAGAGGTGCGCAGGAAAAGACCGGGGTCGATCGAAACGATGGAACAAGAATACACGATCATGAAATACGCGGAAAGACTTTTAAAAAGACGCAGAGGTTAGCGGTGCAGTATTGAATCATAAACCGGATATTTACCAAAAATAGATGGTCGTATTTCCTAAGTTAGTGCGGTACAACTCTTTTTGTTTGTGATGGATGTTTTGATAGATTCTTTGCGGAGTTCTCAGAAGCAACGATCGCAGCACCGAGCGCAGTCGTGATCTGTGGATCAGGTGGAACAGAGATTCCTATTTCTAATTCCTGTTCCAGGGCACTCTTCAATCCTGTATTGAACGCAGGGCCTCCATCAAAGAATACCGCTTCTTTAACGCCGATTTTTTTTGCCATGGCGCCTACCCGCTTGGCGATAGATGTATGAATGCCGGCAATAATATCCTCCACCTTCCTTCCCTGAGAAAGGAGTGAGATGACCTCCGACTCCCCAAAAACGGTGCATAGACTATTGATATGAGGTATATTTTCCGCCCGTTCCGATAATATGCCCAGCTCATCCAGTTCCACTTCAAGGATACGACTCATAACCTCCAGGAATCGTCCTGTCCCGGCGGCGCATTTGTCGTTCATAGCAAAGTCTGTCATGATACCACGATCATCAAGGGCAATGACCTTGCAGTCCTGTCCGCCAATGTTAATAATGGTTCTTACGTTTGCCTTGTCGCGCATGAGCCACGTGGCGGCTTTCGCATTTGCTGTAATTTCGGTGATAATTTCGTCTGCCGGTACTATCCTCCGGCCATAGCCGGTAGCCACGGTGTATTGGATTTCTTCCTCTCGTAAGTCATAATCTTCAAGCATTTCACGGAACAGGAGTTTGACCGTTCTCTTGCAATTTGTTCCTGTTGAGGATGTTTTTGACCCAATCATCGTCTGGCCATACAGGAGCACAACCTTTGTGGTCGTTGAGCCGATATCTATTCCTGCTACTATTTCCATAGAGTATAATAGTAACTGTAATACGTTTTTAAAACAAGGTAAAATTCACTGTAGAGAGGGAAAAATACCTCTCCAGAAAAGGTTCTGGCAATAAAAAAGGTAGGAAACAATAGATGCGTCAGCACACTTTGCCACGACCTCTTATGACCTGAGTTTTCCCAGGTTGTATATTCCAGACGACCGACTTCACCTATTTCCCGTATGCACTACCGCACCTTAAGAACAAAGAATTATTTTGATAATAGTTCTTTAAATCTTCCTGATTCACGGTAAACAGGAGGTAAAACCAACTGACGGACAACCTCATGGGGCGTAAAGTGTTCTCCGCCGGTTGCTTTTGCCTGCTTGTTGAACCTCGTGATAAGTCCCTCAATCATCAATCCACGATAAGTCTTATTAATCTAAGTTTACCGGCAATTCGTCAAAAGAATCAATTTTTAACAGCTTATCAATAACCACATAATCTCTTATTCGCTTTATTTTAAACCACAAGGTATCATCTGTATCTCTAACTATAACCATTAGCTTACTACCTTCATGCAATATTTTTCTTAATCTAAATTCAAAGTATCCTGCAGGGTCAACCGGCGATTGATATTTAAGTCTTTTTTTGGGACTGACAATATAAGCCTCGGCCTCTCTTATATTCATTTCCGGTGCAAGAGAACCTTTTATGATTTGTTCAGTCGGGTGATTATATATCACATCAATACCATGGATATCATCATCGTTCAGCTCTTCCACGGAATCATATAAAGGTGTATAGTCTTTCAATATTCCCTTTTTATGGTGAAATCCAAGTGCGTGGATAATTTCGTGTTGTAAGGTATTTATCCGTCCTTCAGTATCTGCATTTTCCTGTAAGTTCATTTGTAGTAATATAGCTTTATGAGACAATGCCATGCTTCCCAAATGATATTGATATACAATAGATTGTTTTGGAAACATGCTTGTATCTATGTTGTCAGTATAAGACCAGCCATCAATGACGAATGTAATACCAAAGTTGAGTTTATTAAATGAATCAAATACTGGCTTTACTATTTTATCAAGGATATCTTGCAAGGAAATTCCGTCTACGGGGAATGGTATGGATCTGTTGAAATATATCTGTATCTTGTACTCGCCAACAGGCAATTTCCAAAATTCACCGTACTTTTTTGCTTTATAGTCACGTGGTAACATAACTATTATTAAAATTCAGATATATGATCTTCTTCTGTTTGTATATAACCATCTTGGGTTGGCGTCACGTAGGTTACATGCATCCCGCAATCATAAGATTCACTATTTTGTATTAAATTACTGCATATTTTAATGTAGTTTTCAAGAAATATTGTTATGCAGGTAGCTAATTTTTGTGTGCTAATTCTTTTTCTATGGCCTTTTGTACAAGCTGATTTAGTGACAGTCCCATTCTGGTAGCCTTTTCCACAACCTTCCTGTGTGTTTCAGGAGATATACGAACATTAAAACTGCCTTTATATGACCTCGCCGGTACTTTCCCTATCTCTTCGCAAAGTATTATATAGTTGTCTACTTCATCATGGAATGCCTTTAAAAGTTCATCTACACTACGGCCTTCAAAAGTTACCAGATCGTCTATCGCTTCTATCTTTCCATGAAAGACCTTGTCCTCAGCGCTGAAATGGACAGACCCTACAAAACCCTTATACGTTAATACATCTTTCATTGTATTACTCCCTTGTTTCTCAATGTATATTCAATATCGTCCAATTGATACTGTTTCAGCTCAGGTTTTTGGTGTGGCTTATGCAATTTGACAATATGCCTGGTCTGGGGGTTTACAAAAGCCACTCTTGACCCTGCCGTCTTACCTGCAACTACCTTCTTATAACCAAATCCTGCCAAAAGCCTTGCAAGCTCATCATAGGTAAAATGCTTCGGCTTGGATAAAAAACGTTTCAGGAGTTTTTCAAATCTACTCACCCTTTAATAATAACATCAAAGCTTCAGAATGCAACCATATTATAGTTGCAATCATTATCAGTATCTTTTCCCTTCTTGGTTTATCAATCTGCTTCCAAAAAAATTACCCGCATTTTAGAAGGCATCTGATAGTATGTATTGGGCAGGGGGGTGGCTAATAGGGGGTGGGGGTATCTGTCCATTCCCCCTGTTTCATGTCGTACTTATGTCGTATCTGATTATACAAAAATATCAAAACAAAACAAAAGAGATAAAGAATGAATTCCCTTGTATGCCTTGAAAATGCAGGAAAAATCAAAGAATATCAAAAAAGATAAACACACAGCAAAATCCAGAGGTAATATTTTGTTGATATTATACAAAGCAACGATAAGATAATTGAGAAGAGTTGCCGTGATAATTGGTAAAGAAAGAGGCGGTATGTCACCGGTTAAACCAGAGATTGTTTCTTTTCTCATTGCCGATATGCTTATTCAGGAAAAGGGAACCAACAAATGGAGCGCGATAGGTATATTTGACAGGATCCGTGCTGCGGGTTTTCCTTACGTACATCCTGGTTTGTCGCTTTACATTCGTCTGGCTGATGCAGAAGGGAATTACGATGTTCGTGTTGAGTTCTGTGATAATAACGACCATATACTGGCAATGTTTGATGGGATAACCTTGTCGGTTCATTCCCGGTTGCACCAACCCGATATTGCGATAAAGACGGCAAATTTACCGATACCAAAACCTGGGAAATATTATTTTAAACTCTATTTTAACAAAGCATTTGTAAAAGGATTTCAGCTGCATGTCGAAGAAGTGCTTCATAAACCGTGCGGAGCTTAGATCGAGAGATGTCATGCCCGTTGCAAAACCTGTTAACAGCCGGCTAATTGCCGTCCTTGTGGAGTACGGTGACCCATGTCTGTGATTTTGCTGGAACACCCACGCCCGGGAAATCCGAAACGGCTGGAAGAAGTGGTCAATGCACCCCTCTCTGCCTGTCTCTTTACCGGTTATGTTGCTTCAGTATTACAGAAAAATGTGATAGGGGTCGAAATCGTCCACGCCCGCCTTTGCGACTGGTCGTTAGAACAAACAGCCACATACCTCTCAAAAAAACCCTTCCGTCTTTTGTGTGTTCATGCGATTTATCTGTGGGAAAAGACACGGGACGTCTTTGCACTGCTTTCGAACCTGAGGGCAAGGAATATCACAGCCCATATCAACCTTTACGGATACTATCCCACGTTTGCCTATAAAAATATCCTCGAGTGTTTCCCCTGTGTTGATTCTATAACGGTTGGCGAACCCGAAATAACGATCCTCGACCTTGCACGGTGTCTCCTGTCGAAAGAAGATGTTTCATCACAAATGAATATCCCGGGACTCGCTGTCAGAGGGAGTAAGGGGCAGGTTGTCTTTCATCAACGTCCGCCAGTCCACGACTTGGATCAGCTTCCCTTTCCGGACAGACAGGATATCTCCCTTTGTCAGAAAAAGGGTATCGTGGCATACATCCAGGGAAGTCGCGGATGTTACGGACAGTGCACCTTTTGTTACCTCAATTCCTTTTTTGGAGAGGCAAACCAATGGCGGGGCAGGAGCGCAAAAAATATCTTTGATGAGGTTTATGAATTATTCACAAAACACACCATTACGAATTTTTACTTTTCAGACGCCAATTTCTTTGGTCCCGGGAAAGCCGGGAAAGAACGCGCAATAACCCTGGCAGAACTTATCCTCGCTAATAATCTGGATGTTTCTTTTGGTTTTGAGTGCCGTGCAAATGATATCGATGAATATTCCATTTCAAGGCTTGTTATGGCAGGCCTTACCAATGTTTTTCTGGGTTTGGAGAGCGGTGACCCGGCATCATTGAAGCGATTGAGAAAGCACCTTACGGTCGATGATAATAAAAAAGCCATCCATTTGTTACGAGGGTACGGAATTGAGCCAACCTTTGGTTTTATCATGTTTGAACCTCATTCCACCATGGAGAGTGTACGCAACAATTTTGAATTCCTGAAGGAAATGAATATTATGACGACTCCAGCCGTAACAGCCCATCTGTTGCATCATCGGCAGACCCTTTTTCAGGGAACACCCGACTACCAGACGGTGATACCTGACACATCCTGTTCTGATCGTGACACATCCTGCTCAACATATGAAGCCCTGTATACAATAAGAGATCAAAAAGTTGAAGCGTTTTCAGAGATTATTACCCGTGTATGCAGCATAGTCTTATCATTACTACCCACAATCTTTAACTGTGCGGCCAATACGTCCCTGACGTCTAAGATGAGCGGGACATCGGCGTTAGCGATATTAAACAATACCTTAATCACAATATTTGAGAATGCCCTTTTGTATTTTGAAACCCATGAAAATCCTCATAGTCCGGAAGCAATGCTGGAAATGAGTCAAAGACTGACATACGAAGTCGGGGCGGTGACGGAATCATTCTCTCTCTTGCACAATGATGTTATATAGTAAACGTAGTAAATAAGGAGTTGTCAATAAATAAAGGTAGCAACATTATTGCAGACTTGATATACTGTCTGCATGAAGAAAGATGATGTTTCACTTCGGCAAAAGTTTTTCGACGTGTGGTTATTCCTTGATGAGCGGAGTCGGCGTCTCATGGCGGCAAGCGAAGCTCGCTCATTGGGGTATGGGGGTATTTCGAAGGTTAGCAGAGCCTGTGGCTTTCGCGAAAAGCCATAACCAAGGGGATGCACGAGATAGGTGATAGAAACACGATGCCTGGACGTATTCGCCGATCGGGCGCTGGTCGTAAGAAAATCATCGTGAGCGATCCTGACATTCTCGCATCGTTGGAGTATCTAATAGAACCGGAAACGAGGGGCGATCCGTAATCTCCCTTACGGTGGATATGCAAGAGTACCCGGGCGCTTGCTGCTCAACTGACAAGGAAGAAGCATCCGGTCAGTCACGAGAAGGTGGCACAGCTTCTTCGCGAGCAGAACTACAGCTTGCAAAGCAATCGGAAGACGGAGGAAGGCGCGGACCATCCTGACCGAGACGCTCAATTCCGCCATATTAACGCAGAGGTAAAGCAGGCATTGGCAACTGGGATACCGGTTATATCGGTAGATACCAAGAAGAAGGAATTGCTCGGAAGGTACGCAAACAGGGGCAAACAGTGGCTTCCCGCAAAGAAGCCAGTCAGGGTAAACGGGTATGATTTTCCTTCTCCCACCGTTCCCCGCGCATATCCGTATGGTATTTACGACATCGCGCAAAATAGGGGATTCGTGAATGTGGGGACGGATCATGACACGGGGGCATTCGCAGTTGCATCAATACGGGGGTGGTGGCGTAGTGAAGGCAGGACATTGTATCGGGAAGCGCGGCTATTACTCATCACGGCGGATGGAGGCGGCAGTAATGGTTCACGGTTGCGACTGTGGAAATTGGAGTTGCAAAATTTTTCGGATGAAACGGGTATTTCTATTTCCGTCTGTCACTTCCCGCCCGGCACAAGCAAATGGAACAAGGTTGAACACCGGTTGTTCTCTTTCATCTCCTCAAATTGGCGCGATGAACCGCTTCGAGATTATGAGACAATCGTAAACTTGATTGCTCGCACAACGACCGCCAAAGGACTCAAAGTGACCTGTCGTTTGGATCATCGGAAAACCCAACTGGACGGAAGGTGACGGATGAGGAATTTAAGAGAGTGAATCTGAAACGGAATACGTTTCATGGCGACTGGAATTACATTATTCACCCCTCTAGGCACTAACAGAGATGATACCTTTATTTATTGACACTGCCTAAGTATCTGTGCAAGCATCATCGGGCTAACTCATCGAAGTGTGGTAAACTTACTCAGACGCGGGATAATCCAGTTTGTTTTATTTGATGAAAAGAACAGCATAGAGGTGGCAGATCATGAAGATTCTGTGATAGGGAGATACTGATTGTTGCAGGAACCCAATGCAGAACCGTAATGAACCAGAATGAATACCAGCAAAGGATACTCGATTTATTGGAGGTAAATAAGAGATGTTTATCGCAAAGGGATGAGCATCCGCTATAAATCGGAATGATAACTGTAAAAAGGTATAATCATGAACACATAAATATCTGATTCACTTATAAAGTCAGTTCTTTTTGAGCTGGTTCTGGAGATGCTTTTTGAGTAATACCTTTTTTATTCTACGCCAGAATAAATTAAAAAAAGGCAATACTGGTGCAGTTTCAGCAAGCAAACAGTATATGATAAATTTTTTACGATCCGCATGAAATAAAAGATAATTCTTATTAAGCACTTCTTTAGCCTCTTTTCTTTTACCATCAAGGGCAAGTGATACTAAGGCATTATGCGCTCTCATCTGAAGTATCTTCATCAGTAACGGTCTCTTATTTCCCGGGCACGAGTTTAACAAGTCATCCAGATCTAAAATGACCAGTTCGAGGTTTGGATCTTTTATCTTCCCACCACCATCTAAATGTGATGCTTCTGTATGATAAATACAATGTGGTTCAGGAATAACAGCGATCCTTTCATTGAAAATTAGTTTAAGCTCTAAATGCAGATCCTCACCGCGTAAGCATTTGAATCGGTCAAAAAAACCACCTAATTTTTTAACAGTAACAGTTCTTATAATTAAGGCACACGTCCACATAAATCTCAATAAATTTAAAGGCTCTTTTATGTCTGAATATTCATTAATCTCGTATACCTTTTTAGATATCGATATGTTTTTTGTCATGCCTTTTAAAAATTCAATACAATGTATTTTTTCAGGATATTTCACATACCCAGTGCAAACAACCGTAACAGCAATTTCAGAGTCTTCGAGTAATATAATTCCGGTTTCAAGGAAGGAAGGTAACCATTCATCATCGGCATCAAGAAAAGAAACATATTTCCCTCTTGCCTCGAATATACCCAGATTTCTTGCGGCCCCTGGTCCTTTATTATCCTGATGAAGCAGGCGTATTCTTGGCTCATCACGTGGTATTTCATTTGTCGAACCATCAGTAGAGCCATCATTCACAATAATAATTTCCCAGTTAGTATATGTTTGCACCTGAATACTTTTTATAGCACGGTTAACATAAGCCCGTTTGTTATAAAGCGGTATTATTACGCTGACCAGTGGAAAATCTTTCATTATGCTATCTCCGAGGGGAAGCGTTTGTATAAATGAGGATTTTTTGAAATATTCAGGTTAGTTTTATAATTGCTAAATATTTCTTGAAATTTGCGATAGACATTTTACCACAGAGAAAGTTTTATTTATTCATTTTATTCCACTACTGTCCGGATGTTTAAATAAATATTTGTTGTAAGTATTATAATTCAAGAGAGATACAAGGGAAAAAGGACGTAATCGATTTGAAATTCAACGTATACTATAGCCATTCTATTCTTCATAACAAACAGAAAGGAATGGCT
>PHFX01000174.1 GCA_007618135.1 Candidatus Brocadia sp. WS118 | reverse complement strand
CGTTATATAATCTTTGATTTGCCTGAATTATCTGCTTTGCAGAGGTATTATCTTAAATCTCTTGGTTTGCCTGTTTTGTCTGTTGCCGATTTTGTGAAGGGAGATGAGGGGGTATTATGTGTTTCTGATATGCATCAGTTGTCTTCTTTATTTGTTGATAGTTCTCTGTTTGATGCCTCTATGTTTATTGCTACTTGGTCTTTGAGTGAGACTCCCGTTACTATGAGAAGCTTGTTTTTGCCTTTTTTGTCTAAGTTTAATTTCTATCTCCTGGCTTATCAAGATAGATTTGGTGACGTAAATAATATTGAGTATTTTTCTCGCTTTAAAGATCTTTTTGCTGATGTTGTTTGGTCTAATTTTCAGATTCCTCATATTCCAGATAGTTATTATCTTTTTGGGAATACAGAACGTGAAATTCAAATTGAGAAAATTGAGAAACGGTAGGTACGCGTAGTGGGTGAATTGAGCGCATTCGGCAAGATTTTTAATGGTCTTGGTATTCTTATGATTATTGTAGGCGGGCTGTTTATGCTGGGGGGAAAGATCCCCTTTCTGGGAAAAACTTCCCGGCGACATCGCGATTCAAAAGAAAAACTTTAGCTTCTACTTCCCTATCACGACGTGCATCATCATGAGTATCATCTTCTCCCTGATCATGTGGTTGTTGCACAGGAGATAAGTCAGGCGGAAAGTTGGAATTCGGCCTGCAAAAAGAAGCATAAATACGCCGAAAACACCCTTTTTATAAGGAAACATTCTTGTACAATCAAGGTAAAAAGCTTCATGCATTCACGTATCCCATTTTATCCTTATAACAAATACCATAGTAAATGCATAATAAGCAGGAGTTTATATTTTTCCCTTAATTGCTTTTTTAATACTTCGATTTCTTCCTGGAATATTTTCTCTCTTTTTATCCTGGTTTCTACTCGCTTTAGTGTTTCACTTACAACTGCGGAACCTCTTCATCAGATCGCCTCTTGATGTGATATGACAAAAAGATTTCAAATTGCTCCATTTTTGGTAGGTGGTGCCTACCCGGCTACCAAACGGAATGAGGTATTATGCTTTCGCGATTTGAGTTAATTCATTTTTTCTCGTTTCGAGTTCCGCAATCTTCGATTTCAATTCTTTCAGTTCTTTATTTATTTTTTTCAATTCATTCTTAGCCTTTTTCTTATGAAACAAATCTTTTCCAAATTTTTCTGAAGCCAATTTTTCAACTTCTGATCTAAGCAATCTAAGATATGGATTTCCGTATATACTGCCCTCTCTAAATTGGAGCTTTCCTTCATTAATGGCTTTTATGATATCATTTTGTGTCAATCCAAATTCTTTAAAAGCAGTCTTATCGCTTAGAGTACCTCCCTTTGTTGTCCACTCATAATTTACATCATTTACATCGTTATAAGACATAGAATCTCTCCATCAGTGCGATTTCTCATTGTCCCCCTTCATGTGCACCATCTTAGTTACTTCCTTTTTCATACAGTTTCCGCTCCGATATCGAAGCTTTTCAATTGGAATGCGAAGGGCTGACCTTCAGCATGCCTTTGCCGATTATTTATCAAAGCCTTTTGTTCCAAATATTCGTGAGAATCCACCCCAATTGCTCAATTTTTTGGTAGGCGATGCCTACCCTACTTGACTTCACCACGTGGAAACGCTGCTCTACTTGCTCAGGCACCTAAGATTACGACGTGAGGCGATTTGTTGATATTAGTTTTTATGTCAAATGCAGGAAGATTTGGCATTTATGTTGTTATTTTTCTAAGCCCTAACGCTAGGTTTCATCCCTGCCACCGCTGGAAGCGGGAGCAACGCAGGAGCGGAAGCTGTAAGCCGTCGTCTGCACGCGCTTGTTAGATGTTATAACCGACCTCTATATTCGATTGGTGATTGGTCAATACCAATGTCTTTCCGTATTTCATTAAGCAGCGAAATACTAAGATCGCGTACTTTTTCCACATTCGTATTGCTCTTTTCCTTGTGCTATCAGTATTAGATGGTCAAAAAGTGCATCAAGGGCATCCATTACATTCTGAGGGGCAAGCATAGCAAGATACCCGTATGCCTTGATACGAGCCCTGTTGAATTTGTCATACTTTTGGAGAGCATCGGGCGGCATTTGTTTGGTCAAACTGATGTAATCCAGGTCACCGAGTTTTTCAGCGATGATATCAACTGCCAATCTATAGATAGCGATTTTGTCAGAATGACCCCGTAGATGCTTCTCCTTGAATATATCTAAATCGTTCTTAATATTGGTTAATTCTCTCTCACTGTCGTGGCGGAGTTCTGCTTGTAATTTGGCAAGCGCTTGCTCATACTTCGCCCGGTCTTGTACCATTAGCCGATTAGCCCACACCTTCCCGATCCAGGAAGACAGCGCAAGTACAATTGCACTGCCACCTCCAAGAGCAGTGATTACCGCGGCTGCTATTTTAAAAATTTCGCTGATCGCCATGCCTGACTGTCACCTTCTTACTCTCTGCCAAGATATAATAAAGTTCGTAAACCAATTGAACATATCGTAAGTAATTGCAAAAACAATGTCAATTATTTAAATGGGTAAAAACACTTAACCCGAACAAACCGAAAGAGAAAGACGATCTGTTTCCTCACACAAAGCCACCAAGACACAAAGATTTATTGTATATCCCCATTGATTATTCTTGATATTCCATCCTTCATTAAGGCTTCTCCAAAATTCAGCAAATATCCAAGCTTATACCCTGTCAAACGCAAGTAAGTTAAAACCTGTTTCTTGTGAGCTTTATTAACGGATTCCACGGATTTCAACTCAATTATCACCTTGTTCTCAATGAGAATATCAGCTCGAAACCCTTCATCAAATTTTATCCCAAGATACTCTATTGGTATGGATACTTGACGATTGACTGATAAACCACATTTCCTGAGCTCGTAAGCAAGGATGACTTCGTAAACACTTTCAAGCAGTCCTGGTCCAAGTTCCCTATGCACTGCAATCGCAGTATCAACTATAATTTTTCCAATTTCATTCTCATTCATTATTCTTTGTGGCTTCGTGTCTCTGTGTGATTAATTCTCTTTATTCACGTTACGTTGTAAAGATATCTTTTCTAATGCCAGAGCAATCATATCAACTTCGTCGTCATACACCGTCCGCATATCAAGAAGCACATGGTCTTGCTCAATCCTGGCAAAGATTGGGGGCGCATTGTCCCGCAGTCGTGCGGCGATTTCACCGGCATTCATTTTTTCTGAATGGAGGGAGATGAGCTTCGTGGGAATCCCCTCGCCGGGTAATGACCCGCCACCCATCTCTGAAACACCATCAATGATGGCAATATCCATGCAAGCCTTTGTTTCAGGAGTTACATTGCTTATTAATCTTTTACACCTTTCTTCAATTACCTCAAGTGGAGTTAACATCATTTTAAGGACGGGAACTTTTTTAACGGCAAGGTCTTCTTCTAGGTAAAGTTTCAACGTTGCCTCCAGCGCTGCAATGGTCAGCTTTCCAACACGGAATGCACGGGTTAATGGATTCCTTTTCAGCAGATCGACCCATTTCCTTTTTCCCACAATAATGCCACCCTGAGGACCTCCTAACAATTTGTCTGTGCTGAACGTGACAATATCCACCCCCGCCTTTATGCTTTCCTGCACGGTTGGTTCATAGGGCAATCCAAATTTTTCCAGGGTAATCAATGCACCGCTTCCCAGGTCGTACATTACGGGGATATTGCGTTCTTTTCCCAAAGAAACAAGGTCTTTCAAATCCACCGTCTCGGTAAAACCTACAATCTTGAAGTTGCTTTGATGCACCTTCAGGATAAGCCCGGTGCGCTCGGTAATGGCGTTGCCGTAGTCTACGAGATACGTCTTGTTGGTTGTCCCTACCTCGACCAATAGGGCACCGCTTTTGGCCATCACATCAGGCATGCGGAATGACCCGCCGATCTCCACAAGCTGGGAACGGGAAATAATTGCCTCCTTGCCCCTGGCCAGGGTATCCAAAGCCAATAAGACGGCTGCGGCATTGTTGTTGACAACCAGCGCCGACTCGGCCCCCGTGATCATACAGATGAGCTGCTCAACATGATGATACCGAATTCCCCGTCTGCCGCTTTGCTTCTCAATTTCTAAGGTACTGAAGCCTCTTAGGACGTCTTGTATCTGCTGTGCCGCCTCATCGGCCAGGGGCGCCCTGCCGAGTCCGGTGTGAAGTATGATCCCCGTTGCATTAATGGCATGCCCGATACCAGAGAATTTTTGCTGGAGGGATTGTTGAATCAGGTGAGAGAGTCTTTGTGGAGACAGATCAATTGCCTGTGCCTCGGCACATTCTTTTTTATCCGTTAGGGATTGCCGAATATCTTCCAAAACTGCACGTATTGTTTCAACGACAAGTAGCCTTGGATACCTGCCAGTAAATTTCGATATCTCCGGCGATTCAAGGAGTTCGTTAACCGATGGGATTGATCTAAGGATGTCTTGATGCTTGTCCATAAAAGTATTATGCATTATTTACTAAAAACCAATTTCACCGTTGCATTCACTGCGAAGATGTGAAATTGGGAGGCTAAGAAGTTGAGAAACAAAAAGTTTCGGCTTTTTTATCCATCGTATTCAACATTGCTAACAACCGCTCATACTCAGAATGGAATTTTTCAAATGTTGCTTTATCAATATAATTGCAGGCACAGCAGAATTCTAACCATGTTTGCGTTTCTGAGGCTTCCTGCATGGCATCAGTTAACTTATTCTTAAAGACTGCTTTGTATCTTCTTTTTCGCCATGATTCTGCAAGATTTGAACAGACAGATCGAGATGAACGTCTGATTTGATCTGTTAGTGAGTATTTTTCTTCTGGAGGAAATGTTTTTGTGATTTGGAAGATTTCCATAGCACAGTGAAATGCCAATTTATATACTTCTAAATCTCTAACACTCTTTATCTTCTCACCCATCTTCCCAGCCTCTCAACCTCCCAACTTCCTCATAGAAAATAACGTCATCGGTCAAAAAATGTTGTCACAGTGGTTGGATAATAATCAAGTTTTCGCATGCATGATAAACTGTTTCATCAACTCCTTATCTTTTTTACCGGGTGACAATTCCACACCGGAAGATACATCCACGGCAAAGGGTCTTACAAGACGTATGGCCTCTTCGACATTGTCAGGGGTTAATCCCCCCGACAAGATAATAGTTCCATATTTATGCGCCAGCCTGGCAATCTCCCACTGAAAGGGTACTCCTGTCCCACCCATAACCCCCTTTACATAACTATCCAGTAAAAAGGCGTGAGGTTTATAATTTGCCAGGGGCTTTAAATCATTTTCTTCCCTGACCCGAAATGCCTTGATAATTTTGTACCCTTTCAATTCATTTAAAGAGAGAGGTTCTTCATTCCCATGGAGCTGAATGGTATGTATTCCGCAAAAATTGCAGATATCCTTTACTGTTTCTACCTTTTCGTCTACAAAAACCCCAACAGGAGAAACAAAAGGGGGCAGTTTTTCTATGATATCCTTTGCCCGCTCCTTCGTTACCCGCCGGGAGCTCTTTGCGAAGACAAATCCCAGGGCATCTGCACCTAACTCAACCGCAACCTGCGCATCTTCGCTATTGGTAATCCCACAAATTTTTACTCTCATCATTTATATAAGCACACAGATTTCACAGATGAACACAAATACTGGTATCAATAGACTTTAATGTCTAAAATGCCGTTGGCCGGTAAATACCATGACGATGCCATGTTCGTCAGCCGCAGCAATTGATTCGTCATCCTTGTTAGAACCACCGGGCTGAATGATTGCAACTACACCAGCCCTGGCGGCTGCATCCACGCTGTCCCTGAACGGGAAAAAGGCATCTGAGGCCATGACAGCACCTTTTACCCGGTCGCCCGCCTTCTTCAGGGAAATCTCTGTAGAATCAATACGACTCATCTGCCCTGCGCCCACACCCACCACCGCCTCATCCTTAGCCAGTACAATACTGTTAGATTTTACATGCTTACAAACGATAAACGCAAACCGCAAATCGGTCATTTCTTTTTCTGACGGTTTTTTCTTCGAAACCACCTTAAGGCTGGCAGCGTCGTAGACTGACAGATCTCTCCCCTGTAACAGCATTCCACCCACGACCCTTTTCATATCATAGGCACACGCATCTACCGCAGTTGCCGATAAGACGCCGGTCTTCAAGAGCCGCAAACTGCTCCCCCACTTGCGTTTTGTGGTAAGGATCTCTACTGCTTTTGGTTCAAACTCCGGCGCAATAATCGCCTCTACAAAATGACCCGGCTCGGTAATGGCATCTGCCGTTGCAACGTCCACGGTCTTATTTAACCCAAGGATACAGCCAAAGGCGGATACGGGGTCGCTGCTGTACGCCTTGTGAAATGCCTCAGCCAGGGTATTCGCTGATGCAGCGCCACAGGGGTTGGTATGCTTTATCACGATGGCAGAAGGCCGTTCAAATTCTTTCACTAATTCCAGGGCGGCATTGAGGTCGATAATATTATTATATGAAAGCTCCTTCCCGAACAATTGCTGGGCATTGGATACGCATGGTTCCTGGACATTTTCCTCCACGTAAAATGCGGCTGTTTGGTGGGGATTTTCACCATACCGCAGAGACTGCCGCTTGATATAGTCCAGTGAGAGCGCGGTGGGATAGCCCCCCTTCTCTTTATCGAGACCGTCAAAATAATTAGCAATAATCCTGTCGTAGCGCCCGGTTGTCCTGAACGCCTCAATAGCCAGTTCGAAACGCATCTTTTCGGAAAGATCATTATGATTGGCCTTGAGTTCCTCAATAATGAATTCATAGCGTCTGGGGTTCACGACAACGATCACCTGTTTGTAATTCTTTGAAGCGGAGCGAATCATCGATGGCCCCCCGATGTCGATATTTTCAATCGCCTCTTCCATCGTTACCCCCTTCTTTGAAATCGTCTTTTCAAAGGGATAGAGGTTGACCACAACCATATCGATAGGTTTAATTCCCAGTTCTTTCATCAGTTTTTTGTGGGTTTCGTTGTCCCGTAAAGCCAATAACCCCCCATGCACCTTGGGATGCAGAGTCTTCACACGACCATCCATAATCTCTGGAAACCCCGTGTGCTCTGATATTTCAATCACACGAATGCCGCTCTCTTTAAGTAATTTGGAAGTACCCCCTGTGGAAATAATCTCTACCCCTAAATGCTGCAATTCCCTGGAAAACTCCACAATTCCGGTTTTATCAGAAACACTGATAAGCGCCCTTTCTAATTTTGCCATCTTTGTTTTCTCCTTGTTATTTAATGAGATTCTTCGCTTCGCTCAGAATGACAGTTTCGCATTATTCCGTCATTCTGAGGGAGTAAAACGACCGAAGAAGCTCAACTTTGAAATTCCTTACCACGGAAATAAGACTTCTTCTACCATAATTTGGCGATTTTAGCAGAACGGAAAATTCATGTCAAAAGAATAACCCCGCTTATCTGAAACTGTTTTTTCATTGACTGGCATTGTTTTTTTTGTTTGAATCGTCTTTCTGGATTAACCAATTTATCAAAGGAGGGGAATAATGGCTACTCATAAATTACAGGTATTTTGTACCCCGTTTTGCCCAAAGTGCAATGAATTGCTCGCTTATTTGAGCAAACGAAAGGCAGATTACGTCTCTTTTGACATTGATAAGGACGATCATGCAAGAAAAGAAATCATTAAAATTGTCGGCAACGATGATGTTGAATCACTCGATAAGCTGCCGATTGTTGTAGTTGGCGACAAGGTGCTCTATGGCTTTGACAAGAAGGAGATTGATAAATATCTCAGCTAAATTTGCCCTTACAGCAGAAAACCGGAAAAAGCGGTATTTGCAGGTCTATACGAAAAGAATAAAATCACCATGACGGAACAAAGCAATTTAAAAGAATTTACCAAGGGAATCGTCCAATACAATCCGCTGTTTGTGCTGGTATTGGGATTGTGTCCCAGCCTTGCAGTAACAACCTCAGTAAAAAACGGTGTAGCGATGGGGGGAGCGGCAACTTTTGTGCTGATCTGCTCTAATTTTATTATCTCCATTGTACGATCGTTTATTCCCCGGGAAATCCGTATTCCGTGTTTTATCGTAATCATTGCCGCGTTCGTCACCATGGTGGAATTGCTTATGAAGGCATATTTGCCGCCCGAATTGAATGCTTCACTGGGAATATTCATTCCGCTCATCGTAGTTAATTGCATCATCATGTACCGGGCGGAATCATTTGCTTACAAGAATAAACCTTTGGTTTCCATCCTGGATGGGGCAGGGTTAGGATTGGGGTGGACACTTTCACTCTGTCTTGTTTCCATCATCCGCGAAGCGCTGGGGGCGGGTACGATTTTTGGTCTCAAGGTGTCTGAATCGTATCAGCCTGCTTCCGTGATGATCATGGCGCCGGGGGCGTTTATTGTGTTAGGGCTCTTGTTGGGTTTCTTTAACTGGCGGAAACTCAGAAAAAGCGAAACATCTATGAAGGCGCATATGAAACATGATTAAGGAAATCGCATTAATTATTGTAAGTGTCGTTTTTGTCAATAACTTTGTCCTGTCAAAGTTTCTGGGGCTATGCCCGTTCCTGGGTGTTTCCCAAAAGACATCGTCTGCAATGGGCATGGGCGTGGCGGTAACGTTTGTCATGACCCTTTCTTCGGCAATTACCTGGATTGTATACAACTTCATCCTCTTGCCCGGTGATGCAAATATCATTGCAAAGGTCTTTCCCTCGATACGAGAGCTGGGACTCATTGAGGTATTGAAGACGATCAGCTATATCCTGGTTATTGCAACGCTGGTGCAACTGGTGGAAATGATGCTCAGGAAGATGGTGCCCACCTTATACGAAAGTCTCGGGATTTATTTGCCCCTGATTACAACGAACTGTGCCGTACTGGGCGTGGCGCTTTTAAACACGACTGATTCTCCGCGCCAACTGGGATTTCTCCATGCTACGGTGCAAGGTTTCGGGGCGGGAATCGGTTTCACGGTGGCCATGCTCCTGATGTCCGGCATTCGGGAGCGATTGGCTCTGGTTAATATCCCTCAACCCTTACGCGGTCTTCCGATTGCCTTCATTTGCACGGGACTTATGGCCCTTGCCTTTTTCGGATTTTCAGGAATGGTTCAGTAAACTATGCGACACGTTATCTCTCTCCTTGTAGAAAACAAAGTTGGCGTCCTGGCCCGCATTACTGGTCTCATCAGCGGAAGGGGCTTCAATATTGACAGTCTTGCCGTTGGCGAGACGGATAATCCCGCACTCTCCCGGATGACCATTGTCGTCAGGGGTGACGATGCCATCCTCGAACAGGTCAGAAAACAATTAGGAAAGATTATTGACATAATCAAGGTGATCGACTTCACCAGCGAAGAGTTTGTCGAACGCGACCTCATGCTGCTGAAGGTCAACGTACCGGCGGGAAAACGGGGTGAAATCATTGAAATTGTTGAAATTTTCCGTGGAAAGATTATTGATGTAAGCCAGAAAGACCTCGTCATTGAGCTTGCGGGCGCCGAAGATAAACTCGAAGCGATGGTAAATCTGATGAGGCCCTATGGTATCAAAGAATTGGTAAGGACAGGAAGCATTGCTATTGGTCGTGGCACAAAGTAAAATTTTTTGAAAAGAAAAGGAACAAATGACATGCTGAAAATGTACTATGAAAAAGACGCCGACGTCAGTATGCTGAAAGGGAAAAAGATCGCCGTAATCGGATACGGCAGCCAGGGACACGCCCAGGCTCAAAACCTCAGAGAATCAGGCATGGAGGTTATCGTATCCACAAGGACCGGCACGCCAAATTATCAGCTGGCGGTCAAACATGGCTTTAAGCCACTCAGCGTAGACGAGGCGGCGCAACAAGGTGATTTCATTCAGATACTCATGCCCGATGAAACGCAAAGGGCAGTTTACGAGTCACAAATAAAACCCCATTTGAAAGACGGAAAGACGCTGTGTTTTTCACACGGATTCAACATCCACTTTGGTCAAATCGTGCCTCCGCACAACATTGACGTCATCATGATAGCGCCCAAGGGACCAGGTCACCTTGTCCGCAGTGAATTTGAAAAGGGGGGCGGTGTGCCGTGCCTCATGGCTATTCATCAGGACGCCACAGGAAAGGCCAAAGGGAAGGCTATGGCCTATGCCCATGGTATTGGCGGCACCCGGGCCGGCGTGATGGAAACCACCTTTGCCGAAGAAACAGAAACAGATCTCTTTGGTGAGCAGGCCGTACTCTGCGGTGGTGCTGCAGCGCTTGTCAAGGCAGGATTTGAAACGCTGGTGGAAGCGGGATACCAGCCGGAACTCGCCTATTTTGAGTGCATGCATGAACTGAAACTGATCGTGGACCTCTTTTACCAAGGAGGCCTTAGTTATATGCGATATTCGATCAGCAACACCGCCGAATATGGAGACCTTACCCGCGGGCCACGCATCGTCACGGAAGAAACCAAGAGAGAGATGAAACGGATCTTGTCAGAGATACAAAGCGGTCAGTTCGCCAGGGAATGGATATTGGAAAATCAGGCGGGGCGCCCCGTCTTCAATGCCCTGGAGAAAAAAGATAAAGGACATCTCATCGAAAAAGTTGGCAGGGAATTGCGGAAGATGATGAAATGGATTAATGCCAAAGAGGTGTAAAGAAAACGGTGTGTGGTTTTTTTCCACCGGGATATCTTAAGTACATGTTCAGGAATTTCAATAACAGTTTCCCCTCTAGAAAGAGGGGATTAAGGGGTGTGTACAAAATGTCATAACACACCCCCGGCCCCTCTTTTTAGAGGGGAGATTTAAAGTCGTTGCCAAAGGCAACCTAATTTAATGTATAGGAATTTCAATTACCCCCCATAATCCCCCCGTTTACGGGAGGAAACAGGGGGGAAAGTAGCCGAATGCCTAATTTAATAGTGTCTTCCAAAGATAATTTTGACATTTTTAGAGGTGATATAAAGCATAAAAATCCCCTTATCGGTAGGACATGCGTCCTCGCTTGTCATTATGATGTCAACCGGGACGGTTGACCTGCCTCAGGGGTTGTAGAGGTGTATTTAAAAAAACTGTAACAATTTAGTTTTTTGAAAAAGTAGGGGCGAAGCATTTGCTGGCTTGTGTATGAACGCATGTATACCAACGATAGCAAATGCTTCGCCCCTACAATGCACGGTAAACATCACCATTATTTGAATTTTTCAAAAGACTAAATTGATACAAAAAAAGAATTTTACACTCCGGTAAATCCTGCAATGCTGCATCAGCGATAAGGATTATGGCAACAGAGAAGCCTCATGGCCGCTTTATCATTAGCCTCCGCCGTGCTGAAGCCAGAGACGTTGCCGCGCTCCTTGCATTGGAAGCCTCCTGCTTCACCCGTACTGAAGAGATGTTCAACCGCAGGCAATTACAAAGACTGATCAAAAATCCCCGTGCGATTGTAATCGTTGCTGAGCGTAAAGGTGAGCCAGTGGGATGGGCTGCCGGGTTGATGCGGCGTTACCGCCAACACCAGTCCGGCCGGCTTTACGCTGTAGCCGTGCATCCCGATGCACAGGGCAAGCGTATCGGACATACACTGACCGATCATATCCTCCATGCACTTGCAGCACGGGGAGCACAGCGAATATTCCTGGAAGTCCATGCCGAAAACCAGAAGGCCATTCATCTTTATCACAAGCTGGGTTTCATTGTGCAGGGACGGCTGGTTGATTATTACGGCGCCGGACAACACGGCATACGCATGATGCGCAAAGCTACAACGACCACACATACCGAAAATTAAATCACACAAAGAATGGGGGATACCTAATGTCCCTCGTTTTCCTTCGTTTCTTCCCTCTCCATCTTGTCCATGTGCAGTATCAACCAAATGGATGCGCCAATGGCAATCGGCAATAAGATATACTGAATAATTTCGAGTTTAGACCGGGGAGTTGGCGGAATTTCCGGCAGAGGACTTGGTAACGGTTGCACGGGCGCCGATGACGCTGTTGAGGTTGCAGGATTTGCTGGAACCGGCTGTGCCAGAACGGCAAAACCGGCGCAGGGGATATGTGATAGCAAAAACAGAGAAACAACGAATAATATCTTTTTCACGGTTCGATTCCGGCTGGGTCTCATTTCGCAAACAGCAATTTTTTATAGAGATCGTATTCTTCCTTCGCTTCTTTGGTTTTTCCTAATTTATTATAGGTATCACCCAACAGAAAATGGGCATTTGCATTCCCCGGATCTGATTCCAACAATTTTTTGCATGCAGCTACGGCATCATCATACAATCCCTTCTTAGCATAGGCAACCGCGATATTATAACGGACTTCACGATTTCCGGGATTTCTTGTTAAAACCCTCTGAAAAACCTCTATGGCCTCATCATACTTTCCCGTATCAAGGTAAATAACGCCGAGATTATAATATGCATCGTCATAACCGGGATTGATTTTTAATGCCTGCTGATACGCAGCAATCGCCTTGTCAAACAGCTTCCTCTCACCATACAAGCATCCCAGGTTATAATAAACCTTAGCGTTTTTGGGATTTCCTGCTGCATATTTTTCAAACATCACCAGCGCTTCGTGAGACATCCTTCTCTTAAGATACACCGTTCCCAAGGTAAGAATGGCCTCGGAATCATTTGGGTCCAGTTCAACCACCTTCCTGTATGCAACTATTGCCTCATTCGCTAACCCGAGTTTTTGGTAAGCCATGGCCTTCTTTTTATAGGCATCGACCATGGTGCCGTCTCTGTCCGTTGCCCTGTTAAAGGCCTCAACAGCATCTTCCAGCCTGCCCTGATTAAAATATTCCAGACCTTTGCGGTAAAGCTCCTCTGCCGTGCCTGAATCAACCATTGGTTGTGTAGGTTGCGGAGTCAGACTTACCTGAACAGCTTGCGGTGGTGTTGCTTGTTGAACCTCAACCGAAGATGTGCCCACTGGCGCTTCTGAAAGTTGGGTTTCAACCGGGGTCAAAACGATCTCTTTAAATACTTCGGGTTTCTCAGTGACCTCGTCCTGCTTGCCGCATCCGGAACAAATAATAAATAAAAGAATGAGAACGCCACTACAAAACCATGTTAAAGAACGGCGAATATCTGCTGTATAAGGATTCTTCATATTTTTTCCCGGTATTTACAAAAAATTTGTGATTTATTCAATAGACAGCATTGTAGTATGCCTGAGGAAATTGTCAAGAAAAATCATCGACTTGCAGCTTTGTCGTCATAACAATTTTTCCTCTTAATAACTTTAGCGTATAGGATCTTCACCGGTAATTGTCATCTCGATCGAAGTGAGAAATTCTTGTTCTATATGTATTGAGGACTCCTGAGATTCCTCGTTCCGCCCGGAATGACACATAGGGAATTTTGTTTCTCTCTATTACTAAAGGTCATGAATGTTTCATTTTATTTATGCAGGTTTTTGGTGTTTGGTAGCCGCAGACTTAAGTCTGTGCCCTGGCATTGTGTACCATGCTCAGTTTGTCAGATGTTCCACGTTTGATGCAATATCTCCATAATTTTCGTGATTGTTTATTGATATTTATCGTATTACCTTGTAAAATCTTTCCGTTATAGCGAAGCTTTTTACAACCCCCTTGCCCCCTTTCTTAAGGGGGATTTCTTCAAGTCCTCCCCATTGCTAATGGGATTTTTGAAGTCCCCCTTAGCAAAGGGGGATTCAGGGAGTTGTCTGGTATGCCATGCCATGCTATAAACTTTGAAATTCCTTGACATCAAGGCAATGGCAATTCATGAATTACCATTACCTGCTGTCCCAAAAACATTTTTAACTATTGGCGCTTTTCAAAAAATGAAACGGTTACCATTTTTTGTTATGGGTACCCTTAATTGTGAATTGAGGTAACTATGGCAAGCAACAGTCAAGACCTTCTCATCATTGGCGGTGTGGCGGCGGGGATGAAGGCGGCGGCCAAGGCGCGTCGTGAGTCTCCTGCGATGAAGATTACCGTTGTGACCGATGAACCATACATTTCCTATGCAGGTTGTGGCATGCCCTATTTTATTGGAGATATCATCAGGGATTCGAAAAAGCTTATCCTCAGGGAACCTGCGTATTTCAAACATATGCATAATATTGACGTCCTTACCCGGCATCAGGCAACGGTCATTCATACCAAGGCCAAGCAGGTTAAAGTCAAGAATCTTGAGAAAAACAGCGATCTCACTCTGAGGTACGACAAGCTTATCATCGCTACGGGTGCGCAACCCATCGTTCCACCCCTGCCAGGAATTTTTCTGAATAATATCTTTACCCTGAGAACGGTTAGCGATGTGTTAAGGATAAGGGCATGTGTGGATAGCGGAAGAGTCAAAAACGCCGTGATTGTGGGCGGCGGACTTATTGGCCTGGAAATGGCGGAAAATCTGGTCCTGCGAGGCATCAACGTGTCCGTTATTGAACTTCTCGGCCGGATCCTGCCGCCGCTGGATGAGGATATGGCGCTGCTCGTCCAGAAACATGTGATGGAAAAGGGCGTGGAGGTTATCACATCGGATGGCGTTAAATCTTTTGAAGGGAACACCAGCGGCGCTGTGACAACCGTAATAACAGGCAAGCGGCAATTACCGGCAGATATGGTCGTCCTCTCTATCGGTATCAAACCCAATACCAACCTGGCTCAGGAGGCGGGCATAGTGACTGGCGCCTCGCGTGCTATAAAGGTAAATGAGAGGATGGAGACAAATATCCCCGGCGTATACGCCATTGGCGATTGCGCAGAGAATATCCATCTGGTAACGGGGAACCCCGCATGGATACCCCTTGGGTCTACTGCAGCCAAGATGGGTCGTGTTGCCGCCATAAATGCCACTGGTGGCAATGATACTTTTAAGGGTGTTCTGGGTACCCTGATCGTAAAAGTATTTGAATTGAATGTGGGAAAGGTGGGTCTTTCTGAACGGGAGGCTGTGAAGGAAGGTTTTGAGGTTGAATCTGCTATTATCCCGGCGGAGGACAAGGCCCATTATTATCCTGAGACAAAGGACATTCTTATCAAACTCATTGCCGATACAACCACGAAAAAGCTCCTGGGTGCAGAGATTATTGGGGAGGGTGTGGTTGACAAACGTATCGATATTATTGCAACGGCCCTGACCTTTGGCGCAACGGTTGACCAAATCTCCAAACTCGATCTGGCGTATGCCCCGCCCTATGCCATGTCTATGGACGCAATCATTGTGGCTGCGAACGTCTTAGGGAACAAACTATCGGGAAAGACGGTGGGCATCCTTCCCTCTAAGGTTGCAGAAAGACATGACAGAGGGGAGGATTTTATATTGCTTGATGTCAGGACAGAATCTGAATATAAGAATGGACATATCAAGGGAAGCAAACACCTTCCCCTGGATAAACTGGCGTCACGGACACAAGAACTTGATCGTTCCAGAGAAATCATCGCATACTGTCGTGCTGGCCTGCGTGCTGCACACGCCTACCGCATCCTGAAAAATGCGGGATTTTACAATGTAAAGTACATGGACGGCAGCATCCTGGCATGGCCATACGGACTGGAGAAATAATGATGGATAAAGAGAAATTATTTAACGTTTACTCTGAAATCTATGCAACCAATTTTGGTTTTATGTCATGCATAGAGAAGTGTGACGGTAGGTGCGAACAGAAGCCGTTGTCCGTGCTCCTGCCGTATGAAGATGAATTTATCTTCACGCGAAGCGGCAAACATATCTGCAATGAAAAGCTTACCTTGCCGGGCGGCACCCTTGAAATCATTGGCAACACGTGCAATTTTACCGATGGCATACAATGCTTTATCCACGCGCATCGCCCCATTGCCTGCCGCCTGTATCCCTTTTATCCGAATCTGACGGATAACGGTGAATTCGAGCTGCTCATTGACGAATACTGTCCGCTTACGGAATCCCTGATGAAGGATAAGACCTATGTATCGAATATCGTATCCTCATTACACAAGCTCATCCCGTTAATCGACAAGGATTACTGGGGCATGCTGAACCAGATACCATCACACCTCTGGGATGACACCTGTACGGTAAGGCGGGTGTGCTTATTGGCAAAGGAACTCTAGCGAATCATTTCCGTCATAACTTCCCTATGTCAGAACGAACCAAAAAGTCCCCTTTCGGGAGGGGATTTAGGGGTGGGTAACATAAATAAGACTGTTTGTAATAATTTAGCTTTTTGAAAACCGCCTTTCTCTGTAGGTAAGTACCCGAAGGTATTCACACGCAATAAAAACAAATCCAAAAAAGCCCAAAGGGCTGAAATGATTATAGAATCAAGGGCAGAGAGAATATACAACCCTGAAGGGGTGAAATAAAATTACCATTACAACGGCATAATAAACCAATGCCACCCCTGCGGGGTTAACAGGCAAAAATGCATCAATTAACTATAATCATGACATCCTTTCAGGATTTGGAAATTGCAAAGATATCTTTTGAATCTGCCTCTCCCTGTGTATTCGCTCTGATACAGCCAGCACAACACGGCTTTCTATTGAAAAAGGTAGCGCCGATCCCGTGTGGTCGGCTTGTGCGGGGGATAAACCACCCGCGCTACAGATTCTTTTGCGTAGCTTATCTGTAAACGTAAGAGCTAAATTGTTTGTGAAATTTCTAAAATCATGAGGGAAAAGATGATTGATAGCAAATAACACCGGCAACCATGGTAAATATATTTTTCGATCCGGCATCGAGAAGCCGGCCGTAAACATCCCCGGAGTTACCATCCGGTAATCTGATGCCGCAGAGGTCTGCCTCAAACCCCTCCTTGATTTGTCCCACCTCTGATGCCATGCCAAGCGCCTTTGCCCCGTTTACCGCAGCCATGGCAAGCAAGTCCTTTGCTGAAATGGCATCGTGAAGCAACAGGAACTTCATCTCATCCAGGATGCTCAACGTATCATTACTCGCCAGACTATCGGTGCCCAGACCGGCATTGATCCCTGCATCCAGGAGTTTCCGTACGGGGTGGTTTGTGTGGCCAAAGAAACGGTGGCTTCTGGGGCAGAATGCAACGCTTGCACCTGATGATTTAATGAGGGAGATTTCCTCATCGGTAATATAATTACAATGGATGAGGATGGGATGATTTTCTAAAATCCCCGTCCCTTTCAGGTAGTGTATGGGAGTAAGTCCCAGCGGCTGCCAGTCAGGAGGCATTGCCCGTAACTGCCGCAAAAAGCCGGGGAAATTCCCCGTACCATTTGTCAGAAATGCAATCTCGTCCTGTGTCTCTGCAATATGGGTACACAGAGGCATGCCTGCTTGAAAGGCAAGTTGGGACATCGCCTGATATAGCTCCTTCGAAACGGAATACGGCGCATGGGGCGATAGTCCTGTGCGAAATAAGCTATCCGATGCATATGCAGACAATTCAGATTGCACTTTCAGAATAACGTCCTGTACGTGATCAGGGTTCAGGTCTATAATCTCTTTATAAACGACCTTGCGCAAGGGGCTCTTTTTCAGTGCAGAAAAGGAATATTCCGTATTGGCAATATCTGCAACCGTGGTGGTGCCTGCCTCAAGACAAAGCTGAATCCCTTTTTCTATCGATGCGGTATAGTCCGCCTCTTTCCAGCGTATCCTTGCTCCCAGCAACTGAAAGACCCAGTGGGTAAAATTATTCGTAGGTGCAATGCGGTTGTGCAGGTTGGTCAAATCAAGGTGGGTATGGATATTGATAAAGCCGGGGAGGATTACTGCATTTCCTAAATCAACAAGGGTATTGTTATCAGACCATGCCTTGATCTCATCAAACGTGCCAACACGATGTATCTTTGCGCCATTGATGGCAACCGCCCCGTTTTCAATACATTGCTCCGGATCCGGAATGAGATACCTTGCCTTTACAATCACCATACCACACTTTTCTCCGTATCCCCCACCTTCAATACCAGCCATTTCATCCGCACAATCATTCCCGCTATGACTTACGTAAATGATGGATGATAAACGATAGACGAGGGACGATAAACGAATGACGATGGATAAAAAATCAACTCACTTTACAGAACGAGTCGGCCTTGCGTTCCATGGTAATAAGTTTTGCAAAAATATGCTCATACTTTTCGTCCAGCATCTTAAAGGTTTCGTTATCAATATATTTGCACTTCACTGCAAACTCCAACCATGTTTGTGTTTCTGTCGCTTCCTGCTCTGCATCTGTTAATTTATTAACAAACACCGCCTTATATCTCCGCTTTCTCCAGCCTTCGGCAAGATCAACACATACTGATCTTGACGACCTGCGCATTTGGTCGGTTAAGGAATATATCTCCTCCTTTGGGAAACTTTTCGATAGTTCAAAAATCACCATTGCAGATTCAAGCGCCAACTTATAAACCTCTAAATCCCTCACACTCTGTATCCTTTTCGTTTCTTTTTCTCCACCCATCTCCTCTCCTTTCGTCCCTCGTCCTTCGTCCTTCGTCCATCGTCCCTCTTTTCAGTCCCGGCCAGCAAAGCAATGTTCAATTATCAATGAGCAATTACCAATTACTTCACATACTTTGTTATGAGGTAAAGAGCTAACTAACTTTATAACTCTCAGCGCAAAATTATAAGTCCTATCAAAAATATCCCTATTTTCCATAGCAACCCTCCTTGCAATGATCAATTATCAATGAGGAATTATGAATTCATGTTTTTCCCTGTAATTGTTCATTCATAATTCCTCATTCCTCATTCATCATTAATTCTGTCCCTTCTACATCAGGTCAATGATTCCAACGTGAGTTTAGAAAATGGGAGCAAGAAAAGATGACATCATGTCGCAATCCCTTCTACATCAGGTCAATGATTCCAACAAGATTAAGAAATATTGTAACGTGTATTATGTTGAGTCGCAATCCCTTCTACATCAGGTCAATGATTCCAACAAAGAATTCTTGAATTAAAAATAGAAGGTATGAAGGAGTGTCGCAATCCCTTCTACATCAGGTCAATGATTCCAACTGTGATTATTGGGAAGCTTGTAATTTCGGGGTAAGTTTTGAGTCGCAATCCCTTCTACATCAGGTCAATGATTCCAACGAATTTAGCTGGAACTTATTATCAAATTGGAAAATACGTCGCAATCCCTTCTACATCAGGTCAATGATTCCAACACGCTCACAGGGCTATTATGCGCGCGGCACATCATAGTCGCAATCCCTTCTACATCAGGTCAATGATTCCAACCTATATTAATGCCTCTTTCCGATTGCAGGGACATTTGTCGCAATCCCTTCTACATCAGGTCAATGATTCCAACTCATCACATCCTGTGGAAGGGAGAATACTATTCAAAGTCGCAATCCCTTCTACATCAGGTCAATGATTCCAACTACCATCTCAGATTTCCTGGCCTTGAGCTCAGCCAATGTCGCAATCCCTTCTACATCAGGTCAATGATTCCAACTGAGCAAATATGGAGCTACCCTAACATTTGTGAATAAGTCGCAATCCCTTCTACATCAGGTCAATGATTCCAACTTTTTTCCGGCACACTCACGGCAACAGAAATAACTAAGTCGCAATCCCTTCTACATCAGGTCAATGATTCCAACGGAGGCTGCTTATTATAAGACCCTGTGTTTGAGGCAAAGTCGCAATCCCTTCTACATCAGGTCAATGATTCCAACATCACTTACATATAATTTTCCATGATAATCAAAAGTTGTCGCAATCCCTTCTACATCAGGTCAATGATTCCAACAAATATTGGTCAAAATAAGCAAAGAAAAACATTTAGGTCGCAATCCCTTCTACATCAGGTCAATGATTCCAACCACGAAAGTGAGCATGTATTTGATCCGCTTATTATCGGTCGCAATCCCTTCTACATCAGGTCAATGATTCCAACTACAATATGCCCAGATTGTTGAGAGCGGTGGCCGAATGGTCGCAATCCCTTCTACATCAGGTCAATGATTCCAACTGGAAAGCCTAGTTGGTTCCGGTTCAGGCGACAGTTCCAGGTCGCAATCCCTTCTACATCAGGTCAATGATTCCAACCTCGGCCTTTGTAACCTTTTGTTTTCAAATTCTTTATCACCCCCTTTCCGCTAAGGTATAATTTTTTTGTTATTTTTACCATTGCTGCTTGTTGCCAACAATATGGAGTTTTTTTGTAACCGTACTATTTATTGTGTATTACAAATGTCCGCTAGCTTATATAATAAACACGTCCTTATCTTCCGTCAATACCCCTTTTCCCAGCATCTTGACGGATGTGATACAGCCCTTACAGAGGATATAAAACCGAATACTATCCTCCTCATGGTTGATATGTGCCGTTAGCGCATTAATCATTTCAGATAAAAGCTCTTTTTCCAGGATACACTCAAAGACGCTATATTGCACCCTGGTTCCATAGTCTTCCATGGTCTTTGCAATACGCGTGCGTCTCTTGTCATCTACAATATCATATGTTACGACAATGAACATAACTGATTCAAAACCACAAAGGTACAAAGGACACGAAGATCATTCTTTGGCTAAGCTACAATTCTATGAATACCGTCCTTTAATATGGGTTCTAATATTCTGTGTATCTCAATCACCGTCCCAATTATTGTATTTAATATTTCATTACTTTTTTGTGCCCTCTGTGTCTTTGTGGTTCATTTTAGTCTTTCATAGAATACAGATGAAATGTCGATGTCCCGATGATTGCATCATGCATGTTATGCGCCTGTATCTTAAATAAATCCCTGAATCCCTTCTTTGACTCAGATAAGTTGTTTTCAACCTCTTTTGTCATGTATTTCTCATATTCGGCAAAGTAACGTTTGCGGGCATCGTCATTGAGCAAGACGCCTTCTTCGCCCGTATCCTCAAAATCCTTCTCCGACAGTATGTGGTTATTCACCAGATACAAGGTAAAGCGGTCAATAATGGCATGACGGAAAGGCTCAATTAAATCGAGGGCGAGGGACGGCCTTCCATAATCAATGCCATGAAAAAAACCGATATATGGATCGAAACCAACGGCGCAAACCATGGAATGCATCTCATTCCCGATAAGGGTGTAGCCTAAACTCAGGAGGGCATTCACGGGGTCTTTGGGTGGCCGCCTCTGTCGTTTCTCAAACCTCAGTTCCTTTCTCAGCATCTTACCAAATGCTTCAAAATAAACGGATGCGGCAGCGCCTTCCACGCCCATAACGGAATTAACGGATTGTTTATGCTCTATCTGTGAGATACATGCTTCCATCTGTATCTTATCCTGAGAGAAATCAATCTCGGGATGATTCCGGGCATATCGCATGAGGAGTTCACGCCCGTTATGGAGTTTTGCATGCACGATGGCCTTTGCCAGCGAGACCTTAAATTCGTTATCGAGGTGTTTCTGGTACTGGTGGATGCGGAGCTGTGCATTCTTTGACTCCACCGGCAAAAGCCTGCCCCGGTATTTCCCGTAGAGCGAGAGAAAACTTACCTCGATACCATTATCCAGCAGGAAGGCCATTGCCTGCGTGGTAATCTGCACATTGCCAAAGATCAGGACGCGCTCGACCTTGAATTCCGGTATTTCAAGAAGGGTCTGTCCGTCCTTTTCAATCACCAGCCGTTTTGACGTCTTGCTCAGTTTTGAGCCTTGTTCTGTGAGATAGATGGTTGCCATAGTTTACAACCACAAATGCGCAAAGGACACGAATATAGTGATGGAAAGTGCCTATTTCTTTAGACCTCTTAGAATTTTGGCAATTTCAGTCTTGTTGAGCTTTCCGCATGAAAGAGCCATCATGGCATCGTATAAGGCGCCGTGAGTGTCCGTTATGCTGATTTCGTTTAATTCAAGAAATACAAGCGCCGCTGCCAGGGCAGTCCGTTTATTACCGTCTATAAAAGGATGATTCTGGCAGAGGTGGAATGCATAAGCAGCAGCCATTTCGTAAATATCGTTATGGAGAAAATTACCGTCAAAGGTTGCCGTTGGCATCGCTGCTGCGGAACATAAGAGATTGATATCCCTTACACCGTGAGCGCCTCCATATCGCCTTATTTGGTCATTGTGTATTTCAATAATTTCTGCGAGTGTTAAAAAGAGAAGCTCTTTCATTTATTTTGATAGTTTTCGAAGCGTTTCACCGTGCCGGAGATTTATTTTTTCTAGCGCTGTTTTAAATTTCGCATCTCTTTTCGTATTTTTAACGGGTGAAATAATTAAATTTTTCCCATCCGTTGCAATTTCCAGGGGCGTATTTATGGTTACTTTTAAAAGCTCCAGAATGGGTTTGTCGATTATCAGCGCTGCGCTATTGCCGTGAGAAATTAATTTTTTTATCACATCAGTCTCCCTGAAATTATATTGATTTTAGAGTATATACAATGTGTATATTATATTGACAGCAGGATATTTTTGCAAACGAATAGATAGTTTTTCTCTGCGCCCTCTGTGGCAAATGAATTATGAATTTATGTGGCAATAACGCTCTGTGAGTACGATGGCGAAATCAACACTATAAAATAGGAGTTCACGTTACAAACGTGAACCCGCAATAAGTTTCTAAGAGGGATTTTTAAAAGTCTCCCTCAAAAAAGCGGGATGAAGGGGGTTGTTTTTTTAGGAATACAGACACATTGAGACAGAATGGGTGGCACGGACAAACTCAGTTTGTCCGTGTGCGAATCAATCCCGTCTAGTTTATTTATCTAAATCTTTCTTTTAATCTATCCTTTAAATTCCTTACCTGCTCAATAGTGAGTATCTCGATGCCGTAATCCTGAGCCCTGGTAAGTATTGATTCGCTTATTTGATTCAATGTAGTACATATCATTGTTTCACACTTTCCAAGCGAAGTTGATATTGCTCGTTTTTTGTAGACTTCGTCTCTTACGATATCTTTTTCCCCAAAATCGTCCTGGGTCCTACCACATGTAGGACATGCCACTTGTTTTGATTTCTGAGTATTACTAACTAACAATGTTTTACACTCGATGTAATAAAAGATGTTTTTTCTTACAAAGGCTATATCAAACTCATTTGGCACTTTGCCTAAATTTTCAATTTCTATACCAGGCATTGCATCACCCAATATGCCCTCATGCACAAGGTCAAATACCTCATTGAATACGTATTCTTCAAACCAACCCCCTGTAAGATAGGCCATTTCGCCCTTTGCCAGGTTTTTGCTGATCAGTCTATCTTTTATTTCAAAGCCATATGTAACAAGCATCTTCCTTTCGATACTTACAAGGTCTCTGTCAAATGTTGCTGAAAGTTGATAATTATTCTCTTTTCTTTTATCTTTCAAATGCTTATAGAAAAAACCCAATACTCCTTTGATTTGTTCGTAGTTATCCATGAGCCAGTAAGTTGTCTCTCTGTTTGAGAGTGACGCAGATTTTTTCTCCTCGAGTTTGGCTTTATTTTTTATTCTGAATCCATAACTGCTCAAGTATTCTTCAAGGTTTAATCGTTCTTTGATTTCGCAAGATTTTAACGGCTTAATTTCCGGAATGATTTGAATAAATTCATTTCTGCCCAGAGGCACGTAGCATATAGTTATTTTCTGGCCACTGGCTTTGAATGTTTCATAAGCTGCAATCGCCATAACTTTATTACCGCCTGTCATGTTTAAAATATATTCCACCTCACTATCAATCCTTCCGATGAGGGATTTTATCTTTTGGTCACAATCGGTCAAGGAATCCTGGTCAACGATTATCTTTTCAACACCTTGAGCAGGAGGCAATAGTCCTTTTAATCTTAAGGTATTTTCTATGCACTCAGTTCTTCTTTCTCTCTCACTTTTTTCGGTCGATATAAACCACAGGATGTCAGGTTTATAATGGGCAGTAATAAGGACATTGGGAATTGTATGTTCACTTATAAGAGAGACGAGGATTCTTTTCATGTTCATATTTCCAGCAGAGGAAATTCTGGCAAATCTTCCCGTTTAATCCCTGAAAATTTTAAAATAACCTCAAGGAGTTTTTCATACGTCTCCTGGCTAACCGAACGATATCCATGGGCAAGTATTGAGTTATTGCGGATGTCAAGCAACCCTCTGATTTCTTTCTCATAAAATTCAAAGAAGTTTTTCCCGAGTGGATTATTAAGCTTGTTTAAGAGGTCGTACGACACATAGAGTCCGAGCTTTATTTTATTATCTTTATTGTCCCGATACTTTGAAACGAATTCTCCTCGTATATCAGCAGGGATTAAATCTTCTTTCACATTTGAGCTGTCAATGTCATACGTTGTTTTTAATTTGAACTGCGCAATTGCTTCCATAGCGCGATACAGACGTGCTACAGCGTCGTCGTATTTGCACTCAAGTTCAGCCCTTCTTCTGGCATTAGAGATTAAATCATGATTCGATAGCTCGGCGTTATCTTTGTGTTTGTCCAGGAAATTGATGTTTTGAAGCAACTGATTTACAAAACCGTCTGATTTTTTATTATGTAAGGAATATGTCTTTAGAATGTCTCTGCACGAATAGAGCCTGGTGCGGGCGTCCTCATGTTTAAACCTATCCCATAAATCATAACCATCCGACATATTTTTCAATGCCTTGAAAAAGGGTTTATGGTTTTCGCTTACCTTTTCTTCTATCACCGCAAATACTTCTGATGCCGAAGCATACCTTGCCTTATTGAACAGAATACATGCCCTTTTCTTGTCCATAAAGGCAATTTCATTCCATGGGTTATCGAGATAGAGCATCCTTTCTTTACCATCGATAACGATACCAACACCGTTTTTATTCCTTTCTACTCCACCAACGTATGTATATGTGGATGACAACTCAATGGTTGCCAGGGTGACTGCAACAGACATCGTCTTCGTACCGCCGGTATAATCCACAATAAGTTCGCTTTCCTTCACATTCCATTTCTTTAAGATATCAGGCAGCCTTGTCGCTATCTCCCTATAGCATTCTGACAGCCCTTCGGCATTTGGTGTTATAATCCAGTCCCAGTGTCGTGGTTTATAGGTAAGGCATGGCAATATGTCTTTTTCTGTGCTATCTTTTGTTGCTTCAGAGGTAAAGAAACAGATGTATTCAGGCCTCTGTTCGTTCAGACTTTTGATAATGGGCTGTGGACTTCCACCAACGGAGATAAGGATTGCTTTTGGGTTTGATCGCATCATAGATGTACCCCATTGACTGGTTTTTATTGTGTTTGAAATAGTTTTAATCGGGTGGCACGGACAAACTTTGTTTGTCCGTGCATGTTTTAAGCAGAAATCGTTTGTCCGTGTTTCATTATTCCATTTTCAAAGGCGAATCATTTTCAGTGTTGTTATATTGTAATTCAATGGTATAGGATTTTCATTTTATTTATATGTGGGTTACAGGGTGGCACTGACAAAATCTGTTTGTCAGTGCCTAACTTTTGTAAATTCTGCACTCTTCCAATTAAGCATGGACAAACCATGTCCCAGTATGTTTTGAACTGGGATCATTTGTCCGTGTTTACCTTGAATGTACAGGAATTTCCATTACCCCCCATAATCCCCCCGTTTACGGGGGGAAACAGGGGGGGGAAAGTAGCCGAAGGGCTAATTCAGCATAGTCTCCATCACTGCCCGGCCAAATGGGAACAGGTCCGTTATTGGAATTCTGCATTATATCTCAATACCTTGTTTCAATATTTCTTTGACGAAGGGATTTTCTTCGGTAAAGTCTTCTGGTTTGAATGGGTGCGGTTCAATTCTTGAATCCACCTTTATTAATATTTCATTTGAGACAGCAACCATTTGTATAATTCCTTGATTTTGGATTCGTGTTCTTATTGTATTCTAAATCAATTCGGCTATTCTACCCTATTTATTGCAACTCGCCAGCCTCTTTCATGGCGAATTGCACAATATCGTCATGTATCCAGTATCCTTTGTCGCGCATCCGCTGAATTGCAATACCGACATTATCAAGTAAACCACTTTTTTTAGCTTCAACCAAAACACGAGCAGTTCCGACTACCTGGAGTTGGTAAATCGTTCGGGCGATTTTTCTAGCCTTCCGTTCATCAATAAGCACATAATCAGCATTAACTTCACGGGAAAGCAGAATTACCGAGGCTTCTCCAATATCCAAAATCGTTTTGAGTAAAATGTCTTGAGGAATACGGATAGCCTGGACTTGAATCCATGATGCGTGCCGATACGGTGAAAGGTCTATGCCGAGCGCTTCGCCTTGAAGCAACTCGTTACGGACTTCTTCTGGAATAAATACTTCGCGATAAAGTGTGCGAAGGATATCCAACCGATTTATCAACATAAGGGCTATTAATGGTCCGGTATTTGATACCAAAGAACCTCTCATTGTATCGTCTCCGCAAACTCAGATTCCAGTTCTTCACGATCCCACTCAACACTCGCAGCGCCATAACGTTTGCAAAGCAATAAAAAGGCAACGCGGGTAATTTCGGCAAGAGACGCGGCTTGACCGGATGACAAACGCCCCATCTCGTAAAGCTTCACTGCAAGCGCAATTTTTGCTTCCTGTTCAAAACTTTCACGGCTCAAATTAAGTATAGCTAATATTGATTCCGGATATTCTATGGACAATTCCTTCATAAAAACCTCCCTTTCATTTAAGATTCAAGTAACTAGTGTCTGAACGAAAACGCACTTTTTTGTAAAAGTGCGAGGGCGATTTTTTCCTTACCAAGAGATCATTTTAAAATTTGAGATTGGGTTTTTGCTAAAATACGGTTCTTTTACCCGTTTCCCTTGATTTTTTCTTTATTTTAA